>NZ_FMUC01000002.1:0-402984 GCF_900100935.1 Pseudomonas sp. NFACC25
ATCGTTGGTTACATCTTTGATTTCTCGCGGAGTAACTTGTGATGCTGATAATCTTGTTGACTATCAGTCTGACTCCACAAGCACCCACACGAATTGCTTGATTCAGTTGTTAAAGAGCGGTTGGTTAAGAGCTTTCGTCTCAACCGAGGCGCGCATTCTACAGCAGCCTCATTTGCTGTCAAGTGATTATTTTCAGAAGCTTTCGAAGATTTCTTCAACAACTTCAACCACTTGCGCTTGCGATCTCTCGTCAGCGGGAGGCGAATTCTACAGCGTTACACGCTGCTGTCAACACCTCTCTTTCTCCGCTTTCGACCGAGAAGATCGAATCGTTAATAGCGCCAAACAACACGACTCTACCAACGCCTTCTGGGCTTCGATGAACTGAAGCAATCCGCTGCTTTATTCTGCATAACTCATTGTTTATCAAGGAGTTTTACGTTTCGACTGCGCCGGAAGTGGGGCGAATTATAGACAGATACAATTCGCCGTCAACACTTAATTTCAGGTTTATTCGGATTTGAGCGTAATACGCGCAAATGCCTTCTTCCCCGCCTGACAAACGTGGGTAGCACCCAGTTCGTATATAAAGGTGCGATCCACCACCTCACCATCTATACGCACACCGCCAGACCCCAGAAGGTCACGCGCGACCGCCGAGTTCTTCACCAGACCAGCCTTATTAAGGACTGCCGCAATCGGCATGGCCTCAGTAGCCGTCAATTCAATCTCAGGCAGATCATCCGGCAGCTCGCCATCTCTCATGCGGTTACCCGCCGCACGGTGAGCACTGGCCGCAGCCTCTTCACCATGGAAGCGCGCAACGATCTCTTCCGCCAGCTTGATCTTCACGTCACGCGGATTGGCACCCGCCTCTACATCCGCACGCAGCGCATCGATCTCATCCATCGAGCGGAAGCTCAACAGTTCGAAGTAGCGCCACATCAAGGCATCCGGGATAGAGACCAGCTTGCCGTACATCACACCCGGAGCTTCCTGGATGCCGACATAGTTGCCCAGGGACTTGGACATTTTCTTGACGCCATCCAATCCTTCCAACAACGGCATGGTCAGGATGCACTGAGCCTCCTGACCATAAGCACGCTGCAACTCACGCCCCATCAGCAGGTTGAATTTCTGGTCGGTACCACCCAACTCAACATCCGCGCGCAGCGCTACCGAGTCATAACCCTGAACCAGCGGATACAGGAACTCATGAATCGCGATCGGCTGATTGGTTGAATAGCGCTTATCGAAGTCATCACGCTCAAGCATGCGCGCCACGGTGTACTGGGAAGTGAGGCGAATGAAGTCCGCCGGCCCCATCTGATCCATCCAGGTGGAGTTAAACGCCACCTCGGTCTTGGCCGGATCAAGAATCTTGAATACCTGGGTCTTATAGGTCTCGGCATTATCGAGAACCTGCTCACGGGTCAGCGGCGGGCGCGTCGCACTCTTACCGCTCGGATCGCCGATCATCCCGGTGAAATCACCTATAAGGAAGATCACCTGATGCCCCAACTCCTGGAACTGACGCAGCTTATTAATAAGCACGGTATGACCCAGGTGCAGGTCGGGCGCCGTCGGATCGAAACCAGCCTTAATACGCAGGGGTTGGCCACGCTTGAGCTTTTCGATCAGCTCGGCCTCGACCAACAGTTCTTCCGCACCACGTTTTATCAGCGCTAGCTGTTCTTCAACCGACTTCATAACAGACCCGCAAGGCTCAGATTCAAAAGGGAACCAACCATACAAGATCAGGGACTAATTACAAGTTTTGCCCTGCGCACGGACACCGTTCAGCAAGCCCAGCGTTCGCGAGCTTGCGCCACAGATGATTTGGTTATATTTTATACAGTTATTTCATCTTCATCATGTCATTCATCTTTTCCATTTCATCTTCAAAGTCAAATTACCTATGACCACTGAACCGTCTAAAGCGCCGCCGCTTTACCCGAAGACCCACCTGCTCGCAGCAAGTGGTATCGCCGCCCTTCTCAGCCTGGCACTCCTGGTATTCCCTTCCAGTGACGTAGAAGCCAAACGAACATCCCTGAGCCTTGACTTGGAGAGTCCAGTTGAACAACTGACACAAGATCAAGACGCTTCCGACGTCCAACAAGCCACAAATGCTCCCACTGAATCGCCGTTTGCCCAGATCGAAAACACGCAGGAAGACACCCAGCAAGCCGTTCAAGAACAGAGAAAACCCGTAGTAGACACTGCCAAGAACCCTCAACACCGCGAAGTGATCGTGGCGAAAGGCGATACGCTTTCGACCCTGTTCGAGAAGGTAGGCCTTCCCGCAGCCACCGTTAACGATGTACTGGCCAGCGATAAACAAGCCAAGCAATTCACCCAGCTCAAACACGGCCAGAAACTGGAGTTCGAACTGACACCAGACGGTCAGCTGAACAACCTGCACACCAGCGTCAGTGACCTCGAGAGCATCTCCCTGACCAAGGGCGCCAAAGGCTTTGCCTTCAACCGTATTACCACCAAGCCAGTCATGCGCTCTGCCTACGTTCACGGCGTGATCAACAGCTCACTGTCGCAATCTGCCGCGCGCGCCGGCTTGTCCCATAGCATGACCATGGACATGGCCAGCGTGTTTGGCTACGACATCGACTTCGCCCAGGACATCCGCCAGGGTGATGAATTCGACGTGATCTACGAGCAGAAAGTCGCCAACGGCAAAGTGGTCGGCACCGGCAACATTCTCTCCGCACGCTTCACCAACCGTGGCAAGACCTACACCGCAGTGCGTTACACCAACAAGCAAGGCAACAGCAGCTACTACACCGCCGACGGCAACAGCATGCGCAAGGCCTTTATCCGCACCCCGGTGGATTTCGCTCGTATTAGCTCGCGTTTCTCCATGGGTCGCAAGCATCCAATTCTGAACAAAATCCGCGCCCACAAAGGCGTCGACTATGCCGCCCCACGCGGTACGCCTATCAAGGCGGCCGGCGATGGCAAGGTCCTGCTCGCAGGACGCCGCGGTGGCTACGGCAACACGGTGATCATCCAGCACGGCAACACCTACCGCACCCTGTATGGCCATATGCAAGGTTTCGCCAAGGGTGTGAAAACCGGCGGCAACGTGAAGCAAGGCCAAGTAATCGGTTACATCGGCACCACTGGCCTGTCCACCGGCCCGCACTTGCACTACGAGTTCCAGGTCAATGGTGTGCACGTTGACCCATTGGGACAGAAGCTGCCGATGGCCGACCCGATTGCCAAGGCCGAGCGCGCACGCTTTATGCAACAGAGCCAGCCGCTGATGGCGCGCATGGACCAGGAGCGCTCCACCCTGCTTGCTTCGGCGAAGCGTTAAGGTATGCCGTTCTATATAGGTGTAATGTCCGGGACCAGCCTCGATGGCCTGGACATCGCCCTGATCGAACAAGGCTCGGCGATCAATCTGATCGCCACCCACTACACACCGATGCCGGACACCCTGCGCGCAGAGCTGTTAAGCCTGTGCGCCAGCGGCCCGGATGAGATTGCCCGCTCAGCGATAGCCCAGCAGCATTGGGTCACACTCGCCGCCCACGGCATTCACACGGTGCTCGACCAGCACGACCTCAAGCCTCAAGACATACGCGCGATCGGCAGCCATGGCCAGACCATCCGTCACGAACCCGCCCGAGGCTTTACCGTGCAGATCGGCAACCCGGCATTGCTTGCGGAGCTGACGGGCATCAGCGTAGTCAGCGACTTCCGCAGCCGCGACGTTGCCGCTGGCGGCCAGGGCGCGCCTCTGGTGCCCGCCTTTCATGAGGCGTTGTTTGGCGAAAGCACCGGCAACCGTGCAGTGTTGAATATTGGGGGCTTCAGCAATCTCAGCTTGATCGAAACCGGCAAGCCCGTAGCCGGCTTCGACTGCGGCCCAGGCAATGTGCTGCTGGACGCCTGGATTCAACAGCAGCGCGGCGAACACTTTGACCGTGATGGGCAGTGGGCGGGTAGTGGCAAGGTCGAGCCTCAACTACTCACGGCCCTACTCAGCGATCCATTCTTCCTGACCAAAGGCCCGAAAAGCACCGGCCGTGAAGTGTTCAACCTCGAGTGGCTGCACCAGCATCTTGGCCGCCTGCCCGCCTTTGAACCCCAGGACGTACAGGCCAGCCTGCTGGAGCTGACTGTCCTGACCATCGTCGAGGCCCTGCAAACCGCGCAGCCCGAGACAGAAACGTTACTCGTCTGTGGCGGCGGCGCCCATAACACCACAATGATGAATCGTCTGGCCGCGTTGTTGCCATCCACTCAAGTCAGCAGCACCGCCACCCACGGCGTAGACCCGGACTGGGTCGAAGCCATGGCCTTCGCCTGGCTGGCTCACTGCTGCCTGGAAGGCATTGCCGCCAACCGGCCCAGTGTCACCGGCGCACGCGGGCTAAGGGTACTTGGCGCGATCTACCCCGCCTGACGAACACCTCGCCAGAATCGCAGACAGCAAAACGCCGCTTGGCCGATCAAAGCCACGCGGCGTTTTTATTCGTTGTAGATCAGGCTGTCGATCAGATCGAGAACGAAGAGCCGCAACCACAGGTGGTGGTCGCGTTAGGGTTCTTGATCACGAAACGCGAACCCTCCAGACCCTCCTGGTAATCCACCTCGGCACCTGCCAAGTATTGGAAGCTCATCGGGTCCACGACCAGGCTAACGCCCTCACGCTCAACGATGGTGTCATCGTCGGCCACATCTTCATCGAAGGTGAAACCGTACTGAAACCCTGAACAACCGCCGCCCGTAACGAATACGCGCAGCTTCAAGCGATCATTACCCTCTTCATCGACCAGGCTCTTCACCTTGTGCGCAGCACCGTGGGTAAATTGCAAAGCCGTGGGGGTGAAGGATTCAACGCTCATGCTGATAATCTCCCGGCGTAGCGCCGCCATATGCGTAATGGCGGGCATTATCCGCTTCTCCTAGAAAAGCGGTCAACTATTGTTACGGTATATCAATCTGCATCGCCGCCATTAGAAACACAAAAGGCCCGATCAACGGGCCTTTTGCACACTCTGCCAATGGTATTAAGGCAGCATGCCGGCGTGGGACAGACCCAGCTTTTCATCCAGGCCAAACAGGATGTTCATGTTCTGCACCGCCTGGCCCGACGCGCCCTTGACGAGGTTGTCGATCACCGACAACACCACCACCAGGTCACCATCCTGCGGACGATGCACCGCAATCCGACACACGTTGGCGCCTCGCACACTGCGGGTTTCCGGATGGCTGCCAGCAGGCATCACATCGACGAACGGCTCGTTGGCATAACGCTTTTCAAACAACGCCTGCAGGTCTACCGAACGTTCGACCACGGTGGCGTACAACGTGGAATGAATGCCACGAATCATCGGCGTCAGGTGTGGCACGAAGGTCAGGCCTACGTCTTTGCCGGCGGCGCGACGCAGCCCCTGACGAATCTCCGGCAGATGGCGATGCCCTTTTACTGCGTAAGCCTTCATGCTTTCCGACGTCTCGGAGTACAAGGAACCTACCGCTGCTCCACGACCGGCACCGCTGACACCCGACTTACAGTCTGCGATCAGGCGCGAAGCATCCGCCAGCCCGGCCTCGAGCAACGGCAGGAAGCCCAGTTGCGTCGCCGTCGGGTAGCAACCCGGCACGGCGATCAAGCGTGCCTGCTTGATCTGCTCACGATTGACTTCCGGCAGGCCGTACACCGCCTCTTCCAACAGTTCCGGTGCACCGTGAGGCTGGCCGTACCACTTGGCCCATTCGTCGGCGTCTTGCAGGCGGAAGTCCGCCGACAGGTCGATGACCTTGGTGCCAGCGGCCAGCAGTTCGCCAGCCAACGCATGGGCAACGCCATGGGGGGTGGCAAAGAACACCACATCGCAGGCACCAAGGGTGTTGATGTCCGGAACACTGAACGCCAGGCCGTCGTAGTGGCCTCGCAGGTTCGGGTACATATCGGCCACGGCCAGGCCGGCCTCGGATCGAGAGGTAATGACCACCACCTCAGCTTGCGGATGCTGGGCCAACAGACGCAGCAATTCGACACCGGTGTAACCCGTGCCGCCGACGATACCGACCTTGACCATAAACCTGCCCTCAACGAACCCACTGGAAAGCCGTCGATAATAGGGGCCGTATCGTCCTGCGACAACCGTCAGCGTGACGTATGGGCGCATGAGCCACTACTATCTGCGCTACCGTGAACCTGGGAATAACTAAAAATGCTTTATCTATGGGTCAAAGCCTTCCATATCGTCAGCATCGTCTGCTGGTTTGCCGGGCTGTTCTACCTGCCGCGCCTGTTCGTCTACCACGCTCAAAGCGAGGACACTGTCAGCAAGGAACGCTTCAGCGTCATGGAGCGCAAGCTCTACCGCGGCATCATGGGCCCGGCGATGCTGGCCAGCCTGGTGTTCGGTATCTGGCTGATAGCCCTTAACCCCGGCATCTTTCAATCGGGCGCCTGGATCCACGCCAAGTTGACCCTGGTAGTGTTCCTGATTGGCTACCACCATATGTGCGGCGCGCAGGTAAAACGTTTCGCCCGTGGCGAAAACACCCGCAGCCATGTCTTTTATCGCTGGTTCAATGAAGTCCCGGTTCTGATATTGCTGGCTATCGTAATTTTGGTCGTGGTCAAACCGTTCTAACGTCATTACTCGGGGTACCTCCAATGTCGCTGCCCACTCTGCTTGAACAACGTCTGCACCTGCCCGTGGTGGTGGCGCCGATGTTCCTGATTTCCAATCCGCAATTGGTGCTGGCCTGCTGCCGCAACGGCGTGATCGGCAGCTTCCCGGCGCTCAACCAGCGCGAGAGCAGTGGCTTCAAGGCCTGGCTGGAGGAAATCGAAGCGGGCCTGGCGCAGCTGGACAATCCTGCCCCCTACGCCGTCAACCTGATCGTGCACAACAGCAACCCTCGCCTTGAGGCTGACCTGGCGATCTGTGTTGAGCACAAGGTGCCGATCGTGATTACCAGCCTGGGCGCAGTGAAAGAAGTGGTAGATGCGGTGCACAGCTATGGCGGCCTGGTGTTTCACGATGTCACTACCCGTCGCCATGCCGAAAAAGCCGCTGAAGCCGGTGTCGACGGCCTGATCGCCGTGGCCGCAGGCGCCGGTGGCCATGCCGGTACCTGGAGCCCGTTTTCGCTGATCGCGGAGATTCGCCAATTCTTCGACAAAACCCTGCTGCTGGCCGGCTGCCTTAACCACGGCCATGAGATACTCGCCGCCCAGTTGCTGGGGGCAGACCTGGCGTATTTCGGCACCCGGTTTATCGGTACCACCGAAAGCCACGCCCCGGATGCGTATAAAGAGATGCTGCTCACATCGCGCGCCGCCGACATCGTGCACACTCCCGCAGTCTCCGGCGTGCCCGCAAGCTTTATGCGCCAGAGCCTGGAAAATGCCGGTTTCGACCTCGCTGCCCTGCAGGGCAAAGGCGAAGTAAACTTCGGCTCCAAGCTCAAGCCGCTGAGCGACGAAGCCAAGGCCTGGAAGACAGTATGGTCTGCAGGCCAAGGTGTCGGTGAGATTAATGATTTACCCGGCGTCGATGAACTCGTTGCCCGCCTGGATGCCGAATACCGCAAGGCGCGCGAGCAGGCGACACAGTTGCGCTGGCCACGCTGACCCAACCGCAAGGCCTGCCGATCGAGCAGGCCTGCACTACCCCACTGATTCAGTGACAAGGATGCCCGCATGAGCGACAACCGTTTCAAGATTGTGTTTGATGGGGCCCTGCTCCCGGGTGTCGAAAGCACCACAGCCAAGCTGAACCTGGCTGAACTGTTCAAGAGCACGGTCGAGGACATCGAGAAACTCTTCACCGGCCGCGTTGTTGCACTGAAACGCGACCTGTCCCGCCCCGACGCCGAAACCTACCTCACCGCGCTGAAAAACGCCGGGGTCGACGCGCGTATCGAGGCCGAACAGCCCGTAGCCTTCAGCCTTGCCGAAACCCACGAAACAGATTCCAGCGCTGCGGACTTCTCCCGTCCTGCGGCTTCGCCGTACGCACCACCGCGTGCCGCCGTAGGTGAAAGCCTGCCGGAATACGCCACCCTCAAGGTCTTCACCATCAATGGCCGTATTGGTCGTCTGCGGTACCTGGCATGGACGCTGGTACTGACAGTCGCCATGCTCGTCGCAGCCGGCATCCTCAGTACTGTGGGCTTTGCCATCGCAACCGCGTCGCCAACGATAGCCATTATCCTCGGCTCGCTGCTGGGCTTCGCGCTGTTCGTCGCGGTTGTGGTCGTGAGCGTGCAGATCGGCGTGCAGCGCCTGCACGATCTGGGCTGGTCCGGCTGGTTGTACCTGCTGAACCTGGTACCGCTGGTGAACAGTATTTTCCCGCTGCTGCTGTTGGTCATGCCAGGTAACACCGGCGCCAACCAGTACGGCGCACCGCCACCGCGCAACTCCACCGCGGTGAAGGTCCTGGCCTCGCTGTGGCTGGCATTCATCCCGCTGATGCTCATCATCGTGGTGTCGCTGGGCATGAACGGCTACCTGGATCAACTCGAAACCAACGTGGACAGCAGCTACGAAAGCAGCTCCATCACTTCCGATGAAGACGCCGATCAAAGCGTGATCGTCGACGAAGAAGACGCGCAAAGTGCTGACGACGCGGCCGAACCTGTAGACTCTCCAGAACAGTAAAGAAACGCGCCGCGCCTGCGATGCCTCCATCCCAGGCGCGGCGTGTTGCGATGGAGAAAGGCATGACCCGTTACGCTCTGATCACCGGTGCCTCCAGCGGCATCGGCCTGGCTTTGGCCGAAGCCCTGGCCCGTCGCGGCCGCAGCTTGATTCTGGTGGCCCGCCAGCGTGATCAGTTGGAAAACATTGCAATCGAATTGACCCAACGCTTCGGCGTCGAGGTGCTGTTTCGGGCATGCGATCTCGGCGAGCCATTGCGCTTGTCCGGGTTCCTGCTGGAGCTGGAAGAAGGCGAGCGGCAGATCGATTTGCTGGTGAACTGCGCCGGCATTGGCACCAGCGGGCCATTCCTGGCCCAGGACTGGATGACCGAACAAGACCTCATCGAAGTCAACATCCTTGCCCTCACCCGCATGTGTCACGCCCTGGGCAACACCATGGCGCTGCACGGTGGCGGGCAGATTCTCAACGTCGCCTCGGTCGCCGCGTTCCAACCCGGCCCGTGGATGAGCAGCTACTACGCCAGCAAGGCCTACGTGCTGCATTTCTCCGAAGGCTTGCGCGAAGAACTGAAGACCTGTGGCATCAAGGTCTCGGTGCTTTGCCCCGGTCCTACGCGCACCGCCTTCTTCGGTACGGCGCAGATGGACACCGCCAGACTCGAGCGCAGCGAGCAATTGATGAGCCCGGAAGAAGTGGCGCTCTATACCGTGCGCGCACTGGAAAAGAACAAAGCCATCATCATTCCTGGACGACGTAATCGCTGGCTGGCCTTCAGCCCGCGTTTCAGCCCGCGCTGGTTGACTCGCAAGATCGCCGGGGCGATCAACAAGGCCTATTGCCCGCGCTGATCGCCTGGGTACACTCACCTTGCACTTTCATAATGGAGAAACAGCTGTGGATACTCTGTTCACCAAAATCATCAACCGGGAAATACCTGCGGATATCATCTATGAAGATGATCAAGTCCTGGCCTTCAAGGACATCCACCCGGCAGCGCCCGTGCATTTCCTGGTCATCCCGAAAAAACACATCCCCACCCTCAATGACCTGACCGAGGAAGACAAAGCCCTGGCCGGCCATATTCTGTTCACGGCCCAGCGCCTGGCGGTGGAACAAGGCTGTGAAGAAGGCTTCCGGGTGGTGATGAACTGCAACCCGAAAGGCGGGCAGACCGTTTACCACATCCATATGCATGTGCTGGGCCAGCGCCAGATGAACTGGCCGCCGGGCTGAAATAGCCCGCTACAAGGGGCGCAGCCCAAGGCTGCGACCCCATGCCCTTGACTCAGGGCAAACGCGTTCCTCTCTCTTGCGGTAAACTGGCCGCCGAGATTCTTCCCGGAGGTCAGCATGACTACCCAACGTCACTACTCGCCCATTGACCGTCTGTTGCTGCAAGCCGACATGGCCATGCGCACACTGCTGCCCTTCAGCGGCCAACCGTACCGCCCGTCGCCCGCCATCGTGCAGCCTGACGCGCAGATGAGCGAGACCGAGACCCGCCATGTCGCAGGCCTGATGCGTATCAACCATACCGGTGAAGTCTGTGCCCAGGCGCTGTACCAGGGCCAGGCCCTGACCGCCAAGCTGCCGCAGGTGCGCGCGGCCATGGAGCATGCGGCCGAGGAAGAAATCGATCACCTGGCCTGGTGCGAGCAACGTATTCGCCAGTTGGGTAGCCATCCCAGCGTGCTCAACCCGCTGTTCTACGGTTTGTCATTCGGCATCGGCGCGGCTGCCGGCTTGATCAGCGACAAGGTCAGCCTCGGCTTTGTCGCCGCGACGGAACATCAAGTGTGCAAGCACCTGGATGAACATCTGGAGCAACTGCCGGCCGATGACGAAAAGTCCCGGGCGATTCTTGAGCAGATGCGTATCGATGAAGCGCACCACGCCGAAAGTGCATTGGATGCCGGCGGTTTCCGCTTCCCGGCGCCAGTGCGATTCGGCATGAGCCTGCTGGCCAAGGTCATGACCAAAAGCACCTACCGCATCTGACTAAACCTGCGGCTGCAAAAAAGGGCGCTATCGAAGCGCCCTTTTCTTTTGCCGATTGGCGGTCAACCCAACTCGATGATCTCGTAGTCATGGGTGATGGCCACACCCGCCGCGCCGAGCATGATTGACGCCGAGCAGTATTTCTCGGCCGACAACTCGATAGCACGCTTGACCTGGGCTTCTTTCAACGCCCGGCCCTTCACCACGAAATGCATGTGGATCTTGGTAAACACCTTGGGATCTTCAGTGGCGCGCTCGGCTTCCAGGAAGGCTTCGCAGCTTTCCACGGCCTGGCGGGATTTTTTCAGGATGCTGACCACGTCGAAATTGCTGCAACCGCCCACACCAAGCAGGAGCATTTCCATCGGGCGTACGCCCAGGTTACGGCCACCGGCTTCCGGCGGGCCATCCATGACCACCACATGGCCACTGCCCGACTCACCGAGGAACATGGCTTCGCCCGCCCATTGGATGCGTGCCTTCATCGCCCAGACTCCACTGCTAAAAAAGGGTCGCCAGCTTAGCACAGGGCCCGGGCGCAACCGCGCTTCCCATCAAAGCGATCAATAACGGAGCTGACTCGGAAAATTCGCTAATCGAGTCAGAATGTGTCTGTTAAGCTGGCGCCAAAGGAGTGGCGTATTGCCACCCTTATACAACGTGTATCAATGCCGATACCGCTGAGTACAACAACTCCAACCCCCTCGCGCTGCCTTTCGGGATACAACCATGGTTGCTCTTACGCCCATACCCAAGATCAAGAATCTCGACAAGTTGCTGATGCACTGCCAGCGCCGGCGCCACCCCGCCAAGCACAACATCATCTGCGCCGGTGAGCGCTCCGAAACACTGTTTTTCATTATCAAGGGCTCAGTCACCATCCTGATCGAGGATGAAGACGGCCGCGAAATGATCATCGCCTACCTGAACACCGGGGATTTTTTCGGCGAGCTGGGGCTGTTTGAACAAGCAGGCAAGGAGCAGGAGCGCAGCGCCTGGGTGCGGACCAAGGTCGAGTGCGAAGTGGCCGAGATCAGTTACGCAAAGTTTCGCGAACTCGCCCAGCAGGACCCCGATATTCTCTACGCCCTCAGTGGTCAGATCGCCCAGCGCCTGCGAGACACTACGCGCAAGGTTGGCGACCTGGCGTTCTTCGACGTCACCGGACGTGTGGCCCGTTGCTTGCTGGAGCTGTGCAAGCAGCCCGATGCAATGACTCACCCCGACGGCATGCAGATCAAGATCACCCGCCAGGAAATCGGGCGCATTGTCGGTTGTTCACGGGAGATGGTCGGCCGCGTGCTCAAGGATCTGGAAGAGCGCAACCTGGTGCACGTCAAAGGCAAGACGATGGTGGTGTTCGGTACCCGTTAAGCCGGCAGGAAGCTGGCCAGCATTTGTCGGTACAAGGTGTCCAGCCGGCTGATTGCGTCCGGCGCGGGGAAGGCTTCGTGCAGGGCAATATGGCTGTCGGCGCGAACCCGTTGCTCCAGGCCGCAGGCTTGGTTGAAGCGGTTGACCGCCGCGATCAGTTCTTCACGATCGTTATCCAGCAACAACGCACCGTGCACCAACCCCACCGGGCGCCCCCCGCTTTGCCGCCAGCGCTGGGCAGTACCGACCATTTTGCGCCCGTTGAGGTTGACGTTGTAACGACCGTCGCAGAATGCACCGTCGATTTCCCCGACGGAGGCATCGCCCCCCAACTCGATAAGTAAATCGCAGATCGGCTGGCATAGACGCTGGTAACCGGTTTCGATGCGACCTTGATCACCCTCACTGCGCGGCGGAGCGTAGACCAGGGCGATATTGACCGTGGCGCTGGACTGCGGCACCGGTTCGCCGCCGGTTTCGCGCAAGAGCACCGGCCAACCGGCATCCGCAGACACGCGGCTGGCGACATCGAAAGCAGGCAATCGGCTCAAGCGGCGTGGCATCACCAGTGCCTGGTCGCTGGGCTGCCAGAACAACAACCCAAACGCCTGCTCACCCGCGCAAACGGCGGCCAGCAAGGCTTGCTCGGCGGCAAGGCCTGCTTCAACACGCATCGACACTGGCTGGATCAATGGGCACCTACCTATCTGAATAAACACAAACCCAAATGTGGGAGGGGGCTTGCCCCCGATAGCGGTGTGTCAGTCGAGAATGCTCCAACTGAACCGCCGCCATCGGGGCAAGCCCCCTCCCACACGTTGATCGCATTTCAAATCAATCGAGAGTGGAACCACTGACCGCCACGCCACGCTCCGGGAAGAACAGACGCTGCAGTTCCGCCCCCGGGTTCTCGGCACGCATGAAGGTCTCACCCACCAGGAACGAATAAACGTCACTGATTTCCATCAGCTCCACATCGGCACGGTTGACGATGCCACTTTCGGTAATCACCAGGCGATCGCGCGGAATACGCGGCAGCAGGTCGAGGGTGTTTTCCAGGCTGACTTCGAAGGTGTGCAGGTTACGGTTGTTGACCCCCACCAGCGGTGTGTCGAGGGTTTTCAGCGCGCGCTCCAGCTCATCGCCGTCGTGCACCTCCACCAGCACATCCAGGCCAACGCTTTTGGCCACGGCCGCCAGCTCGGCCATCTTCACGTCATCCAATGCGGAGACAATCAACAACACACAGTCGGCACCCAAGGCACGGGCTTCGACGATCTGGTACGGATCGACCATGAAATCCTTGCGGATCACCGGCAACTTGCACGCGGCGCGGGCCTGCTGCAGGAACAGGTCGGAACCCTGGAAAAAATCGATGTCAGTGAGTACCGACAGGCACGTCGCCCCACCCTTCTCGTAGCTGAGAGCGATTTCCGCCGGTACAAAGTTTTCGCGGATCACGCCCTTGCTCGGCGATGCTTTCTTGATCTCGGCGATCACGGCCGGCTGCTTGAGCTTGGCCTGGGCGATCAGTGCCTTGGCAAATCCACGCGGTGCGTCAGCGGCTTTCGCTTGGGCTTCCAACTCGGCCAGGCTCACACGGGAACGGCGTTCGGCGACTTCTTCAGCCTTGCGGGCCAGGATTTTTTCCAGAACGGTCGGCACACTCATCCTTCATTCTCCATCTTGAATACAGCGGTGAATGCTCCCAGCTCTTCGAGCTTTTCACGAGCCAGACCGGTGTGCAGCGCATCGTGGGCCAATTCGACACCTTCCTTAAGACTATAGGCATGATCGGCTGCGTAAAGTGCCGCGCCAGCATTCAGAACAATCATTTCCGCGGCTTTTTGACCGTTCTCGGTCTTACGACGCCCCAGGGCATCGCGAATCAGCTCCAGGGACGCCGCCGGGCTTTCCACCGCCAGGCCGTGCAGGCTCTGGCTCTTCATGCCCAAGTCTTCCGGTTCGACCCAGTATTCGCTGATCTGGTCATCCTTCAGCTCCGCCACAAACGTTGGCGCCGCCAGGCTGAACTCGTCCAGGCCGTCTTTGGAATGCACCACCAGCACATGCTTGCTGCCCATGCGTTGGAGTACTTCAGCCAATGGCCGGCACAGCGCCTGGCTGAACACGCCTACCACCTGGTGCTTCACACCGGCCGGATTCGTAAGCGGGCCGAGCATGTTGAACAGGGTACGCAGGCCAAGGTCCTTGCGTGGGCCGGCGGCGTGCTTCATTGCACCATGATGGGACTGGGCAAACATAAAGCCGATGCCGACGTTGTCGATGCAGCGCGCCACTTGTACCGGCGTGAGGTTCAGGTAGATACCGGCCGCTTCCAGCAGGTCGGCACTGCCGCTCTTGCCGGACACCGCGCGGTTACCGTGCTTGGCCACGGTGCAGCCCGCCGCCGCCACCACAAAGGACGAGGCCGTCGAGACGTTGAAGATGTTCGCACCGTCACCGCCGGTGCCGACCACGTCGACCACGCCGTCGAGGGTCTTGAGCTCGACCTTGTCCGCCAGCTCACGCATCACCGATACGGCGCCGACGATCTCGTCGATGCTTTCACTCTTCATGCGCATTGCCATCATGAAAGCGCCGATCTGCGCGTCGGTGCATTGACCGGTCATGATTTCGCGCATCACATCGCTCATTTCAGCGGTGCTCAGGTCCAGATGGCCGACGATACGGCTCAGGGCAGTCTTGATATCCATGGAAAGTCCTTAGCGCGTGCCGCCGCTCTGCTTGAGAAAGTTGGCGAACAGCTCGTAGCCCTGCTCGGTCAGGATCGATTCAGGGTGAAACTGCACCCCTTCGATATTCAGTGTCTTGTGACGCAGGCCCATGATCTCGTCGACGGAGCCGTCTTCCAGCTGGGTCCAGGCCGTCAGCTCCAGGCATTCCGGCAGGGTTTCGCGCTTGACCACCAGCGAGTGGTAGCGGGTCACGGTCACCGGGTTATTGAGTGCCTGGAATACGCCCAGGTCTTTATGGAACACCGGGCTGGTCTTGCCGTGCATCACCTGGCGCGCACGCACCACATCACCGCCAAAGGCCTGGCCGATGGATTGGTGGCCCAGGCAGACGCCCAGGATCGGCAGCTTGCCGGCGAAGTACTTGATGGCTTCGAGGGAGATACCCGCCTCGGTCGGCGTGCAGGGGCCCGGCGAAACCACGATACGTTCCGGGTTCAGGGCGGCGATTTCGGCCACGGTCAGTTCGTCATTGCGAACCACCTTGACCTCGGCGCCCAGCTCCCCCAGGTACTGCACAACGTTGTAGGTAAAGGAATCGTAGTTATCAATCATCAGCAACATGGGGGAAACCTCAAGAATTGGGGGTCTGTTCAGCCAGCGCTACGGCGCGGAACATCGCGCGGCGCTTGTTCAGGGTTTCTTCCCATTCGAGGGCCGGCACCGAGTCGGCGACAATCCCGCCACCGGCCTGCACGTGCAGCTCCCCGTCCTTGATCACCGCAGTGCGAATCGCAATGGCAGTGTCCATGTTGCCGTTCCAGGCGAAATACCCCACGGCGCCGCCATAGACACCGCGCTTGACCGGCTCCAGTTCGTCGATGATTTCCATCGCACGGATCTTCGGCGCCCCCGACAAGGTGCCTGCCGGCAGAATCGCCCGCAACGCGTCCATCGCAGTCAGCCCGGCCTTCAGCTCGCCGGTGACGTTGGACACGATGTGCATCACGTTGGAATAACGCTCAATGACCATCTTCTCGGTCAACTTCACCGAGCCGATTTCCGAGACACGCCCGGTGTCATTGCGGCCCAGGTCGATCAGCATCAGGTGTTCGGCGATTTCCTTGTCGTCGCTGAGCAGGTCTTCTTCGAGCGCCAGATCCGCTTCTTCGGTCGCGCCACGCGGGCGTGTGCCGGCAATCGGGCGCACGGTGATCAGGTTGTCCTCGACACGCACCAGCACCTCCGGCGAGCTGCCCACTACGTGGAAGTCACCAAAGTTGAAGAAGTACATGTACGGCGTCGGGTTGAAGCAGCGCAGCGCCCGGTACAGGTCGATGGGTGCCGCCTTGAAGTCGATGGACATGCGTTGCGACGGCACCACCTGCATGCAGTCACCGGCGAGGATGTATTCCTTGATGGTATCGACCGCGCGCTCATAGTCATCCTGGGTAAAGCTGGAGCGGAACACCGGATCAGCCGCCGGCGGACGGCTGAGGTCCAGGCCGCGACGCGGGGTGATCGGCTGGCGCAGTTTTTCCAACAGCGCTTCGAGGCTGGCCTGGCCTTGCTCGAAGGCGTCGGCCTGGGACGGGTCGGCGAGCACGATCGCGTGCATCTTGCCGGCGAGGTTGTCGAACACCACCACCGCATCGGAGACCATCAGCAGAATGTCCGGCACGCCCAGGGGGTCAGGGTTCGGGCATTTGCCCAGGCGTTTTTCCACATAGCGCACGCAGTCGTAGCCGAAGTACCCCACCAGGCCGCCGTTGAAGCGCGGCAGGCCAGGGATGGTCGGCACGTTGTAGCGCGCCTTGAAGGCTTCGACGAAGGCCAGCGGGTCTTCGACCTCATGACTTTCGATCTCGACACCATCATGGGTGATGCTCACATGATGGTCGTGCACCCGCAGCACAGTGCGGCATGGCAGGCCGATGATCGAGTAACGGCCCCATTTCTCGCCGCCCTGTACCGACTCCAGCAGGTAGGAGTTGGGCTGGTCGGCCAGTTTCAGGTAGATCGACAACGGCGTGTCGAAGTCGGCCAGGGTTTCGCAGGCCAGGGGGATACGGTTATAGCCGGCAGCGGCCAAACGCAGGAATTCTTCGCGGATCATGAGGTGCCTCGTGGCGTGAGGGTCTAACAGTCAGGTATGCAAACGTGCCGCATGGCGCGGCCAGGATCAGTCAGGCGCGCCAACGCCAGCGGGCCAGGGCCTTGATGACTTTCATCCAGAGTTTGCGAGTGACCACCACGATGGAATTTCCAGAAGGGGACGGATCGATGTCGGGCAACGTTATCTCAGCGCCAGCTCCCAAGCAACCGGGGATTAGCAGTCTCAGATCATCAATCACCAGCGACGGCGACTCTTCGGCGATCGGACGACCATGGTTGTAGCCGTAACTCAGGGCCACGCACTGCACGCCGGCCGCTTTCGCCGCCAGCACGTCACTGCGTGAATCGCCGACAAACAGCGACTGGGACGCCGGAATATTGGCCATTTTCATCACGAAAAACAGCGCCGCCGGGTCGGGTTTCTTCTGCGGCAAGGTATCGCCACCAATGATCCAGCGGAAATAACGGCCGATTTTCATCTGGTCCAACAGCGGCGCGACAAAGCGCTCCGGCTTGTTGGTGATCAGGGCCATTTCCACGCCCTGCTTGCTCAGCCACTTGAGGGTGTCGCGTACGCCGGGGTAGACCACGGTCAGTTCGTGGCTGCGCTCATAGGCTGCGTTGAACAGTTCCAGGGCGTGCTCGGCCTCAACCTCATCGACACCTTCGGCATCGATGTGATTGGCCAGGGCCCGGCGAACCAGCATCGGCGCGCCATTGCCGACCCATTCGCGTACCGACGCAAGCCCCGCCGGCTTGCGTCCCAGCTTGAGCAGCATCTCGTCCACCGCCGCCGCCAGGTCTGGCACCGAGTCGATCAAGGTACCGTCCAGATCGAACATCACCAGCCGTGGCAGTTTGCCGGGGAACAGCTGCTCAAAGCCGCTCATGGACGCGCCAGCGCCAATTCGGCGCGCATCCTGGCGATGACTTCCTCGTAGTCCGGGGCGTTGAAGATCGCCGAGCCGGCCACGAAGGTGTCGGCGCCGGCAGCCGCGATTTCACGGATATTGTTGACGTTGACCCCACCGTCGATTTCCAGGCGGATGTCGCGACCCGACGCATCGATCAGCGCACGGGCTTCACGCAGCTTGTCGAGGGTACCGGGGATGAACTTCTGCCCGCCGAAGCCTGGGTTGACGCTCATCAGCAGCACCATGTCGACCTTGTCCATCACGTACTTGAGCACGTCCAGCGGGGTGGCCGGGTTGAACACCAGGCCGGCCTTGCAACCGCCCTCGCGGATCAGTTGCAAGGTGCGGTCGACGTGCAGCGAGGCTTCCGGGTGGAAGGTGATGTAGGTCGCGCCGGCGTCAACGAAATCACCGATGATGCGATCCACCGGGCTGACCATCAGGTGCGCATCGATCGGCGCGGTGATGCCGTACTTGCGCAGCGCCGCGCAGACCATCGGACCGATGGTCAGGTTGGGCACGTAGTGGTTGTCCATGACATCGAAGTGCACGAAGTCGGCACCGGCGGCCAACACCTTGTCCACTTCCTCACCCAGGCGGGCGAAATCGGCGGAGAGAATCGATGGAGCAATAACGAAGGGCTGCATGACGCACCTTTTTTGAGCTAAATCACGATGGCGCGCATTGTATACCTCATGCTTTGCCCTGCGCACCGTGACCTAACTCAACGGCTAGTACGCCGCCCGATAGATTTTCTCGATATCGGCCGCGCTGAGCTTGCGCGGGTTGTTACGCATCAGGCGCTCGATACCCGCCGCTTCCGTGGCCATGGCCGGGATGGCGTCCTCGGGAACCCCGAAACTGCGCAGGCCGGAAGGAATCTCCACGGCGGCACACAATCGCGTCATCGCCTCGACGGCCTGGTCGGCGGCATCGTTGACACTCAGGCCGCTGACATTCACGCCCATGGCCTGGGCAATGTCCTGCATACGCTCGACACAGGCCAGTTTGTTCCAGTGCATCACGTAGGGCAGCAACAGCGCATTGCTGACGCCATGGGCAATATTGAATCGCCCGCCCAGCGGGTAGGCCAACGCATGCACGGCGCCCACCCCGGCATTACCGAAGGCCATGCCGGCCATCAGGCTGGCGGTGGCCATATCGTCGCGGGCCTGCAGGTTGGCCGGGTTGGCGTAGGCCTTGGGCAGCGCCTTGGCGATCAGCTTGATCGCCCCAATGGCCAGGGCATCCGTGATCGGCGAGGCGTTCAGGGAAAGGTAGGACTCAATCGCGTGCACCAGCGCATCCACGCCACTGGCGGCGGTGACACTGCGCGGGCAGGTCAGGGTCATTTGCGGGCTGATCAGCGCGACGTCCGGCAGCAGGTAGTCGCTGACGATGCCTTTCTTCAACTGCGCGACCTTGTCGGAGAGGATCGCCACATTGGTCACTTCCGAGCCGGTGCCGGCCGTGGTCGGGATGGCGATCAGCGGCGGGCCCTTGCGCGGCACCTGGTCGACACCGAATAAGTCCGCCAGGGCGCCGTGGTAACCGGCATAGGCGGCAACGCTTTTGGCAATATCGATGGCACTGCCTCCACCCAGGCCGATCAGGCCGTCGTGGCCACCGTCGCGGTACGCCTGCATGCAGTCTTCGACGATGGAGATTTCCGGGTCGGGCAGCACGCGGTCGAAAATCTCGTAAGGGCGCTCACCCAGGTGTTCGAGTGCCAGCGCCACCGTACCGGACTTGACCAGCGCCGCATCGGTGACAATCAACGGGTTATCCACATCCAGGCGCGTCAACTCGGCGGCCAGTTGTTCAATGGCGCCAGCGCCGGTCAGCAGTTTGTGGGCGATCTTGAATGAGGAAGTACTCATGTGCGCGGCCTCTTATCGGTGATGGGCTGGCACAAGAGTAGCTGACTGGATCGGGTTGTCTTCCATTCAGGCGCTGAATGGTCACAGCCCCCCTGTGGGAGGGGGCTGTGCTGGGCTTTAGACCTGGGCCGTGCGCAGTTTCTCGCTACGCCCACGCAGCCACTCCAGGGTCAGCAACAGCAACACCGAGAAGGCGATCAGCAAGGTCGCCGCCGCCGCAATCGTCGGGCTGAGGTTTTCGCGGATGCCGCTGAACATCTGGCGCGGCAGGGTCGCTTGCTCGGGGCCGGCGAGAAACAGGGTCACCACCACCTCATCGAACGACGTCGCGAAGGCAAACAGCGCGCCGGAGATCACCCCAGGTGCAATCAACGGCAAGGTTACCCGGCGAAACGCCGTCAAGGGCGAGGCCCCCAGGCTGGCCGCGGCCCGTACCAGATTATGGTTGAAACCCTGCAAGGTCGCCGACACGGTGATGATCACAAACGGCACCCCAAGCACCGCATGCACCACGATCAGCGAGAAGAAACTGTTACCCAGCCCCAATGGCGCAAAAAACAGGTAGCTGGCCACACCGATAATCACCACCGGCACCACCATCGGCGAAATCACCAGGGCCATCACCAACGCCTTGCCGGGAAAATTCCCACGGGTCAGGCCGATCGCCGCCAGGGTGCCGAACACCATGGCCAATACCGTGGCGGCCGGGGCGACGATGATGCTGTTCTTCAACGCACGCATCCATTCCGCCGAGGCGAAGAAATCCTGGTACCAGTGCAGCGAGAAGCCTTGCAACGGGTACACCAGGAAACTGCCGCTGTTGAACGACAGCGGGATGATCACCAGCACAGGCAAGATCAGGAACAACAGGATCAAGCCGCAGAGGATCCGCAAGCTGTAGAACCACACCCGCTCCACCGGTGACATATAAGGACTCAGCATCGCAAGGTCTCCTCAGCTCAGGCGCAGGCGGCTGGCGCCCACCAGCCGGTTGTAGATCAGGTACAGCACCACGGTCGCCAGCAGCAGCAAGCCGCCCAACGCCGTCGCCATGCCCCAGTTGATGCTGGTGTTGGTGTAGAAAGCCACGAAGTAGCTGACCATCTGGTCGTTCGGGCTGCCCAGCAGTGCCGGGGTGATGTAGTAACCGATCGCCAGGATGAACACCAGCAGGCAGCCGGCGCCGACACCGGCGTACGTCTGTGGGAAGTACACGCGCCAGAAGCTGGCGAACGGGTGACAGCCCAGGGAGATCGCCGCACGCATGTAGGTGGGCGAAATGCCTTTCATCACGCTGTAGATCGGCAAAATCATGAACGGCAGCAGGATATGCACCATGGAGATGTAGACCCCGGTGCGGTTGAACACCAGCTCCAGGGGTTTGTCGATCAGGCCCATGCCCATCAGCGCACTGTTGATCAGCCCGCCGGATTGCAGCAGCACGATCCACGCCGCCACCCGCACCAGGATCGAGGTCCAGAACGGCAGCAACACCAGAATCATCAGCAGGTTACTTTTGCGCGCCGGCAGGTTGGCCAGCAAGTACGCCAGCGGATAAGCCAGCAGCAGGCAGATGGCGGTGATCACCAGGCCCATCCAGAAGGTGCGGGCGAAGATGTCCAGGTAAATCGCCTGGTCCGGGGTGGCCGGGGCCACTTCGCCGAGGTCGTCGATGCGGTGATCGACGGCCGCCAGCAGGTAGAACGGTGTCAGGCTGCTGGTATTGCGCCGGATCGCCTGCCAGTACGCCGGGTCGCCCCAGCGTTCGTCGAGGTTTTCCAGCGCTTCTTTATAAGAGCCGGGCGCTTCGGTAAACGGCAGCGCCCGCGCGGTTTTGGTCAGCAGGCTGCGATAGCCGGCCAGTTCCATGTTCAAGCGTTTGGACAGATCACCCAGGGTCTGGTTTTTGCGCGCCTCGCCCAGGTCTTCACTGAGGGCCTGGTACACCGGCTCACCCGGCAGACCACGACCGTCCCAGGCCGTCACCGCCACCACGGTACGCGGCAGACCGCCCACCACTTCCGGGTTGCCGACGCTTTTAAACAGCAGCGCAACAATCGGCACCAGGAACACCAGCAGCAAAAACAGCACCAGCGGCGCAATCAAGGCCTGGGCCTTCCAGCGATTGAGCCGCTCGGCACGCGCCAGGCGCTGCTTGAGGGTGGGGCTGTTGACCTCGTTTGAGGGAACGGCGATGGCCATGGCTGACTCCGAATCTTGAAAATGAATGCAATCTTTCACACACAAGAAATCCCTTGTGGGAGGGGGCAAGCCCCCTCCCCCAGGGTTATGCAGTGTTACTTGGCAGCCCAGGAGTTGAAGCGCTGCTCCAACTGCTCGCCGTTATCCGCCCAGAAGCTCACGTCGATCTGCACCTGGTTGGCGATGTTTTCCGGCGTAGTCGGCATATCCTTGAGGATGTCCTTGGCCAGCAACGGTACGGCTTGGGTGTTGGCCGGGCCGTAGGCGATGTTTTCCGAGTAGGTCTTCTGCTGCTGCGGCTGCACCGAGAAGGCGATGAATTTCTTCGCCGCTTCGGCACGTTCCTTGGACAGGCCTTTAGGGATGGCCCACGCGTCGAAGTCGTAGATGCCGCCGTTCCACACCACTTTCAGGTTGCTTTCTTTTTGCACCGCGGCGATGCGGCCGTTGTAGGCCGAGCTCATCACTACGTCACCCGAGGCAAGGTATTGCGGCGGTTGTGCGCCGGCTTCCCACCATTGGATCGAGGGCTTGAGTTCGTCGAGTTTCTTGAACGCACGGTCCTGGCCATCTTTGCCGGCCAGCACTTTGTACACGTCCTTCGGTGCAACACCGTCGGCCATCAAGGCGAATTCCAGGGTGTACTTGGCGCCCTTGCGCAGGCCGCGCTTGCCCGGGAATTTCTTGGTGTCCCAGAAATCCGCCCAACTGGTTGGCGCAGAAGCCAGTTTGTCCGCGTTGTAGGCCAGAACGGTCGACCATACGAAGAAGCCCACGCCGCACGGCTGGATCGCGCCCTTCACGTAGTCGGCGGTGTTGCCAAACAGTTTCGGGTCCAGCGGCTCGAACATGTCTTCATCACAGCCACGGGACAGTTCCGGCGACTCCACTTCCACCAGGTCCCAGGACACGCTCTTGGTGTCGACCATGGCTTTGACCTTGGCCATCTCACCGTTGTACTCGCCGGCGACGATCTTGCCGTTGCCCGCGCTTTCCCAAGGTGCATAGAAAGCCTTGACCTGTGCAGCCTTGTTCGCACCGCCAAAGGACACGACGGTCAGGTCCGGGCCAGCCATGGCCTGTGTCGCGCCCATCAAGCTCAGGGCCAGGACGGAATACTTCAGGGATCTCAACATTGTTGTTCTCTCCACGTGCAGGGTTGGTGAAGCCATGGGGCGATCAATTCGCCTCTAGAAGTGGGTCGAGTGCGCGAACGTGCTCGACTTGCCAGCCAATCGGTACCACGTCGCCGACCGCCAACGCCGGGTCCAGCTCGGCGATCGGTTGTTTCACAAAAAAATCGGTCTTGCCGCAGACTTCCAGGCGCACGCGCACGTGGTCGCCCAGGTAGATGAATTCCGCCACCCGCCCGGAGAAACGGTTGACGCAGCTTTCGCTGGAGCCATTGAGGCTGACACGCTCAGGGCGCACCGACAGGGTCACCGGGCCGCCGATCTGGCCGACGTTCACCGCCAGCGCCTCGACCTTCTCGCCGCGCGCCAACTCCACCACGCAGCGCTCGCCGGTGTGGCTGTGCAGGCGACCATTGAGGCGGTTATTTTCACCGATGAAGTTGGCGACGAAGGTGTTCTTCGGCTCTTCATACAAGGTACGTGGCGCGGCGATCTGCTGGATCTCGCCCTGGTGGAACACCGCCACGCGGTCGGACATGGTCAAGGCTTCGCCCTGGTCATGGGTCACGTACACCACGGTCACGCCGAGGCGCTGGTGCAGGTGCTTGATCTCCATCTGCATGTGTTCGCGCAGTTGCTTGTCGAGGGCGCCGAGGGGTTCGTCCATCAGCACCAGTTGCGGCTCGAACACCAGCGCCCGGGCCAAGGCCACGCGCTGTTGCTGGCCGCCGGACAGTTGCGCCGGGTAGCGCTGGGCGAAGGCATCGAGCTGGACCATGCTCAGCACGCGTTTGACCCGCTCGCTGATATCGGTCTTGCTCAAGCCCCGCACCGACAGCGGGAACGCGAGGTTCTCGGCAACGGTCATGTGCGGGAACAGCGCGTAGTTCTGGAACACCATGCCGATGTCGCGCTTGTGCGGCGGCACGTTGTTGATCGAGCGTCCGGCCAGCTGGATTTCACCGGCGGTCGGCGTTTCGAAGCCGGCCAGCATCATCAGGCTGGTGGTCTTGCCCGAACCGGAAGGCCCGAGCAGGGTGAGGAACTCGCCCTTGCGAATCTCCAGGTTGAGGTCTTTGACGATCAGGTTCTCGCCGTCGTAGCTCTTCTGCACGCCACGAAAGCTGACCAGCACATCATTTGAATCCACCTCGCTCATACCCGCACCTTTGTATTTTGGACTGCTGTGGCACAAGCGTAGTCCAGGCGCGAGCCCCCGGAAATCGGGGGCCAGGAGAGAATGGCATCAGCCGGATGGAAGGTTTGGGGTAGGGATCGCCCTACACGGATGGCGGGGATGGGACAGGGCAGCGGCAAGAGGCGAGCTGCACGCGGCAAGAATGGGTTCGGCGGTGTTTTGGGGTTGTCGTTATTGGGTATGTGGTTAGAGGAGCTTGTGCTCCATGGCGTACTTCACCAGCTCCGCCAGGGAGGTGATATTGAGCTTTTGCATCAGCCGCGCCTTGTGGGTGCTGATGGTCTTGCTGCTCAACGCCAGTTGCTGGGCGATGTCATTGACGTTGGCGCCCTGGGCCAGGCGCTCGAACACCGAAAATTCACGCTCGGACAGCAGCGAATGCAAGGGCCTTGAATCCGTCAGGCCGACCTCGAAGACCATGCGGTCCGCCAGGTCCGGGTCGATGTAACGCCCGCCGGCGGCGACCTTGCGAATCGCCATCAGCAGCAGCGCCGGGTCGCTGTCCTTGGTGGCGTAGCCCGCAGCGCCCACCTTCAAGGCGCGGGCGGCCATTTGCGCCTCATCGTGCATCGACAGCACCAGGATCGCCGGCGGATTGCTCAGCGCACGAATGCGCGCAATCGCTTCCAGGCCATTCACGCCTGGCATCGAGATGTCCAGCAACACCACCTCGCAAGGCACATGGCGCAAGGTCTCGAGCAACTGCTCGCCATTACTCGCCTCCCCCACCACCAGCAGGTCCTTGGCCAGGCCGATCAATTGCTTGATGCCTTCACGAACGATGGTGTGGTCTTCGGCTACCAGTACACGGATCACAAGGGCTTCCTCTTATCGTTATGCATCCAACGGAACGGTGACACTCAGGGTGGTGCCCTCGCCCAATTGACTGTCCAGGCTCAGTTGCCCGCCCATGATCAGCACGCGCTCGCGCATCCCCACCAGGCCAAACGATACCGGGCGCCCCTGGGCCTGGACGAAACCGACGCCATCGTCGCTGATGGTCAGCCGCAGGTCGGTGCCTTCCACCGCCAGGGTCAGTTCGACAGTATGCGCCTGGGCATGGCGCATCACATTGGTCAGCGCCTCTTGCAGGATACGGAACAGGCCGATGGCCTTGGCATCGCTCAAGGTCGGCAGGTTATCCGGTACCTGCACCAGGCAGGGAATCTGCGTGCGCGCTTCGAAACGCCGGGCTTGCCATTCAATCGCCGAGGCAATCCCGGCGTCGAGAATCGGCGGGCGCAGCGCCGTCGCCACGTCCCGCACCAACTGGAACAGTTGGGCGATCAGGCGCTTCATGCTGTTCAAGCGCTCGTGCAGGCCAGGATCCAGTTGCGCATAGGACAGCTCGCACATGGAGGTTTCCAGCTTGAGCACC
The DNA here is from genome assembly GCF_900100935.1 of Pseudomonas sp. NFACC25. Lineage (NCBI taxonomy): Bacteria > Pseudomonadati > Pseudomonadota > Gammaproteobacteria > Pseudomonadales > Pseudomonadaceae > Pseudomonas > Pseudomonas sp. NFACC25. The sequence goes on from NZ_FMUC01000002.1 coordinate 25,548, forward strand.
GTGAGCATTTGCCCGAGTTCGTCGTGAACTTCCCGGGCGATGCGCGCCTTTTCTTCTTCGCGCACGGTTTCCAGGTGAGCGGACAACTCGCGCAGTTGCGCTTCACTTTGCATCAAGGCGGCCAGGGTGCGGCGCAGTTCGGTGACATCGTTCAGGTAGACAACCAGGTATTCAGCCTCGGCAAATCGCACAAAGCTCAAGGACACGTTGGCCGGCAGGATGCTGCCATCGGCGCGCAAACAATCGGTGGCGAAATTCTGCGGCCCCTCCTCGCTGGCCCGTGCGCGCTTCCACAAATTGAGCCAGCGGTCCATATCCAGGGTCGGGTCGAGGTCGACCAGCGGCCGTTCGATCAGTGCACCGGGCTCGTAACCCAGCATGCTCTCGGCCGCACGATTGGCGTAGCGCACGTGGCTGTCCCAGTTGACCCACAGGATGCCGACGGTGCTCTGGTCGATGGAGAACTGCGTCAAGCGCAACGCTTCGGCACCGGCGGCACGGGCGGCGCTTTCTTCGCGGGCGGCCAGCAAGCCATGCTCCAGCACACGTTGCTGGCGGCGCTGCCAGAACACCACGGCCAGGCTGGCGAGCAGCAACAGGCCGAGCAGCAGGCTGAGGTTCTGCCAAAGGCCTTTGGATTCGGATAAACGTGGGTATTTGGGTTGCAGCCAGCGACTGTGCAGTTGATCCAGGTCGCGGGCCGGGATCGCGCTCAGGGCACTTTCCATGATGCCGGCCAGTTCCGGCCAATCCCGGCGCGTGGCGACCCGCAGCAATTGCGGCAGGCCGATGTCCCCGACCACCGCCAGCCCGCTGAACTCGGCCTCTGCAGACAAGCGGCTTAATTGCGCTTCATCCACCACGGCATAACGCGCCTGCTGGCTGACCAACAGTTGCAAGGCCTGGCGCTCCATGGGCACGCCTTGCAGGTTGAGGCCGGGATAGGTACTGCGCAGGTAATCGGCCACGGCGCTGGGCATGCGCACGGCAACCCGGGATTGACCGTCGAGCTTCTCCAGCTCCACGGCACCACCGCCCTCGCGGATGCCGACAATGTGTTGAGGCACACGCATATACGGGTCGGTGAACTGCCACAGGCGCAAACCGGCCGGGGTTTGCTGCAGGCCAGGGGCAATGTCTACCTCGTCATCGCGTACGGCCGCCTCCAACTGCTCCTGATCAGGGAAGTTGCGCCAGGTCAGCTCGATATTCAGCGCCTTGGCCAGCCACTGCATCAACTCGACATTCGCCCCGGACAAGCGCTGCAGGCGTCGGTCGTATTGCGCGTAAGGCGCCTGCAACACCACGCCCACCCGCAACTCCGGGTGCCGGGCCAGCCATTCGCGCTGCGGCGCATTCAGCTGCGCCTGCGGTGTGGCGGGCGCGGGGGAGGCGTTTGCCATCAAGGCAAGGCACAAACAGCCGATAACCAGCAGACAGCGAAAACCCATGATCCACGTCTCACATCACTGACAAATACTGACCAACCCATTAGGCTGCTGGAATCACTTCTGGCCGGAAATCAACGATGTCCTATCGAAACCGTTCGGCACTGCCAGCATTGTGCCTGTCACTGCTGTTTACCAGTGCCTTTTCTGTGCAGGCTGAAGACGCACCGGCACCGGCTGCCGAAAAACCCGTCGAACGCCAACCCCTGCCCGAGCGTAGCCAGGAAGAGGCCAGCGCCCTGGAACGCAAAATCCCGCAGCAAGAGCAGCAACAGTTGCAGGCCGGCAGTGATTCATTCCTTGCCCTGTGGAAACCGGCCAACAGCGCCGAACCCGAAGGCGTGGTGATTATCGTACCGGGCGCCGGCGAAAATGCTGACTGGCCGCAAGCAATCGGCCCGTTGCGACGTAAATTGCCGGATGCCAATTGGGGCAGCCTCAGCCTGTCGTTACCGGACGTGAGCATGGACACCCTGCCACCGCGTGTCATGGAAGCACCCAACGCCACCGTCGACACCAGCAGTAAAGACGCGAGCACCGCCGACAAGCCGATCGAGCAAGCCGCCAGCGCCGAGGCGGAAGGCACCGACCCGGCGGTGGTCCCGGGTGCCGACGAACAGGACAAGACCGACGCCTCGCGCATCTTCGCGCGCATCGATGCCGCCGTGGCTTTTGCCCAGACCCAGAGCGCACGCACGGTGGTGCTGGTGGGCCATGGCACTGGCGCCTGGTGGGCGGCGCGTTACCTGACTGAAAAACAACCCTCCCAGGTGCAGAAGCTCGTGATGGTTGCCGCCCAGACGCCTGCCGGGCGTCATCCGGATGTACAACAACTGGCGCCGGCGCTGAAACTGCCGACGGCCGACGTCTTCTATCAAGACACCGCTCAAGCACGCAACAACGCCCTGGCGCGCGCCCAGGCCGCGAAGCGCTTGAAGAATGACGGCTATAAGCAGGTGTCATTGAAGACCCTGCCCGGCAACAGCGCCGCCGAGCAGGAACAGTTGTATCGCCGGGTTCGCGGCTGGTTGAGCCCGCAGGCCAGCGCCGACTGAGGATCAGCACAGAACCAATGTGGTTATCCGTGAAAGACTGGCCTCTAACGAAAATCCCGGCGCTCGCGAATCAATGAATAGGCATTGTGCAATTCACGGGTGCGCTCGGTCGCCTCACGCACTTGCGCGGGGCTGGCGCCACTGCCGGCCACCTTGTCCGGGTGGTGACGGCTCAGCAGGCGGCGATAGGCACGCTTGATGACCGACGGCTCGGTGGTAGCGGTCACGCCGAGCAAGCGCAACGCTTCCTGGTAGGTCGTGCCACGATTGACCAGCGGCTTGCGCTCAGGTGTGTAGTCGGCCGCCAACGCCTGGAGCTGTTGCGGTGTCCAGCCCAACCACTTCCCCCACAGGTCGATCAAGTCGCGCTCGGCGGCATCCGCCTTGCCGTCCGCCCAGACCATCCGCCAGCACGCCCGCAACACCCCTTCCGCCGCATGGGGCTGGGCCTTGAGCACACGCAGGTAGCGGCGTACCCGGTCGGAACCGGATTTGCCGCGGTTGAACGCCGCAATCGCGCGGCGCTGGGCCGACTCGGTCATGTCCAGTGAGCGCATTTCCTGCCGCGCCTGCTGGATATGCCCGTCTACCACACGCCCGTTGCTTTTGGCCAGGCGCCCGAGCAACACAAACAATAACTCGTCATTGCGTAACGCCGGACGCCCGCCCAAGCGCTCGCGCAACTGTGCCCAACTGTGCAGTTGCAGGCGGCGATCCAGCGCCTGCCCCAACAGCGCACCCAACAAGGCCCCCGGAATACTGGCAATGGCAAAGCCAGCCCCGGCGCCGATCAGCGTCCCTGGCCACAACATGCTACTGCCCCGCTGTCAGCAGGGTTTCGACGTGCGCCAGGCGCTCCAGCGTGCCGACATCAATCCAGCGTCCCGCCATGTGTTCCCCCGTTACCAAACCTTTCGCCATGGCCGCACGCAGCAGCGGCGCCAGCTTGAAGGCACCGGCGCTGCAACCCTCGAACAGCCGGGGGTCGAGCACTGAAATGCCACTGAAGGTCAGGTTATCGGCACCGGGCGCCGCATCATGAAGCAAGCCCTGATCAAGGTAGAAATCACCGCCCGAGGGGTGATGTGCCGGGTTGTCGACCATCACCAGATGAGCCAGGCCCTTAAGCGGCTGCTTGAGTCGGGTGAAGTCGTAGTCGGTCCAGATATCGCCGTTGACCACCAGGAACGGCTCATCCCCCAGCAGCGGCAGCGCCTGGAAAATCCCGCCGCCGGTTTCCAGCGGTTCGCCCTCCGGGGAATAGCGGATACGCAAGCCGAACTGCGCGCCATCCCCCAGGTAGCGCTCGATCTGCTGGCCGAGCCAGGCATGGTTGATCACCACATCGGTAAAGCCGGCCTTGGCCAGCGCCTCCAGGTGGTACTCGATCAGGCGCTTGCCGCCGGCCTGCACCAGCGGCTTGGGCGTGTGCAAGGTGAGCGGACGCATCCGCTCGCCTTTGCCGGCGGCCAGGATCATGGCCTTCATACGCTGGCCTCTGCGGGCTGCCGCAGGCTGGTCAGTAACTCAGCCAGTTCGCTCAACTCCGGGCGATCGGCCAGCACCGCCTCTATATAAGCAAAGAAGCGCGGTACGTCGGCCAGGTAGCGTGGCTTGCCGTCGCGATGGCAGATGCGCGCAAAGATACCGATGACCTTGAGGTGGCGCTGCACGCCCATCAGGTCGCTGGCGCGCAGGAAGTCTTCGAAATCCGGCTGTACCGGAATGCCGGCCTGGCCCGCACGTTCCCAGTAGTCGCGCTGCCATTCCCGCACACGGGCCTGGGGCCAGCTGAGAAAGGCGTCCTTGAACAGGCAGGTAATGTCGTAGGTGACCGGACCATACACCGCGTCCTGAAAATCCAGCACGCCAGGGTTAGGCTCGCTGATCATCAGGTTGCGTGGCATATAGTCGCGGTGCACCAGCACTTTGGGTTGCGCCAGGGCGCTGTCGATCAAGTGATCGCTGACACGCTGCCAAAGTGCCTGCTGCCGGGTATCCAGCTCGAGACCCAAGTGTCGGCGCACGTACCATTCGGGAAACAATTCGAGTTCACGGCGCAGCAAGGCGACGTCATAGCTGGGCAGTGGTGCGTCCATCGGCAACTGCTGATAAGCCAGCAAGGCGTCAATGGCATCGGCAAACAATTGATCGGCGTTTTCGTCGTTTATCACGTCCAGGTAGGTTTTTCTGCCCAGGTCATTGAGCAAAAGAAAGCCTCGCGGCAAGTCTTGTGCATAAATTTTTGGAACATTTATTCCCGACGTCGACAACAAATAAGCGATATCGACGAAAGGCTTGCAGTTTTCCTGAGGGGGCGGCGCGTCCATTACCACGAAAGTCCGACCGCCGCCTTCCCAACGGAAATAGCGCCTGAAACTCGCGTCGCTGCTGGCCGCGGTCAATGTGGCCGGGGGTACGGCACCCCAGCCTTGAGCGTTGAAAAGGATCGGCAACTGCTCATCCAGCCAGACTTCCAGCTGCTGTAAACGTAGATCTTGCTCGGGCATTACAAGGGTCTCCGACGGCGCTAGCCGTCAAGCGGGTCATGCTTTATTATCACGCATCTTTTTCAGACCATCGAGAGGCGTGCGGCCCAAACCGCGGGCAGATGGCACGCAGGAAGCCCGGACTAATAAGATGGCATTGAAATCCCCCGCGTTTCGTAGAAAATTTCCGTTGCTGGTAACCGGCAGTCTGCTGGTCATGCAACCCTTCGCCACCTCATTCGTGGTCGCCGCGGAACAGTATGACTGCTCAGTCTCTGCTTCGGGTGCCTGGGACTGCGCGCCGAAGACCGCCGCCGCCCCATTGCCACCGCGCCCGGTGCATGACGGCGCAGCCGTCAGCTCGGCCAACAGCACGGCGCAGGCCGACGCTGGCGGCAGTGCCGAAGCCGAGCCGAAGACCGCACTGGTCACCGAGTCCAAGGGCCGTGGCCTGCGTTCGCGCAGCGCCGACTACAGCCACTTGGACTGGGTGCCTCGCGAAAAGTTGACCGCAGCCCAGCTGGCGGAAACCGGTCCTTACTGCGGCGGTGCGTACATCGAGCCAACTCGTCCTGGCATGAACGACAAGACGAACAAGAGCGATGCGCCCACCTTCATCGGTGCCAAGGCCTCTCGTTACGAGCAGGAACAACAAGTCGCAACCCTGGCCGGTGACGTCGTCATGCGCCAGGGCAGCATGCAGCTGGAGTCGGAAGAAGCCAGCCTGTACCAGGCCGAGAACCGGGGCGAGCTGAACGGTAACGTGCGACTGCGCGACAACGGTGCATTGATCGTCGGCGACCACGCCCAGGTTCAACTGGATACCGGCGCTGCGCAGATCGACAACGCCGAATACGTGCTGCACAAGTCGCGTATCCGCGGTAACGCGCTGTACGCCAAGCGCGCCGAAAACGCGATCATCCGCCTCAAGGACGGTACCTACACCACCTGCGAGCCGGACAGCAACGCCTGGCAGCTCAGGGGCAACAACATCACGTTGAACCCGGCCACCGGTTTCGGTACTGCCACCAACGCGACGCTGCGGATCAAGAACATTCCGATCCTGTACACCCCTTACATCTACTTCCCGATCGACGACCGTCGTCAGTCCGGCTTCCTGCCACCGAGCTTCAGCACCGGCAGCGAAACCGGCTTTACCCTGGTCACGCCGTACTACTTCAACCTGGCACCAAACTACGATGCCACGTTGTACCCGCAATACATGACCAAGCGCGGCATGATGATGGAAGGCGAATTCCGCTACCTCACCAAGTCCAGCGAAGGCCAGTTCGGCGGCGCGTACCTGAACGACGACAACGACGAACGCAAGAAGCAGACCGACTACGAAAAAACCCGCTACATGCTCAATTGGCAGCACAAGGGCGGGCTGGATTCGCGTGTACTGACCCAGGTCGACTACACCACGATCAGTGACCCTTACTACTTCCAGGACCTCAAGTCCTACCAGGAAGGTGTCGAGAGCCGCGACTACGTCAACCAGCAGGGCTCCGTGGCTTATCGCGGTGACACCTTCCAGGCACGCCTGAACCTGCAGGCTTACCAACTGGCGACGATCTCCCAGGTCACGCCGTATAACCGCCTGCCGCAGATCACCTTCAACGGTACCCTGCCTTATCATCCGGGTGGCTTGAACTTCAGCTATGAGACCGAAGCCGTACGCTTTGATCGTGACCTGGAAAACGGCAATTTCAGCAATGAGAACGGGGACATCGAGCGCCGCCTCGACACTTATGTCCGCGGTCTTACCCGTGCCAATGGCACGCGCCTGAACGTAGCGCCGGCTGTCGAGTACCCGATGAACTGGACCTACGGCTTTGTAACGCCGAAGCTCAAGTACGTGTACACCAAGTACGATCTGGACCTGGATAACATCGGCAAGAACCAGATCATTGCTGATCAGAATGCGGCAACCGCAGCCAACCCGTACGCGGGCGGCACCTTCAAGAGCTCCCAGGACCGTGCGGTTCCGGTGGCCAGCGTCGACAGCGGCCTGTACTTCGATCGCAACACCAACTGGTTCGGCAAGGATTATCGCCAGACCCTCGAGCCGCGTGCGTTCTACCTGTACGTGCCGAACAAGGACCAGGCCGATATCCCGGTCTTCGACACCAGCGAATACTCGTTCAGCTACGCGTCACTGTTCCGCGACAACCGCTTCAGCGGCTCCGACCGTATCGGCGACGAGAACAAGCTGTCCCTGGGCTTGACCAGCCGGTGGATCGAAGAGAACGGTTTCGAGCGTCAACGCGTATCCGTGGGACAGGCTGTGTACTTCAAGGATCGTGAAGTACAACTGCCTGGCATCCTGGCGGCCGACCGTGCCGATGCACAGTCCGACGTATCGCCCGTTGCCCTGGACTACGAGTTCCGCTTCAACCGCGACTGGCGCGCCACTGCCGACTACAACTGGGATACCGAGGAGCACAGCCCTCGTTCCGGTAGCGCGATGCTTCACTACCAGCCGGAAGACAACCCGAACAAGATCATCAACGTCGGTTATCGCTATCGTAACGACCAGGTCGTCTACAACCAGTTGACCGGCAAATGGCAGTTCGGTGGCGACTACGGTCAACCAGGCGATCCGAACTACGTGAAGGATTACTACAAAATCCAACAACACGACTTCTCGATGATGTGGCCGATCATTCCCCAGTGGAACCTGATCACCCGCTGGCAGTATGACTACGCTCGCAACCGTACCCTGGAAGCCTTCGGTGGTTTCGAGTACGACAACTGCTGCTGGAAACTGCGCGTCATCAACCGTTACTGGGTTTCCAACGACGAATACAGCCAGATCGCCCCGCTTAACGAAAAGGGTGACCACGGGCTCTTCCTGCAGATCGTCCTCAAAGGACTCGGCGGCCTGACCGGCGCCAAGGTAGAGAGCTTCCTCGACAAAGGCATTGAAGGTTATCGTGAACGTGAAGACCAAGCTTTCTGATTGTCTGCGCCCGCTAGTGCTGGGCGCGCTGTTCCTGGGCACCGTATCGGCTCACGCTGCGGTTCAGCAACTGGATAAAGTCGTGGCCATCGTCGATAACGACGTGATCATGCAAAGCCAACTGGACCAGCGCGTCAAGGAAGTGCAGCAAACCATCGCCAAGCGTGGCGGCGGCGTGCCACCGACCAGCGTGCTGGACCAGCAGGTACTGGAACGCCTGATCGTCGAAAACCTGCAACTGCAGATCGGCGAGCGTTCCGGCATCCGCATTTCGGACGAAGAACTGAACCAGGCGGTCGGCACCATCGCTCAGCGCAACAACATGAGCATTGATCAATTCCGCGCGGCCCTGGCCCACGACGGTCTTTCGTATGAAGACGCCCGTGACCAGATCCGCCGCGAAATGATCATCAGCCGTGTGCGCCAGCGTCGCGTTGCCGAGCGGGTCCAGGTATCCGAGCAGGAAGTGAAGAACTTCCTGGCCTCGGACCTGGGCAAGATGCAGCTTTCCGAAGAACTGCACCTGGCCAATATCCTGATCCCGACCCCGGACAGTGCCAACTCCGAGCAGCTGAATGCGGCAGCGGCGAAAACCCAGGCTATCTATGATCGCCTGAAAGCCGGCGCTGACTTTGCCCAGATGGCCATTGCCCAGTCCGGCAGCGACAACGCCCTTGAAGGTGGTGATATGGGCTGGCGTAAAGCGGCTCAACTGCCACCTCCGTTCGACCGTGAACTGAGTGCCATGGAAGTGGGTGGCATCACCCAGCCAGCCCGCACCCCAGGCGGCTTCATCATCCTGAAGTTGCTGGAACGTCGCGGTGGCGAGACCTCGCTGAAAGACGAAGTGCATGTTCGTCATATCCTGGTCAAACCAAGCGAAATCCGCACCGAGGCCCAAACCAAGGAACTGGCCCAGAAGATCTATGACCGCATCGAAAGCGGTGAAGACTTCGCCACCCTGGCCAAGAGCTTCTCGGAAGACCCGGGTTCCGCCCTCAACGGTGGCGACCTGAACTGGATCGACCCGAAAGCCCTGGTGCCTGAGTTCCAGCAGGTAATGGCCGATACTCCGCAAGGCGTACTGTCCAAGCCGTTCAAGACCCAATATGGCTGGCATGTACTGGAAGTCCTTGGTCGTCGCGCCACCGACAACACCAGCCAGGCCCGCGAGCAGCAGGCGCTGAACGTACTGCGTAACCGCAAATACGACGAAGAGCTGCAGACCTGGCTGCGTCAGATCCGTGACGAAGCCTACGTGGAAAACAAGCTGCCAGGCGCCGAGCAAACAGGCACCGACCAGGCAGCTCCGTGAAACCCCAGCGTTTCGCCGTGACACCCGGCGAGCCGGCCGGCATTGGTCCAGACCTGTGCCTGCTGCTCGCCTCGCACCCCCAGCCGCACCCCCTGATTGCCATTACCAGCCGCGACCTGCTCCTTGAGCGGGCCGCGCAGCTGGGTGTGGTCGTCAATCTGCTGGACGTGGGACCGGGCAACTGGCCCGACCTGCCGGCGCCCGCCGGCAGCTTGTATGTGTGGAACACCCCGCTGCAAGCCAAGGTCGTTGCCGGGCAACTCAACAAGGCCAACGCGGCGTTCGTCCTGGAAACCCTGACCCGCGCGGGGCAAGGCTGCATCGACGGCGACTTCGCCGGCATGATCACCGCGCCGGTCCACAAGGGCGTGATCAACGAATCGGGCATTGCGTTTTCCGGCCACACCGAGTTCCTGGCCGAGCTGACCAACACCGCTCAAGTCGTCATGATGCTGGCCACACGCGGCCTGCGGGTCGCCCTGGTGACCACGCACCTGCCATTGCGCGACATTGCCGACGCCATCACCGCCGAGCGTGTGGAGCGCGTTACGCGCATCCTGCATGCCGACCTGCAACAAAAATTCGGCATCGCCCAACCGCGCATCCTGGTCTGCGGGCTCAACCCCCACGCCGGCGAAGGCGGACACTTGGGCCATGAAGAAATCGACATCATTGAACCAACCCTGGAGCGTCTGCGCCAAGAAGGCATGGACCTGCGTGGCCCACTGCCAGCAGACACTCTGTTTACCCCCAAATATCTGGAGCACTGCGACGCAGTGCTGGCGATGTACCATGACCAGGGGCTGCCCGTGCTGAAATACAAAGGCTTCGGCGCCGCAGTCAACGTGACACTGGGCCTGCCGATCATCCGCACCTCCGTCGACCATGGCACCGCCCTGGACCTGGCAGGCAGCGGCAAGATCGATACCGGCAGCCTGCACGTGGCCCTGGAAACCGCCTATCAGATGGCCGAGACCCGTATATGACCGAGCATTACCAACACCGGGCGCGCAAGCGCTTCGGGCAAAACTTCCTGCACGACGCCGGCGTGATCGACCGTATCCTGCGCTCCATCCATGCCAAGCCAGAAGACCGCCTGCTGGAAATCGGCCCGGGCCAGGGCGCGTTGACCCAAGGCTTGCTCGCCAGTGGCGGCCAACTGGACGTGGTGGAACTGGACAAGGACCTGATCCCGATCCTCAACCAGCAGTTCGCCGACAAGCCCAACTTCAACCTGCATCAGGGCGATGCACTGAAGTTCGATTTCAATACCCTCAACGCCGCGCCTAATAGCCTGCGTGTGGTGGGTAACCTGCCGTACAACATCTCCACACCGCTGATTTTCCACCTGCTGAACAACGCCGGGATCATCCGCGACATGCACTTCATGCTGCAAAAAGAAGTGGTGGAACGCCTGGCTGCCGGCCCTGGTGGTGGTGATTGGGGCCGATTGTCGATCATGGTTCAGTACCACTGCCGCGTCGAACACCTGTTCAATGTCGGCCCGGGCGCATTCAACCCGCCGCCGAAGGTCGATTCGGCCATCGTGCGCCTGGTGCCTCACGCCGTGCTGCCACACCCGGCCAAGGATCACAAATTGCTGGAACGCGTGGTGCGTGAAGCGTTCAACCAGCGCCGCAAGACACTGCGCAACACACTCAAGGCCCTGCTGAGCAACGCCGAGATCGAAGCAGCCGGCGTCGACGGCAGCCTGCGCCCCGAGCAACTGGACCTCGCCGCGTTCGTGCGCCTGGCCGACCAACTTGCCATCCAGCCTGCGCCAGTCGCCGACTGAAACCCCCAGGCATGGCCAGACACATGTCTGGCCTAGTGCCCACCTCTTGGCCTAGACTGATCCGCATCTGCTGTCCTCCGCTTTTGCTTTTAAGGCCTCTTGCATGTCCGATCCTCGCTACCAGATCGACGTCAGCGTCGTCACCCGCTTCCTCGCGGACCAATCGCAACCTGAACAGAACCGCTTCGCCTTTGCCTACACCATCACGGTGAAAAACAACGGGCAGGTGCCGGCCAAGCTGCTGTCACGCCACTGGGTGATCACCGACGGTGACGGTCAGGTCGAGGAAGTTCGCGGCGCAGGCGTTGTCGGCCAACAACCGTTGATCGACATTGGCGCCAGCCACACTTACAGCAGCGGCACGGTAATGACCTCCAAGGTCGGCACCATGCAAGGCTCGTATCAGATGAAAGCCACTGATGGCAAACTGTTCGACGCCATCATCAAGCCTTTCCGCCTCGCCGTACCAGGCGCCCTGCACTGATGGCAACGTACGCGGTCGGCGACCTGCAAGGCTGTCTGGAGCCTCTCAAGTGCCTGCTTGAACGGGTGGCCTTCGACCCGGCGAACGATCGCCTGTGGCTGGTAGGCGACCTGGTCAATCGCGGCCCCGAGTCCCTGGAAACGCTACGTTACCTGTATAGCCTGCGGGATTCCCTGGTGTGCGTACTGGGCAACCATGACCTGCACCTGCTGGCGGCCGGCAATAACATCGAGCGCCTGAAAAAGGGCGATACCCTGCGGGAAATCCTCGAGGCGCCAGATCGTGCACAACTGCTTGACTGGCTGCGTCGACAAAAGATCATGCATTACGACGAAAGCCGCAATATGGCCTTGGTCCATGCCGGTATCCCGCCGCAGTGGACGCTGAAAAAAGCCCTCAAGTGCGCCGCCGAAGTCGAAAACGCCCTGGCCGATGACAGCCTGTACACCGCCTACCTCGACGGCATGTATGGCAACGAGCCAGTGAAGTGGGACAACGACCTTACCGGCGTCGCCCGCCTGCGGGTGATTACCAACTATTTCACACGCATGCGCTTCTGCACCGCCGAGGGCAAGCTGGACCTCAAGAGCAAGGAAGGCGTCGACACGGCACTGCCCGGCTACAAACCATGGTTTGCCCACAAGGAACGCAAGACCCGCGACACCAGGATAATCTTTGGTCACTGGGCAGCCCTTGAAGGCAAGTGCGACGAACCGGGCGTATTCGCCCTCGACACCGGCTGCGTATGGGGCGGCGCCATGACCCTGATGAACATCGACACCGGCGAGCGTCACGGCTGCCAGTGCCCACCCACTCTTCCCGTTACCCTGCCGGCTGCAGCCAGGCCATAGGAGCCCACCATGAGCGAATTCAAACGTATCCCTCCCGAACAAGCCCAGGCCCTGCGCGAGCAAGGTGCAGTGGTGGTCGATATCCGTGACCAGCCTACTTACGCCGCCGCCCATATCGCTGGCGCCCAGCACCTGGACAACGTCAACATCGCCGATTTCATCCGTACCGCCGACCTTGATGCACCGCTGATCGTGGCCTGCTACCACGGCAATTCCAGCCAGAGCGCAGCCGCCTACCTGGTCAGCCAGGGCTTCTCCGACGTCTACAGCCTGGATGGTGGCTTTGAGCTGTGGCGTACGACGTATCCTGCAGAAATTGCCTCCGGCGATTCGCAATAATTTTTTTCACACCCCGCTACCCCGCGTGACGCTTGGGCTCGCGCCGTTTCTGACGAACGGCGCAGTCAAACTAATTGCGCATCGCGCCTTGCCCTCTCAGATTCCGAACTATCCTTAAGCGCAGGCCATCCGAATCAGGGGAGAGCCGGTACACCGGCGTACGGGTCATCGGTAGCGTTTCAGGGTGTTCTGGGGGGAAAACAGCCATTGGCGTTCGTCAATGACTGCCAGCATCGACTGATAGATCCGGCGTCGGCTCCACGTATCGAGCGAGGTGACGACGTCATGAGTATTTTCAGCCACTTCCAACAACGCTTCGCGTCCACACAGCAGGAAGAACTCACGCTGCAAGAGTATCTCGAGCTGTGCAAGCAGGACCGCAGCACCTACGCATCTGCCGCCGAACGCCTATTATTGGCGATCGGCGAGCCGGAGCTGGTGGAAACCGCCAACAATTCGCGCCTGTCGCGAATATTTTCCAACAAGGTGATCCGCCGCTATCCGGCCTTTGAAGACTTCCATGGGATGGAAGAATGCATCGACCAGATCGTCTCCTACTTCCGCCATGCCGCCCAAGGCCTGGAAGAGAAGAAACAGATCCTCTACCTGCTCGGCCCCGTTGGCGGTGGTAAATCGTCCCTGGCCGAAAAACTCAAGCAACTGATCGAGAAGGTGCCCTTCTACGCCATCAAGGGCTCACCGGTCTTCGAGTCGCCCCTGGGCCTGTTCAACGCCACGGAAGATGGCGCGATCCTCGAAGAAGACTTCGGCATCCCACGACGCTACCTCAACACCATCATGTCGCCCTGGGCCACCAAGCGCCTGGCCGAGTTTGGCGGCGATATCAGCCAGTTCCGCGTGGTGAAACTCTACCCGTCGATCCTCAACCAGATCGGCGTGGCCAAGACCGAACCGGGCGACGAGAACAACCAGGACATTTCGGCGCTGGTGGGCAAGGTCGATATCCGCAAGCTGGAAGAATTCCCGCAGAACGACGCCGACGCCTACAGCTACTCGGGCGCACTGTGCCGGGCCAACCAGGGCCTGATGGAATTCGTGGAAATGTTCAAGGCGCCGATCAAGGTGCTGCACCCACTGCTCACCGCCACCCAGGAAGGCAACTACAACAGTACCGAAGGCCTGGGCGCGATTCCGTTCACCGGGATCCTGCTGGCCCACTCCAACGAATCGGAATGGCACACCTTCCGCAACAACAAGAACAATGAAGCCTTCATCGACCGGATCTACATCGTCAAGGTGCCGTACTGCCTGCGGGTCAGCGATGAAATCAAGATCTACGACAAGCTGCTGTTCAACAGCTCGCTGGCCAAGGCCCATTGCGCACCCGACACCCTGAAGATGCTCGCCCAGTTCACCGTGCTGTCGCGCCTCAAGGAGCCGGAAAACTCGAATATCTATTCGAAGATGCGCGTCTACGACGGCGAGAACCTCAAGGACACCGATCCCAAGGCCAAGTCGATCCAGGAATATCGCGACACAGCGGGCGTGGATGAAGGCATGAACGGCCTGTCGACGCGCTTTGCGTTCAAGATCCTGTCCAAGGTCTTCAACTTCGACCCCCATGAGATCGCGGCCAACCCGGTGCACCTGCTGTATGTGCTGGAGCAGCAGATCGAACAGGAACAATTCCAGGCCGAAACCCGCGAACGCTACCTGCGCTTCCTCAAGGAATACCTCGCGCCGCGCTACATCGAGTTTATCGGCAAGGAAATCCAGACCGCGTACCTGGAGTCCTACAGCGAGTACGGCCAGAACATCTTCGACCGCTACGTGCTGTATGCGGACTTCTGGATCCAGGACCAGGAATACCGCGACCCGGAAACCGGCGAAATCCTCAACCGCGTAGCCCTCAACGAAGAATTGGAGAAGATCGAAAAACCCGCCGGCATCAGCAATCCGAAGGATTTCCGCAACGAAATCGTCAACTTCGTACTGCGTGCCCGCGCCAACAACAACGGCAAGAACCCTACCTGGCTCAGCTACGAGAAGCTGCGGGTGGTCATCGAGAAGAAAATGTTCTCCAACACCGAGGATCTGCTGCCGGTCATCAGCTTCAATGCCAAGGCCAGCAAGGAGGACCAGCAAAAACACAACGACTTCGTCACACGAATGGTCGAGCGCGGCTACACCGACAAACAGGTACGACTGCTCTCCGAGTGGTACCTGCGGGTGCGCAAATCGCAGTAAGGCAGCGATGGGCGTCCACTGCCAGGTCATGGACCTGGCAGTTGACCGCTTGTCTCTAAGCTTCCAGCTCGCCGCTTGAAGCTTGTAACGTGAAGCTGCCCGGAGGGCTCCTCATGAGCTATGTGATCGACCGACGCCTTAATGGCAAGAACAAGAGCACGGTAAACCGCCAGCGTTTCCTGCGGCGTTACCGTGACCACATCAAAAAGGCCGTTGAAGAGGCCGTCAGCCGCCGTTCCATTACAGACATGGAGCATGGCGAACAAATCAGCATTCCCGGACGCGACATCGACGAACCGGTGCTGCACCACGGCCGGGGCGGCAAGCAGACTGTCGTGCACCCCGGCAATAAAGAGTTCACCACCGGCGAGCATATCCAGCGCCCGCAGGGCGGTGGCGGCGGTAAAGGCCCGGGCAAGGCCGGCAACTCCGGCGAAGGCATGGACGAGTTCGTGTTCCAGATCACCCAGGAAGAATTCCTCGAGTTCATGTTCGAAGACCTGGAACTGCCCAACCTGGTCAAACGTAACCTGACCGGCACCGATACCTTCAAGACCGTACGCGCCGGGATCAGCAACGAAGGCAACCCCTCTCGAATCAACATCATCCGCACGCTGCGCTCGGCCCATGCGCGGCGTATCGCCCTGTCGGGCAGCAGCCGCGCCAAATTGAGGGCGGCGAAGGAAGAGTTGGCGCGTTTAAAGCGCGAAGAGCCGGACAACTTCGGCGATATCCAGGAAATCGAGGTGGAAATAGAGAAACTCAGCGCGCGCATCCACCGCGTACCGTTCCTCGATACCTTTGACCTCAAGTACAACCTGCTGGTCAAGCAGCCCAACCCCAGCTCAAAAGCCGTGATGTTTTGCCTGATGGACGTGTCAGGCTCGATGACCCAGGCGACCAAGGACATCGCCAAGCGTTTCTTTATCCTGCTGTACCTGTTTCTGAAGCGGAACTACGACAAGATCGACGTGGTGTTCATCCGCCATCACACCAGCGCACGGGAAGTGGATGAGGAGGAGTTCTTCTACTCGAGGGAAACCGGCGGCACCATCGTGTCCAGCGCCTTGAAGCTGATGCAGGAGATCATGGCCGAGCGCTACCCGGCCAACGAGTGGAATATCTACGCGGCCCAGGCCTCCGACGGCGACAACTGGAACGACGATTCGCCGATCTGCCGCGACATCCTGATCAACCACATCATGCCGTTTGTGCAGTACTACACTTACGTCGAAATCACCCCCCGTGAGCACCAGGCACTGTGGTTCGAATACGAGCGCATCGGCGAAGCCTTTGCCGACACGTTCGCACAACAGCAACTGGTCTCGGCCGGCGATATCTATCCGGTCTTCCGTGAACTCTTCCAGCGCAGGTTAGTGACATGACCGCCAAAAAAGAGACTAAGCGCCAACCCATTTCCACCGGCTCCGAGTGGACCTTTGAACTGATCCAGGCCTATGACCGGGAAATCAGCCGCATCGCGGCGGGTTATGCCCTGGACACCTACCCCAACCAGATCGAAGTGATCACGGCCGAACAGATGATGGATGCCTACGCCTCCGTCGGTATGCCCCTGGGTTACCACCACTGGTCATACGGCAAACACTTCCTCAGTACCGAAAAGTCGTACACCCGGGGCCAGATGGGCCTGGCCTACGAGATCGTGATCAACTCCGACCCGTGCATCGCCTACCTGATGGAAGAAAACACCATCTGCATGCAGGCGCTGGTGGTGGCCCATGCCTGCTATGGGCACAACAGTTTCTTCAAGGGCAACTACCTGTTCCGCACCTGGACCGACGCCAGCTCGATCATCGATTACCTGGTGTTCGCCAAGCAGTACATCATGCAGTGCGAGGAGCGCCACGGTATCGACGCCGTGGAGGACTTGCTCGACTCCTGCCATGCCCTGATGAACTATGGCGTCGACCGCTACAAGCGCCCATACCCTATTTCTGCCGAGGAAGAGCGCCTGCGCCAGAAGGAGCGCGAGGAGCACCTGCAGAAGCAGATCAACGACCTGTGGCGCACCATTCCCAAACGCGCCGGCAAGAACAGCGACAAGGACAACGCGCGGTTCCCCGCCGAACCCCAGGAAAACATCCTGTATTTCCTGGAAAAGCACGCACCGCTGCTGGAGCCGTGGCAACGGGAAATCGTGCGTATCGTACGCAAGATCGCCCAGTACTTTTACCCACAGCGCCAGACCCAGGTGATGAACGAAGGTTGGGCGACGTTCTGGCACTACACGCTGATGAACGACCTGTACGACGAAGGCCTGGTCACCGACGGCTTCATGATGGAGTTCCTGACATCCCACACCAGCGTGGTGTTCCAACCCGGCTTCGACAGCCCGTATTACAGCGGGATCAACCCTTACGCGCTGGGTTTTGCCATGTACCGCGATATTCGGCGCATGTGCGAACACCCCACCGATGAAGACCGCCGCTGGTTCCCGGAAATCGCCGGCAGTGACTGGCTGTCGACGATCAAGTTCGCCATGAGCAGCTTCAAGGATGAGAGCTTTATCCTGCAGTACCTCTCACCCCAGGTGATCCGCGACCTCAAACTGTTCAGCATCCTGGATGATGACCTCAAGGATGACCTGGTGGTGCCGGCCATCCACGATGAACCCGGCTACCGCACCATCCGTGAAACCCTGGCGGCGCAATACAACCTGGGCAACCGTGAGCCCAACGTGCAGATCTACAGCATCGATGTGCGCGGCGACCGCTCTCTGACCCTGCGCCACCAGCAGCACGACCGCAAACCCCTGGGCGAATCCACCGAAGAAGTGCTCAAGCACCTGCATCGGCTCTGGGGCTTCGACATCCACCTGGAAACCCTGCAAGGCGACCAAGTGATGAAGACCCACCATGTGCCACCGCGCAACGATCACAACGACAACGACTACGGCCGCCTGGACCTGGCCGTCGTTCATCTCTGAAACAGCAAAGCCTCCATTGGCCAGGCACAGGCGGTATCCTGTGCCGCTAATGGAGGCTTTTTCATGAAAATCTACAAAGTCGGCGGCGCCGTGCGTGACCGCCTGCTGGGCATCAAGGTCACCGATGTCGACCGCGTGGTCGTCGGCGCGAGCACCCAAGAGATGCTCGCCAAGGGTTTCAAGCCAGTGGGTTCGGACTTCCCGGTGTTCCTGGACCCGAAAAACGGCGATGAGTACGCCCTGGCCCGCACCGAGCGCAAGAGTGGTCGGGGTTACGGTGGTTTTGTGTTTCACGCCAGCCCCGAGGTGACGCTGGAAGAAGACCTGATCCGTCGCGACCTGACCATCAACGCCATGGCCGAAGACGACGACGGTAACCTGACTGATCCGTATCACGGCCAGCGCGACCTTGAGTCCCGCATACTTCGTCACGTTTCCCCCGCATTCGCCGAAGATCCACTCAGAGTTCTCCGTGTCGCCCGTTTTGCCGCGCGCTACGCACACCTGGGTTTTACGGTAGCACCGGAGACGCTGGAGCTGATGCGTCAACTCAGCGAGTCCGGTGAATTGGAAGCCCTGACCCCAGAGCGCAGCTGGAAAGAAATCTCCAGGGCGTTGATGGAAGATCAGCCAGAGGTGTTTATCCAGGTACTTCGGGACTGTAATGCGCTGAAGATCTTGATGCCGGAAGTGGACGCACTCTTTGGCGTGCCACAACCCGAGGCCCATCACCCCGAGATCGACACGGGTGTGCACACCTTGAGCGTGCTGGAACAAGCTGCCGTGCACAAACAGCCCCTGACCGTACGCTGGGCCTGCCTGCTGCATGACCTGGGCAAGGGCCTGACGCCTGTGGATAAGTTACCGCAGCACATCGCTCATGAGCATCGAGGCTTGAAGCTGATCAAGGCCGTCAATGAGCGCTTCAAAGTGCCAAGGGATTGCCAGGAATTGGCGCTATTGGTGGGCCAGTATCACACCCACGGTCATCGCGCGCTGGAGCTGAAAGCCTCGACGCTGCTGGAGTTGCTGCAAAGTTTTGACGTATACCGCAGGCCACAGCGCTTTGAGGAGTTTGTGGTCGCCTGCGAAATGGATGCCCGGGGCCGCAAGGGGCTGGAGCGAAGAAGCTACCCACAGGCGGATTACTTACGCGGCGCGGCGAAAGCAGCGCGCGAGGTTGCAGTTGCGCCACTGCTTGAGCGGGGATTCAAGGGGCCGGAGTTGGGCGAGGCGCTCAAGCGTGAACGACTCAGAGCACTCAAAGCCTACAAGGAACTACACAAACCCTTGTAGGAGCGAGTCCGGGGTGAGTTGCTGGCCCTGCCATTCAAACCCGACAGGCGCCAGCACCTGATCAATCTGAGCATCACGCCACAACGCAGCCATCGTCTTGCCCGCTTCAGGGTGCACCCGATCCGGCGCCATCATCGACAGCGGCCACAGCACAAAGGCATTTTTCAGGATCTCCGCCCGCGGCAGGATCAAACCATCGAAGTCACCCACCAACTCGCCATACAGCAGCACGTCGATATCCAGCGGCAGGCCTTTGCGATCCGGCGCATAGCGGCCATTGTCAGCCTCGATGGATTTCAACCGGCGATCCAGCTCCACCAACGACAGGTCGGTATAGGCCGACACCACCAGATTGAAGAACGGCCCGCTTTTGATGCCCACCGGCTGGCTCTCGAACACCGCCGAGCAGCGCATATCCGTCAGGAAACTCGCCAACGCGTCGAGCCCGGCGCGCAGGTGGGGCTCGCGCTCGATATTACTACCGAGGCCAAGGTAAACCTGAGTCAGCGACATCCGCGCTCAATCTCCACGCCTACACCCTTGGCAGCCGGCACTGCGCCGGGCTTGGTCAGCCTGAGGTGCAGCCAGGGAATCTGGAACTCGCTCATCAGCACTTCGGCCAGGCGTTCGGCAAAGGTCTCGACCAGCTGGTACTGGGACTGCTCGGCAAAGGCCTGGATCCGCGCGGACACGCTGGCGTAATCCAGGGCCAGGGCCAGGTCGTCGCCAGCCGCAGCCGGGCGGTTATCCCAAGCGAAGCTCAGGTCCAGGCGCAGGCATTGGCGGATCCCGCGCTCCCAGTCGTAGGCCCCGATCACGGTGTCGACTTCCAGGCCTTCGATAAACACTCTGTCCAAGCTCTTCTCCGCAGCACGACAAGGGCGCGATGCCCCGTTAGAATCAGGGCATCCTCGCCCGGAATAGTTAGCATGTTTTGGTCACTGGCGATTCTCGCCTACCTGCTCGGCTCGCTGTCCTTCGCCATTTTGCTCAGCCGCCTGACGGGAAATCCCGACCCGCGAATGAGTGGTTCAGGCAATGCCGGCGCCACCAATATGTTGCGCCTGGCCGGCAAGAAGCTCGCCGTACTGACGCTGCTGGGCGACGTATGCAAGGGCCTGTTGCCCGTACTGATCGCCAACCTCGCCGGCCTGACCCTGCAGCAGCAGGCCTGGGTGGGCGTGTGCGCCGTCCTCGGCCATCTGTTTCCCCTGTACTTCCGTTTTCGCGGCGGTAAAGGTGTCGCCACGGCAGCCGGCATGCTGCTGGGGATCTACCCGCCGGCGGCATTGCTGGCCGTGCTCGCCTGGTTGCTGACGTTCTACCTGACCCGCACCAGCTCGCTGGCAGCTCTGATCGCCACACCGCTCACCCTGCCGTTGCTGGCCTGGCAGGAACCGGCGGCGCTGCTGCCGATGAGCGTGCTGACACTGCTGATCGTCTGGCGACACCGGGGCAATCTACGCGACCTGTTTGCCGGGCGCGAACGGCATTTTTAAATACCGCCAATGAGCCCGACTCATGTTGCACACTTACAAGGGCGGCAGCTGCTCCATCGGCCAGCGCGCCTGCACGCTGATCGCCAGGCTTTCGTGCTGCCCCGCCTGCAGGCGCTGACAACCGGCATAGGCGATCATCGCGCCGTTGTCGGTGCAGAACTCAGGGCGGGCGTAGAACACATCACCCTTCATATCACCGAGCATCTTTTCCAATGAACTGCGCAACGCCTTGTTGGCGCTGACGCCACCGGCGATCACCAGGCGCTTCATGCCGGCCTGTTTCAGGGCGCGCTTGCACTTGATGGTCAAAGTCTCCACCACGGCCTGCTGGAACGCCAGCGCGATGTCGCAACGGGCTTGCTCACTGTCGTCCCCGGCGCTGACACTGTGCTGCCAGGTATTCAATGCGGAGGTTTTCAAGCCGCTGAAGCTGAACATCAGGCCAGGGCGATCGCACATCGGGCGCGGGAAGGTGTAGCGACCGACAACGCCTTTTTCGGCAAGGCGGGCAATTTCCGGCCCACCCGGGTAATTGAGGCCCATCATCTTCGCGGTCTTGTCGAAAGCTTCGCCGGCGGCGTCGTCCAAGGACTCGCCCAACAGCGTGTATTGACCGATTCCGTCGACCTGGACCAGCTGCGTATGCCCGCCCGAAACCAACAAAGCGACGAACGGGAACTGCGGCGGGTTTTCTTCCAGCATCGGCGCCAGTAAATGGCCTTCCATATGGTGCACGCCGAGGGCCGGAATGCCCCAGGCAAAAGCCAGCGCCTGGGCACAAGAGGCGCCAACCAGAAGGGCTCCGACCAATCCGGGGCCCGCCGTATAGGCAATCGCATCGATCTCGGTCGGCACGCAACCGGCCTCGTCCAACACCTGGCGAATCAACGGCAGCATACGTTTGACGTGATCACGACTGGCCAGCTCCGGCACAACGCCGCCATAGGCCCGATGCAAGTCGATCTGACTGAACAGTGCATCGGCCAAAAGCCCGCGTTCACTGTCGTAAAGTGCGACACCGGTTTCGTCGCAGGAGGTTTCAAGTCCCAGTACTAGCATGGGTTTGCGCCTTGTAGAGGCTGAATTCGAAGGCGCGCATAATAGTCGCCACTCCCCCTCCCGACTAGCGGTTTTCGATCAGAGGCTTTGCATTCCTGCCAATGAGGGGTTAACATCCGCAACCCTTAAAAACCGACGACCTCAGCCGCGAATTTTTTGCGACGAGAACGTTGATTCCCGGTAATGAAAGAAGGTAGCTCTGGATGCCAGCCGTCAAAGTAAAAGAGAACGAACCCTTCGACGTAGCTCTGCGTCGTTTCAAGCGCTCCTGCGAAAAAGCCGGTGTTCTGGCTGAAGTTCGTAGCCGCGAATTTTATGAGAAGCCAACTTCTGAGCGTAAGCGTAAAGCAGCAGCCGCTGTTAAGCGTCACGCCAAGAAAGTTCAGCGCGAACAGCGCCGCGCCGTTCGTCTGTACTAATACACAGACGTTCGTAGCAAGCTTCTGCCAAGCCCGGCCCTCAGCCGGGCTGTTGGCATTTGCGGATATCGCTTGATGCTTCATCGTTGACGCCGCACACGCGACTGATACACCTGCTTCAAACGTCAGGACTGGCTCTTTTGCCAGCGGTGCACGTCTCTTCTGACGAGCCTAACAAGGCTACTGACGAGCACACTCATTTTATAAGCAGGCGATCAACTGTATCGGCTGTGCCCAGCGACGAGCATCCGAGGCCACGATTGGCCGGCGCCGGACTCGAGGGCAACATTTCCAGGCCGACACACTGATTGAAACTAACGTCAGTGAATGTTCGGCAGATACACTTCCTGACAGCCCAAGCAGACGATTGATGGTCAAGCCATTCGATACGTGCGCTTGAGCACTTCACGGGCACTCATTTACACGCAGTGATGACGAGAACGCCATGGCCGGGCTGATTCCCCAGAGCTTTATTGACGACCTTCTGAACCGCACCGACATTGTCGATGTTGTCAGCTCGCGCCTGCAATTGAAGAAAGCCGGCAAAAACTACACGGCCTGCTGCCCGTTCCACAAGGAAAAAACCCCGTCATTCAGCGTCAGCCCCGACAAGCAGTTCTACTACTGCTTCGGCTGCGGCGCAGGCGGCAACGCCCTCGGCTTCCTGATGGACCACGACAACCTGGACTTTCCCCAGGCGATCGAGGACCTGGCGAAAGCCGCCGGCATGGAAGTCCCCCGCGAAGAAAGTGGCCGCCCGCATAAACCACGGCAACCCACCGACTCGCCGCTGTACCCCCTGCTGACTGCCGCTGCCGACTTCTACCGTCAGGCCCTTAAAAGCCATCCGCAGCGCAAGGCCGCCGTCGACTACCTGAAAGGGCGCGGCCTGACCGGCGAAATCGCCCGGGACTTCGGCCTCGGCTTTGCTCCACCTGGCTGGGACAACCTGTACAAACACCTGAGCAGCGATACCCTGCAGCAAAAAGCCATGATCGACGCCGGCCTCCTGGTTGAGAACGCCGAGACCGGCAAGCGCTACGACCGCTTCCGCGACCGCGTGATGTTCCCGATCCGCGACAGCCGTGGTCGCATCATCGCCTTCGGCGGCCGAGTGCTGGGGGATGACAAGCCCAAGTACCTGAACTCCCCGGAAACCCCGGTATTCCACAAGGGCCAGGAACTCTATGGCCTGTTCGAGGCGCGCAAGAACAATCGAAACCTCGATGAAATCATCGTGGTCGAAGGCTATATGGACGTGATCGCCCTGGCCCAGCAAGGTTTGCGCAACGCCGTGGCCACCCTCGGCACCGCCACCAGCGAAGAACACTTGAAGCGCCTGTTTCGCGTCGTGCCAAGCGTGCTGTTCTGCTTCGACGGCGACCAGGCCGGCCGCAACGCCGCCTGGCGCGCGCTCGAAGCCACCCTGTCGAGCCTGCAGGATGGGCGCCGCGCGCGCTTTCTGTTCCTGCCCGAAGGGGAAGACCCGGACACCCTGGTGCGCTCCGAAGGCACCGACGCATTCCGCGCCCGCATCAATCAACATGCGCAACCGTTGGCGGATTATTTCTTCCAGCAACTGACCGAAGAAGCCGACCCACGCTCCCTCGAAGGCAAGGCCCATATGGCCACCCTCGCGGCACCCTTGATCGACAAGGTTCCAGGCGCGAACCTGCGCACCCTGATGCGCCAACGCCTGCTGGAAATTACCGGGCTGAGTGGCGAGGCCGTCAGCCAGCTGGTGCACAGCGCGCCGCAGGACGCGCCGCCTGCCTACGACCCAGGCATGGATTATGACGCCATGCCGGACTATGCCGACTTCCATCAACCCCAGGAGGCGTATGCCCCCCAGCAGGAATGGACGCCGAAGAAGCCCGGTGCCGGCGGCAAGAAATGGGACAAGAAACCCTGGAGCAAAAACGGCAAGCGCGGCGATCGCGATGAAGCCTATGCCCCGCGCACACCGGTCGCCGTAGAAGCGCCCACATTGATTGCCCTGCGCACGCTTATCCACCACCCGCAATTAGCGAGCAAGGTTGAAAGCGCCGACCATTTTGCCAACGCGAGCAATACCTACGCTCAGGTGCTGATCGCACTGATCGAGGCCGTGCAGAAAAATCCTAAGCTAAACTCCATTCAGCTGATGGCTCGCTGGCATGGCACAGAACAGGGTCGTTTGTTGAAGGCGCTCGCGGAAAAGGAGTGGCTAATTGACGGCGATAACCTTGAACAACAGTTTTTAGACACCATTACTAGGTTATCCGCGGGCCAGCACACGCAGACCCTCGATGAACTCATCAAGAGAGCAAGACAGCCGGGATTATCGGCTGAAGAGCAAATTCAGATAGCAAAACAGATGCGCGACCTCTTAAAACAGAATGTTTCCGCATCAAACCCGACCTCAGCTGGCGTGTGAGGTCATAGCTCGGGTATAATCCTCGGCTTGTTTTTTGCCCGCCAAGACCTTCAGTGGATAGGGTGTTATGTCCGGAAAAGCGCAACAGCAGTCTCGTATCAAAGAGTTGATCACCCTTGGTCGTGAGCAGAAGTATCTGACTTACGCAGAGGTCAACGATCACCTGCCTGAGGATATTTCAGATCCAGAGCAGGTGGAAGACATCATCCGCATGATTAATGACATGGGGATCCCCGTACACGAGAGTGCTCCGGATGCGGACGCCCTTATGTTGGCCGACGCCGATACCGACGAGGCAGCCGCTGAAGAAGCCGCTGCCGCGTTGGCCGCGGTGGAGACCGACATCGGTCGCACGACTGACCCTGTGCGCATGTATATGCGTGAAATGGGTACCGTCGAGTTGCTGACACGCGAAGGCGAGATCGAAATCGCCAAGCGTATCGAAGAGGGTATCCGTGAAGTGATGGGCGCAATCGCGCACTTCCCTGGCACGGTTGACCACATTCTCTCCGAGTACACTCGCGTCACCACCGAAGGTGGCCGCCTGTCCGACGTCCTGAGCGGTTATATCGACCCGGACGACGGCATCGCGCCGCCTGCTGCAGAAGTACCGCCGCCTGTCGATGCCAAAGCCGCGAAAGCGGACGATGACACCGAAGACGACGATGCCGAAGCCAGCACCGACGACGAAGATGAAGTCGAAAGCGGCCCAGACCCGATCATTGCTGCCCAGCGTTTCGGCGCGGTTTCCGATCAAATGGAAATCACCCGCAAGGCCCTGAAAAAGCACGGTCGCTCCAACAAGCTGGCAATTGCCGAGCTGCTGGCGCTGGCTGAGCTGTTCATGCCGATCAAGCTGGTACCGAAGCAATTCGAAGGCCTGGTTGAACGTGTTCGTAGCGCCCTTGAACGTCTGCGTGCACAAGAGCGTGCGATCATGCAGCTCTGTGTCCGTGATGCGCGCATGCCGCGTACCGACTTCCTGCGCCAGTTCCCGGGCCACGAAGTGGACGAAAGCTGGAGCGACGCCCTGGCCAAAGGCAAGGCGAAGTACGCTGAAGCCATTGGCCGCCTGCAGCCGGACATCATCCGTTGCCAGCAGAAGCTGACCGCACTCGAGACCGAAACCGGTCTGACGATTGCCGAGATCAAGGACATCAACCGTCGCATGTCGATCGGTGAGGCCAAGGCCCGCCGCGCGAAGAAAGAGATGGTTGAAGCGAACTTGCGTCTGGTGATCTCCATCGCCAAGAAGTACACCAACCGTGGCCTGCAATTCCTCGATCTGATCCAGGAAGGCAACATCGGCTTGATGAAGGCGGTGGACAAGTTCGAATACCGTCGCGGCTACAAGTTCTCGACTTATGCCACCTGGTGGATCCGTCAGGCGATCACTCGCTCGATCGCCGACCAGGCCCGCACCATCCGTATTCCGGTGCACATGATCGAGACGATCAACAAGCTCAACCGTATTTCCCGGCAGATGTTGCAGGAAATGGGTCGCGAACCGACCCCGGAAGAGCTGGGCGAACGCATGGAAATGCCTGAGGATAAAATCCGCAAGGTATTGAAGATCGCTAAAGAGCCGATCTCCATGGAAACCCCGATCGGTGATGACGAAGACTCCCACCTGGGTGACTTCATCGAAGACTCGACCATGCAGTCGCCAATCGATGTCGCCACTGTTGAGAGCCTTAAGGAAGCGACCCGCGACGTACTGTCCGGCCTCACTGCCCGTGAAGCCAAGGTACTGCGCATGCGTTTCGGCATCGACATGAATACCGACCACACCCTTGAGGAAGTCGGTAAGCAGTTTGACGTGACCCGCGAGCGGATCCGCCAGATCGAAGCCAAGGCGTTGCGCAAGTTGCGCCACCCGACGCGAAGCGAGCATCTGCGCTCCTTCCTCGACGAGTGACACCAGAACCCCCGGCCCAGGCCGGGGGTTCTGCTTTGTACAGATAAAATCCTGCGCAAATCCCCTCCCCCGCAATGCCCGTCTACACTCGAAACATTCCCCGTGCCATAACGAGACCGTTATGCCCAGATTGCCGACTGTGTTACTGCTGTCGCTGCTGACCTGGACCGCAACGGCTGGCGCGTTGACTCTTAGCGATGATGAGCGTGGCTGGCTGGCGGACCATCAGGAGTTGCGCGTGGGGGTGGATGCCTCCTGGCCACCCTTCGAATACCGTGATGAAGAGGGCCGCTACCAAGGCTTGGCGGCGGACTACGTACGCCTGATCCAGGAACGCCTGGGGGTCAGGATCAAACTGATTGAGCCGGTCAATTGGAGTGCCTTGCTGGAGCAGGCACGCCACAACCAACTCGACCTGCTGCCGGGCATCATGTCTACCCCCGAACGCCAGGACTTCATGGCATTCACACGCCCTTACCTGGACTTTCCCATTGTCATCCTCGCCCATGAAGGCGGCGCCCGACCACGCAACCTCAATGACCTTTATGGGCTGAAGATTGCCGTGGTGGAAAACTATGCCCCCCATGAACTGCTACGCACCCACCATCCAGACCTCAACCTGGTGGCCCTGCCCAATGTCAGTTCGACGCTGCAGGCCTTGGCCACCGACGAAG
Source organism: Pseudomonas sp. NFACC25 (assembly GCF_900100935.1). Lineage (NCBI taxonomy): Bacteria > Pseudomonadati > Pseudomonadota > Gammaproteobacteria > Pseudomonadales > Pseudomonadaceae > Pseudomonas > Pseudomonas sp. NFACC25. The sequence continues at coordinate 52,722 of NZ_FMUC01000002.1, forward strand.
TCGACGCCGTGGTGGGCGACCTCGCGTCGAGCGTCTGGAGTCTGCGCCAGCTCAAGCTCGATGGCCTGTACGTAAGTGGCGAAACGCCGTACCGCTATCAATTGGCGATGGGCGTACCACGGGACAACAAAATACTGGTGGGTATCCTGGACAAGGTTCTCGCCGACCTCAGCCCTGCTGAAACAGAAGCCATCCAGCAACACTGGGTGGGCAGCCTCACCGACCATCGTACGTTCTGGACCGACCTGCTGATGTACGGCCTGCCCGCGGTGCTGTTGTTGAGCACCGTTTTGGCCATCGTCATTCGGATCAATCGCCGGCTGAGTTCGGAAATTTCCCGCCGCGTCGCCCTCGAACAGGAACTGCGCAGCAGCGAATACCATTATCGCGGCCTGGTGGAGAGCCTGTCCGCCATCGCCTGGGAAGCCAGCGTTACCGATTTCACCTACAGCTATGTGTCACCCCACGCCGAGGACCTGCTCGGTTACCCGCGCGCCCATTGGCTGATTCCGGGCTTCTGGCGCAACATCATTCACCCCGCCGACCTCATCCGCACCGAAGCCTATTGCTACCGGGAAACCCGCGCCAACCGCGACCACAGCATCGACTATCGGGTGATCACGGCGGACGGCCGCTGCCTTTGGGTGCGTGACATTGTGAGCCTGATCGAACACGGCCATGAACCAGTGTTGCGGGGCTTGATGATCGACATCAGCGAAGCCAAACGTACTGAAGAGGCGCTGCAGCTTTCCGAGCAAAAGTTTGCTTCCGTGTTTCAGCAATGCCCCGACATCCTGGTGATCGCGCGACTGTCCGATGGCTGCCTGCTTGAGGTCAACAAAGCATTTGAGGACCAAGTGGGCCTGAAAGCCGCAGAGGTGATCGGAAAAACCGCGACCGCCCTGAATATCTGGGGCATCCCCGGTATCGGCCCCGATCTGTTGAAACGCGTGCAAACCACCAGCATTCGCAACCTGGAAATGCCCTTTCTGCGCAGCAATGGCCAGGCCTTTATCGGGCTGATTTCCGCCGAACCGTTTCAACTCGACACCACCGAAGCCATTGTGGTGGTGGTCCGCGACATCACCCAACTCAAGGAAACCCAGCAACAACTGCAAATCTCCGAAGAGAAATTCGCCAAGGCCTTCCACGCCTCTCCCGATGGCTTGCTGCTGAGCCGCCAGCGGGATGGCCTGCTGATTGAAGTGAACGATGGTTTCAGTCGCATCACCGGCTTCAACAGTACGACATCCCTCGACCAATCGACCCTTGACCTGGGCATCTGGGTCGATCTTAACGAACGCAAGCACATGCTGGAGTTGATGCATCGAGATGGATACGTGCGTGACTTCATCTGCCATATACGCCGCAGCGACGGGCAGATCCGGCTGTGCGAAGTCTCCAGCCGCCCACTGCCAATTGCCGGTGAAGACTGCATGCTCACCATCGCCCGGGACATCACCGAGCGCCAGCTGATGCAGGAAAAACTGCAACAGGCCGCCACGGTATTCGAGAGTACCGCCGAGGGCGTATTGATCACCGACACGCGCCAGAACATCAGCGCCGTCAACCGCGCCTTCAGCGAGATCACCGGCTACAGTGAAGCCGAAGCCCTGGGCCAGACACCGCGCCTGCTCGCCTCCGGCCTGCATGACAGCGCCTTCTACGCCGCCATGTGGCACCAGTTGACGGCCCAAGGTCATTGGCAGGGCGAAATCTCCAACCGCCGCAAGAACGGCGAGTTGTACCCCAGCTGGCTGACCATCAGCGCCGTGCGCAACCGCGACCAGTTGATCACGCATTTTGTCGCGGTGTTTGCCGACATCTCCAGCCTCAAGCTGGCCCAGGCGCGCCTCGACTATCAGGCGCACCACGACCCACTGACCGGCCTGCCGAACCGCACGCTGTTTGAAAGTCGGCTGCAGGCGGCCCTCAACGGCCATCAGGAAACCGGCAAACAAGGCGCGGTGCTGTTTCTCGACCTGGATCGTTTCAAACACATCAATGACAGCCTCGGCCACCCGATCGGCGACCTGCTGCTCAAAGACATCGCCGTACGCCTCAAGGAGCAACTGCGTGACATCGACACCGTCGCGCGCCTGGGCGGCGATGAATTCATCATCCTTCTACCCGGCCTGCAACACGCCAGCGACGCCGAGCAACTGGCCAATAAGCTGCTGGCCTGCTTCACCCCACCGTTCCAGGCCGGCGAACACGAGTTCTTCATCAGCGCCAGCATCGGCACCAGCCTGTACCCCCAGGACGGTACCGACGTGGCCACCCTGGTCAAGAACGCCGACGCCGCGATGTACCGCTCCAAGGCCAAGGGCCGTAACCGGGTCGAAAGTTACACCCGCGACCTGACAGCCCAGGCCAACGAGCGCGTGGCACTGGAGCACGAACTGCGGCGAGCCATCGAACGTGATGAGTTGGTCCTGTATTACCAGCCAAAACTGAGCCTGCTGACACAAGAATTGATCGGCGCCGAAGCCTTGATCCGCTGGCACCACCCCACCTTTGGCGACGTCTCGCCCGAACACTTCATTGCCCTGGCCGAAGAGAACGGCATGATCCTGCAGATTGGCGACTGGGTGCTGGAGCACGCCTGTCGGCAAATGCACACCTGGCAAAGCACTTTCGATGACTTTGGCCCACTATCGGTCAACCTCGCCGGCGCGCAACTGCGCCACCCTGGTTTACTGGCTCGTATCGAACAGCTACTGCGCGACTACAGCCTCGAACCGGGCTGCCTGCAATTGGAGATCACTGAAAACTTCATCATGAGCCAGGCCGAAGAAGCGCTGGCAGTCCTGCACCAACTCAAGCGCCTGGGCGTACAGCTGGCGATCGACGATTTCGGCACCGGCTATTCGTCCCTCAGCTATCTCAAGCGCCTGCCACTGGATTTCCTGAAGATCGACCAGTCCTTCGTCCGCGGCCTGCCTGACGACCCCCACGACGCAGCCATCGTGCGCGCCATCATCGCGCTGGGCCACAGCATGCAATTCACCATCATCGCAGAAGGCGTGGAGAACCCCGCGCAGCAAGCCTTCCTGGCTGCTGAAGGCTGCGAACAGATGCAGGGCTACATCGTCAGCCTGCCGCTACCGCCCGAGCTTTTTGCGACGACCTTCCTTCGCAGGAGCATTGAGGATTTTTCGGATAGCACAGTGGAGAAACCATCGTTATAATCCGCGACCTACTGAGGGCCTATAGCTCAGTTGGTCAGAGCAGAGGACTCATAATCCTTTGGTCCACGGTTCAAGTCCGTGTGGGCCCACCAACTCCAAAGCCGCGCATTGCGCGGCTTTTGTGTGTCTGGCACAGACGTTTTGCGTGGGGGGCGGCCTACAACCTTACTTCGCAAACAACTGCCCAATATCCCTGAATGCCTTGAACTCCAACGCATTGCCGCACGGGTCGAACAGGAACAAGGTCGCCTGCTCACCCACCTGTCCCTTGAACCGAATATGCGGTTCCAACACAAACGTCGTCTGCCGCGCCTGTAAACGGTCTGCCAGGGCGTGCCAATCTTCCCAGCCCAGCACCACGCCAAAATGCGGCACGGGCACGTCGTGGCCGTCGACAGCGTTAGTGTGGGCGGCTTCCTGGGAGGCGGTTTTCGGGTGTTCGTGAATCACCAGTTGATGGCCGAAGAAGTTGAAGTCGACCCAGTGTTCGCTGGAGCGGCCCTCCTCCAACCCAAAGACGTCGCCGTAGAAGTGCCGTGCAGCGGCGAGATCGAATACCGGAATGGCCAGGTGAAAGGGCGCGAGTGTCATCAGTTCAAACCTCTATGGGCGTTAGTTAGCCGAGTTTAGCCTTGCTCCCAACGATGAAAAGACGATAGTTTTTGCGTCGAGCTCAAAAAATTTTGATGAATCGAGACCCCCATGTTGCGTGAATTGAAGACCTTTATTGCGGTAACGCGCCACGGGACGTTTGCGGCAGCGGGCATGCATATCGGGCTGACGCAGTCAGCGGTGAGTGCCCAGATTCGTCAGTTGGAGCAAGCGCTGGGCGTGCAGTTGTTCGACCGCACCGGCCGCCAGGCCACCCTGAATGCCGCCGGTTTGCGCGCATTACCCTTGGCCAAGGAGATTCTGGAGACCTTCAACCGCATGGCGGTGCCGGTGAATACCAATGAATACCGGGGTGAGTTGAAAGTCGGTGCTATCACTACGGCTCAAACCGGTTTGCTGCCCCAGGCGTTGGTGCGCTTGCGCCAGGCCGCACCAACGGTTGAGTGCAAGTTGGTGCCTGGTGTCTCCCTGGAGCTGTTGAACCAGGTCGACGCTGGAGAGTTGGATTCGGCAATCATCATTCGACCGCCCTTCGACCTGCCCAAGGAGTTGTATGTGCAGGTGCTGCGCAAGGAGCCGTTCGTGTTGGTCGTGCCGAACACATTGGTGGGCGACGACCCTTTGCACCTACTCAACACCCAGCCCCATGTGCGCTATGACCGTGCTTCGTTTGGCGGCCGACTCGTGAGCCGGTTTCTGCGCGAGCAGAAGCTTGAGATGCAAGTGGCGCTGGAGCTGGATGAACTCGAAGCCATCGTCAGGATGGTGGAGTGTGGCCTGGGCGTATCGTTGATTCCAAAGGCAGGCTTGTGGCTGGAGCGCTCGCCCCAAGTAAGAATAATCCCGCTGGGCAAGCTGACTTTTTTCCGCGAGATCATCCTGCTGGGCCGCTACAGCCAACGTCACCTGCCGGTGCCACAACTGTTTGCCCGCTGCCTGCTGGCCGATCCAAGCCTGTAACATGCGTTCCCATTGCCGCCCGTCACGGAGCCTCACGTGCCTGTTCTAGATGAAATCGATCGCCAGTTGATCGCCGCCCTGCAGATCAACGCCCGCGAAAGCGTGGCCATGCTCGCCCGGCAGTTGGGCATTGCGCGCACCACGGTGACGTCGCGCCTTGCGCGCCTGGAGAAAACCCAGGTGATCACCGGTTATGGTGTGCGCCTGGGTCAACGCGTGGTAGATGGGGGCTTGCAGGCCTATGTGGGGATCACCGGGCAACCGCGCTCGGGCAAAGAAGTGCTGCGCAGGCTGAGCGCCATGGCCCAGGTTCAACAATTGTGCGCGGTCAGCGGCGAGTTCGATTACGTGGCCTGGTTGCGCACCGATTCGCCGGAACAGCTCGATCAATTGCTGGACCAGATTGGCAGTGTCGATGGCGTAGAGAAAACCACCACATCGATCATCCTCAGTAACAAATTGGATCGCGGCCAACCCATCTGACCACCTAATTCGTCACTATGACTAAAAACAATTCATTCCGACGACACTTTGCGTCTTATTAACGAACGTAACGCTCCCTAAACTGGCTGCCATCTTTTCCTATACTCAGCGGGTCACTTCCCGCCGAGTCGTCAGCAAGGGCCCGCCATGAGCATTCCGTCCAGCACCATCAGCAAGACCCATCGCCACCCTGCCGACGGTAAAAAACCCATCACCATCTTTGGCCCGGATTTCCCGTTCGCCTTCGATGACTGGATCGAACACCCCGCCGGACTCGGCAGTATCCCCGCCGCCAACCATGGCGCCGAAGTGGCCATCGTCGGCGCCGGTATCGCCGGGTTGGTCGCCGCCTACGAGCTGATGAAGCTGGGCCTCAAGCCCGTGGTGTATGAGGCCTCGAAGATGGGCGGCCGTTTGCGTTCCCAGGCCTTCGAAGGCGCCGAAGGCATCATCGCCGAGCTGGGCGGCATGCGCTTTCCGGTGTCGTCCACCGCGTTCTATCACTACGTCGACAAGCTGGGCCTGGAAACCAAACCCTTCCCCAACCCGCTGACGCCAGCTTCCGGCAGTACGGTGATCGATCTGGAAGGCCAGACCCACTACGCACAAAAGCTGTCCGATTTACCCGCGCTGTTCCAGGAAGTGGCTGACGCCTGGGCCTACGCCCTGGAAGCCGGCTCGCAGTTCGGCGATATCCAGCAAGCCATCCGCGATCGTGATGTGCCGCGCCTCAAAGCGTTGTGGAACAAGCTGGTGCCCTTGTGGGACGACCGCACCTTCTACGACTTCGTAGCCACCTCCAAGGCCTTCGCCAAGTTGTCGTTCCACCACCGCGAGGTGTTTGGCCAGGTAGGTTTCGGCACCGGCGGCTGGGACTCGGATTTCCCCAACTCCATGTTGGAAATATTCCGCGTGGTCATGACCAACTGTGACGATCACCAGCACCTGGTGGTCGGCGGCGTAGCCCAGGTGCCGCTGGGCATCTGGCGCCATGTGCCGGAACGATGCGCCCACTGGCCCGCCGGTACCAGCCTGAGCTCGCTGCACCGCGGTGCACCACGGGCCGGGGTAAAACGCATCGCCCATGCTGCCGATGGCCGTTTCGCGGTGACCGACAACTACGGCGATACCCGCGAATACGCGGCCGTGCTCACCACCTGCCAAAGCTGGCTGCTGACCACCCAGATCGAGTGCGATGAAACCTTGTTCTCGCAAAAGATGTGGATGGCCCTGGACCGTACCCGCTACATGCAATCGTCAAAGACCTTCGTGATGGTCGACCGCCCATTCTGGAAAGACAAAGACCCGGAGACCGGCCGCGACCTGATGAGCATGACCCTCACCGATCGCCTCACGCGCGGCACTTACCTATTCGACAACGGCGACGACAAACCAGGGGTGATCTGCCTGTCGTACTCGTGGATGAGCGACGCGCTGAAAATGCTCCCGCAGCCCATCGACAAGCGGGTGAAACTGGCGCTGGACGCATTGAACAAGATCTACCCGAAAGTCGACATCAAGGCGCGCATCATCGGCGACCCGATCACCGTGTCCTGGGAAGCCGACCCGCATTTCCTCGGGGCCTTCAAAGGCGCGTTGCCAGGTCACTACCGCTACAACCAGCGTATGTATGCGCACTTCATGCAGAAGGACATGCCCGCTGAACAGCGTGGGATTTTTATCGCCGGTGACGACGTGTCCTGGACTCCAGCATGGGTGGAGGGCGCGGTACAAACCTCATTGAACGCGGTGTGGGGCATCATGACCCACTTTGGTGGCAGCACTCACCCCGAGAACCCGGGGCCGGGTGATGTGTTCGATGAGATCGGGCCGATCGCCCTGGCCGATTAAGGAGTTACGCCATGCGTGTCGCCCTGTACCAATGCCCGCCGCTACCGCTGGATGTAGCCGGGAACCTCAAGCGCCTGCACCAGCTAGCGCATGAAGCGACCGATGCCGATGTGCTGGTGCTACCGGAGATGTTCCTCACCGGTTACAACATCGGCGCCGAAGCCGTAGGTGCATTGGCCGAAGCGCAGGATGGGGAGTCTGCGCAAGCCATTGCCGAAATCGCACAAAACGCCGGGCGGGCCATTCTGTACGGCTATCCGGAGCGGGCCCAAGACGGGCAGATCTACAACGCCGTGCAGTTGATCGACGCCCACGGCCAGCGCCTGTGCAACTACCGCAAGACCCATCTGTTCGGGGATCTGGATCACTCGATGTTCAGTGCCGGCGACGATGATTTCCCGCTGGTGGAACTCAACGGATGGAAGTTGGGGTTCCTGATCTGCTATGACCTGGAGTTCCCGGAAAACACCCGACGCCTGGCCCTGGCCGGTGCCGAGCTGATCCTGGTGCCCACCGCCAATATGGCGCCGTTCGACTTTGTCGCCGATGTCACCGTGCGGGCGCGGGCCTTCGAAAACCAGTGCTATGTGGCCTACGCCAATTACTGCGGGCACGAAGGCGATATCCAGTACTGCGGGCAAAGCAGCATTGCCGCACCGGATGGCCAGCGAATCGCCCAGGCGGGCCTGGATGAAGCCTTGATTGTCGGGACAGTGGACCGGCAATCGATCCTCGACGCCCGCGCCGCCAACCATTACCTGCAAGACCGGCGTCCCGAGCTTTACGGCCCGCTGCACAAGCCCTGATTGAATGGGTTTGTTAGCATAGGCACTTGCCCCGTTCTGGAAGTGCCCATGCCCGCCCCGGCCCACCTTTATCCCGTTCACCTGACCCTGGCCAATGGCCTGCGGGTTTCCCTGCGCCATGCACCGCGCTTAAAACGTTGCGCGGCGGCGCTGCGGGTGGCTGCCGGTAGCCACGACGTGCCGTTGGCCTGGCCGGGGTTGGGGCATTTTCTTGAGCATTTGTTGTTTCTGGGAACCGAGCGTTTTCCCGCCGGAGAAGGGCTGATGGCCTACGTGCAGCGCCACGGCGGCCAAGTGAATGCAAGCACCCGCGAACGCACCACGGACTTCTTCTTTGAACTCCCGGTTTCAGTCTTTGCCCACGGGCTGGAGCGGCTGGCGGACATGCTGACCCATCCGCGCCTGACCCCGGAAGATCAACGGCGCGAGCGCGAAGTGCTGCACGCCGAGTACGTCGCCTGGTCCCAGGATGCCAAGGCACAGCAGCAGGTGGCGCTGCTAGAAGGCTTGGCAGCGGATCATCCACTGCGCGGCTTTCACGCGGGCAACCGCGACAGCCTGCCGGTGGAGCGCGAGGAATTTCAAAAGGCACTCAGGGAATTCCACGGATATTTCTATCAAAGCGGGCAGATGACCTTGAGCCTCGCCGGCCCGCAACCGCTGCAAGAACTGGAAGCCCTGGCGCAGCGTTTCAGCGCGCAACTGATCGCTGGCCCCTTGCATCCGCAGGCCTCACCACCGGCCTTGATGCGAGGCCAGGCTCGGCGCTATCAACACATCGACAACAACCACCTGCACCACGTCATCACCTGTGACGCGCCCCGTGAAGCCCTGGATTTCCTCTGCACCTGGCTCAATGCCTCTGCGCCGGGCGGGCTGCTCGCCGAGTTAAAAACCCGACACTTGGCCAGCGCCCTGCAGGCATCGGTGCTGTACCACTTCGCCGGACAAGCCGTGCTGGACATCGACTTTACACTCGATAGCAAGGACGAACCGACCACACCCATTGAGGCGCTGCTGCACGACTGGCTGAGCTTTTTCGCACACAGCGATTGGACGCCACTGCGCGAAGAGTTCGCCCTGCTGAACGCTCGCCAACAACAGGTCCAGGGCGCCCTGGCATTGGCTCGAAACAACAGCGAAGACCTCAGTGAACTGGGCGTCGCCGCGCTCAAGGCCCTGCTTGATTCACTGCACTTGCCGCCCGCCGAACACCGTTGGCAACTGCCCCCGAACAACCCGTTCCTGCGCCCACCGGTCAAAGAAGAACGCGCCGGCCTGATCCGTGGCCAAACCAGCGCTCACCGAGGCTTGCGCACGTTTGCCCAGGATCGTTCACGGGGGCGAAGGGACGTATCGGCGCTGACCTTCAGCCAGGCCTTGGCGGATGACGGCGATGAAGGTGCGCTGTATGTGCAGTGGCGCTTCGACGCGCCAGCGCCTGCCGGGCTGGAAAACACCTTGCAGCCATTGCGTGAATATGCGCGCCAGGCGGGCGTCGAATTATCTCTCGAAGCCACCGGCCATGATTGGCTGGTGAAGATGACTGGGCTGCACGAGCCGATGCCGGCCGTGCTGGAGGCGTTGGCGCAGCGCCTGAACCTGCCGCAGGAAACTGCCCCGGCACCTGCGCCCATGATCGCTATCCGGAAACTGCTCCAGGCCCTGCCCGCGTGCTGCGCCACCGGCCGTGCCGACGCCAGCGAACAGCCTGGATCCTGGGCCACTGCGCGCTGGCACGGCCTGGGGCTGAGTCTGCCCGCCGCATGTGAAACGTTGATAAAGGCAGCCGCCGCCCGTCTGCCTGGGCAACCTGCACACTTCGAACCTTCTCTTCAACACCTCGGCGGTCAACGTGTGTGGCATACGGTTAAAACTGACTCAACCGAAGCCGCCGTGCTGCTGTTTTGCCCGGCACCCAGCCAATCCCTGGCCGATGAAGCCTCATGGCGGCTGCTTGGGCACGTGCTCCAAGGGCCGTTCTACCAACGCCTGAGGGTCGAGTTGCAATTGGGCTACGCCGTATTCAGCGGTGTCCGACAGATCAACGGGCAAACCGGCCTGCTGTTGGGTGTGCAATCACCCAGCGTTTCACTGGCAGGTATCGTCGATCACCTGCAAGCCTTCCTGAAACACCTACCGTTGTTGATCGACGGCACCGATGACGTGGGCAATCACGCCTTGGCACAGCAGTTCTGCGCTGCGACGTTACCGATCACCCAAAGCGCCGAACTGCTTTGGCACGCGCGCCTGGCGGGCCATCCGTCGGATTACCTGTACCGGCTTCAACAACTGATCCAGGCCCGCACACGGGAGGACCTGCAACACGCGGCCCAACAGCTGCAGGATGCGACCGGCGGCTGGCGCTGCATCGCCAACGGCCCGCCTGTCGACGAGAGCTGGCAACCGGCGAGCTGATCATTGCCAACCCTGCAACAGGCTTTTTCCACCAAGACAGCGCTAACTTGAGAAGAATTGCGTAACATTCCCACGCACACATCTGAACATCTCCGACTGGAGGTGGACTATATGTATTACTTGGTAGTAAACGTCCCATCCCTTCGTAGGAGTAAGAATATGACCTGGTCCAAACCTGCTTACACTGATCTGCGCATCGGCTTCGAAGTCACCATGTACTTCGCCAGCCGCTAAGCCGCTGGGTAATACAACGCCTCGGTTCGCCCGGGGCGTTTTTGTTTTGAGCTTTGCTTGATGGAGCGGCCATGTTTGTCCAGATTCTAGGTTCCGCCGCTGGCGGCGGCTTCCCGCAGTGGAACTGCAACTGCGTGAACTGCGCAGGTTTTCGTGACGGCAGCCTGCGGACGCAGGCGCGGACCCAGTCGTCCATCGCCATTTCCGACGATGGCGTGAACTGGGTACTGTGCAATGCCTCACCGGATATCCGCGCGCAACTCCAGGGTTTTGCGCCGATGCAGCCCGGCCGCGCACTGCGCGACACCGGCATCAGTGCCATCATCCTGATGGACAGCCAGATCGACCACACCACCGGCCTGTTGAGCCTGCGCGAAGGTTGCCCGCACCAGGTGTGGTGCACCGACATGGTCCATGAAGACCTGAGCACCGGCTTCCCGCTGTTCACCATGCTCACCCACTGGAACGGCGGCCTGGCCTGGAACCGCATCGAGCTGGATGCCAGCTTCACCATCCCGGCCTGCCCCAACCTGCGCTTCACCCCGCTGCCACTGCGCAGCGCTGCCCCGCCCTACTCACCGCACCGCTTCGACCCGCACCCAGGCGACAATATCGGCCTGATCGTCGAAGACCTGCGCACCGGCGGCAAACTGTTCTACGCCCCGGGCCTGGGCAAAGTCGACGCGCCGTTGCTGGAGATCATGGCCGGCAGCGATTGCCTGCTGGTGGACGGTACGATGTGGGACGACGATGAAATGCAGCGCCGTGGCGTCGGCACCCGTACCGGCCGCGAGATGGGCCACCTGGCGCAGAATGGCCCCGGCGGCATGCTCGAAGTGCTGGAGCAATTGCCCAAGCAGCGCAAGGTGCTTATCCACATCAACAACACCAACCCGATCCTCGATGAAGATTCTCCCGAGCGCGCGGAACTGGTGCGGCGCAATGTCGAAGTCGCTTACGACGGCATGAGCATTGAATTGTAGGAGCAGACGACATGACTGACACACCATTGAGCACCGCCGAGTTCGAAGCCGCCTTGCGGGCCAAAGGCGCCTTCTACCATATTCATCACCCGTACCATGTGGCGATGTATGAAGGCCGTGCCACCCGCGAGCAGATCCAGGGCTGGGTCGCCAACCGTTTCTATTACCAGGTGAACATCCCGCTGAAAGATGCGGCGATCCTGGCCAACTGCCCGGACCGCGAGATCCGTCGCGAATGGATCCAGCGCCTGCTCGACCACGATGGCGCACCCGGTGAGGACGGCGGCATCGAAGCCTGGCTGCGCTTGGGCCAGGCGGTCGGCCTCGACCCCGACCAGTTGCGTTCCCAGGAACTGGTGCTGCCCGGCGTACGCTTTGCGGTAGACGCCTACGTCAACTTTGCGCGCCGCGCCAGCTGGCAGGAAGCCGCCAGCAGCTCCCTCACCGAGCTGTTCGCGCCCCAGATCCACCAATCGCGCCTCGACAGCTGGCCGCAGCACTACCCGTGGATCGACCCCACCGGCTACGAGTATTTCCGCACCCGCCTGGGCCAGGCGCGGCGCGACGTGGAGCATGGGCTGGCAATCACCTTGCAGCACTACACCACCCGTGAAGGCCAGGAGCGCATGCTGGAAATCCTCCAGTTCAAACTCGACATCCTGTGGAGCATGCTGGATGCCATGAGCATGGCCTACGAACTGAAACGCCCGCCGTATCACAGCGTGACCGAGCAGCGGGTGTGGCATAAAGGGATCACCCTATGAGCTTCGATCGCAGCAGAAAACCGACCTGGCGCCAGGGCTACCGTTACCAGTACGAACCCGCGCAAAAAGGCCATGTGTTGCTCTACCCCGAAGGCATGATCAAGCTCAACGACAGCGCCGCGCTGATTGGTGGCCTGATTGACGGTGAGCGCGACGTGGCGGCGATCATTGCTGCCCTCGAAGAACAGTTCCCCGGCGTGCCTGAGCTGGGTGACGACATCGAGCAATTCATGGAGGTCGCCCGTGCTGAGCACTGGATCACCCTTGCCTGAGAAACCCGCCATCGGCCTGCCGCTGTGGTTGCTCGCCGAGTTGACCTACCGCTGCCCGCTGCAATGCCCGTATTGCTCCAACCCGCTGGACTTTGCCGAGCAGGGCAAGGAGCTGAGCACCGAGCAGTGGGTCAAGGTATTTCGCGAGGCCCGCGAGATGGGCGCGGCGCAACTGGGGTTTTCCGGCGGTGAGCCGCTGGTGCGCCAGGACCTCGCCGAGTTGATCGCCGAGGCGCGCAAGCTGGGGTTCTACACCAACCTGATCACCTCGGGCATCGGCCTGACCGAGCAGAAGATCAGCGATTTCAAGAAAGCCGGCCTGGACCATATCCAGATTAGCTTCCAGGCCAGCGACGAACAGGTGAACAACCTGCTGGCGGGTTCGAAAAAAGCCTTCGCGCAAAAGCTGGAAATGGCCCGCGCAGTGAAGGCGCATGGCTACCCGATGGTGCTGAACTTCGTCACCCATCGGCACAATATCGACAAGATCGACCGCATCATCGAGCTGTGTATTGCGCTGGAGGCGGATTTTGTAGAGCTTGCCACCTGCCAGTTCTACGGCTGGGCGCAACTCAATCGCGTGGGTTTATTGCCGACGAAGGAACAACTGGTGCGCGCCGAACGCATCACCAACGAATACCGCGCCAAGCTCGAAGCCGAAGGTCATCCGTGCAAGTTGATATTCGTGACGCCGGATTACTACGAGGAACGCCCGAAAGCCTGCATGAACGGCTGGGGCAGTATCTTTCTGACCGTGACGCCAGACGGCACCGCCCTGCCCTGCCACGGCGCCCGACAGATGCCGGTGCAGTTTCCCAATGTGCGCGACCACAGCATGCAGCACATCTGGTACGACTCTTTCGGGTTCAACCGCTTTCGCGGCTACGACTGGATGCCCGAGCCGTGTCGTTCGTGCGATGAAAAGGAAAAGGATTTCGGTGGCTGCCGTTGCCAGGCCTTCATGCTCACGGGGGATGCGAGCAATGCCGACCCGGTGTGCAGCAAGTCCGAGCAGCACGGCATCATCCTCAAGGCGCGGGAAGAAGCCGAGCACGCTACCCAGACCATCGAGCAACTGGCCTTTCGCAATGAGCGCAATTCACGGCTCATCGCAAAAGGCTGACGGGCTCAGCGCTTGGCGATGATGTACACGGCGTGAATGATGCCTGGGAAGTAACCGCACAAGGTCAGCAGAATATTCAGCCAGAACGCGCCAGCGAAACCCACTTGCAGGAACACACCCAGTGGCGGCAGCAGAATGGCGATGATGATACGAATGAAGTCCATGGGTCAGCTCCAGAAAATCGGCTCGTGTGAACCGTGTAGCTAATCGACCTTGGGCGTTCGTGAGGGTTCAGTGGGATCTGGCACCGGGCCATCCTTCAGGCCAGAATTTCTAACCCATGCTTTTGCACGATGCTAAGAAGTTTGAGCGCCATGCCGCTGGGTTGCTTCTCGCCAGATTCCCATTTCTTCACCGTGGAGGCGCTGGTATTCAGGTAACGAGCAAACACCGGTTGGCTGACATGGCTACTTTCACGTAGCTGCTTGATCTGTTCGGCAGGTATTTGTTCCGGGACGGCAGAGAAGCACGCTTCGTCGTATTCACGAAGGGTAGTTTTACTAATAGCACCGATGGCATAAAGCGCTTTGGCGGATTGGTGAATGGACTCCAGCGCTTCACTTTCATATTTTTTGGTCATGATGTATCTCCACAAACTCCCTGAGATCCAAGAGCTGCTGGATCTGCGTTTCGTTTAAGCCTTCATAAACTTTTGCCATCGCCCGAAACCAAGCCAAATCTTTCTGACTGATATTGCTTTGGTCTTGCTTGGCGAACAGCAACTGATAAACCCAGTATTGCCTGCCCTTGGCCAACACTATGGAGCGATGCCTATTCTGGTTGAGGCGTTTCTTCCAGACACCGCCTCCCAAATTGTCAGCTTGTCCCCTGAGCAATTGGCCAAACGCGTCCCTCAACTCCGAATCGTAGATCCAGGACTTGCTGGCCGCACCAGCAAACTGCCGTGTTTTAAATAACCTAAGCCTCATGGATATCCCTTCCCACAAACATACCACCCAGTGGTATAGATTAGAAGTGGAGCAACCCGTGCTCCGTCGACAGTCCTTATCGACGCACGCTAAAAGCCATTGTTTTCACAGGCGATCAATCAACGCTTTCAATCCAAAAATTTCACACGCAAAAAAACGCCCCCAGCCGAAAAAATCAGGCTGGAGGCGCCGCGTATACCGCGAGACGGTTCAGGAATGTGGGTCAGACGGCGATGCCCTTGCGGCATTGCAACTGGGCGGTGCGCACCCGGGAAAAAGCGCGGGCCAGGCGCAGGAGCATTTCGTCGATGTTGCTTTTGCTCACCGTAAGCGCCGGGGTGAAGCGCAGGCAGTCAGGTTGCGGGGCGTTGAGGATCAGGCCTTCGTGCAGGGCGGCTTTTACCACTGCATCTGCAGAATCATCCGACAACGTCAGGCCCCACATCAGGCCGTGGCCGCGCAATGGGCCCTGGTCGTAGCGGTAGGCCAGCCGGGCAAGGCCTTCGCCCAGGTAAAGGCCGGATTCACGTACGTGTTCCAGGAAGCCATGCTCCAGCACCGTATCGAGTACCGCCAGCCCGGCCGATGCCATCAATGCGTTGCCATGATGGGTACCTTCCAGCTCACCCACGTCGAAGCAACAGGCGTTGCCGCGCGCCAGCAGCGCAGCCAATGGCACGCCGCCGCCCAGGCCTTTGCCGAGGGTGATGATGTCGGCTCGCACGCCGTATTGCTGTTCGGCAAGCAAGGTGCCGCAACGGCCAAGGCCGGTTTGTACTTCGTCGAGGATCAGCAAGATCCCCAGTTCGCGGCACAGCCGTTCAACCCCCTTGAGGTAATGCTCCGTCGCGGGGATCACACCGGCTTCGCTCTGGACCGGCTCCAGCAGGATGGCGACTGTCTGTGCGTCGACCGCAGCATGCAGGGCCGGCAGATCGTTGAACGGCACATGGCTGAAGCCGGGCAATTGCGGTTCAAAGCGGTTTTCCAGCGTTCCCCCCGACGCCGCCAGTGCCGCGAAACTGCGACCATGGCAACCATTGCTCGCGCTGATAATGCGGTAGGCCCCGCCGCGATGCAGTTGGCCCCACTTGCGCGCCAGCTTGATCGCCGCTTCGCAGGCCTCTGCGCCACTGTTGAGCAGGTAGGCCTGGTCGCTGCCGGTACGATGGCACAGGCGGTCGACAAGATTGAGTTGAGCGCGGTTATGCAGACCCAGGCCTGGATTGATCAGGGCCTGGGTCTGGTCGGCAAGGGCTTTGATCAAGACCTGCGGGCTGTGGCCGAGGCTGTTGGCAGCGTTGCCCTGGCTGAAATCCAGGTAGGCACGCTCGTCGCTGTCCCACAGCCAGGAGCCCTGGCCACGTACGAAAACCTGAGGCGGCCTCGCCACGGTGGGCATCAGCGCCTCGCTGGACAGCGTATCGGGTGAAGCCTCCAGCACCAGGTCGTCCAGGCTGGGTACAGGGCGACGCATATTGAAAAGATTCACAGCTTGCCCCCAGTGGCAACCGGACCTTGGTCGGTTTTCCCTGCAATCACTGTCTGCGGGTGTGTTGCCTTGCCTATGTAAACGCCATCAACATAAACGCTGTTCATTGCCCGATCCGGCCCTGTAAGCCCTGCGAATAGGCGCTAGACTAGGCGCCTCGGGGGCCACCGGCCATTTCGTTTTTCCAGCTTTTTCGATAAGTAAGTCTTATGGATTTTAAGCAACTGCGTTATTTCGTCGCGGTGTATGAAGAAGGCCATGTGGGCCGTGCCGCTGAACGCCTGTCGATCTCCCAGCCGGCGCTCTCACAACAGATCCGCCAGTTGGAGCGCAACCTCGATGTGAGCCTGTTCGAACGCAGCAGCAAACGCCTGCTGCCCACCCTGGCCGCCCATACGCTGTACAACCATGCCTTGCCGCTGATCGATGGCATGCAGCAAGCCGTCGAAGCCTTGCGTAACTTCAAGGGCCAGGCCATGCGCACCCTGGCCATCGGCGTGCTGCAAACCGTGCACACCAGCCTGGTCCCGCAAATGCTCGAGCGCGTGCGCAAGGCCCAGCCGCACCTGGTGGTGCAGATCTACGAATTGACCGGGATCGAGATTGAACGGCGGTTGCTTAACGGCTCGCTGGACATCGGCATCAGCTATCTGCCGCCACGCCAGCCGGGGCTGCACGGCGTGTTGTTGTATGAGGATGAGCTGAAGGTGGTCATCCCCGAGGACCATCCCCTGCGCGAATTCAAGAAAGTCTCGCTGAAACAGGCCGCCGAACTGCCGATGTTGTTGCTGGGGGAAGAGTTCCAGGTTCGACAGATCTGGCAGGGTCAGTTATCCAACCTCGGACGCCGGCCGCAGGTACAGGCGGAGTTGAATACCATGGTGGGGATTCTCGACAGCTTGCCTAACACCAAATTGGCCACGGTGCTGCCGGGACGCTCCCAGGACGAACACAACAGCCAGTCGCTGCTCTGGAAGCCCTTGAGTGAACCCAGGGTGCCACTAAAGGTAGGTTTGGTGTGTCGCGATGTACAGCGCCAGCAGGCAACCATGGCGCTGCTGCGCACCTTGCTGGAAGACGTGATGAATGCGCCGCAGGCACTGCCGTGAAATTCGGCGCCTGACTTTTTCGCGGGCAAAAGAAAACCCCGCCGAAGCGGGGCTTTGCAGACTGTTTCCCTGACATCCATTTCACTCCGCCATCCTGGCAGAATCCTACGTGTCCGTGTTGTTGCTTTGCGCTTCCTGCGCGACGTCCATGTGAAGTAGATTATCCGTGGATCCAATTTGGCGATAGAGGACGATTAGCAGTACGTCATGTAAGAGAATGCTTACACGCCCTCCGAGCCCTTAGAACAGTGCCTCATCCAGCAAAAACAAGGATTCGCTACCGGCTTTTACCGACGCACTCAGCGAGTGAATACGTGGCAACAGACGCGCAAAGTAGAAGCGCGCGGTGCCCAGTTTGCTGGCGTAGAAGTCTTCCTCAGTCTCCTTGCCCAACGCGGCCTTGGCCATACGTGCCCACATATAGGCGTAGGCCATGTAACCAAATGCATGCAAATACTCCACCGAGGCTGCGCCGATCTCGTTCGGGTTGGTCCTGGCGCGATCCAGCACCCAGGCGGTCAATTCGTCCAGGTTATCCACCGCTGCGCTCAACGGTTGGCTGAACTCAGCCAGTTCGGGCCCCGCCGAGGCGATGAACTGGCGAATCTCGTCGGCGAACAAGGTGTAGAACGCACCGCCGCTACCGACGATCTTGCGCCCCATCAAATCCAGTGCCTGGATGCCGTTGGTGCCTTCGTAGATCTGCGTGATGCGTACATCACGCACCAGTTGCTCCTGGCCCCATTCGCGAATGTAACCGTGGCCGCCAAACACTTGCTGGCCGAGCACGGTGGTTTCCAGGCCCAGGTCGCTGAGGAACGCCTTGGCGACCGGCGTCAACAAGGCCACCAGGTTATCGGCCCGCTCGCGGGCAGCGGCATCTTCACTGAACTTGGCGATGTCCAGCTGCGTCGCCACATAGGTGGAAAACGCGCGACCGCCTTCGTTGGCGGCTTTCATGGTCAACAGCATACGGCGCACGTCGGGGTGGACGATGATCGGGTCGGCCACTTTGTCTTTGGCCTGGGCACCGGTCGGCGCACGGCTTTGCAGGCGGTCGCGGGCATATTCAATCGCGTTCTGGTAGGAGCGCTCGCCGGACGCCAGGCCCTGGATACCCACGCCAAGGCGCTCATAGTTCATCATGGTGAACATCGCCGCCAACCCACGGTTGGGTTCGCCCACCAGGTAACCCACGGCTTCGTCGAAGTTCATCACGCAGGTGGCGGATGCCTGGATACCCATCTTGTGTTCGATGGAGCCGCAGCTCACCGGGTTGCGCGCGCCCAGGCTGCCGTCGGCGTTGACCATGAACTTCGGCACCAGGAACAGCGAAATCCCCTTCGGACCGGCCGGTGCGTCCGGCAACTTGGCCAGTACCAGGTGAATGATGTTCTCGGTGAGGTCGTGTTCACCGCCAGTGATAAAGATCTTGGTTCCGCTGATCCTGTAGGAACCGTCTGCCTGCGGCTCGGCCTTGGTGCGGATAATCCCCAGGTCGGTACCGGCGTGTGCTTCCGTCAGGCACATGGAGCCGGCCCACTCGCCGGAATACATCTTCGGCAGGTAGATGGCCTTGAGTTCCTCGCTGGCGTGGGTGTTGATCGACACGCAGGCGCCGGAGGTCAGCATCGGGTACAGGCCGAACGCCAGGCTTGACGAGTTGATCATCTCCTCGACCTGGGCCGATACCGCCTTGGGCATGCCCATGCCGCCAAACACGGGGTCGCCGCCTACGCCGACCCAGCCACCTTCAGCGTAGGTCTTGTAGGCCTGTGGATAACCCTCCGGAGTAAACACCGCGGTGTTATCCCAACGGCAGCCCTGTTCATCGCCACCGCGGCTGAGCGGGGCGATGGATTTGGCGGTGACCTTGCCGGCTTCTTCGAGGATGGCCTCTACGGTCTCGGCGTCAACGCTGTCTGCCAATGCCGGCAATTGGGCCCAAGTGGTGGCGACCTCAAAGACTTCGTTGAGGACGAAGCGCATATCACGCAGCGGCGCTTTGTAATCAGCCATGGCAAACCTCGTGAGAACGTGAAAAGTGATTCGATAGGATCGGTTTTACAGGCTCCGAGTGTACCCGAACAACTTTTCAGACACATAGGGTCCACTTGTGACTGATTGGTATTTTTAAGTCATCACAACGCAAACGACTCCGCAGGCAGACTCATCAGGCATTCGCTGCCCGCTTCCACGGCGGCGCGATGGGTTGCGGTACGTGGCAGCAGACGCTTGAAGTAAAAGTCGCAAGTGGCCAGCTTGGCTTTGGCAAACTCAGTGTCATCCTGCGCCAGCGCGGCAATGGCCATCCGCAGCCACAGGTAGGCGAGGATGATGTAACCGCTGTACATCAAGTAATCCACCGCCGCTGCGCCCACCTCATCCGGGTTTTTCATCGCGGCCATACCGACCTGGGTAGTCAGCTCGCCCCATTCCTGATTCAGTTGATTAAGCTGCACCACATAGCCCTTGAGCTGCGCATGTTCGGCATTCGCCGCGCAAAACTTATGCACTATTTTAGTAAAACCGCGCAGCAGCTTGCCCTGGCTGCCCAGCACCTTGCGCCCCAACAGATCGAGGGCCTGGATGCCGTTGGTGCCTTCGTAGATCGGTGCAATCCGCGCATCGCGTGCCAGTTGTTCCATGCCCCACTCACGAATGTAGCCATGGCCGCCGAATATCTGCATGCCGTGGTTGGTCACCTCCAGCCCGGTGTCGGTCATAAAGGCTTTGCAGATGGGGGTGAGGAACGCCAACAGGTCTTCGGCCTCCTGGCGCTGGCCGGCGTCGTTGCAAAGGTGCGCGGTGTCGAGCAACTGCGCGGTGAAATAGGTGAGTGCGCGGTTGCCTTCGTTGAAGGCTTTCATGGTCAGCAGCATACGGCGCACATCGGGGTGCACGATGATCGGGTCGGCGGCTTTCTCCGGGGCCTTGGCGCCGGTCAGCGCGCGCATCTGCAGGCGGTCGTTGGCGTACTTGATCGCGCCCTGGAAGCTCGCCTCGCCATTGCACAGGCCCTGCATGCCGGTGCCCAGGCGGGCGTGGTTCATCATGGTGAACATGCAGTTGAGGCCCTTGTTCGCCTCGCCAATCAAAAAGCCCTTGGCGCCGTCGAAGTTGAGCACGCACGTGGCCGAGGCCTTGATGCCCATCTTGTGCTCGATGGAGCCGCAGTGCACCGCATTGCGCTCAGCCGAATCCACATGGAACTTGGGCACGATAAACAACGAGATACCCTTGGTGCCCGCCGGCGCGTCCGGCAGCTTGGCCAGCACCAGATGGATGATATTGGCGCTCATGTCGTGCTCACCGGCCGAGATGAAGATCTTGCTGCCGGTGATCGCGTAGCTGCCATCCGCCTGGGGCACGGCACGGGTCTTGATCAGGCCCAGGTCGGTGCCGCAATGGGCTTCGGTCAGGCACATGGTGCCGGTCCATTCGCCTGCGGTGAGTTTGCTCAGGAACGTGGCCTTCTGCTCTTCGGTGCCGTGGGCGTGGATCGCCGACATCGCGCCGTGGGTCAGGCCCGGATACATGCCCCACGAGGTGTTGCTGGAGCCGATCATCTCGCTGAGCACCAGGCCCAACGATTGCGGCAGGCCCTGGCCACCGTAGGCCGGGTCTGCCGCCACCCCGTGCCAGCCGCCCTCGACGTACTGGGCGAAGGCTTCCTTGAAGCCCTTGGGCGTGGTCACCACGCCGTTGTCGAAATGGCAGCCCTCTTCATCACCACTGCGGTTGAGTGGCGAAAGCACGTTCTCGCAGAATTTGGCGCCTTCCTCCAGGATTGCACTGACCATGTCCGGGCTGGCATCAGTGGCGCCCAGGGCAGCGTAGTGGCCGTGGAAATCAAACACGTTGTCGATCAGAAAGCGCATGTCGCGCAGGGGAGCTTTGTACTCAGGCATGGCGGTGTCTCCGGCGGCAGATCCTTTCAACCTACTGCCGGCCAGCGCCTCGGACAATCATTGTAGAACCGCTGAATACAGCGCCATCACTCAACCGGCAGCGCTCTGCATGCGCACCGCGCCACGGCGGGTCTGCCCGGCCGCAACCACACAGTTACGCCCCGCGCCCTTGGCGGCGTACAGCGCCTGGTCGGCGGACTTGAGCACTTCTTCCGCCGTGCGCTGGTCGATCTGGCGTTCGGCCACGCCGATGCTGACCGTCACCGACACACTCGACGCGCCGCTGCCCGCCCGGCGTTGACGGCCTTGTTGATCATCCTGGGGCCGGTCCGAATTGCGCAGCTTGATGTCGTAGTTGGCGACGATCTCGCGGATTTCCTCCAGGTGCGGCATGCACTCATCCAGGGTCTTGCCGGCAAACACCACGGCGAATTCTTCACCGCCGTAGCGGTAGGCACGCCCACCCCCATTGACCTTGGACAGCTTGCTCGCCACCAGGCGCAGCACCTGGTCGCCCACATCGTGACCATGGGTGTCATTGAAGCGCTTGAAGTGATCGACGTCGGTCATCGCCAGCACATAATTGCGCCCCAGCCGCTGCATGCGTTCGTTCAAGGCTCGGCGCCCCGGCAGGCCGGTCAGTTCATCGCGGAATGCCATTTGATAAGCCTCGTGGGCCACGCCGGCGGCGATCATCAGCATGACCTGGCTGCACATGATATTCAGCGTGAACGGCAGGATGAAGGTCTGCGGCAACATCCAGAACATCCCCAGCAACCCGACCAGTTGCGCCGCATGCAGCGGACGCGGCTGGTACCAGTATTGCGCCGCCAGAGTGAGGAAGCCGACCAGGAACATCGGGTATGACAGCTGGATCAGGCTCATCCAGGTCCCATGCAGGGCTGGCCAGCGGATCTCCGCCAGCCAGTTCAGCAGTGCCTGGGGATAACTTTGCTCCAGGGCCAGCGCAACACTGCCGATTGCCAGCAGCACCGCACAACGGGCAACGAAGTCGCGAAACAGGTGGGTCTTCTCCTGCCACAGCGCGTAGATGCTGAACAGCAACGGCAATAACAGGCAACACAGGTGAAACACCACGGCCGCGTCTTCGCGCACGCGGCCATTGTCGCGATAGAAATCGGTCTGGGTATCGAGCAGGAAGTAGGCGATGTACACCGTGATCATCAGGAACAATTCACGCTGGCGGCGATAAACCGCGCAGTACGAACCGCCCAGCAACAGCACCAGGGTCGGCAACACATTGAACAGCGAGGTGAAGAAGACGCTGAGGTCCTTGACGTACGCAGCCGAGAGCCCGGCCAGCAACAGCAGCAACGAAGGAAGAAAGTGACTGAAACGTAAAGCAGACACGCGTGACAAGGGTAAAACTCCGACCCGCAAAAAGTAGTGGCACTGTGCCTTGATGCGAACAGTTAAGCACACCCTGCCCGCCATGTATCACATTGCCATCACTGTAACGGCAGCCGGAGAAAATCCCTGAGCGCTGCACTGTGTTTTTTATCCCCCAATGAAAAAACCGCCGCTCCCAAGGGAAGCGACGGTTTCAGATGAACCCGGTAAGGCTTAGTAAGCCAGGCCGAAGTCTTCTTCTTTCATGTCCATCAGGTTACTGGCGCCCGACAGCATGGTGGCCACGTGAGTACGGGTCCGCGGCAGGATGCGCTGGAAGTAGAAGCGCGCGGTTTGCAGCTTGGCGGTGTAGAACGCTTCTTCGCTGGTACCGGCGGCGAGTTTTTCGGCAGCCAGGCGCGCCATGTCGGCCCAGAAGTAAGCCAGGCAGGCGTAACCGGAGTACATCAGGTAATCCACCGAAGCGGCCCCCACTTCTTCGCGGTCTTTCATCGCGGCCATGCCGACCTTCATGGTCAACTCGCCCCACTCTTTGTTCAGCGCAGCCAGCGGTGCCACGAACTCCTTGACCGCGTCGTTGCCTTCGTTGGCCTGGCAGAACTTGTGCACGATCTTGGTGAAGCCCTTGAGCGCTTCGCCCTGGGTCATCAGCACTTTACGGCCGAGCAGGTCCAGTGCCTGGATGCCGGTGGTGCCTTCATACAGCATGGAGATACGGCTGTCGCGAACGTTCTGCTCCATGCCCCACTCGGCGATAAAGCCGTGGCCGCCATAGATCTGCACGCCGTGGTTGGCGGATTCAAAACCGACTTCGGTCATGAACGCCTTGGCAATCGGGGTCATGAATGCCAACAGGCCGTCGGCCTGTTTCTTGGCCTCGTCGTCGGTGCCGTATTTGACGATGTCCACTTGCTTGGCGGTGAAGTACACCATCGCACGGTTACCTTCGGCGAAGGCTTTCATGGTCAGCAGCATGCGGCGCACGTCAGGGTGCACGATGATCGGGTCGGCGGCCTTTTCCGGCGCTTTCGGGCCAGTCAGGGAACGCATCTGCAAGCGATCGCGGGCGTATTTCAGGCCGCCCTGGAAGCCGATCTCGGCGTGAGCCAGGCCTTGCAGCGCGGTGCCCAGGCGAGCGGTGTTCATAAAGGTGAACATGCAGTTCAGGCCTTTGTTCGCCGGGCCGATCAGGAAACCGGTGGCCGCGTCGAAGTTCATCACACAGGTGGCGTTACCGTGGATACCCATCTTGTGTTCCAGGGAACCGCAGCTCACCGCGTTGCGCGCACCGATCGAGCCGTCGGCGTTGGGCAGGAACTTGGGCACGATGAACAGCGAGATGCCTTTGGTACCCGCCGGTGCGTCCGGCAGGCGGGCCAGCACGATGTGGACGATGTTGTCGGCCATGTCGTGTTCACCGGCCGAGATGAAGATCTTGGTACCGGAGACTTTGTAGGAACCGTCAGCCTGAGGCTCGGCCTTGGTGCGCAGCATGCCCAGGTCGGTACCGCAGTGTGGTTCGGTCAGGCACATGGTGCCGGTCCACTCGCCCGATACCAGCTTGGTCAGGTAAGCCTCTTGCTGCTCGGGGGTGCCATGCTCGGAAATGGTGTTCATCGCACCATGGGACAGGCCCGGGTACATGCCCCATGACCAGTTGGCTTCGCCGACCATTTCGCTCACGGCCAGGCCCAGGGATTCCGGCAGGCCTTGGCCACCGTGCTCCACGTCGTGGGCCAGGCTTGGCCAGCCGCCTTCGACGAATTGCTTGTAGGCTTCTTTGAAACCAGCAGGGGTTTTAACGCCAGACTCACTCCAGGTGCACCCTTCGATGTCACCCACGCGGTTCAACGGTGCCAGCACTTGCTCACAAAACTTGGCGCCTTCTTCGAGAATGGCGTCAACCATGTCCGGGGTAGCGTCCTGGCAAGCCGGCAGGCTCTGATAGTGCGCTTCATAGCCGAGCAGTTCGTCACGAACGAAGCGAATATCACGCAAGGGGGCCTTGTAGTCAGGCATAGCGATAAACCTCTGCTGATGTATCTGGAATGAACAACCGCGTGGATGTGTTGTGGCGGTCAAACAGGTGTTTGAAACATACGTTTACGACCTGGGGATGTCAAGCGTCGTCCAGACACCGTTTGTCATGACGCGGGTCAATGGCAGGCATGGCGAGGCCTGCGGCGGGATGCCACAAGGTGTTCAGAAGAAAATGGAGGATTGCGCAAAGGCGACCAGCCCCAGGAAGAAGCCGGTCGTACGAAAGAGGGGTTAAGCGAAGGTGTCGATCAGGGTACCGAGCATTTCGTCTGAAGCCTTGGCGACCTTGGCGCCCAACTCCACTTGAAACTTGCCTTGGGCCATTTCAACCATATTGCTCGCCGAATTCGTCGGCTGGGCGCGGTCATTGGCTTGCAACCGGTCGCTCTGTGCGTCAGACGGCTGGGTGGTCGCGGCGCTGGCAATCCTGCCGGCGGCCTGGTCGACACGGCTCTGCCCGGCCTGAATGGTGCTCAGCCCCGAGTAAAACGCGCTGCTGCCAGAGATGTCCATGGCTTCAACCTGCCTTTAGAGAATCGTGAAGTTGAATTGAAGCAGACATACTGGCAAAAAGCCCGTTAAAAACACTAATGGCATAATGCCTTGCCGATAGCCAGAATCAGTCAAGCAGGTCCAGTTGCAGGTACTCAGCTACCGCCTCGGCGCCGGCGTGCTTGAGCTTTGGCACTCGGCCCAGGCATGGTGCGGGCAAACGCTCGGCCAGGGTCGCGAGGTTTTCTTCCAGACGAGAGGTCTTGGGGTCGATGATATTCGCCACCCAACCGGCCAAGGGCAAACCGTCCCGGGCGATGGCTTCGGCGGTGAGCAAGGCATGGCTGATGCATCCCAGGCGCACGCCCACCACCAGGATCACCGGCAGTTGCAGCGCCATGGCCAGGTCCGACAGGTTGTCCTGGTCAGCCAACGGCACCCGCCAACCGCCTGCGCCTTCGATGAGGGTGAAATCCGCCTGACGCGCCAGAATCTGCTGCATGGGTTTCAACAACGACTGCACCGTCAGCGCGACGCCGGCCTCCCGCGCGGCCAGGTGGGGCGCGATGGCGGGTTCGAACGCCACCGGGTTGACCTCGGCATAACTCAACGGCAATGAACACTCGGCCAGCAGCGCCAGGGCATCGGCGTTGCGCAAGCCCTTGGCCGTGACCTGGCAGCCGGAAGCCACGGGCTTTCCAGCCGCAGTGCTTCTGCCCGCTTGCCGGGCGGCGTGTAACAGGCCGGCGGCGATAGTGGTCTTGCCGACATCCGTATCGGTGCCGGTGATGAAATAGGCGGCGCTCATAGGGGCTTCTCCAGGACGGCGTACACCACTTGATACGTGGCCGGCAGTCCCTCGGCCTGACGGAACTGCTCGTAGGCGTCTACCAGTGCAACAATCCGCGCACGGCCCGTCAACCCTCCCGGGCGGCCTGGGTTGAGATTATGCGCCCCCAGCGCCTTGAGCTCATGGGTCAGGCTGCGCACATCCAGGTAATGCAGCACATGGGGACGTCGCTCCAGGCTGACCACGCGCAAACCGCTGGCCGCGCACAAGTGCTGGTACGCCTCGAAGGTGCGGAAGCGATTGACGTGCACCAGGCCATCCGCCGCCCGCCAGCTTTCGCGCAGCTCATCCAGCGTCCCGACGCACAAACTGGCGAACGCCAGCACGCCACCCGGCCGCAGCACGCGATAGGCCTCGCTGAGCACCGCCTCGAAGTTCGCACACCACTGCACCGCCAGGCTGGAGAAGAGCAGCTCGAAGCTCTCGGCTTTCAGCGGCAAGCGTTCTGCATCGCCCGCGACAAAATGATGTGCGCCACCCAAAGGCCGCGCATGGTTAAGCATGCCCTCGGCAATATCCAGCGCCACACCTTGGCTGGCGGGCAACAACTCGCCCAGCACACGGCTGAAATAACCCGTGCCGCAGCCCATATCCAGCCAGTGACGTGGCGCACACGCTGATGGCAGCCGGGCCAGCAGCCCATGCCCTACGGCGCGCTGCAACTCGGCGACGCTGTCGTAACTGGCCGCCGCACGGGAAAACGACGCCGCCACCTGGCGTTTGTCCGGCAAGGCGCCCGGCAGGGAGGGCTGGGATAAATCAGTCATCGACGCACTCATGCAAAAAAGCCTGGATGGCCCCCGCTACACCGTGGGGGTCTTCCAGAAGAAAAGCGTGACCAGCCTGTTCAATCAGGCCGATTTCCACATCCGGCAGCAGCCTTAGCAGGTCGCTGGCGGCTTCGGCGGGCACCAACCCGTCCATGCCGGCGAACAGGTGCAACTGTGGGCCGCGATAAGCCAGCAAGGCTTCGCGGGTATCCAGTTGGGCCAGCAGTTCCAGGCCGGGCATCAACACGCTGGACGCTGAATGCGGCGCGCCACTGACCAGCAGGCGCGACAGCCCGCGCGGGTCTTCGGCGCCCTTGGCGCACAACAGGCCGAAGCGCTTGAGGGTGACTTGGGAGTCGGCATGGCAGCCGGCCAGGAACGCATCGAAGGTCTCGGCGGGCATCCCATGGGGCCAGCCGTCGTGGGCGACGAAGCACGGGTTGCTCGCCAGGGTCAGCAAGCCGCAGCAACGCTCGCCGCGCCGCGCCGCCAGTTCGGCAGCGAGCATGCCGCCCAAGGACCAGCCGCCCAGCCAGGCGTTGTCGGGCAGCGTGGCGTCGAGTTCGTCGAGCCATTCATCGAGGTCGCTGGAAGCAAGCGCCGGCAATGGCTCGACCTGCACCTGCAGGTGTGCGTCCAGGCCACGCAAGGCGGCGGCCAAAGGCTCCAGCGGCGATACGCCGAGCCCCCAGCCGGGCAGCAGGATCAGTCGATCACGCATGGTCGGGCTCCGTGGCACCAGACAAGCGGAAACACTCTTCCAATGCGTTTAACAATAGCTGTACCTGCGCCTCGCTGTGGGCTGCGGTCAAGGTCACGCGCAAACGCGCGCTGCCGGCGGGAACGGTGGGCGGGCGGATCGCCGTGACCATCAGGCCGCGCTCACGCAGCATCTGCGACAGGCGCACGGCCTTGGCACTGTCGCCGATCAGGATCGGCTGGATCGGTGTAAAGCTGTCCATCAAGTCCAGGCCAAGCTGCTCGGCGCCCTGGCGAAACTGACGAATCAGCCGGTCGAGGTGCTCGCGCCGCCAATGTTCGGTGCGTAGCAGCTCCAGGCTCTTCAGGGTGGCGCAGGCCAGCGCCGGCGGTTGGCTGGTGGTGTAGATATATGGCCGGGCAAACTGGATCAGGCTTTCGACCAGGTCCTCACTGCCCGCGACAAACGCGCCCGCCGTGCCGAACGCTTTGCCCAGGGTGCCGACCAATACCGGCACGTCGTCCTGGCTCAAGCCGAAATGCTCGACGATCCCGCCGCCATTGGCACCCAGCGGACCAAAGCCATGGGCATCATCCACCATCAACCAGGCGCCTTTGGCCCTGGCTGCACGGGCCAGTGCCGGCAGGTCGGCCAGGTCGCCGTCCATGCTGAACACACCATCGGTGACCACCAGCGTATTGCCAGTGGCTTTCTCCAGGCGCTTGGCCAGGCTGATCGCGTCGTTGTGCAGGTAGCGATTGAAACGCGCACCGGACAGCAAGCCGGCATCCAGCAGCGAAGCATGGTTGAGCCGGTCTTCCAGCACCGTATCGCCCTGCCCCACCAACGCCGTGACCGCACCAAGGTTGGCCATGTAGCCGGTGGTAAACAGTAACGCTCGCGGGCGCCCGGTAAAGTCGGCCAGCGCCTCCTCCAGCTCATGGTGCGGCGTGGCATGGCCCACCACCAAGTGCGAAGCCCCGCCGCCCACGCCCCAACGGGACGCCCCGGCGCGCCAGGCCTCGATCACTTGCGGGTGATTGGCCAGGCCCAGGTAATCGTTATTGCAGAATGCCAGGAGGGGTTGACCGTCAACCACCACCTCCGGGCCTTGGGGGCTCTGGAGCAGCGGGCGTTGACGGTAAAGGTGTTCGGCACGGCGGGCAGCGAGGCGCGCGGAGAGATCAAAAGACATGCAGGCCTCGGGGTGGCAGGTGCAACTCGGTCAAAACAGGTGGGAATCAAACAACGGCGTTATAGAACTGCTCGCTGCTCTTCTGCTCCACCAACGCCTGTTCGATGGCCGCCTGGTGCACTTCATCCGCATGCTCTTCACGGGCTTCCGGCAGGATGCCCAGGCGCGAGAACAGTTGCATGTCCTTGTCGGCCTGCGGGTTGGCGGTGGTCAGCAGTTTGTCGCCGTAGAAGATCGAGTTGGCACCGGCAAAGAACGCCAGGGCCTGCATCTGCTCGTTCATGGCTTCGCGCCCCGCCGACAGGCGCACATGGGATTGCGGCATCAGGATGCGCGCCACGGCCAGCATGCGGATGAAATCGAACGGGTCGATGTCCTCGGCATTTTCCAACGGTGTACCGGCGACTTTCACCAGCATATTAATCGGCACCGACTCCGGATGCTCCGGCAGGTTGGCCAACTGGATCAGCAGGTTGGCGCGGTCGTCGAGGGACTCGCCCATGCCGAGGATGCCGCCGGAGCAGATCTTCATTCCCGACTCACGCACATAGGCCAGGGTTTGCAGGCGCTCACTGTAGGTACGGGTGGTGATGATACTGCCGTAGAACTCCGGCGACGTATCCAGGTTGTGGTTGTAGTAATCCAGGCCGGCCTGGGCCAGGGCTTCGGTCTGGTCCTGGTCGAGACGGCCGAGGGTCATGCAGGTTTCCAGGCCCATGGCCTTCACGCCTTTGACCATCTGCAGCACATAGGGCATGTCTTTGGCCGACGGGTGTTTCCAGGCGGCGCCCATGCAGAAACGGGTCGAACCGATGGCCTTGGCGCGAGCGGCCTCTTCGAGGACCTTCTGCACCTCCATCAGCTTTTCTTTTTCCAGGCCCGTGTTGTAGTGGCCCGACTGCGGACAATATTTGCAATCTTCCGGGCAGGCACCGGTCTTGATCGACAGCAGTGTCGACACCTGTACACGGTTGGCATCGAAATGCGCGCGGTGCACGGTCTGCGCCTGAAACAACAGGTCATTGAACGGCTGCACGAACAACGCTTTGACTTCGGCTAAAGACCAATCGTGACGCAAGGTGGCGGTGGTGCTGGCGCTCATGGGCGATTCCTTGATTATGCTTTGGCAAACGCTGCGGGAAGGGCAATACCCACAGGCACGACACGGATGCTCGGCATATTTAAGGAAGATTCATGCACTGTCAACCAAGCTACAAACACGAAGTTTACATCTGGTCAAAAAACATACAGAAATGTTTAATCTGCGACGAGACGACTGAAACCGCCGACTGTGTGTGCAACGTCTGCGAAACCGAGCTGCCCTGGCTGATGGAGCATTGCGAAATCTGCGCCTTGCCTTTGGCGATGGACGGCCTGGTCTGCGGCCAGTGCCTGAGACAACCGCCCGCCTTTAAACACGTGATCGCACCCTGGACCTACAGCTTTCCGGTAGACACCCTGATCAGTCGCTTCAAGCACCAGGCACGCTGGCCCCTCGGGCATATGCTGGGGCGCTTGCTGGGGCACTACTTGCAACATCGCTTCGACAACCACTCACTCACCCGCCCGGACATGCTGCTGCCGGTGCCCATGGCCCGCAGGCGCCTGCGTGAACGGGGCTATAACCAGGCGCTGATGCTGGCGCGCTGGCTCAGCGCCGACCTCGACCTTCCCCACGATGCACATCTATTGCTACGCCCTTATGAAACCGTCGCGCAGCAAGCCCTCGACGCCAAGACGCGCAAACGCAACCTGCTCAACGCCTTCGCCCTGGCCCCCGGTGCCGAGGTGCGCGGCCGCCACCTGGCGCTGGTGGACGACGTGTTCACCACCGGCGCCACCGCCCACAGCCTGGCGCGGTTATTGATCAACGCCGGCGCGCGACAGGTAGACGTGTACTGCCTGGCCCGCACACCAAAGCCTGGCACTTGACTCTCATGCCTCGCGGCCGCAACGTCCGCTCATCCCACTACAGCGAATGCCCATGTCCCTACCGACTCTGCTCAGCCAACATATTGTCCGCCGCCCCCAGCGTATCGCCCTGCTGGGGCATATCGCCGAGCAGGGCTCCATCACCCGCGCCGCCAAAAGTGCGGGCTTGAGCTACAAGGCTGCCTGGGACGCCATTGACGAGCTGAACAACCTGGCGCAAAAACCCTTGGTCGAACGCAGTGTCGGCGGCAAGGGCGGCGGCGGCGCCAAACTCACAGCCGAGGGTGAACGGGTGTTGCGCCTCTACCAGCGCCTGCAAGTGTTGCAGGCCGAAGTGCTTGGCTCGGACGAAGCCGCCAGCGACTTCAACCTGCTCGGCCGCTTGATGCTGCGCACCAGCGCCCGTAACCAGTTGCATGGCCAGGTCATTGCGATTGAACAGCTTGGCCGCAACGACCTGATTCACTTGCAGCTCGCCGGAGGGCTGACCCTGGCGGCACAAATCACCCATGACAGTACGCAACGGCTGGAGCTGGAGGTCGGCGTGGAAGTTGTTGCGCTGATCAAGGCCGGCTGGCTGGAATTGCTGGCGCCCGACAAACCTGCAACACCTGGACACAATTGCATGAGCGGAACCGTCGACGCGATTCTCGCCGCCGAGGACGGCCCCAGCGAAGTGCGCATCGCCCTGCCCAATGGCCAGGTTTTATGCGCCTTGGCGCAGCCCGCCGCACTCGAGGCCCTGGGCGCCGCCGCTGGCAGGACGCTCCAAGTGCAATTTGCCGCCAGCAATGTGCTGCTCGGCACGCCGGTCTGAGCCAAATAGCTCTTCAAACTGCAACAATTTCGTCACGCCCGCTCCTTATGGTGTCTGCAAAAACCGCAGGGAGCCTGACATGAACCTATTAGAAGAAAACCAAGCCACCGACCTCGAACAGATGGTCGGCCTCACCCGCCGCCGCTTCATCGGTGCCGGCGCCCTGTGCGGTGCGGCGATGTTCCTCGGCGGCAACCTGCTGAGCCGCAGCGCCCTGGCCGTCAACGCCGCCTCCGCCAGCCCGCTGCTGGGCTTTACCAGCATCGCCGCGGCCACCAGCGACACCATCACCCTGCCGCCGGGCTACAGCGCTTCGGTGCTGATCAGTTGGGGCCAGCCGCTGCACAAGAGCGCGCCGGCCTTCAACCCGTCCGGCAACGGCACCGCCAAGGCCCAGGAACAACAGTTCGGCGACAACAACGACGGCATGAGCCTGTTCGCCTTCCCCGGCGACGACAACCGCGCACTGATGGCGATCAACAACGAATACACCAACTACCGCTACCTCTTCGCCCACGGCGGCGCGCCGCAATCGGCCGAAGACGTGCACAAGGCCCAGGCCAGTGAAGGCGTGTCGGTGATCGAAGTGCGGCGCAAAGGTGACACCTGGCAGTTCGTCCAGGACTCGCGCTACAACCGCCGCATCCACGGCAACTCGCCGATCCGCCTGAGCGGCCCCGCCGCCGGCCATGAATGGTTGAAAACCAGCGCCGACAAGTCCGGCAAAAAAGCCCTCGGCACCTTCCAGAACTGCGCCAACGGCCAGACCCCATGGGGCACTTACCTGACCTGTGAAGAGAACTTCACCGACTGCTTCGGCAGCAGCAACCCGCAGCAAGCGTTCGATGCCGGGCAGAAACGCTATGGCGTGGTGGCCGCCAGCAAAGAGATCAACTGGCACCTGCACGACCCGCGCTTCGACCTGGCCAAGAACCCCAATGAACTCAACCGCCACGGCTGGGTCGTGGAAATCGATCCGTTCGACCCGCAATCCACCCCGGCAAAACGCACCGCCCTGGGCCGCTTCAAGCACGAGAACGCCGCCCTCGCGCAAACCCGTGACGGCCGCGCCGTGGTGTACATGGGCGACGACGAGCGCGGCGAGTTCATCTACAAGTTCGTCAGCCGCGACAAGATCAACCACAAGAACCCCAAGGCCAACAAAGACCTGCTCGACCACGGCACCTTGTACGTGGCCATCTTCGATGCGGGCGATGGCAACGCCGATCATCCGAAGGGCAAAGGGCAATGGGTCGAGCTGACCCATGGCAAAAACGGCATCGACGCCAGCACCGGCTTCGCCAGCCAGGCCGAAGTGCTGATCCACGCACGGCTGGCCGCCAGTGTGGTGAAAGCCACGCGCATGGACCGCCCGGAATGGATCGTGGTCAGCCCCACCGACGGCCAGGTCTACTGCACCCTGACCAACAACGCCAAGCGCGGCGAAGACGGCCAACCGGTGGGCGGGCCCAACCCGCGTGAGAAAAACGTCTACGGCCAGATCCTGCGCTGGAAGGCCAACGCCGATGACCATGGCGCCGCGGACTTCAGCTGGGACCTGTTTGTGGTGGCCGGCAACCCGGGCGCGCATGCCGGCACGCCAAAAGGCGGCTCGTCCAACATCAACCCGCAGAACATGTTCAACAGCCCCGACGGCCTGGGGTTCGACAAGGCCGGGCGCCTGTGGATCCTCACCGATGGCGACTACAGCAACGCCGGCGACTTCGCGGGCATGGGCAATAACCAGATGCTCTGCGCCGACCCGAGCACCGGTGAAATCCGTCGCTTCATGGTCGGGCCGGTGGCCTGTGAGGTGACGGGCATCAGCTTCTCGCCGGATCAGAAAACCCTGTTTGTGGGGATCCAGCACCCGGGTGAAACCGGGGGTTCGACCTGGCCGGAGCATCTGCCGAATGGCAAGCCGCGCTCCTCGGTGATGGCGATTCGGCGGGATGATGGCGGGATTGTCGGCGCCTGATAGACCGCTATCGGGGGCAAGCCCCCTCCCACACTGGAGATAAACGCGGTCACCTGTGGGAGGGGGCTTGCCCCCGATGACAATGGCACAGGCGCCCCCTATCTCCAGCCTGGTGCGGTACCATACCCGGCCGGACGCGGCGCCCTGCTGCGCGCAGGAGTTCGCATGGCCCATCCGTTTGAAACCCTCACACCCGACCTGGTACTCGACGCTGTCGAAAGCATCGGTTTCCTCAGCGACGCTCGCGTTCTGGCGCTCAACAGCTACGAAAACCGCGTGTATCAGGTGGGCATCGAAGACTCCGAACCGCTGATCGCCAAGTTCTACCGCCCCCAGCGCTGGACCAACGAAGCGATCCTCGAAGAGCACCGTTTCACCTTCGAGTTGGCCGAGTGCGACGTGCCGGTGGTCGCGCCGATGATTCATAACGGCGAAAGCCTGTTCGAACACGCCGGTTTCCGCTTCACCCTGTTCCCCCGCCGTGGCGGCCGCGCACCGGAGCCGGGCAACCTTGACCAGCTTTATCGCCTTGGGCAACTGCTCGGCCGCTTGCACGCCGTGGGTTCCACCCGCCCGTTCGAACACCGCGAAGCCTTGGGTGTGAAGAACTTCGGCCACGACTCGCTCAATACGTTGCTCGAAGGCAATTTCATTCCCAAGAGCCTGCTGCCAGCCTACGAGTCCGTGGCCCGCGACCTGCTCAAGCGCGTGGAAGAGGTCTACAAAGCCACGCCGCACAAGAACATCCGCATGCACGGCGATTGCCACCCCGGCAACATGATGTGCCGTGATGAGATGTTCCACATCGTCGACCTCGACGACTGCCGCATGGGCCCGGCGGTGCAGGACTTATGGATGATGCTCGCCGGTGATCGCCAGGAATGCCTGGGCCAGCTGTCGGAACTGATGGACGGCTACCAGGAATTCCACGACTTCGACCCGCGTGAACTGGCGCTGATCGAGCCGCTGCGCGCGTTGCGCCTGATGCACTACAGCGCGTGGCTGGCACGGCGCTGGGATGACCCGGCGTTCCCCCACAGCTTCCCGTGGTTCGGCAGCGAGCGGTATTGGGGCGACCAGGTGCTGGCGCTGCGCGAGCAACTCTCAGCGCTCAACGAAGAGCCGCTGAAACTCTTCTGATTGCTTTTAATGTGGGAGGGAGCCCCTCCCACACAAAGCAGACCGCATTACCAAGCCAGTCCCATTGGTTGACAAATATCCTTACAATCGCCCTTTGTTAGCTGCCTAAGCAAGGATTACGCATGCAAGCCGCCAACCCCCGCAAGGGGTACATCCTGGGCCTGAGCGCCTATGTCATCTGGGGTCTGTTCCCGCTCTACTTCAAAGCCATCGCCAGTGTGCCCGCCGCCGAAATCATCGTGCACCGGGTGCTGTGGTCAGCGCTGTTCGGTGGTTTGCTGCTGATGGTGTGGAAGCACCCGGGCTGGTTCCGCGAACTGCGCGACAACCCCAGGCGCCTGGCAATCCTGGCACTCAGCGGTTCGTTGATCGCCGGTAACTGGCTGACCTATGTGTGGTCGGTGAACAGCGGGCGTATGCTTGAAGCCAGCCTGGGTTACTACATCAACCCGCTGGTGAATGTGCTGCTGGGCATGCTGCTCCTCGGCGAGCGCCTGCGCCGCCTGCAATGGGTGGCCGTGGGGCTGGCCGCAGTGGGTGTGGCGCAACAGGTGTGGCAGGTGGGCAGCTTGCCGTGGGTATCGTTGGTACTGGCGCTGACCTTCGGTTTCTACGGCCTGATCCGCAAGCAGGCGCCGGTCAAGGCGCTGCCGGGGCTGGTGGTGGAGACCTGGATGCTGGTGCCGATTGCGGTGGCCTGGTTGTTGTTCAACCCGTCGGCCCACAGTGCACAACTGGCGTTCTGGAGCACATCCGAAGCCTGGTGGCTGGTGGCGGCCGGCCCGGTGACGTTGATCCCGCTGGTATGCTTCAACGCCGCCGCACGGCATTTGCCCTACACCGCCCTGGGCTTTTTGCAGTATGTGGCACCGACCCTGGTGTTGCTGGAAGCGGTGCTGCTGTTCGGTGAGCACCTGGCGTCAAGCACGCTGATCGCGTTTGCCTTTATCTGGGCCGGGCTGGTGGTCTACAGCGTCGATGCCTGGTTGAGCGTGCGCAAACGCTGATCAAATAACGTACAAACCTCTGCAAGCCCCAGCCGGCCTGGCTTGCAGAGATCCACCCCAAGGTTATCCACAACCTGGTCCCCGCCATTTGTGCACAAGCCCTTGAAACTGCTCGTTTTTTGCTCAGCTGGCGGAGAAGCCCGGTGGGCGTGGCCTGGCGCCGGGTCTCTACAGGTTATCCACAGGCCCATGCAAGATTTCCATGCATAACCTTGCGGATGGTTATTCCTCGCTGTGCAGTTCCACCATCAGATCATCCGCCAGGGTTTCCAGGGATTCCTGCAACGCCTCCAAGGACAAGCTCGACGGCACCTGCAACAGCGCCTCGGCGCTGAACAGCGGATCACCGCTCATCGGTGCCGGGCGTACATCGGTGCTCAAGCGCTCCAGGTTGACGCCCTGCTTGCTCAACAGCGCCGTGATCTCGCGCACGATGCCCGAGCGGTCGTTGCCCAGCAGCGTCATCACGATCGACTTGGACGCCGATGCCTGGCCACTGCTGCCCTCGCCCACCAGCACGCGAATACCGTGTGTGGATAAATCCTCCAAAGCCCCCACCAAGGCCTGACGACTCTCGGCAGGCACGCTGACCCGCAGGATCCCGGCGAACTGCCCGGCCATATGCGCCATTCGGCTTTCCAGCCAATTGCCGCCGTGGGCCGCGATGTTCTGCGCGATGCGTTCCACCAGGCCGGGTTTGTCGGCGGCGATAATAGTGAGTACAAGATGGTCCATGGCGAAGCCCTCTGAATTCAATCTACAAGGTGGACCCGGGGGCCCGCGAAAACAAATCGTGTACCATTTTTATATTTATCTGGAACAATCCAATAGTTTTTTGAGAACATCCGGTTCTCCGCTGTGACCGTACGACCAAAGTGGGTCGCTAAACGACGTATTTAGTCTAATTTTCACAACCGCAAGTCATCATGTAGTATGCCCTCCCGTGCACTACATAATGAAAATCCGAAACAGCGCATAAGCTCCGCAGAGTGAGGCAAGCAATGACTGAACACGTTCAAGTCGGTGGCCTGCAGGTCGCCAAAGTCCTGTTCGACTTCGTGAACAACGAAGCCATTCCCGGTACCGGCATCACTGCCGACCAGTTCTGGGCCGGTGCCGACAAGGTCATCCACGACCTGGCACCGAAGAACAAAGCCCTGCTCGCCAAACGCGACGATTTCCAGGCGCGGATCGATACCTGGCACCAGACCCACGCCGGCCAGGCCCATGACCCGGTGGCCTACAAAGCCTTCCTGCAAGACATCGGATATCTGCTGCCAGAAGCCGCAGACTTCCAGGCCTCGACCCAAAACGTCGATGACGAGATCGCCCGCATGGCCGGCCCGCAGCTGGTGGTGCCGGTGATGAACGCCCGCTTCGCCCTCAACGCGTCCAATGCACGTTGGGGCTCGCTGTACGACGCCCTGTATGGCACCGACGCCATCAGCGAAGCCGACGGCGCCGAGAAGGGCAAGGGCTACAACAAAGTGCGTGGCGACAAGGTCATTGCCTTCGCCCGCGCCTTCCTCGACGAAGCCGCGCCACTGAGCGCCGGCAGCCACGTCGATTCCACCGGCTACAAGATCGCCGACGGCAAGCTGATCGTCAGCCTCAAGGGCGGCAGCAACAGCGGCCTGCGTGACGACGCCCAGTTGATCGGTTTCCAGGGCCCTGCGGCCGAGCCGATCGCGATCCTGCTGAAACACAACGGCCTGCACTTCGAAATCCAGATCGACGCCAGCACCCCGGTTGGCCAGACCGATGCCGCCGGTGTCAAAGACGTGCTGATGGAAGCCGCACTCACCACCATCATGGACTGCGAAGACTCCGTCGCCGCCGTCGATGCCGATGACAAGGTGGTGATCTACCGCAACTGGCTCGGCCTGATGAAGGGCGACCTCGCCGAAGAAGTGGCCAAGGGCGGCAAGACCTTCACCCGCACCATGAACGCCGACCGCGTCTACACCGGCGTCGACGGCCAGGACGTGACGCTGCACGGCCGTTCGCTGCTGTTCGTGCGTAACGTTGGCCACTTGATGACCATCGACGCGATCCTCGACAAACACGGCAACGAAGTACCGGAAGGCATCCTCGACGGCCTGCTCACCAGCCTGGCGGCGATCCACAGCCTCAACGGCAACAACACACGCAAGAACAGCCGCACCGGCTCGGTGTACATCGTCAAGCCGAAGATGCACGGTCCGGAAGAAGCCGCGTTCACCAACGAGCTGTTCGGCCGCATCGAAGACGTGCTGAGCCTGCCGCGCAACACCCTCAAGGTCGGGATCATGGACGAGGAGCGCCGCACCACGGTCAACCTCAAGGCCTGCATCAAGGCGGCCAGCGAACGCGTGGTGTTTATCAACACCGGCTTCCTCGACCGCACGGGCGACGAGATCCACACCTCCATGGAAGCCGGCGCGATGGTGCGCAAGGCGGCGATGAAGGCGGAAAAATGGATCGGCGCCTACGAGAACTGGAACGTCGATATCGGCTTGAGCACCGGCCTGCAAGGCCGTGCACAGATCGGTAAAGGCATGTGGGCGATGCCCGACCTGATGGCGGCGATGCTCGAACAGAAAATCGCCCACCCACTGGCCGGCGCCAACACCGCCTGGGTGCCATCGCCGACAGCCGCCGCACTGCACGCGCTGCACTACCACAAGGTCGACGTATTCGCACGCCAGGCCGAACTGGCCAAGCGCGAACGCGCGTCGGTGGACGACATCCTCACCATTCCCCTGGCCAGCAACACCGATTGGTCCGACGAAGAAATCCGTAACGAACTGGACAACAACGCCCAGGGCATCCTCGGCTATGTCGTGCGCTGGATCGACCAAGGCGTGGGCTGCTCGAAAGTGCCGGACATCAATGACGTCGGCCTGATGGAAGACCGCGCCACCCTGCGCATCTCCAGCCAGCACATTGCCAACTGGCTGCGCCACGGCATCGTCAACGAAGCCCAGGTGATGGAAAGCCTCAAGCGCATGGCGCCGGTGGTGGACCGTCAGAATGCCGGGGATGCGCTGTACCGCCCACTGGCACCGGATTTCGACAGCAATATCGCGTTCCAGGCAGCGGTGGAGTTGGTGATTGAAGGGACCAAACAGCCGAATGGCTATACCGAGCCGGTGTTGCACCGTCGGCGTCGGGAGTTCAAGGCCAGGAATGGCCTTTGAGTAAAAGCTAGCAATGCCGAAGCCCTGATCACTCGATCAGGGCTTCGGTCTTGATATCCACCATTATTTAATCGCGGCACTCAATCAGAATTGCCTATTATCAAGACCAGCTTGAATCAGAGACCGCAGGTCGATTAGAAACTTTGCAACCCCAGCAACTGACTTGCTTAATCCAAAACCTCATAAATAACTGCTGAATATAAAGAGCCCTGAAGATAAGGACTCTTTATTTACATTGAAAAAAGCTAATAACTAGACCGTCATATCATATTTACCATAGAACGTCGCAGTTCCACCCGACCCGGTAACGGTCACATTTTTCAGCTCACCCTTAAAGGTTCCACCGGTAACAGTCACGCTGATTGTTCCACCGGTTACATTGTCAAAATCTGCGCCTGCCGGACTCTTGTACTCGAGACCAAAAGACCCCGCTGGCAGTTCATTCAGTCCATCCGACAAGCGCTTGCCGTATTGAATACGCAGCTCCACGCTATTCACTTCCATATGAATATAAAATCGATCTCCAGAAAAGTAATTCGCGTGAAAGCCTTCAGAGTGCCCGTCCGTTACGACGGTGATGGTTGATGACCCGGAGCCACGATGGGACTGCTCAATCTTGCTAACCGTTTGTTTTTCAGTACTCATGATAAACTCCTGTTTAACTCATCAAGTAGGGGCATCGATCCCAACCAGCCCCCTCGCAACGATTAAACAGGCCACACTTAAAACGCCGATACTGTGAAATCTGACAGTCCCGACCAACGGTGTCAGCCGTCTACTGCGCCATCCCCAACTCCCGCTTGACCAGCTTCGCCAACTTCACGCTGTCGATCGGCTTGAGCAAAAAATCCACCACACTCAAATGCATCGCATCAATCACATCCGGCGCTTCGGCATCCCCCGACATGATGATGATCGGCAGCGCCGCGCGGGTGGATTCGCGCACCTGCTTGATCAACTCCAGACCATTGCTGGGTTTCATGCGCAGATCGGTGATCAGCAAACCGATGGAACTGCTGGACTTCAATAAATCCCACGCGGCCTCGCCACTGTCGGCCGTCATGCAGCGAATACCGTCCAAGCCCAGGATCTCCGCCAGCAGTTCACGCGCGTCCTTGTCGTCATCAACAATCAACACGCGTTGTGGCGGTAAATCAGGCTCCAGCATCACGGCGCTGAGCGCCTCGCGCTCGGCATCACTCAAAATATCGTGGTCGGACATACGTTTCTCAGCGGTTTTCGACAATCTTCCAGCACACTCGTCAGACATCTGCGGAAGGGCGTTCAATGTGCACTTCGTCGGAAAGTTTGCCTAGTGGGTGTTCTACGGGGTTTGGACGATAGTCGTGTAAGGTTTTTCCCTAGTTCTGCGGCGTTTTCATCGACCTAGACTTACGTCCAATGGGCACCCGCCGCTCAGGAGTCGACCATGCAGGACGATAACGACAAAAAAATTGCGGTCATGGTTATGAGTAAAGCTGATGCCTTCGCCCAGGCGGGAAAAACTGCTGTCTTGCAGAACATCCACGGCACCCTGCAGTTCCTGCAACGCTTCCCACCGTTCAACCAGATGGAAAACGCGCACCTGGCGTTTCTGGTGGAACAGTGCCAACTGCGCTTCTTCGGCCCCGGCGAGAGCATCCTCAAGCCGTCGGGCGGGCCGGTGGAACACTTCTACATCGTCAAGCAGGGCCGCGTCGTGGGTGAACGGCCGGACGCCACGCAAGCCACCTTCGAAATCACCACCGGCGAGTGTTTCCCCCTCGCTGCATTGTTAGGTGAACGTGCCACCCGCACCGAGCATAAAGCCGCCGAAGACACCTTCTGCCTGCAACTGAACAAGCCGGCCTTTATCAAGCTGTTCGCGCTGTCCAGCCCGTTCCGCGACTTCGCCCTGCGCGGTGTCAGCAGCCTGCTCGACCAGGTCAACCAGCAAGTGCAGCAAAAAGCCGTGGAAACCCTCGGCACCCAATATTCCTTGAATACCCGCCTGGGCGAATTGGCGATGCGCCATCCGGTCACCTGCAGCCCGCAGACACCGTTGCGTGAAGCGGTAACGCTGATGCATGAGCAGCAGGTGGGCAGCATTGTGATTGTCGATGAACACAAGGCGCCCCTGGGCATTTTCACCCTGCGCGACCTGCGCCAGGTGGTGGCCGACGGCACCGGCGACTTCAGCCAGGGCATTGAAGGCCATATGACCCAGGCGCCGTTCTTTTTAACGCCGGACCACAGCGCCTTCGATGCGGCCATCGCCATGACCGAGCGGCATATCGCCCACGTCTGCCTGGTCAAGGACCAGCGCCTGTGCGGCGTGGTGTCCGAGCGCGACCTGTTTTCCCTGCAACGGGTCGACCTGGTGCACCTGGCCCGCACCATCCGCAATGCGCCACGGGTGGAGAACCTGGTAGCGCTGCGCGGTGAGATCGGCCAACTGGTGGAGCGCATGCTCGCCCATGGCGCGTCGTCGACCCAGATCACCCACATCATTACCCTGCTCAACGATCACACCGTGTGCCGGGTGATCGAGCTGACCCTGGCCGAAAAAGGCGACCCCGGCGTGCCGTTCAGTTGGCTGTGTTTCGGCAGCGAAGGCCGGCGCGAGCAGACGCTGTACACCGACCAGGACAACGGCATCCTGTTCGAAGCCAGGGACGCGGTGGAAGCCGCCGAGATTCGCGGGCGGTTGCTGCCCCTGGCACAGCAGATCAACCAGAGCCTGGCGCTGTGCGGGTTCAGCCTGTGCAAGGGCAACATCATGGCCGGTAATCCCGAGCTGTGCCTCTCGCGGGCGGAATGGGCGCGGCGGTTTGCGGCGTTTATTCGCGAGGCGACGCCGGAGAACCTGCTGGGCTCGAGTATCTATTTCGACCTGCGCGTGGTGTGGGGCGATGAACGCGGCTGTGAGCAACTGCGCCAGGGCATTCTCGACCAGGTCGGGGATAACCGGCTGTTCCAGCGCATGCTGGCCGAGAATGCCTTGCGCCAGCGCCCGCCTGTAGGGCGTTTCCGCGATTTTGTGCTGACCCGCAAAGGCGCGGAAAAGGCCACCCTCGACCTCAAGGTGCAGGGCCTGACCCCCTTTGTCGACGGCGCACGCCTGTTGGCCCTGGCCAACGGCATCCACGCCAATAATACCCTGGAGCGCCTGCGCCAGCTGGTGGTCAAGGAAGTGATCGAGCCCCTGGACGGCGCCGCCTATGAAGAGGCCTATCACTTTATCCAGCAAACCCGTATGCAGCAGCATCAGTTGCAGACCCGCGAGAACCAGCCGTACTCCAACCGCGTCGACCCCGACAGCCTCAACCACCTGGACCGCCGCATCCTGCGCGAATCCCTGCGCCAGGCCCAGCGCCTGCAAAGCAGCCTGACCTTGCGGTATCAGCTGTGAGCTTGTTTGACTGGCTGCGCGCGGCCAAGCCCAGACTCGATACAACGCAACAACGGCGCCTGGAGCAATTACCCAGGCCCGTAGTGTTGGGCGACAGCACGTTGCGCAGCCAGCGTTGGGTGGTGGTGGACCTGGAAACCAGCGGCCTGAATCTCAACCGTGACCAGGTGCTGTCCATCGGCGCGGTGGTGATCGAGGACGGCGCAGTGGATTTTTCCCAACTGTTCGAGCGCACCCTGCACCGCGCCGACACCAAACTCAGCCCCAGTGTGCTGATCCACGGCCTCGGCCCCAGCGCCATCGCGGCGGGCAGCGACCCGGCCGAGGCCCTGCTGGACTTCATGGAGTTCGTCGGCGACAGCCCGCTGCTCGCCTTCCACGCACCATTCGATCAACACATGCTGGGCCGCGCGCTCAAGGACAGCCTGGGGTATCGCCTGGCCCATCCGTTCCTCGATGTAGCCGACATCGCCCCGCTGCTGTGCCCCGAGGCGCATATCCGCGAGGCCGGCCTGGACGACTGGATCAACCACTTCAACCTGCACGTGGGCGAACGCCATCACGCCAGCGCCGATGCCCTGGCCACGGCGGAGCTGATGCTGATCCTGTTCAGCCGCGCGCGTCAGCAGCAGATCGACACGCCTCAGGCGCTGCAGGAGCGTTTGAGCCAATGGAAACGGCGTAAACACGCGCCATCGTTTTAATGTCATCTCCCGACGGACGCTAATTGCGCCCGCTCCACGCCTCTGACACAATCGCGAATAATTCTCGTTAGTTTAAACCTTTTGTTTATTCGGTGATGCCTTGTCGTCGGTCCAGAACCCACACAGTGAGCTTGTTGGTGCGTTGTATCGCGACCATCGTGGCTGGCTGCTGGCCTGGCTGCGGCGCAACGTAGCCTGCCCGAGCCGTGCCGAAGACCTGAGCCAGGACACCTTCATGCGCCTGCTCGGGCGTGACGAGTTGCGCGAGCCCCGCGAACCACGGGCGTTTCTGGTGGCCATCGCCAAGGGTTTGCTGTTCGACTACTTCCGCCGCGCGGCCCTTGAACAGGCCTACCTCAGCGAACTGATGCTGATCCCGGAAAGCGAACACCCATCGCCGGAAGAACAGCAACTGATCCTCGAAGACCTCAAGGCCATCGACCGCCTGCTCGGCAAGCTGTCGAGCAAGGCCCGCGCCGCCTTCCTGTATAACCGCCTCGACGGCCTGGGCCATGCCGAAATTGCCCAGCGCCTGGGGGTGTCGGTGCCGCGTGTGCGCCAGTACCTGGCCCAGGGCATTCGCCAGTGCTACATCGCCCTGTATGGCGAGCCGCTATGACCCTGATCAGCGCCAAACCGGTCTCAGCACGGGTGCTGGATGCGGCGATTGCCTGGCAGTTGTCCCTCGATTCGGGTGATGGCAGCGCGGTAGAGCGCGAAGAATTCAGCAAATGGCTGGCCAGCGATGAAGAGCACGCCCGTGCCTGGCGCCAACTGGGCATGCTCGACCAGCGTTTCAGCGTGGCCTCGGGCCCGGCGCGCTCAGCGTTGTTACAGTCGCGCGAGGGCATTCGCCAGCGCGTGCGCAAGCTCGGCAGCGGCCTGGCGAGCATTGCCCTGGTGTGCGGCCTGGCGTTGTTTGCCGGCGAGCGCTACGTGCCGATCCACTATTGGCTGGCCGACCAGCGCACCGCCACCGGGGAGCAGCGCACGCTGAAACTGGCGGACGGTACGTTGATCAACCTCAACACCCACAGCGCCATCGACGTGCGCTTCGATGAGAAGCGCCGGCTGATCGTGTTGCAGGAAGGCGAAATCCTCGTCGAAACCGGCCACAACGATGCGCGCCCGTTTTATGTGCAAACCCGCGACGGCAGCCTGCGCGCGCTGGGCACGCGGTTTATCGTCAAGCGCGAAGACGACGCCACGCGCCTGAGCGTGCTGCAATCGGCGGTGGGCGCCCAGCCCGAAGCGCTGCAACAGGAACAGGTGTTCAAGGCAGGCCAACAAGTGTTGATGCGCAGCGACGGCCTCGGCCCCGCACTGGCCGTCACCCCCGCCAGCGATGCCTGGACGCGCGGTATGCTGGTGGTCGACAACGCCCGTCTGGGCGATGTGGTGCAGGAACTCAGTCGCTACCGCACCGGCCATCTGGGTGTGGATAAAACCGTGGCGGACCTGCGCATCACCGGCAGCTTCCCGCTGCACGACACCACCCTGGCGCTCAACGCGCTGCTGCCCACCCTGCCGGTGCAGATCGAACAGCACACGCCGTGGTGGGTGACGGTTGTCGCCAAGACACCTGAGGCCAAATAAAAAATATTTTCCACCGGCCCTATCACTTTTGAAATCTCGCTCGGCACATAGGCAATTGCGAATTACTTCCATTCAGGAGCCGCCCTATGTCCCGCACGCTAGACACCTTGTTGCGCCCCAGCCTGTTAGCCGTGGCCATTGCCCTCAGCGCCCCGCTGGCCAGCACTGCGCTGATTGCCGCCGAACAAGCCTCCAGCGTGCGCGCCTACAACCTGCCGGCCGCTTCATTGGCCAGCACCCTGAACCAGATCGCCAGCCAGGCCGGCCTGGCGCTGACCCTCAACCCAGCGTTGGCCTCAGGCAAGACCTCGGCCCCGGTCCAGGGCCAGTTCGATGCACCGGGTGCACTGCGTGAAGCCTTGCGTGGCACC
The DNA here is from genome assembly GCF_900100935.1 of Pseudomonas sp. NFACC25. NCBI lineage: Bacteria > Pseudomonadati > Pseudomonadota > Gammaproteobacteria > Pseudomonadales > Pseudomonadaceae > Pseudomonas > Pseudomonas sp. NFACC25. Next base: position 97,393 of record NZ_FMUC01000002.1, read on the forward strand.
GGGTTGCAGCTGGAGCAGAGCAGCGCGGGCACGTACACGCTGGTGGCGGTTCCGGAGGGTGTGATGGCGCTGCCGGTGACTAACATCACCGGCCAAGGCAGCTACGAAAGCGCCTGGGGCCCGGTGGACGGTTATGTCGCAACACGCACCGCAGCCGGCACCAAAACCGATACACCGATTGCCGAGCTGCCGCGCTCAGTCACAGTGATCACTCGCCAGCAGATGGAAGACCGCTCTGTTCTCAACCTCAACGATGCATTGCGCTACACCGCAGGTGTGCAAAGCAGCGGCTATGGTTCCGACTCGCGCAGTGACTGGCTGCTGGTACGCGGTTTTGTCCCGACCCAATTCCTCGACGGCCTGCCGTTACCCAAAGGCAACTACGCCACACCGAAGATCGACACGTGGAACCTGGAACGCATTGCCGTCCTGCGCGGCCCTGCATCCTCGGTCTACGGGCAAACCCCACCCGGCGGTTTGCTGGACATGGTCAGCCGCCGCCCCCAGGCCGAAAGCTCGAATGAAATCGAAGTACAGGCAGGCAGCAACAACCACAAACAGATCAACTTTGACAGCACCGGCAAGATCGACGACGAGGGCAAGTTCCTCTACCGCGTCAGCGGCGTGGTGCGCGACAGCAACACTGCCGTGGATCACATCCCGGACAAACGCTACAACATCGCCCCGAGCCTGACCTGGAATATCAACGACGACACCAAGCTGACGTTGCTCACCCAGTTCACCCGTGACGATACCGGTATCACCGGGCAGTTCCTGCCATTGCAAGGCACCAAACTGAGTTCACCGGCCGGCAAGATTTCCCATCACAAGAACCTGGGTGATCCGGACTGGGAATTCTACGATCGCACCTACTACGCGCTGGGCTACGCCTTCGAAACGCGCCTGAACGACACGTGGCAGTTCCATCAGAACCTGCGCTACACCAAGAACGATCTGTCGTTCCAGGGCATCACTGCCGGTGGCGCATTCTTTCCCAATGGTCCTGAAGTGGCGGTCGACGCCGACGGCAACGTGAGTCGCTCCGCCGGCAAGGTCGATGAAAATATCGGTCAGTTCGCCGTCGACAACAACTTCCAGGCCGACTTCCAAACCGGTGCGGTCAACCACACGCTGTTGCTGGGCCTCGACCATCAGCGCTCCACCAGCGATGCCCGCTGGCTGTGGGGCTCTGCAGGAGTGCCGACGATCAATTTCAACCGTCCGGTGTACGGGCAGGACTTCTCCAAGGTCCAGTACTTCACCATGTACGACTACACCCAAAAGACCCAGCAGACCGGCCTGTACGTCCAGGACCAGATGGCACTCGACAACTGGCGCCTGACCCTCGGCGGCCGTGAAGACTGGGTGCATACCGGCACCACTTTCCACAATTTGAATGACGCAACCAACACTCAGCGTGACAAGCATTTCAGCGGCAACGCAGCACTGAGCTACGTCTTCGACAATGGCATCACCCCGTACCTGTCCTACGCCGAATCATTCCAGGCCGGCTCAGGCACCCAAGTGGCCAGTACCGGGGCATTCAAACCCACCGAAGGTAAACAGTACGAAGCCGGTATCAAGTACCAGCCTCCAGGCACCAAGGCACTGTTCACCGCTGCCGTGTTCGACCTGACCCAGCAAAACACCTCAGTCACCGAGGGCAGCATCACTCGCCAGGTGGGTGAAGTGCAGGTGCGCGGCCTGGAACTGGAAGCCAGTGCCGACGTCACCGAAAGCCTTAAGCTGGTGGGTTCCTACACCTATAACGACAGCGAAATCACTCAAGGCGCTGCCGCTGAAAAAGGCAACCGCCTGAACCAACTGCCTCGCAACCAGGCCACAGGCTGGGCTGACTACACATGGCGCAGAGGTCTGCTGGACGGTTTTGGCATCGGTGCAGGCGTGCGCTACGTTGGCGACACCTACGGCAACGCGGCCAATACCGACCTGGGCCACGTAGGCTCCTACACCGTGTACGACGCCTCGGTGCACTACGACCTCGGCCGTTTGAACAGCACCATGAAAGGCGTGACCGTAGCCGTCGACGCCAAGAACATCTTCAACAAGGACTACCTGTCCACCTGCGATGGTTTCTACTGCTACTACGGCGACCAGCGCAACGTGGTCGCCAGCGTGAATTACAAATTCTAAGACGGTAGAAAACCGCCAATGAAGGGCCGCCTGAACCGCGGCCCTTTTGCCTTTGGAGCCGTGATGAAAAGCAAAACCCTCCGCCGCTGGTCCTTCATCCACACCTGGACCAGCCTGATCTGCACGGTGTTCCTGCTGCTGCTCGCCCTCACCGGCCTGCCGCTGGTGTTTCACCATGAGATCGACCACCTGCTGGGCAACGAGCCCGAGCTGGCGCAGATGCCTGCCGATACGCCACAGCTCGACCTTGAGCAACTGGTGAGCAAGGCCCAGGCCCATCGCCCGGGCGAGGCCATGCAATACCTGGCGTGGGATGAAGATGACAAGAACGGCGTGATCGCGATCATGGCCGCCACAGCGGGGACCGAGCCCAACTCGTCCCACACCTTCATGCTCGACGCGCGCACCGGTGATGCGGTCGAGATGCCGTCGGCCAATGGCGGGTTCACCCTGTTCCTGCTGCGCCTGCATGTGGATATGTTCGCCGGCCTGCCGGGCAAGTTGCTGCTGGCATTCATGGGCGTTCTGTTTGTGCTGGCGATTGTCTCGGGCACGGTGCTGTACCTGCCGTTCATGCGCCGCTTGAAGTTCGCCACCGTGCGCCAGGACAAGTCCACGCGCCTGCGCTGGCTCGACCTGCACAACCTGATTGGCGTGGTCACGTTGACCTGGGCGCTGGTGGTGGGCGTGACCGGCGTGATCAGCGCCTGTGCCGACTTGATCATCGCCGCCTGGCGCACCGACAGCCTCAGCGCGATGATCGAACCCTACAAAAACGCCCCGCCTCTGACCCAACGCGCCCCCGCGAGCGAGCTGCTGAGCATCGCCGCCAAGGCCGCGCCCGGCATGCAGCCGGACTTTATCGCCTTCCCCGGCACACGCTTTTCCAGCGAGCACCATTACGCGGTGTTCATGAAGGGCAGCACACACTTGACCTCGCACCTGCTCACGCCGGTCCTGATCGACGCCAGCACCCTGGCCGTCACCGCCATCGCCGAACGGCCGTGGTACATGGACGCCATGGGCATGTCTCAGCCACTGCACTTCGGCGACTACGGCGGCATGCCGATGAAGATCCTCTGGGCGGCGCTGGATGTGCTGACCATCGTCGTGCTGGTGAGTGGGATTTACTTGTGGATCGTGCGGCGCAAGGCGGGCAAGGCATGAAGCCAAGGCAGTCGAGTTTCTGGAAGGTATTTGGCATTCCCCTGGGGATTGGCCTGCTCAGCGCCGCCGGGTTGTTTGCGGCGTTGCTGGGGGATGGGCTGTGGGATTCGTTGAGTTGGGTGGGGTTGGGTATCCCGGCCGCCATTGGCATTTGGGCGTTGTTCAAGCGGCGTGGCTGAGGGCGCTATCGGGGGCAAGCCCCCTCCCACAGTTGACCGCGTGGTTATGACGAACGCGGGACACATGTGGGGATTGCCCCCGATGAGGCCCTCAAAAACACCCGCACTCCCCCTCGCCAGCCACCGCGCAACCCTCTAGGCTAGCCACAGTCCATTGTGAGGTTCGCCCATGTCCGCTCCCAGCATGACCTTATTCCACAACCCCGCGTCACCGTTCGTGCGTAAAGTCCGCGTGCTGCTGGCTGAAACCGGCCAGCAGGACCGCGTCGCCCTGCATGGCTGCATGCCGACCCCGGTCAACCCCGATGCGCAGCTGGTGCAAGACAACCCCGTGGGCAAGATCCCGGCTCTGCGCCTGGCCGACGGCAGCGTGCTGCACGACAGCCGGGTGATCCTCGATTACTTCGACCACCAGCACGTCGGCAACCCGCTGATCCCCCGCGATGGCTCGGCCCGCTGGCGGCGCCTGACCCTGGCTTCGATAGCCGACGGCATCATGGATGCCGCCGTGCTGGTGCGCTACGAGACCGCCCTGCGCCCGGTGGAAAAACACTGGGCGCCGTGGCTCGACGAGCAGCGCAACAAGATCCACCGCGCCCTCGCCGAGCTGGAACAGGACGCCATCGCCGAGCTGACCAGCCACTTCGATATCGCCTCGATCAGCGTGGCCTGCGCCTTGGGTTACCTCGACTTCCGCCATCCGGACATGCACTGGCGCTCGGACAACCCCAAGCTGGCCGCCTGGTACGCCGAGGTCAGCCAGCGGCCTTCGATGCTGGAGACCCAGCCGCCCGTGTGACGTTCACACCGACCCAATGTGGGAGCGGGCTTGCCCGCGATCGCGGTATGTCATTCAGCACATCTGTTTCTGAACCACCGCTATCGCGGGCAAGCCCACTCCCACATTGGACGGTGGTGATATTGAGGAATGTAACGATCCTTGCGGCTAAATACGCCCCCACTTGCTGATCCTCCCGCAACCCGATCATTGCACCGCCTCCAGGTCGAACTGCAGGGGCTCGGCCGCCTTGCGCTTGCCCACGCCGTACCAATCCAGTTTACGCGTCAGCACCATCACCGTCCCCAGCAGCCCGAACAGCAGCAGCGAGCCCATCAGCAGCGCGTAGTCCTCGGCACTCAACAGCCCGTACAGCAAGCCATACAGCGCCGCCAGCCCCGCCGAAAACCCCAGGCCATGGGCAACGCTGCGCAGCACGTGGCACACGTAGAACCCGATCAACAGCACACAGGCACTCGCCGAAATCAGGTAGGCCAAGGCAAAGCCCAGGTGCTCGGACAACGACAACAACAGCAGGTAGAAGAACGCCAAGGCAACGCCCACCAATGCGTACTGGACGGGGTGCACCGCCAGGCTCTTGAGCACTTCGAACAGGAAGAAACCGGCAAAGGTCAGGGCGATGAACAGCAGCGCGTATTTGATCGCCCGGTCGCTCTTGAGGTACTGGTCCACCGGGTCGATGAAGTTCACGCCGAAGCTGCGGTTGTTGAAGTCGTTGCAGCCCTGGCCGTCCAGGCAGGTTTGCAGGGCCTGTTCGAGGTTGGTGGAAAAGAATGAGGTCTGCCAGTTGGCCGTGAAGCCGTTGTCAGTCACTTCGCGCTGGGCCGGCAGGAAGTTGCCGATAAAGCTGGGGTGCGGCCAGTTGGAGGCCAGGGACACCTGGCTGGTCTTGCCTACCGGCACCACTTGCAGTTGCTCGGTGCCTTGCAGGCGCAGGTCGAAGGCGAAGTCCACTACAGCCGGTTTCCTGCTGTCCTGCTCCGGCAATGCCACATGCACGCCCTCCCCCAGCCAGTCCACTTGGGAGCCCGGTTCGAACTCCAGGCGCTGGCTGCCCAGCTCCAGCTTCAGCGCATTTTCGATGCCGCGAATATCGCTGATCCCCACCGCCAGAAACGCCGGCTCAAAGCGGTAATCGGCAAAGTCTTCGGTGATGCCCAACTGCGCAGGCAGCTCGAAACGCCCGCTGATACGGTTGTCGGCATGGAACAGCCGCGCCTGGTAAATCCCCCGTGCGCGCAGTTCGGTCTGCACCTTGCCGTCGAGTTCAAAACGGTCCGGCAGGAAATACAGGCGACCCCGCTCTTCACGGGTGACCTCGTAGCGCTTGTTGAGCTTTTCATTGAGCTTCCACTCGCGCACGGTCTTGCGATACGGCACCACCATCACCGGGCCGGTGAGGCGCTGGGCGTAGCTGGAACTGCGCGCGATGTCCATCAGGACGCCGTCGCGCAGTTGCTGGCGGTCACTGATGATACCGTTGATCATCAGTAACGGAATCAGCAACAGCAGGATCAGCAGCGCAATCGCGCCAAGTTTGAAAAGCAGGCTGCGGTTCATGGGTCTCTCCCTGTTTTGATGGGGAGAGTCTGGGCAGCCTGTGTGGGGGATTTATGTGGGCAATGTGGAGACTGTGTGGAGATGCAGCACCACGTGCACACCGCCCGACACATTGCCGATCTGCAAGGCACCGCCGTGCAGCTTCATGACTTCCTCGACAAAGTTGAGGCCCAGGCCGGTGCTCTTGCGCCCGCTGCCGGGACGCGGCAAGGAATAGAAGCGCTCGCTGAGGCGCGGCAGGGCGTAGTCGGGGATCGGTGCGGCCTGGTTGAACAGGCTCACCTGCACGTCGTTGTGCAGCGTCTGTGCGCTGAATCTCAACACGCCACCGGGCGGTGTGAAGTCCAGCGCGTTGTCCAGCAAGTTGCCCAGTGCCTGACGCAACAGGAAGGGCTCGCCAAACACCCTCACATCCGCCGCAATCCCTTGCTCGACGTGCAGCCCGGCGCTTTCGATTCGCGCACACTGGGCGTTGAGTACATCGTCGACCAAGGCCGCCAGCGGGATGCTCGCCTGCGCCTCCAACCCCTGGCGTTGCTCGACCTGCGCCAGGTTCAGCAGGCGTTCGATCAACTGCTGCAGGCGCGCGCTTTCGCTGTCGATATTGCCGACGAAGCGCTGCTGCTGTTCGCGGCTCATCTCGCCCTGCAACAGCTCGGCCGCGCCGCGAATCGCAGCCAGCGGACTTTTCAATTCATGGGTCAGGGTGTGCACGTAATGTTCGACGTAGGCCTTGCCCTCCAGTTGCGTGCGCATGTGCTCGACGGCGGTGGACAGCTGCTTCAGCTCGCCGCCGCGATAATGCGGCAGCTCTGCCCTTCGGCCTTCACTGACGGCTTCGGCGTAGGCGGTCAGGCGACGCAGTGCAACGCTCAGCCACCACGACAGCAACGCACCGAGCAACAGGCCGAGGATGACCAGGCCCGCGCCGTACCACAGCAGGCGGCGCTCAGTGCGGTCGACATACGGCTGCAACGAGCTGTTGGGCTTGGCCACGGTGACCACGCCGATGATCTGCCCGTTATCGCGGATCGGCGCGCCGACGTGCATCACCGATGAGGTGGGGTCATCCGCTGCACTGCGAGTGGAGCGCGCGCCGTATTCGCCGCGCAGGGTCAGGTAGACGTCGTTCCACTTCGAGTAGTCCTGGCCCACGGCTTCGCCCGTGGAGTCGAGCAGCACGGTGCCCTTGGCGTCGGTCACGTAGATACGGTGGTTGACCTGGTTTTTCGGCAAGCCCCAGATGGTCGCGCCGGGCTGGCGGTTGCCATAGGCCTTGAGCAATTCGGGCCAGTGGCTCTGGCCGAGGGTGCCGTGCTTCACGTCTTCGCGCAGGATTTCGGCCAGCAGGTTGGCGGTGTCCACCAGGGTTTCTTCGGTGGACTGGCGCACGCCGGGACGGATTTCCTTCATCACCGTGCTGAGCACGAAGTAACCGGTGAGGCCGATAAACAGCGCATACACCAGGAAAATCCGCAGCCCCAGGCGCATCAGCTGTTGCTCGGGCTGTAGCTGTAGCCGAGGCCGCGATGGGTCTGGATCGGCTCGGCATCGGCGGCCACGCTGCGTAACTTGCTGCGCAGGCTCTTGATATGGCTGTCGATATTGCGCTCGTAACCGGCGTCGGCCGCCACGCCCACCGCGTCCAGCAACTGCTCGCGGCTGAACACCCGCTCGGGTTGCTCCAGCAGGCTTTGCAGCAGGCGGAATTCATGCCGGGTCAGGCTCAGGGGTTGGCCGCGATAGCTGATCTGCATGCGCTCCAGATCGACCTGGAACAGCGCCGGCGCCACACCGGGGCCGACGCGCTTGAGGATCGCCCGCACCCGCGCCGCCACTTCCCGTGGGCTGAACGGCTTGACCACGTAATCGTCGGCGCCGATCTCCAGCCCCACCACGCGGTCGATCTCGCCATCCCGCGCGCTGAGGAACATCACCGGCACTTCACTGAAACGGCGCAATTGCTTGCAGGTTTCAAAACCGCTGATGTCCGGCAGGCCGATGTCGAGGATGATCAGGTCGGCGGGGGTCTGGCGCTGATGGGCCAACGCCTCCTGGCCGAGGCTCAGCCAGGTGGTGGTAAAGCCCTCGCCTTGCAGGGCGAATATCAGCGTGTCGGCTATCGCCGCTTCGTCTTCGACAATCAGGATGTGGGGCATGGGTTCAAATCAGCAGTCCGGTTTGTCGGCAGTGTAGCGACGGGCCGGGTTTACTGCTGCGCCAAATTCACGCAAGGCCTTGGCGCCGATCAGCAACGGGTAATTGAAGCTGCTGCGGTCGGTGAGGTTGACCTCGACGGTACGCTTGACGTTGCCCAGGCACATTTCCAGGTCGATGACCGGGCGTTTGGCCACAGTGGCTTCGTCCTTGTCGTCGTCTTCATCGGCGCGGCTCTTGATCTTGCTGATGCGCGACACCTTGTGTTCGTAGACCTTGTTGGTGGCGTCCTTGCCGCCGAGGCGGAAGCGCACCCAGTCGTCACCGTCACGGGTGAAGGTCTCGATGTCACGGGCCGACAGCGAAGCGGTCAGCGCGCCGGTGTCCATCTTGGCCTTGAAGGTTTCGCCGATTTCCGGCAACTGGATGTATTCGTAGCGACCGTAAAGGGTCGGCTCGGCGGCCATGACAGGCAGGGCAGCCAGGGCGAGGGAGGCAAGAAGCAGTTTCACGAAGTGATTTCCTCGGAAAGAAGTAGGCGGATTCTAGACCGCAAAGACAGCACTTAGTTAGTCACGCCCACCATAACCGGCACATTGTGAAACATTCGTACGGCCATTTGCGATTTGGCCTCTAGACTCAGCTTGCTTATGATGGCCCGCCCACACGATTCCAAGAGTTACTTATGCGCCGCCTGCTCACCGGCTGTTTGGTTTCACTGCTGCTGTTGCTCAACACCCTCGTCCTGATCGGGCCGCTGCTGGTGTTTGCCCTGCTCAAACTGGTGGCACCCGGTCGTTATCGGGACTACGCCTCATGGGCGGTGATGTGGATCGCCGAGACCTGGGCCGAGATCGACAAGCTTATTTTCGCCTTGTGCATCCCCACCCAATGGGACATTCGCGGCGGTGATGAGCTGCGCGGCGACACCAGCTATCTGGTGATCAGCAACCATCAATCCTGGGTGGACATCCCGGCGCTGATCCAGGCCCTCAACCGCCGCACGCCGTTCTTCAAATTCTTCCTGAAAAAAGAGCTGATCTGGGTGCCCTTCCTGGGCCTGGCCTGGTGGGCCCTGGATTACCCGTTCATGAAGCGCTACACCAAGGCGTTCCTGGCCAAACACCCGGAGCTGGCAGGGCAGGACTTGAAGATCACCAAGGAGGCGTGCGAGCTGTTCAAGCGCCAGCCGGTGACCGTGGTCAATTACCTCGAAGGCACGCGGTTCAGCGAGGCCAAGCGCAAGCAGCAGGCTTCGCCATTCACTCACTTGCTCAAGCCCAAGGCGGGCGGCGTGGCGTTTGTGCTGGCGGCAATGGGCGAACAACTGGACGCCGTGCTCGACGTGACCGTGGTGTATCCGCAGCAAAAGATTCCGGGGTTCTGGGAGTTGATCAGCGGCGCGGTGCCCAAGGTGATCATCGACATCCAGACCCGTGAGCTGGACCCGGCGTTGTGGCAGGGGGATTACGAGAATGATCCGGCGTTTCGCCAGACCGTCCAGAACTGGGTCAACCAGCTCTGGAGCGAAAAGGATCAGCGTATTCGGCGACTGCGTGGCTAAACGTTCCGAAGGTGCCTGCGTCTTACGTATTCCTGAGGGCTGCCATGAGTTCCAGCTGTAAGTCAGCATCACTGCGCTGGGTGTTCGCAAGGAACGCTTCCAGGTCGGTCCGCAGGGCCGCAACGAACCGATCAATATCCTTTCCCGAACGGTCAGCATCGAGGAAAGCCCGCAGCTCGCAAATTACCTTATCCGCGACTGGATGGTCATGAAGGAAGCTCGCATGCTCTGTCAGTGCGTCCCAGCTGGCCAGATCCACCTTTCGACCTTCCAGGTCTCTTATTACATTCGGATCGTTTTGCAGTTGCTCCGCCAACCTGGCCTGCGCCTTCAGATCATCGTCGGTCACGCCTTTTTGCCCACTATTGCCAGGCAAAATCCCAAGCTTGAGGTTCGGATCGTTTTGCAGTTGCTCCGCCAATTTGGCCAGCGCCTTCAGATCATCGTCAGTCACGCCTTTTTGCCCGCTATTGCCAGGCAAACTCTCAAGCTTGAGGTTCGGATCGTTTTGCAGTTGCTCCGCCAACTTGACCTGCGCCTTCAGATCATCGACCGTCACGCCTTTTTTCCCGCTATTGCCAGGCAAACTCTCAAGCTTGAGGTTCGGATCGTTTTGCAGTTGCTCCGCCAATTTGGCCTGCGCCTTCAGATCATCGACCGTCATGATGAGCGGTTGGTGTGGCTGGTTGCGCGGATGTTCAGGCGACCTTTCCGGCACGAGGTGCTGATGTAAACGGCGCAAGTCCGCGAGCAAATGCTTCGAGGCCTGCTCAGGGTTCTTGCCATGCATCACAGCATCCAGGGCATTGCGTAAATCCGAGATCAACCCGGACGGCAGGCCAAGCCGCTGATTCTTGGCAACGTCAACTGTGTGGTTCGGCTCATAACGGTCATAGGTAAAGTGAGAGGGCAGGGACAGTCCCGGCGTGGCGGTTGAATTCATGAGAGCACCATTGAAGTCAGTTGGATTGGCGTCCAGCAGTCGCTTGTTGCGATAGCGAGTAAGGACAGTCCTGGGTGGTGCTCTTCTTTCCTACGGTTCCTGCCCTCTCATCAGAAAACGTTTCGCGGGAAAACTCGGCATTTCGAGACAAACAAAGGCGTCCTGATTGTAGGAGCGCCATTGCGTCGACTTCGACGGATGTATCAGCTACCGGTGCCCCACGCTTGCGCCAGCTTGCCGAGCACGGAGCTACTGGCACCCTGCCCGCCCAGATATTGCAGGATCACCGGGGCAAACTGGCCGACCATGCCACTGTCCATCCCCAGCGCACTGAACGCGGTGTTCAGGTCATTGGTGTTCTTCACGTTACCCAGCAAGCCATCCAGGCCGCTGGTCTTGCTGCCGCCGGCCTGGCCGAGCATCCCGCTCAAGGCCCCGAGGCTGCCCAATGCATTGTTACCCGAGAGTTGGTCGAGGCCCGGCACGCTGTTGCCCAGTTGCGAATAGTCGTTGCCACTCAATTTGTTCTTGGCCAGGCCCAGCATGGCACCAGTACCGCCAACGGCCTGCTCGGGGGTGATGTTCAGTTGCGAGGTCAGGGCGCTGAGCAGGCCAGCCGTTTCAGACGACGGTGCGGCAGCTGCGGCTTTGTTATTGCCCCCTTGCATGCCTGCGATGGCATTGGCCGCATCGCCAAGGCTGAACCCCGCGGCAAACACCGGAGTGGCGGCCAGGCTCATCAGGCAGGAAAGGGCGAAACCGCGTGAAATCTTCATTGGAGCAACCTCTGGATGTAGGGGTGAACGCAGGCGTTGGACTGGGTATCCCGTCGGTTGTTCCAGGCACCTCTGCAACCCCATCGGAATAAGCCGGCCTGAATCCGCGTCAGCAGCAATCGATCAGCAACCCCGGGGGACTGATAGTGAGCTCGGAAAGCAAAGGAGGATCAGTGAGTAAGCGGCCAACGGGCACGACCGTATACCAAGTGCGTTGGCCAACCGTAGATATCCCAAACACGAAAACCCAAATGTGGGAGGGAGCAAGCCCCTTCCCACATTTGGGTTTCTTGTGCCCGGGATTTATGCCGCGCTGAACAACTTATGCGGATCAATCACAAACTTCTTCGGCACGCCCGCATCGAACTCGCCATACCCACGCGGTGCGTCATCCAGGCTGATCACCTGCACGCCGACGATCTCGGCGATGTTGATGCGGTCCCACATGATCGCCTGCATCAGTTGGCGGTTGTACTTCATCACCGGCGTTTGCCCAGTGTGGAAGCTGTGGGATTTGGCCCAGCCCAGGCCGAAGCGAATGCTCAGGCTGCCCATTTTTGCAGCGGCATCCACGGCACCCGGATCTTCGGTGACGTACAGGCCTGGGATACCGATCTTGCCCGCCACGCGCACCACGCCCATCAGTGAGTTGAGCACTGTGGCCGGGGCTTCGGCCTTGACGCCGTCGTGGCCATGACCGCGTGCTTCAAAGCCCACGCAGTCGACGGCGCAATCCACTTCCGGCTCGCCGAGCAGCGCGGCGATCTGTTCATGCAGCGGCGTATCGGTGGACAGGTCGACGGTTTCAAAACCCTGGGCCTTGGCGTGGGCTAGGCGGATGGAGTTGACGTCGCCGATGATCACCACCGCGGCACCCAGCAGGCGTGCAGACGCGGCAGCCGCCAGGCCGACCGGACCGGCACCGGCGATGTACACGGTGCTGCCAGGGCCAACGCCGGCAGTGACGGCGCCGTGGTAGCCGGTGGGGAGAATGTCGGAGAGGCAGGTCAGGTCACGGATTTTCTCCATGGCCTTGTCACGGTCCGGCAGTTTGAGCAGGTTGAAGTCGGCGTACGGCACCAGCACGTACTCGGCCTGGCCGCCGGTCCAGTCGCCCATGTCGACATAGCCGTAGGCGCCACCGGCACGGGCCGGGTTGACGGTCAGGCACACGCCGGTGTGTTGCTCCTTGCACGAGCGGCAGCGGCCGCAGGCGACGTTGAAGGGCACGGAAACCAGGTCGCCGATCTTCAGGTTTTCGACGTCGCTGCCCTTCTCGATCACTTCACCGGTGATCTCGTGACCGAGCACCAGGCCGGTCTGGGCGGTGGTACGGCCGCGCACCATGTGTTGGTCGGAGCCGCAGATGTTGGTGGAGACCACGCGCAGGATGACGCCGTGCTCAATCTTCCTGCCACGGGGGTCCTGCATTTTGGGATAGTCGATTTTCTGTACTTCGACCTTGCCGTTGCCGAGATACACGACACCACGATTACCAGACATGCTTTCACCTCGCTGTTGTTTTTATGGAACTGCGTTGCCCTTTTGGGTGGGCAGCGCGTTTAAGTGCTCGGGTACAGATGCTGTTTCTTGTGTTGTTTGTGAGGGCCTCATCGGCGGCAGTCAGAGCACCACAGTCCTATTGGCATTCAAGAACACACGCCGCTCAATGTGATACCCCACCGCCCGGGCCAATGTCAGCCCTTCGATGTCCCGCCCCTTGGCAATCAGATCCTCGGGATAGTGACTGTGATCCACCACCTCCACGCCCTGGGCGATGATCGGGCCTTCGTCCAGGTCGTTGTTGATGTAATGCGCCGTGGCCCCCACCAGCTTCACCCCCTTGTTGTAGGCCTGGTGATACGGCTTGGCGCCCTTGAACCCCGGCAGCAACGAGTGGTGGATATTGATGGCCTTGCCGTCCAGCTTGCGGCACAGCTCCGGCGACAGCACTTGCATGTAGCGCGCAAGGATCACCAGTTCGGCGCCGGTCTCTTCCACCACTTGCCACACCTGACGCTCCTGGGACGGTTTGTCGTTAGGGTCGAGGGGGAAATGGTAGTAGGGAATTTGATGCCAGTCGGCCAAAGGTTTGAGATCGGGATGGTTGGACACCACCGCGACCACGTCCATCGACAGTTGGCCGATACGCTGGCGGTACAGCAGGTCGTTGAGGCAGTGATCGGCCTTGGAGACCATGATCACCACTTTTGGCCGGTAGTTCGGCGCCGTCAGCTCGAAGATCATGCCAAAGGCTTCACCCCGCGAGGCCAGGCCATCGCGGAACGCCTGCTCATTGAAGCCATCCGGCTGACGGAATTCCACGCGAATAAAAAACCGGCCCGAGAGGCGGTCATCGAACGAATGGTGCTCGGTGACGTAGCAGCCCTGCTCGAACAGATAGCGGGTAACCGCGTCCACCGTGCCGAGCACGCTGGGGCAGTCGGCGGTCAAAATCCATGTATCGGGTGCGCGGCTCATGGGTTATTCCTCAGGCTTGAACGCTCAGGCCAAATTCGGCCGAGGCGTCCTGCAACCACAACCACCAGTAATCCGAGAAGCTGCGGCGAATCACCAGCTCCCAGGTGTCTTCAGCGGTATGGCGAATCACCAGCTGCGACTTGGCGAACACTGTGCCCACCGCCTTGCCCACCGGGAAGTTGTTGGGGTGCACGTCGTAGCTGGTGGACTTCATCAGCACATCGCGCACATTCGGGCCGCTGAGTTCGAGGATCTGCTGGCCGCCGCTGACGTTGACGACCTGGATATGCAGGTCACCCAGGGCGGCGCGCAGGTTTTGTTCGGCGGCGAATTCCTCACCGCCTGGCACGATCAGCAACCACTCATCCGGGCCGAGCCATTGCAGGCTGGTTTCGCCTTTGACGATGACCTGCAGGGCGCCGGGCAGTTCGATGCCCAGGGCCTTGTGCACGCCAGCCGCGAAAGCGGCGTCATGGCCGTCGCCACGGATCGTGAGATGACCAAGCAATTTCTTTTCGCGCACGGTCACGCCGGCGTTCTTGCGGCCCTTGCCGACCAGGCTGGCGAGGTCGGCATGGTGCAGCGACGACTCGGCCTTGGCACCGGAGGTGGGGCGTTGCTGGTAAACATTGGCTGCTGTCATAAAGCACCTGTATTGAATTCTGGGGTGACTGTTCTGGCCTCATCGGGGGCAAGCCCCCTCCCACATTTGGAATGCATTCCCCTGTGGGAGGGGGCTTGCCCCCGATGCAGGCGACTGGGTCTATCAGATGTTCTGCCGATCACCCTTAGGGTCGAAGAACACCGAGGACACAATCTCCGCCTCGATCACGCTGCCATCCGCCTGGGGCGAGAACACCCGCTCACCGATGCGCTTCAAGCCGCCCTTCACCACGCCCATGGCAAACGAATAACCCAGGGAGTTATGCGCGTAGCTGGAGGTGACATGCCCCACCATCTTCATCGGGATCGTCTGCTTCGGATCGAACACCAGTTGCGCGCCTTCCGGCAGCCACACGTTCGGGTCGATCGGCTTCAAGCCCACCAGTTGCTTGCGCTCTTCACGCACACAGTCTTCCCGGTTCATGCCGCGCCAGCCGATCCACGAGAACGGCTTGGTGCGACCGACACACCAGCCCATGTTCAAGTCGTCCGGGGTCATCGAGCCGTCAGTGTCCTGGCCGACGATGATGAAGCCCTTCTCGGCCCGCAGTACGTGCATGGTTTCGGTGCCGTACGGGGTCAGGTTGTACTTCTTGCCGGCCGCGACGATCTGCTCCAGCACGCCCATGGCGTAGTCGGCCTGCACGTTGACTTCGTACGACAGCTCACCGGTAAACGAGATACGGAACACCCGCGCCGGTACGCCACCCACCAAACCTTCTTTCCAGGTCATGAACGGGAAGCCGTCCTTGTCCAGGTCGATGTCGGTGACTTCCGCCAGCAGCTTGCGGCTGTTGGGGCCGGACAGGGTCATGGTCGCCCAATGGTCGGTGACCGAGGTGAAGTACACCTTGAGGTCCGGCCATTCGGTCTGTTGGTAGATTTCCAGCCACTGCAGCACACGGGCGGCGCCGCCGGTGGTGGTGGTCATCAGGAAGTGGTTGTCGGCGAGACAGGCGGTAACGCCGTCGTCGAAGACCATGCCGTCTTCCTTGCACATCAGGCCGTAGCGCGCCTTGCCCACGTCGAGCTTGGTCCAGGCGTTGGTGTAGATGCGGTTGAGGAACTCACGGGCATCCGGGCCCTGGATATCGATCTTGCCGAGGGTGGACGCATCCAGCAGGCCGACGCTGTCGCGCACGGCCAGGCATTCGCGTTTCACCGCGGCGTGCAGGTCTTCACCGTTGCGCGGGAAGTACCATGGACGTTTCCATTGGCCGACGTCTTCGAACTCGGCGCCGTTTTTCACGTGCCAGGCTTGCAGGGCGGTGTAGCGCACCGGCTCGAAGATGTGCCCACAGTGCCGGCCCGCCACCGCGCCGAAGGTCACCGGCGTGTAGTTGGGGCGGAACATGGTGGTGCCCATCTGCGGAATGGTCACGTTCAGCGAGCGCGCGGCAATCGCCAGGCCGTTGACGTTACCGAGTTTGCCCTGGTCGGTGCCGAAGCCCAGCGCGGTGTAGCGCTTGACGTGTTCCACCGACTCGAAACCCTCGCGGGTGGCCAGTTCGATGGCAGCGGCGGTGACGTCGTTTTGCAGGTCGACAAATTGCTTCGGCGCCCGTGCAGTGGCTTTCTCGTGAGGCACCTGGAACAGCGCCAGGGTCGGCTCTTCCAGACGGCTCAAGGCTTTTGGCAGCGTACCTTCCACCGGGGCAAAACCGGCGTCGCTGGCGGCGCGCACGCCGCCTTCAAAACCATCGGCCAGGGAATCGCCAAGGCCGTAGACGCCGTTGATGCCACCGACGCACACGCGTTTCTGCGGGGCTTCACCCGGTACAAAACCGAGGATATCTTCACGCCAGGTCGGCTTGCCGCCCAGGTGCGAGGCCAGGTGGACCACCGGGCTGTAGCCGCCGGAGCTGGCCACCAGGTCGCAGTCCAGCCATTCGCCGGGGCTGGTGACTTTATGCGCCTTGACGTCAATCGCGGCGATACGCGCAGCGGTCACGCGCTTGGTGCCACGGGCCTCGATCACGGCGCTGCCGGTGAGGATACGAATACCTTTGGCGCGGGCTTCTTCAACCAGTGCACCGCGTGGGTTGTGACGCACATCGGCCACTGCCACCACTTGCAGGCCCGCGTCCAGCCAGTCCAATGCAACGCGGTAGGCGTGGTCGTTGTTGGTCGACAGCACCAGTTTTTTGCCCGGTGCCACGCCGTAGCGGCGCACGTAAGTAGAGACCGCACCGGCCAGCATGTTGCCCGGCACGTCGTTGTTGCCGTACACCAGCGGACGCTCGCACGCACCGGTGGCCAGGACCACGCGCTTGGCACGTACACGGTGGATACGCTGGCGCACCACGCCAATCGGCGCACGGTCACCGAGGTGGTCGGTAAGGCGCTCGTGGATGGTCAGGAAGTTATGGTCGTGGTAGCCGTTGACCGTGGCGCGGGGCAGCAGCACCACGTCCGGCAGGGCTTTCAATTCGGCAATGACACTGGCAACCCACTCGATGGCCGGCTTGCCGTCGAGGCTTTCGCGGGAGTCGAGCAGCGAACCACCGAACTCTTCCTGCTCATCGGCGATGATCACGCGCGCGCCGCTGCGGGCGGCGGCCAATGCGGCAGCCAGGCCGGCAGGGCCGGCGCCGACCACCAGCACGTCGCAGTGACGGTTGAAGTTGTCGTAGGTGTCCGGATCGTTCTCGGTCGGCGAGCGCCCCAGGCCGGCGGCCTTGCGGATGTACTTCTCGTAGGTCATCCAGAACGATTGCGGGTACATGAAGGTTTTGTAGTAGAACCCCGGTGGCATCAGCTTGCCGCCGACCTTGCCGAGGATGCCCATCATGTCGTTGTTGACGCTCGGCCAGCCGTTGGTGCTGGTGGCGACCAGGCCCTGGTACAGCGCCTGTTGCGTGGCGCGCACGTTAGGAATTTGCGTGGCTTCGGTAGCGCCGATCTGCAGCACGGCGTTCGGCTCTTCGGCACCGGCGGCAAAGATGCCCCGTGGGCGCGAGTACTTGAAGCTGCGGCCGATAATGTCGACGCCGTTGGCCAGCAAAGCAGCGGCCAGGGTGTCGCCCTCGAAGCCTTTGTAGCTCTGGCCGTTGAAGCTGAAGGTCAGGACTTTGTTACGGTCGATCCGGCCACCGTTGGACAGGCGATTGATCTGGCTCATACCTTCTCTCCAGAGGCCTTGGCGGTGAACTGAGGCTTCTCACCGATCTTGTAAGTTTCAAGAATTTCGTAGGTCACGGTGTCGCGGGTCGCGTTGAAGTACTGGCGGCAACCGGCAGCGTGAATCCACAGTTCGTGGTGCAGGCCACGGGGGTTGTCGCGGAAGAACATGTAGTCGCCCCACTCTTCATCGGTGCAGGCATTCGGGTCCAGCGGGCGCGGGATGTGCGCTTGGCCGGACGCGTGGAATTCCTCTTCGGAGCGCAGTTCGCCACAGTGAGGACAGAAGATATGCAACATAGGGAATTTCTCCTGTTAGTGGGCGACGGCCGCAGCGCCGTGTTCATCGATCAACGCACCGTTGTGGAAACGGTCGATGGAGAAAGGCGCCGCCAATGGGTGCATTTCACCCTTGGCGAGGCTGGCGGCAAATACGTTGCCTGAGCCCGGCGTGGCCTTGAAGCCACCGGTGCCCCAGCCGCAGTTGAAGAACATGTTCGGTACCGGGGTCTTGGAGATGATCGGGCACGCATCCGGCGTGGTGTCGACGATGCCGCCCCACTGACGGTTCATGCGCACCCGCGACAGCACCGGGAACATCTCGACGATGGCCTGGATGGTGTGTTCGATCACCGGGTACGAGCCGCGCTGGCCGTAGCCGTTGTAGCCGTCGATACCGGCGCCGATCACCAGGTCGCCCTTGTCGGACTGGCTGATGTAACCGTGCACGGCGTTGGACATGATCACGCTGTCGATAATCGGCTTGATCGGCTCCGACACCAACGCTTGCAGCGGGTGGGATTCGATCGGCAGGCGGAAGCCCGCCAGGGATGCCATGTGGCCGGAGTTACCGGCGGTCACCACGCCGACGCGCTTGGCGCCGATGAAGCCTTTGTTGGTTTCCACACCGATGCACACGCCGTTTTCCTTGCGGAAACCGATCACTTCGGTCTGCTGGATCAGGTCCACGCCGAGTGCGTCGGCGGCGCGGGCAAAGCCCCAGGCCACGGCATCGTGACGGGCCACGCCGCCGCGCCGTTGCACGGTGGCGCCGAGCACCGGGTAGCGGGTGTTTTTCGAGCAATCCAGGTACGGAATCTCGTCGGCTACTTGCTTGGCATTCAGCAGCTCGCCATCCACGCCGTTAAGGCGGTTGGCGCTGACACGACGCTCGGAATCACGGATGTCCTGCAGGGTGTGGCACAGGTTGTAGACGCCACGCTGGGAGAACATCACGTTGTAGTTCAGGTCCTGGGACAGGCCTTCCCACAGTTTCATCGCGTGTTCGTACAGGTGCGCCGACTCGTCCCACAGGTAGTTGGAACGCACGATGGTGGTGTTGCGCGCGGTGTTACCGCCGCCCAGCCAGCCTTTCTCGACCACGGCCACGTTGGTGATGCCGTGCTCTTTCGCCAGGTAGTAGGCGGTCGCCAGACCATGCCCGCCGCCGCCGACGATAACCACGTCGTAGACCTTCTTGGGGGTCGGCGTGCGCCACATCTTCTGCCAGTTTTCGTGGTGGCTGAGGGAGTGCTTGAAGAGGCCGAAGCCCGAGTAGCGTTGCATAGTCATTACTCCAAAACCGCGCTCAGCGATAAACCGGGAAATCAGCGCACAGGGCAGACACGTGCTTGGCCACGTTGGCCTCGACGTCGGCATCGCCAAGGTTGTCGAGGATGTCGCAGATCCAACCGGCCAGCTCGATGCACTGCGGCACCTTGAAACCGCGCGTGGTCACCGCCGGGGTGCCGATGCGCAGGCCCGAGGTCACGAATGGCGACTGCGGGTCATTCGGCACGGCGTTCTTGTTGACGGTGATGTGGGCGCGACCGAGGGCGGCATCCGCCTCTTTGCCGGTGAGGCACTGACGGATCAGGCTGACCAGGAACAGGTGGTTATCGGTGCCGCCGGACACTACATCGTAGCCGCGTTTGATAAACACGCTGGCCATGGCCTGGGCGTTGTCGATCACTTGCTGCTGGTACGCCTTGAAGCCAGGCTCCAGCGCTTCCTTGAAGCACACCGCCTTGCCGGCGATCACATGCATCAGCGGACCGCCCTGGGCGCCGGGGAAGACGGCGGCGTTGAGTTTCTTTTCAATTTCTTCGTTGGCCTTGGCCAGGATCAGACCGCCACGGGGACCGCGCAGGGTCTTGTGGGTGGTGGTGGTGACCACATCGGCGTACGGCAGCGGGTTCGGGTACAGGCCGGCAGCGACCAGGCCGGCGACGTGGGCCATGTCGACGAACAGCAGCGCGCCTACTTTGTCAGCGATAGCGCGAAAGCGTGGGAAATCCAGGGTCTTGGAGTAGGCGGAGAAACCGGCCACGACCATTTTCGGCTTGTGCTCCACCGCCAGGCGCTCGACTTCGTCGTAGTCGATCAGGCCGGTATCGGTGTTGATGCCGTACTGCACCGCGTTGTACAGCTTGCCCGAGGACGACACCTTGGCGCCGTGGGTCAAGTGACCGCCGTGGGCCAGGCTCATGCCCAGGATGGTGTCGCCCGCATTGATCAGCGCCAGGTACACGGCGCTGTTGGCGGACGAACCGGAGTGTGGCTGTACGTTGGCGTAATCGGCGCCGAACAGCTGCTTGGCGCGTTCGATGGCCAGGGCTTCGACCTTGTCCACGTGCTCGCAGCCACCGTAGTAGCGCTTGCCCGGGTAGCCTTCGGCGTATTTGTTGGTGAGGCCGCTGCCCTGGGCTTCCATCACACGCTTGCTGGTGTAGTTCTCCGACGCGATCAGCTCGATATGATCTTCCTGACGCTGCTCCTCGGCGTTCATGGCCGCCAGCAGTGCGTCGTCATATCCCTGGATCTGGTCTTGTTTGCTGAACATCGCGTCTCTCCCAGCCTTTCGTATTGTTGAGGCCCGTGCAGGGCCCTTTGATGCGATGGTAGGGCTGGCGCAGACAGGTCAAATGCCTGCGCACGCCACGCAAAGGTGCGTTTACGACATTGCCGGAACAACACGAAACAAATGTGGGAGGGGGCTTGCTCCCGACAGCGGTGTGTCAGGCGATGATGTGGCGCAGGAGCAGCAGCAGGAGGAAGTGCAGCGGATAAAGGGCGTAGGCCCAGCGGCGCATTGCTGGCGGCGAGGTGCTATGGGCATGTCGCAATAAGACCAGGCCCGCCAATGGCGCGATCAGACACGCGACCAATCCCAGGTGCGCCACCGGCGTGGCGCTATTGAGCAGGATCTGCCATTGGTTGGCGGCCACGCAGACCGATCCTGGCAACACACTGAAGTACCAAGGCCGGCGAAACACCAGCAACATCGCCACTGGCAGCAACACACCAAAGAAACCGAACATTAAGTGCGACGAAAATACCGCCGCTATCGTGACGGCGATCAACGCCAATCCTCGATCAACAAACGCCTTCTGCTGCCATCCTCGGGCAACCAGCAGCCCCAACGCCAAGGTGGGCAGCACGTTCAACGTATCGGCATCCTCGATAAACAGCCGATACGGCACTTCGCTGATCACGCTGAACAGCAACAGCCAGCCCAGGTAGCGCCATTGCCCGGTCACCGGCGCATTTCGGGCCCGGTGCAGGTTCGCCGCAATCGCCAGGCAAAACCACGGGAACGCCAGGCGCCCCGGCACATACAGGCCATCGAGGCTCAAACCGACATAACGCAGGTGGTCGAGCACCATGCTCAGCAGCGCCAGCCACTTGAGCAAATCCAAAGCGCCATCACGGACGCGTCCGACAGGCATCGTTTCAGAACCGTGCATAATTCCCCAGTGACTTTGCATTTACAGTGCGTGCGCAGCGCCAACCTTCTTGGTTACAGTGCGCACCAACATCGACCACAGGAATGGGCCATGACCGACAAGAGCCAACAATTCGCCAGTGACAACTATTCGGGCATTTGCCCCGAAGCCTGGGCCGCCATGGAACAAGCCAACCAGGGTCATCAACGTGCCTACGGTGATGATGAATGGACCCACCGCGCCGCCGACGGTTTCCGCAACCTGTTCGAAACCGACTGCGAAGTGTTCTTCGCCTTCAACGGAACGGCCGCTAACTCCCTGGCGCTGTCCTCCTTGTGCCAGAGCTACCATAGCGTGATTTGCTCGGAAACCGCCCACGTCGAAACCGACGAATGCGGCGCGCCGGAGTTTTTCTCCAACGGCTCCAAGCTGCTCACCGCCCGCACCGAAAACGGCAAGCTGACCCCGGAATCGATCCGCGAGATCGCCCTCAAGCGCCAGGACATCCACTACCCCAAACCCCGCGTAGTGACCCTGACCCAAGCCACCGAAGTCGGCAGCGTCTACACCCCGGAAGAAATCCGCGCCATCAGTGCGACCTGCAAGGAACTGGGGCTGAACCTGCACATGGACGGCGCACGTTTTTCCAACGCCTGTGCGTTCCTCGGCTGCTCACCCGCCGACCTGACCTGGAAAGCCGGAGTGGACGTATTGTGCTTTGGCGGCACCAAGAACGGCATGGCCGTGGGTGAGGCCATCCTGTTCTTCAACCACAAGCTGGCCGAAGATTTCGACTACCGCTGCAAACAGGCCGGCCAACTGGCCTCGAAAATGCGTTTCCTCTCCGCCCCCTGGGTGGGCTTGCTGGAAAACGACGCCTGGCTCAAACATGCGCGCCACGCCAACCACTGCGCACAATTGCTCAGCAGCCTGGTGGCGGATATTCCCGGTGTGGAGTTGATGTTCCCGGTGCAGGCCAACGGCGTGTTCCTGCAACTGTCGGAACCGGCGATTGCCGCGCTGACGGCCAAGGGCTGGCGCTTCTATACCTTCATCGGCAAAGGCGGGGCGCGGTTCATGTGCGCGTGGGATACCGACGAAGAGCGAGTACGGGAATTGGCCGCAGACATCCGCGAAGTCATGGGCGCCTGACAATGACTCACTGATGTACATAAAACAAATGTGGGAGGGAGCAAGCCCCCTCCCACATTTGGATTGTGTTGTGCCTGCTCGAGCAATCAGAACTCGATGCGCACATCGCCCTTCGGTACGCTGCAGCACGACAGGATGTAGCCTTCGGCTTCGTCTTCCTCGGTAATCCCGCCGTTGTGGTCCATCTCGACCTCACCGCCCAGCTTCATCACCTTGCACGTTCCGCAAATCCCCATGCCGCAGGCTTTCGGAATCAACAGCCCAAGCTTGGCCGCCGCTGCGTGGACGGTCTCGCCAGGTGCGACGCGAATGCTCTTGCCTGAGGCGATGAACTCCACCTGGTGCAGATCCGCCAGATCGATTTCCGGCGCATCCGCCGCTTGCTCGGCCTGCTCCACCGCGTCGGCGCGGGCTTCCGGCGGCGTGGCGCCGAAGGATTCCTCGTGGTAGCGCGCCATGTCGAAACCGGCGACTTCCAACAGGCGTTTCACCGCATTCATGTAGGGCGTCGGGCCGCAGCAGAACACTTCGCGCTCAAGGAAGTCGGGCACCATCAGTTCGAGCATCTTGTGGTTCAGGTAACCGCGATAACCCGCCCAGGGCTCACCCAGGCCGTGCTTCTCACAGATCAGGTGCAGGCTGAAGTTGTCGATCCGCGACGCCATATGCTCCAGCTCGCGGTGGTAGATGATGTCCTTGGGCGAACGGGCACTGTGGATAAACGTCATGTCGACGTTGGCGTTGGTGTCGTAGAACCAGCGGGCCATGGACATCACCGGCGTGATCCCCACGCCGCCACTGAGGTACAGCACTTTCGGGCTGGGGAAGTCGATGGCATTGAACAGCCCGACCGGCCCGTGCACCGCCAATTCCTGGCCTTCATGCAGGGTGTCGTGCAGCCAGTTGGACACCTTGCCGCCCGGCACACGCTTGATGGTCACCGAGAAGCTGTAGGGCACCGACGGCGAACTGGAAATGGTGTACGAGCGCATGATCGGCTGGCCGTCGATTTCCAGCTCCAGGGTGACGAACTGCCCCGGCTTGAAAAAGAACAGGATCGGCTGGTCGGCCATAAAGCAGAAGGTGCGCACATCCCAGGTTTCCTGGATGACTTTGACGCAACGGACGATGTGCCGACCATTGGCCCAGGTCTGGGTGGTTACCGGATTCAGGAAATTATTGGACATGTTGTTCTCCACCGCCGACGTCGGCCTTATGGTGGCGATTCTGCGTAACGCGGGAACCGCCCATTTACCTATCTGCGACATTCACATACTTATCGCGACCAGCCCCCATGCCACGGGGGTTGCGCGTCGGGAACAGAGTGGGCCATGTCGCTCATGGATAAGGTTCGGCGCATCAGCAGCCCCACACTCGCTCCCAACAACGACGTTTTCTTTACGCCTTGCTGCAAACCTGATCAGCCACTATTCGTCGGCCACACAGAATGGCCATGAGGACACACACGATGGACGTCACCGCAACCTTAAGCTTGGGCGATCCGCTGGAACCCGCACGCAAGGCCACCGCGCAAATGCTGCAAGAGCGCGAGCGCACGTTTTCGCTGCCGCAGCCGTTCTACTCTGATGAGCGGCTGTTTGATATCGACATGCAGGAGATCTTCCAGAAAGAGTGGTTGATCGCCGGCATGACCTGCGAGATCCCCAGCAAGGGCAACTACCTGACCCTGCAAGTGGGCAAGAACCCGATCATCGTGATCCGTGGCGCCGAAGGCGTGGTGCATGCGTTCCATAACGTGTGTCGCCACCGTGGCTCGCGCCTGTGCACCAGCGACAAGGGCAAGGTTGCCAAGCTGGTGTGCCACTACCACCAGTGGACCTACGAGCTGGACGGTCGCCTGCTGTTCGCCGGCACCGAGATGGGCGCCGATTTCGACATGAAGCAATACGGCCTCAAGCCGGTGAACGTGAAGACCGCCGGCGGCTACATCTTCATCAGCCTGGCCGAGAACCCGCCGGCCATCGATGATTTCCTGTCGACGCTGAACCACTACATGGAACCCTACGACATGGAGAACACCAAGGTGGCGGTGCAAACCACCTTGATGGAAAAGGCCAACTGGAAGCTGGTGCTGGAAAACAACCGCGAGTGCTACCACTGCAATGCGTCGCACCCCGAGCTGTTGAAAACCCTGCTGGAATGGGACGACGTCACCGACCCACGCGCCGACCAGGCCTTCAAGGACCATGTCGCCGCTTCGGCCGCTGCCTGGGATGCCGAGAAGATCCCTTACGCCCACGCCAGCTTCGGCCTGCGTAACCGTATCGTGCGCATGCCGCTGCTCAAGGGCACCGTGTCGATGACCCTGGACGGCAAGCAGGGCTGCGCCAAGCTGATGGGCCGCATCAAGAACCCCGACCTCGGCTCGATGCGCATCCTGCACCTGCCGCATTCCTGGAACCACTGCATGGGCGATCACATCATCGTGTTCACGGTGTGGCCGATCAGCGCCCAGGAAACCATGGTGACCACCAAGTGGCTGGTGCACAAGGACGCCGTGGAAGGCGTGGACTACGACGTGGAGCGCATGCGCCAGGTGTGGGACGCCACCAACGACCAGGACCGTCGCCTGGCCGAAGAGAACCAGCGCGGGATCAACTCCACCGCCTACCAGCCTGGCCCGTACTCCAAGACCTATGAGTTCGGCGTGGTGAACTTCGTGGACTGGTACAGCGAACGCATGTTGAACAACCTCGGCGCAGCCCCGGCGCCTTACCTGAAAGGCGTGGCTGCGCACGAGTAACCGATACCCACAGCTCAAAACTGTGGGAGGGGGCTTGCCCCCTCCCACACTTGAACCTCACACTGCTTAATATTTGATCGACTGTCTCGCAGACCACTGCCAGCCTGCCCTCCAGCCTTTACCCAACAACTTATCCACAAAGCCACCCACAGCAATTGTGGGCAACTGCGCTATCCCATCAAAATTAATTGAAGAAAATCCGTGACTTATTCAAGTTGACGGTTCCAGCGGCATATTGATCATTTATTGATCAAAACCCTAAAAGCCACGTAGAACGTGACCTGTAGCGGTACGCAAACACCTTATCCACAGAACCGCCAACAGACTTTGGGGGCAACTTCGGCAGCGCTGTGGAAAACCGCGTCAAACCTTCATATACCAAGGGTTTCAGCTATATTCCTGGGGTTTAACGGCAATTTGATCAATAAACAACCAGACGACGGAACGCCTCTATTCATAAGGCCTGTAGCGGATAGCAAACATCTTATCCACAGAAGCGCCAACAGACTTTGGGGGCAAGTCCGAACACCGCTTCAACCTTATCCACACGAAAAAGCACCTAAAAACCGTGACTTAGCTTGGTTATTTTTCGTACAACGGCTTACAGACGTTGATTTACGGGGGTTGTGGAGACTCACGAACATCTTATCCACAGCTACGCTCACAGCGTTTGTGGGTAAACCCACAACCTGTACAAAAAACACCCAGCATCTACACTCATCCTTGCAGTCAATTCCATGGCCTGGGTTAACGCGGAAGTCCTTGGCAGCCTGATCGGGAGGAAGAACGGTGATGTGGCAGGGCAAGCCCAGCCATCACTGCGCCAAAGGTTTTACGCTGATTGAATTACTACTGACGCTGGCCCTGCTGGCCACGCTTGCGACAGTGGCTTATCCGCTGACAGCATTGATGGGTAAACGTGATCGAGAACTGGACCTGCAACGCTCGCTGCGGGAAATCCGGCGTGCGATCGATGCCTACAAAGACGCCAGTGACGATGGCCGCATTGAAAAGAGCATCACTGACAGCGGTTATCCACCCTCCCTGCACGTATTGGTCGAGGGGGTGACGGACAAGACCAACCTTCAGGGCAACAAACTCTATTTCCTGCGACGCATTCCCCGCGATCCCGTGTGCGAGTGCCCTGAACGTGCGCCCGCAGAAACCTGGCAACTGCGCAGCTACAAGAGCACTGCGGATAACCCACAAGAGGGAGAAGATGTATTCGACGTTTCATCCCGAAGCACCCGGGAGAGCTTGAATGGAACGTCATACAGCCAATGGTGATCGGGGCTTTACCCTGATTGAGTTGCTGGTGGTCATGGCGATCATCGCCACCCTCATGACCCTGGTCACCCCGCAGTACTTCCGCCAGCACACCAAGGCCCAGGAAACCGTGCTGCGCCACAACCTGTCTTCCATTCGCCAGGCCCTGGACCAATACCGCGAGGACCACGGCGCCAACCCCGAGTCCCTGCAAGCCCTGGTCGACCGCCGCTACCTGCGCGAGATCCCCATGGACCCGCTGACCGGCAGGCGTGATACCTGGCAACTGCAACCTTCGGACGAACAAGGCCTGGGCGATGCACGCAGCGGTGCCACGGGGACCGACACGAACGGGAACGCTTATGCCGACTGGTAAGCACAGCCAGCAGGGCTCGGTGTTCATGGGCATGTTGGTGACAGTGGCGGTGGTGGCCGTGATGCTGATGGAAGTCGGCACCCTGTGGTCCAGCGTGCTGCAGCGCGAACGCGAGCTGGAACTGCTGGCGCGGGGCAATGAAATCCGCCGGGCGATCGGCCTGTACTACGCCGCCGGCAATACCTACCCCAGGTCCCTCGAAGACCTGCTGCTCGACCGTCGCCAGCCCACCCCCCAGCGCTATCTGCGCCGCGCCTATACCGACCCGCTGACCGGCGACGCCGAGTGGGGCGTGGTGGCCGGGCCCGGCGAAAGCATCATGGGTGTGTTCAGCACGGCAAAGGGCACACCGTTCAAACAAGGCAACTTTTCAGTCATCAACCAGAGTTTTACAGGACAAGGCAGTTATCAAGGGTGGGTGTTTCTGTTTGGCCCTGGGCAGAACAACCCTGCAACCCGCATCGCTCCCAAGGGAGATCAACTGAGCAAATGATGCCGATTGAATAAGCACACTGATCGTTCCAGCCGTTCGGAACTTGTTTATCTGAATTGAGGTGGATCAAGCATGAGTAACTTACAGCGCTTAATGAAATGGTTGTTGGCGGCGGTCTTGTTGGCACCGACGCTGGTCATGGCCCACGGTGCGGTGGACACGCCCGTCGCACGACAGGTCTATTGCAGGGCACTCCCGGATTTCTGGTCAGGCAGCCCCAGTGATGCAGGGTGCGCGGCCCTGTCTAAAGTGAGTAAGCAGTATCCAGGCCAGCAATGGAATGAAGTGGCCCATTTGATCAGGCAACCGGGTTACAACGACCCTGAAATCGTCAAACGAGAAGTGCCCGATGGCAAACTTTGTTCGGCGGCTGACAGCAAGAAAGATGGCCTGAACATTGTGTCGGACCAGTGGCATCGCACCGACGTTACGCCCACCAATGGCATGATGGATGTGCGCATCATCGGCACTGCGCCACACGTGCCCAGTTTCGCAAAGGTCTTTCTCACAAACCCGGGCTTTGACCCGACCAGGTCGCCGCTGACCTGGAATGACCTGACACTCATCCACACTCAGCCGTTCCAGATCGCGCAAACCGACTGGGGCAATGATCCACCCATCATTGCGGGGGCCACGGGGTACTTCAAGTTCGCTGTACCTATCCCATCGGGGCAAACGGGCAAAGCCACGCTGTTCGTGCAGTGGCAGCGTATCGATCCAGCGGGTGAAGGGTTCTATAACTGCAGTGACATCAACATCGTCGGTGCCGGAATCCCGGAGCAGTGGGTCGATATCGGCCAATTCATCGATCAGGTCATGGAGACCCTCAAACCGGGTGACTCAGTCCACTTCCGCATCCTCGACAACACACCGGCGGCCAGGGAAGTGGTGGACATTACCCTGCCCATTACCGCGAGCAACCTCGACCCGAACATATGGGGCCAGCAATTGGCGAATCAGATCAACCCAAGCATTGCGAAGGTAGGAGAGAAAAAAACCGGCAATATTGTATTCAATACCAGCGATGCCAGCGCCAACTCGGTTTACACATTGGCGAAGGGTTACAGCCGTGCAATGGCGATCATCCCTGGCAGCGAAACCCCGATAAACCCTACGGCGCCTGTCGCGAAAATAACCGGGCCCACCACCATGCAATCCGGCCGGCCGTTTACCTTCAGCGCCAGTCAGTCCGTGGGGCACAACGGTCCATTGCTCTACAGCTGGACTGTTATCGGAATGAACCGGCCCTACAACCAGATGACTGTAAGCGGTGTGGCGGTTAACGTTCCTCAGCCGACGCAGCACGAGGTGCGATTGCTGGTACGGGACGAGCAGAATGGCAAGACCGGCCTGGCGCGGCAGACCTTTACCGTGACCCCTTCCAGTGGCGGCGGGGACTATCCGGCCTACAAAGAAGGCACTGCGTACAACGCCGGCGACATCGTGAGCAATAACGGCAAAAACTATAAGTGCAAACCTCACCCCTACACCGCGTGGTGCGCAGGCGCCGCCTGGGCGTATGCCCCCGGCACGGGCACAGCGTGGGACCAGGCCTGGGACGAAGTTCGATGACCCGCTCGAACGCATATTCAGTTACTCGATAAGCATAAGAGCCAAACGTTATAGGGCGCCTCACGGCGCCTTATATCGAGCAACGCTACAGTTGAAGATGTACTTGAATTGAAAAGGTTCTAACGCAGTCCTACCGGCGGTGCCCGCTTCACAGCGGGCCGGGAGAGTTATACACAACCGCCGTACCTTGGCACTCCCAACAGGGTATTTCCATGCGTATTCACTCATTTATCCACAGCCCCCAGCGTGCCTTCACCTTGCTGGAGCTGCTGGTCGTCCTGCTGATCATCGCCCTGCTCGCCGGCTACGTCGGCCCGAAGATGTTCGACCGCCTGGAACTGGCCAAGGTACAAACCGCCCAGGGCCAGATGAAAGCCCTTGCCGATGCCTTGAACCAGTACCGCCTGGACAACGGCAACTACCCCGACGAAACCCTGGGCCTCGACGCCCTCACCGCCCGGCCCGCCACCGCCAGCCATTGGCAGGGCCCCTATGTGAAGACGCTGCCGCCAGACCCTTGGGGCAACCCGTATCTCTACAAGAACCCCGGCACACCGCCCAACGATGCGGAGATCATCTGCCTGGGCCGTGACGGCAAGGCCGGCGGGGTGAATACCTACGCCGACATTGTGTACGGCCTCTGACATGTACACGCTGCGGCGGGTCCTGATACTGCTGTGCCTAACGGGTACCGCACAGGCCAACTGCTGGCAACTGGCAGCCAGCCGCTACCACGTCGACCCGCTGTTGCTGTACGCCATCGCCAAGGTCGAATCCGGCCTCAACCCCAGCGCACGCAACCTCAACAGCGATGGCAGCCAGGATATCGGCTTGATGCAAATCAACAGCCGCCACTTGCCCGCACTGGCCCGGTTCGGTATCACCGAGCAGCACCTGATCACCCAGCCCTGCACCAGCGTCATGGTGGGCGCGTGGATTCTTGCCGGGTTTATCCGCGAGCAGGGTTATGGCTGGCAGGCCGTGGGCGCCTATAACGCCGGGGCCAAGCCGGACCGGGAAGCACGGCGCTCACGCTACGCCCTGGCGGTGTGGCGTTACTACGCGGTGTTGTTGCAACAGCGCCAACAACGGGCGGGGCAAATGCCATGACCGACTTTGACGTGCGCATCATCCGTGGTGGCCATGTGCAGACCCTGCGCCTGCAAGCCGTTGACGTCGCCCAGGCGCGCCAGCAACTGCAGGCCGACGGCGCCCAGGTCATCTCGCTGAAAGCCCGCCGCCCACTCAAACTCCCCAGGCGCCGCAGTACGTTCGCCCTCGGCCTGTTTATCCAGGAGCTGGTAGTCCTGCTCGATGCCGGCCTGGTGCTGGTGGAAGCCGTGGAGACCCTGCGCGACAAGGCGCCCGCCGGCATCAACCGGCAGGTCATGAGCGAGCTGCTCGCCTCGATGTATGAGGGCAACTCGCTGTCCAGGGCGATGCTGCTCAAGCCGCAGACCTTCCCGCCGCTGTTGATTGCCACGGTGGCGTCCTCGGAACACAGCGGCCAATTGGCCGTGGCCCTGCGCCGTTACCATCATTTTGAAGCCCACCTGGCAACCGTGAAGAAGCGCGTCAGCGGCGCCCTGATGTACCCCTTGGTGGTACTCAGCGTCGGCGCGTTGATCCTGCTGTTCCTGCTGTTCTTCGTGATCCCGCGCTTTGCCTCGGTGTTCGACGCCGTGGCCGACCTGCCGGCCACGGCACGCTTTATGGTGTGGTGGGGCGCACTGGTAGACGCGCACGGCATGGAGTTGTTGCTTGGCCTGGTGCTGGCGATTGCCGCGCTGGTGCTGTTGTTGCGCAGCGCCGGGTTCAAGCGCCGCATCGCCCAGCTGTTCTGGAAGATCCCCAGCCTGGGCGCCCAGCGCACGCTGTTTATCCTCGCGCGCTTTTATCGCACCGCCGGCATGTTGCTGATGGGCGGCATGCCGGTGGTTACTGCGGTGGAGCTGTCCGGTGCGCTGCTGCCCGTGGAACACCAGGCGGACCTGCGCCAGGCCATGACCGACATCCAGGCCGGCCAGCCACTGTCCACTGCCCTCGCCCGCCATCGATTGACCACCGCCGTCGCCGAACGCCTGCTACGCGTGGGTGAACAAAGCGGCGAGCTGGCGGCGATGTGCGAGCGCATCGCGCAGTTCCACGATGAAGCGCTGGAGCGTGCCATCGAGCTGTTCAGCAAGGTCTTCGAGCCCTTGTTGATGCTGGTGGTGGGCGGGCTGATCGGCCTGATCGTGTTCATGCTGTACATGCCGATTTTCGAACTGGCGGGCTCCATCCAGGGGTAGTGCGATGAGCGAACAGACACGGCAATGGCAGGCCCTTGCAGAGCAACGCGGGCTGAGCTTGTCCAATTACCTGCTGGAGGTGCTGGAGAAGGCGCCCGACCAATTAAGCACGATCGCCCAGCCCCTGGGCCTGCTTGCCATCCCCCCGGAAAACCTCAGTGAACACTGGCGCTTCGACCTGCTGGCACTGCCCCAGGCGCTGATCCATAACGTGCTGCCGGTGGATAACCACGGCCAGCCGTGCCTGGTACTGGGAGACCCTTTCACCCTGGCCAGCCGGCACTGGCTGCAATCCTCGAAAACCTTGCGTCAACTGCCCCTGGCCATGAGCCTGCCCGGCGCGGTCAAGGCCCAGTTGAGCCTGGCCGAAGCCAGCCAACGGGTGATGCAACCTTTCGGTGAGGACGACGAGCATGCCCGCGTCGGCCAGGCCGCCCAGGAAATTTCCCTGAGCAGCATCGCCCGCGACGACAACCCGGTGGTGCGCCTGGTCAACTCCATGCTGTTCGATGCCCTGCAAAGCCGCGCCAGCGATGTCCATGTGGAAACCACGCCCCAGGGCTTGGTGATCAAGTACCGCATCGACGGCGTGTTGCAGCAGATGGGCCAGGCCAGCGGCATGGACATGGCCGAGCAGGCACTGTCGCGGATCAAGGTGTTGTCGGAGCTGGATATCGGCGAGCGGCGGGTGCCCCAGGACGGGCGTTTCAAGATGAAAATCCAGGGTCGCGAAGTGGACTTTCGCGTGTCGATCATGCCCAGCATCCACGGTGAGGATGCGGTGCTGCGGATTCTCGACAAGTCCCAGCGCGGCGAGTCCCTGAGCCTGGAAACCCTGGGGTTGAACGCCGAGACCATCGCGCGCATCCGTGTGTTGGCCGGCGAACCCTATGGCATGTTGCTGGTGACCGGCCCCACCGGCAGCGGCAAATCCACCACGCTGTATGCCGCCCTGTCGGAGACCAATACCGGCGAGAAAAAGATCATCACCATCGAAGACCCGGTGGAATACGAACTGCCCGGGGTCCTGCAAATCCCGGTGAACGACAAGAAGGGCCTGACCTTTGCCCGTGGCCTGCGCTCGATCCTGCGCCACGACCCGGACACCATCCTGGTGGGGGAAATACGCGACGGTGAAACGGCCGGCATTGCGGTGCAGGCAGCGTTGACCGGGCACCTGGTGCTGTCGTCGGTGCACGCCAACAGCGCGTTCAGTGTGCTGGAGCGCTTTACCTACATGGACGTGGACCCGGCCAGCTTTGTCGAAGCCCTTAACGGCGTGGTCGCCCAGCGCCTGGTGCGGCGCATCTGCCCGGACTGCGGCACGGATGCCGCCCCCGACCCCGAGATCACCCACCTCGCCCAACTCGCCGAGGCTCAACTCCAGCAGGGTCACTACCGCGTGGGCAAAGGCTGCGAGGCCTGCCGTCACACCGGCTATCGCGGCCGACTCGCCCTGGCCGAAGTGCTGACACTGACCGACAGCATCAAGGAGGGCCTGCTCAACCGCAGTTCGGCCTCCACCCTGCGCGAACTGGCACGTGAAGCCGGCCACGTGTTTATCCGCGACATCGCCCTGGCCCACGCCGCCCAGGGCGACACCACGCTCAAGGAGATCCACCGTGTCATTTCCCTTTATTGAGCATGTGGTGTGGCTGCACAGCGACGGCGCCGAATGGGCCGCACGGCCGCGCTGGCGCGGTGCAGCAGTATGGCGTGCGCAACAGGCTGGCGAACCATTGGCCGCCTGTGCCGAACTGCTGGAACAGGCGCCGCGCGGCCGCATCGGGTTTCTGGACCGGACCACGGTGCTGCTGGGCTTCCCCCATGTGCACTACCTGATGCTGGCGTGGCAAACCGGCGTGTACAGCCAGGCCGACTGGCAAGGCTTGGCCGAAGTGACCTTCAACCAACAGGCAGGCATCGACCCCGGACAGTGGCAAGTGCAAGTCGCCAACAGCACCTTTGGAGATGAACGCCTGGCGGTCGCGACGCCACGGAATTTGCTGCAAGACCTGCGGGAGTTGTTCAAGCAACAGCACCTGCCGCTGGTGACATGCACGCCATTGTTGACGGCCGTGGCCCAACGGTATTGGCAGCAATTGCCTGACGATTGCGTGCTGGCGGTACCTGAGGCGCGAGGTCTCAGTTGCCTTTACCGGCAACGGGGTGTGGCTCAACAAGTCTGCGTGCTGCAAACCCCACCCGGCAGCCACTTGAGCGACAACCTCTTCACCGCCGACCTGCTGGCGCAACGGCACGCGGCGGCCATATGGGTCGTCGCCAATCACCCCACTGAACATTGGCTGGGGCCACTGCATCCCTGGCTGGGGGAGCCGCTGGCATGATCGCTCAGCTGAAATCACAACTCGCCGGTGCCTGGCGACAGCGGCAGGCGCCGGACGTCGACTTCCTGCACCCCAACGCCGTCTATCGGCCGCTGGTGAGTGTGTTGTGGCTGGTCGCCGCCGGGCTTGTCTTCGTCACCTGGCAACACTGGCAGCGCATGGAGCATCAGCAACAACAGACCGACGCACTGGAGCAGCGCTTTATCGAATTGACACGTCGCCAGGAGCAATTGATCCAGGCCGCCATTCGCTTGTCACCCCAGCAGAAACAACAACTGGCCGCCTTTTCCCGACAGCAGGACACGCCCTTCGCGCTGATGGACGCCGTGGCCCGGGCCTGGTCCGCGGAAGTCGCGCTGACGCGCGTGGAGGTCGACACCCAGGCCCGGCTGATTCACTTGGAGTTGGAAGCCAAGGTGCTGGGGGATGCCTTTCGCTTTGTCGAACGGCTCAAGGCCCAGCCAGGGGTGCACGTGAACCTGCAACAAAGCGCACGCAAGGCCAATGACCCGCAACACCCGGTGCAGGTCAAACTTGCGGTTGGTGCAGGGTAGTCGCCCATGGACGCACTGACCCGCCACCTCCCGCGCGTGCGCTGGCACTTGATGCAATGGCAACAGCGCCTGGGCTTTTGGGGGCTGCTGGCATTAGGGCTGATGGCGGCAACGTTGCTGATCGAAGTCACAGTGATTCATCCGGCAGGCATTGCCGACAGCCTGCGGCGCCAGGAACTGGAGGCCGGTATCGCCGAGCAGCCCCAGGATGTGCAGGTGACCGAACCGGCCGTGGTCGAACGCCTGCCCAGTGCACAGGACTTCGCCCCACGCCTGGAAAAGCTGCTGGACGTCCTCACCCGGCGCGGCTTTATCATCGAACAGACCACCCTGGCCTACTCCGCGCCCGGCGACACCGGGCTGCAACGGCTGGACGTGGACATTCCCCTCGTCGGCCCCTACGCCTTGCTGCGCGATGCCCTGGACGACGTCGCCAACGAGCCGGCCGTACGCATCGAACGCCTGGCCCTGGAGCGCAAGGAAATCACCAGCGGCATGTTGAACATCAGCCTCAAGGTGAGTGTGCTGGGGGTGGTGGAATGACGCTGCCGCTGTATCTGCGCGTGCTGTTGCTGCTGACCTTGATCGGCTGCGGCTGGCTGTTCTGGCAGGACACTGCGGACACTCCCACGCCCTCGCCGGTGCCAGTGATCGCCCGCCCTGTACAGGTGCCCTCGGCACCGGTCGCAGCACCTGCGCCGGCGGTGGCCGAAGCCATCGACCTGTTCCCCGCCCAGACCTGGACACCTGCACCGCCGCCCATGCCGGTCGACACCTCAGCGCCCAAGCCACCGCCCCTGCCCTTCACCGTGAGCGCGCAATGGCGCTACGAGAACCAGGCGAAAATCGTCGTGCTCAGCGGCAATGGCAGCCAGTACACCCTGTGCAACCGTTGCTCGGTACCCGGGCGCATCGTGCCCGGCAAGATGCTCGACGCGCACTACCGGCTGGACAAACTCACCGACACCGCCGTGGTGCTGACCTACATGCCCCTCAAGCATGTCAGCACCTTGCGGCTGGACACTCACTGACCGGCGCAGGACACGATCATGGCCATACGCACGTGGATACCCTTGAGCCTGGCCGTGGCCCTGCTCAGCGCCTGCCAGACCCAACGGGCGATCAAGGAGAGCGACGAGTTGCGCCAGAAGGGCGACATCATCCGTTCGGTCGAAGTGCTGCAAGCCGAAGCCAGACAGGCCCCCGACGATGTGCAACTGCGCACCGCCAACTTCAGCAAGCTGGAATTGCTGGTGGCCCAATACAGCCGCGAAGCCAGCACCGCGCTGATGCGTGGCGACGATGCCGCTGCCATCCGCGCCCTGGAAACCATCCTCAAATACGACCCCAGCAACCTCGGCGCGCGCCAGGAAATCCAGAGCATCCAGGCGATGAAACAACTGCGCCCGCAACTGGCCCAGGCCTACGAAATGAAGCGTTCCAACCCGGTGGAAGCCCTCAACCTGGTGCGCCGGATCATCGCGCAAAAGCCCAACTACCGAGAGGCCCTGGACTTTCGCAATGCCCTGACCCGTGAACTGGTGAGCGCCGATTACCTCAGCGCCGACCTCTCCGAGGCCATGCGCAAACCCCTGAGCCTGGAGTTCAGCGCCCAAAGCCTGACCACGATTTTCGAGACCATTGCGCGCCTGTCGGGGGTCAACTTCGTCATCGACAAGGACGTCAATCCCAGTGCCTCGGCGAGCATGACCGCGAGCCGAACCACCGCCGAAGACGCGCTGAACCTGCTGCTGACCACCCAGGGGCTGGACAAGAAGGTCCTCAACGCCAACACCATCCTGGTTTACCCCCGCCGCCCGGACAAGGAACGGGAATACCGCGAGTTGGCCGTGCGCACCTTCTACCTCAGCCATGGCGACCCCAAGGTCATCGCCGCCGAGATCAAACAGGTGCTCAAGCCCAAGGAGGTGCTGGTGGACGAACGCCTGAACGCGGTGATCGTGCGCGATGGACTGGACACCCTGAGCGCGGTGGAAAAACTGGTGGAAGCCATTGATATCGCACAATCGGAAGTGACCATCGACATCCAGGTGCTGGAGGTCAGCCTGACCGACGAGTTGAACCTGGGCATCCAGTACCCGGAGAGCATCGGCCTGTCCGTGGGCAACCTGGCCAACGTGCCTGCCGGGCTGGCAGGCATCCCGCTCAGCGCATTGCGCGGGATCAATGGCGACAACATCCTGCTCGACGCGGGCAGTACCTCGGCGCGCATCAATATGCTGCAACGCAGCGGCAACACCGTGACCCTGGCCAACCCCAGGGTGCGGGTGCGCAACCGCGAAGAAGCCCAGGTAAACATCGGCGACAAGATCCCCGTGGTGACCACCACCACCGCCAACCAGATCACCACCTCGTCGGTGTCCTACCAGGACGTCGGGCTGCAGATCACGGTCAAGCCGAATATCAGCCTGAGCGATGAGGTGAACCTGGAGCTGAACGTGGAAATGAGCCATATCACCAAGCGTATTCCCGGCTCGGAAAACGT
Source organism: Pseudomonas sp. NFACC25 (assembly GCF_900100935.1). NCBI lineage: Bacteria > Pseudomonadati > Pseudomonadota > Gammaproteobacteria > Pseudomonadales > Pseudomonadaceae > Pseudomonas > Pseudomonas sp. NFACC25. The sequence continues at coordinate 134,003 of NZ_FMUC01000002.1, forward strand.
ACCGGCCACCTTCGAACTCGGCTCACGGGCCACCAAGACCCTGCTGACCGCGCGCAACAATGAAACCCAGATCGTCTCGGGGCTGATCCGCACGGCGGACGTCGACGAGGGCTCGGGTTTGCCGTGGTTGAGCCAGATCCCGTGGATCGGCAAAAAGCTGTTCGGCACCAACCAGAATACCCAGCAGAAGACTGAGATCATTCTGCTGCTGACCCCGAGGATCGAACGCAACCTGGACCTGCCGATTGCCCAGATCAGTACCTTCCACAGCGGCACCGAGGCGCGCAGTTCGACCCAGGGCATGATCCTGCGCGACACCACCGACAAAATGATCCTCAAGCCGATTGGCGGCGACCCCACGCCGGCGCTGCCACCGCCGATGCAACAGCCGGATGCCACCTGGCAACCCCTGCCGCCACCGCTGCCGGATCTGGTGCCCAAGCCTGCGCCCGAACCTGCGCCCCAATGAAGATCCAATGTGGGAGGGGGCTTGCCCCCGATAGCGGTGCTTCAGTTAAAGATACTGAGACTGACACACTGCAATCGGGGGCAAGCCCCCTCCCACATTTGTTTTGCAGTGTTGGTGGGTTAGCGCACGACGCCTTCTTCTATGAGCAACTTGAGGATTGCCTGGGCACCTTCCTCGGCGCTCACACCCTTGAGCACCTGCCCACCGCCGCCACTGGCCTTGGCGGTGGCGGCTTTCATGCGGTCGGCGCCGCTCTTGGCCTTGATCACCTTGAGGCGCTTGGGCCGGGGCTTGGCCGGTTGCAACAGCGCGCTGGCGAATAACTCATCGTCTTCAACCTCGACCTCATGGGCCGCCAGCTCACCGCGCTGTGCCGGGCCGTAGGCACTCTGCCGAGGCTTGGGCGCGGCGTTGTCCACCGTCGCCAGGAATGGCAGGCGCACCTTCAAGCGCCTGCGCTGCCCACGGGGCAAGGCTTGCAGCACACGGGCCACACCGCCGTCGATGGACTCCACCTCGGCCAGCCCGACAATCAGCGGCCAGCCCAATTGCTCGGCCAACAGGAACGGCAACATGCCCGAGCCTTCACCGGTTTCGGCCTGGCTGCCGGCAAGCACCACCTGGGCACCGGCGTGGCGCAGGTACTCGCCGAGCACCGGCAACGCATCGCTGCCCTCCGGTTGTTCCAGCACGTGCAACTGTGGCAGGCCCATGCCCAGGTAGCTGCGCAGGGTCGGTTCGGCGATGTTGCCGGCGTGCAGCACCTGCAACTTATCCCCAGCCATCTGCAGACCCAGTTCGACGGCGCGCGCATCCTGTTCGGCGCGGCGTGGCCGGCCGGAGGTGGGGTGGGCGCCGATGGACACCAGGCTGATTACATTCGTGGTCATGGTCATGTCCTCAAGCCGCATCGCGCTTGGCGCCGTTGCGGTAGGCCTCGACCGCAGCGATCAAGGCTTGCAGAATCGCGGCGCTTTCGCCGATCACCGACAGGTCGGCACGCTTGATCATGTCGCAGCCCGGGTCGAGGTTGATCGCCACCACCTTGTCGCAGGCGCCAATGCCTTGCAGGTGCTGGATCGCCCCGGAAATCCCCACGGCCACATACACCCGCGCCGTCACCCAGGTACCGCTGGCGCCGACCTGGCGATCACGGGCCATGAATCCATCGTCCACCGCCACCCGCGAGGCGCCTTCGGTGGCCCCCAATGCCGCGGCGGTCTGGTGGAACAGCGCCCAGTCCTTCACGCCGTTGCCGCCGGAGAAAATAAACTCGGCCTCGGCCATGGGAATCGCCGCCGGGTCCACCGCCACCGCACCGAGATCCTCGATACGCGGCAGGCTGCGCGCCAGGCTTGTGGATAACTCCACGGGCAGCACCTCATGGCGTGTGTCGCTGACCGGATCGGCGCATTCGGCGGCGGCCAGAATCAGGCGTGGCAGCGGCCGCGCCAAGTCTTCCCGGCCCGCACCGGCGCGGCCGATGCACTCATCGCCCTTGATCTGCCAGACGCGAGTGGCCGGGCGTTCCTTGAGGCTGGCGGCAAAGCGCCGACCCAACTCGCCGCCACCACTGCGGCTGTCGGGCAGCAACCAGTGGCGCGGGTTGAACTGGTTATCCACAGCGCGCAAACCCTGCACGCGTTGCTCCGGTGAATAACCGTCGAATTCGTGGCCGTCGAGCACCAGCAGGCGATCGACACCGGCCGTGGCAAACGCGCTTTCCTTGTGTTCGCCAAACACCACCACCAGCACCGCGCCGTCGTTGCCGGCGAGTTGCCGCGCCAGGCCGAGCAGGTCGCGGTCGTGGCTGCTCAAGCGGCCACCGACCATGTCCGGCACTACGTTGATGTAGAACGCAGGCGCAGGCACCTGATGCAGCGGCAACTGCACTTCAATCGCCGCCGTACGCTTGGCCGCACCGCCCTGCTGGGCACCGCTGCGGTCGATGCGCTTGATGCCGTTGGGGCCGATAAAACCGACACCATGCACGTTCTTGCGGATGACGCCGTTAGGCCCCATCCAACTGTGTTGCAGCGGCTGCATCGCCGCATGCAGCGGGTGCAGGCGGTTGCGGGCGATCCATTCGGCCCGTGGGTCGCGGCGGATAATGTCGCTCATCAGTGCACCTCCGCAGGTTCACGCTTGTTGGGAGCTTTGGCCGGTGCGACGTCTTCCAGCAATGCATCGGCCACCAGCTCGGCGATGTCCTTGATCAACGGGCGCGGTTCAACCACACCTTCGAGCATCGCCGTGCATTGCGGGCAACCGACCGCTACCAGTTCGGCGCCGGTCTCGCGGATGTCTTCCATGCGCATATCGGGGATACGTTGCTTGCCGGGGATGTCGGTAATCGGCGCGCCGCCACCGCCGCCGCAGCAGCGGGAACGGAAGCCCGAGCGCTGCATCTCCTTGACCTCGATGCCCAGCGCCCGCAGCACTTGGCGCGGCGCCTCGTATTCGCCGTTGTAGCGGCCCAGGTAGCACGGGTCGTGGTAGGTCACGCTGTTGCCTTTGTGCTGGCCCAGGTTCAGCGCGCCCTCGCCGATCAGCTCGGCCATGAAGGTGCTGTGGTGCTGCACAAGATAGTTGCCGTTGAAGGCGCCGTATTCGTTTTTCAGCACATGGAAGCTGTGGGGATCGCAGGTGACGATGCGCTTGAAGCTGTACTTGGCCAGCGTCTGGATATTGCGCGAGGCCAGCAGCTGGAACGTCGCTTCATCGCCCAAGCGTCGCGCCACGTCACCGCTGTCGCGTTCTTCCAGGCCGAGCACCGCGAAGTCGACCTTGGCCGCTTTCAGTACTTTAACGAATGCGCGCAGGGTGCGCTGGTTGCGCATGTCGAAGGCACCGTCGCCGACCCAGAACACCACGTCGGCACTGCCTTTTTCGCTGAGCAGTGGCAGGTTCAGATCCGCCGCCCAGTTCAGGCGACCGCCCGGCGCAAAGCCGCCGGGGTTGTCGGTGGCGATCAGGTTTTCCAGGACTTCGGCGCCCTTGTTCGGGGTCGCGCCTTTTTCCAGGGTGAGGTAGCGGCGCATGTCGACGATGGCGTCGACGTGCTCGATCATCATCGGGCACTCTTCCACGCAGGCGCGGCAGGTGGTGCACGACCACAGGGTCTCGGCGTCCACCAGGCCGTTGACGATCGGCTGGTGCGGGTTGCCGCTGTGCTCGCCAATCGGTTTACCTGGATAAGGGCTGCCGGCGAACTTGGCATCGGTGCCGCCGGCCAGGCCGACCACCATGTCCTGGATCAGCTTTTTCGGGTTCAGCGGCTGGCCGGCGGCGAAGGCCGGGCACGCCGCTTCGCACTTGCCGCACTGCACGCAGGCGTCGAAACCGAGCAGTTGGTTCCAGGTGAAATCCTTGGGTTTTTCCACGCCCAGGGGGGCGCTCTTGTCGCTCAGGTCCAGGGGTTTCAAACCAGTGGAACGACCACCGCCAAAGCGTTCGGCGCGACGGTGCCAGGCCAGGTGCAGGGCACCGGCGAAGGCGTGTTTCATCGGGCCGCCCCAGGTCATGCCGAAGAACATCTCGGACACGCCCCACAGCACACCCACACTCAGCAGCGCGGCCAGCAGCCAGCCACCGAAGTCGGCGGGCAGGATCCCCGCCACCGGCAGCGTCACCAGGAAGAAACTCACCGAGAACGCCATCAGGCTTTTCGGCAGGCGCATCCACGGGCCCTTGGACAGGCGCGACGGTGGATTGCGCCGCCGCAGGTAAACGAAGGTGGCGCCGACAAACATCAACACTGACGCCAGCAGCAAGGCGTAGCCGAGGATACGGTTATGCAGGCCGAAGCCGTGCACCAGGATTGCCAGCAGCGCCGACAGCACAAAGCCCAGGGCCGTGGCGACGTGGGTGTTGGCGATGTATTTGTCGCGGGCGACCACGTGGTGCAGGTCGACCATGTAGCGCTTGGGCATGGCCAGCAGGCCGCCCAGCAGGTCGACCTTGGAGGCTCGGCCGCGGCGCCACATGTTCACACGGCGCAGGGCGCCGAGGACGGCAAGGCCCAGGGCGGTAAATAAGAGAATAGGCAGCAAGGTGTTCAACATGGTGAAGCTCCCACAGACCGCACAGGTCTACTGTGAAACTGGCCCGAATGTGGGAGGGGGCTTGCTCCCGATGGCGGACTGTCAGTTGGTACAGTTGTCGCTGAACCACCGCTATCGGGGGCAAGCCCCCTCCCACATTTGACCGCGTTCACCTCATCAAAAGTCTTTGCACAGGCGCAGGGCGTCGTAGATGGCAGCGTGGGTATTGCGCTGCGCCACACAGTCACCGATGCGGAACAGCAAGTACCCCTCGCCCGTCTCGCTCAGGCACGGCTGCGGCTTGATCGCGAACAGGGCTTCGACGTCGATCTGGCCCTTGTTGCGCGAACCTTCCTTGAGCCCGTAGTAAATGGCTTCGTCCGGACGCACGCCGTTTTCCACCACCACCTGGTCCACTACCCGCTCCTCTTTGGCGCCGGTGTATTCGTTCTCCAGCACCGCCACCAGCTTGTCGCCCTCGCGGTAGACCTTTTCCAGCATCATGTCGCCGGTCATGATCACTTCCTTGGGGTACATGCTGCGGTAGTAGGTCGGGAACGACGTACCGCCGATGGCTACGCCCGGCTTGATGTCATCGGTGACGATTTCCACCTGGCAGCCTTTGTCGGCCAGGAAGTCCGCCACCGACATGCCGGTGAATTCGCAAATGGTGTCGTACACCAATACATTCTTGCCCGGTGCGACCTTGCCGTCGAGCACGTCCCAGCTGCTCACCACCAGGCCTTCGGCGGCACCCCAGTGTTCGTTCTGTTCGATAAACGGATGCCCGCCGACCGCCAGCACCACCACGTCCGGACGCAGGTCCAGGATGGTCTCGGCATCGGCGGCCACGCCCAGGCGCAGGTCGACTTTCAAACGCGCCAGCTCCAGCTGGAACCAGCGGGTGATACCGGCGATCTGGTCGCGTTGCGGCGCCTTGGAGGCGGTGGTGATTTGCCCGCCGATAAATTCTTTCTTCTCGAACAGGGTCACGTCGTGGCCACGTTCGGCGGCCACCCGCGCGGCTTCCATCCCGGCAGGGCCGGCACCGACCACCACCACCTTGCGTTTCGGCCCGGTGGACTTCTCGATGATATGCGGCACGCCCATGTACTCACGGGACGTCGCGGCGTTCTGGATGCACAGCACATCCAGGCCCTGGTACTGGCGGTCGATGCAATAGTTGGCGCCGACGCACTGTTTGATCTGGTCGATCTGGCCCATCTTGATCTTGGCGATCAGGTGCGGGTCGGCGATGTGCGCACGGGTCATGCCGACCATGTCCACATAGCCGCCTTCGAGGATGCGCGTGGCCTGGTTCGGGTCCTTGATGTTCTGTGCGTGCAGCACCGGGACCTTGACCACTTCCTTGATACCGGCCGCCAGGTGCAGGAACGGCTCCGGCGGATAGCTCATGTTGGGGATCACGTTGGCCAGGGTGTTGTGGGTGTCGCAACCCGAGCCCACCACGCCGATGAAATCGAGCATGCCGGTGTCGTCGTAATACTTGGCGATCTGCTTCATGTCCTCGTGGGACAGGCCGTCCGGATGGAACTCGTCACCGCACAGGCGCATGCCCACGCAGAAGTCGTCACCGACTTCGGCACGCACGGCCTTCAACACTTCGAGGCCGAACTTCATGCGGCCTTCGAAGGTGCCGCCCCACTCGTCGGTACGCTTGTTGACCCGTGGGCTCCAGAACTGGTCGATCATGTGCTGGTGCACGGCGGACAGTTCCACACCGTCCAGGCCACCGGCCTTGGCACGCCGCGCGGCCTGGGCGTAGTTGCCGATCACGCGCCAGATTTCTTCCGGCTCGATGGTCTTGCAGGTGGCACGGTGCACCGGCTCGCGCACGCCGGACGGCGACATCAGGGTCGGCCAGTTAAAGCCATCCCAACGGGAGCGACGGCCCATGTGGGTAATCTGGATCATGATCTTGGCGCCATGCTTGTGCATGGCATCCGCCAGGTTCTGGAAGTGCGGGATGATGCGGTCGGTGGACAGGTTCACCGAGCTCCACCATTCCTGGGGGCTGTCGATGGCGACCACCGAGGAACCGCCGCAGATCGCCAGGCCGATACCGCCCTTGGCTTTCTCTTCGTAGTACTTCACATAACGGTCGGTGGTCATGCCGCCGTCGGTGGCATACACCTCGGCGTGGGCGGTACTGAGCACGCGGTTGCGGATGGTCAGTTTGCCGATCTGGATCGGCTGGAACATTGCTTCGAAAGCCATGGCACGGTCCTCGGCTTACAACGGCTTGACGGTGAACAAGCCGTCATCGTGGCCCTCTTCGGAGCCTCCGTAGACTTGTTCGGCCACGGTGCGGATCTGGCTGCCACGGGCTTGCAGAATCTGGTCCATGGCGCCGGCAAACCAGCCGGTGAACATGTAGTCGACCTTGCGCCCGACCTTGCCGTACACATAGACGAAGGCCGAGTGTTCGAGCTTGACGCTGGCGGTGCCTTTATCCAGGTCGATGTCCTGGATCTTGAACAGGCCCCAGCCGCGTTGCGACAGGCGCTTCATGTAGTGCTCGAACACCGCGACGCCTTCCAGGCCATGGCATTCAGCTTCTTTCTCGCACCAGTGCCAGGCGGATTTGTAGCCGGCCTTGTAGAGGATCTCGGCGTAGGCCTCGGCGCCCAGCACTTCTTCGATGCCCATGTGGTTGTTGACGAAGAAATGACGCGGCACGTACAGCATCGGCAGGGCGTCGGACGTCCAGACACCGGTTTCGCTGTCGACTTCAATAGGCAATTGCGGGGCGATCTTGGCCATGGAAACTTAACTCCAGAAAAATTCGTTGTGATGTTGCCCGTGGGTGCTTGGCTTATTCGCCCCAAACGTCCTTCAAGACGTTGACCCAGTTCTCGCCCATGATCTTGCGCACCACACGCTCGGGGTGGCCGCGCTTGAGCAGGGTCTCTGTCAGGTTGGGGAACTCGCCGACGGTGCGGATGCCCAGCGGGTTGATGATCTTGCCGAAGCTGGTCAGGCGGCGGGCGTAGCCCTTGTCATGGGTCAGCATTTCAAAGAAATCCTGGCCATGGCCCTGGGTGAAGTCGGTGCCGATGCCGATGGCGTCCTCGCCGACGATATTCATGGTGTATTCGATGGCTTCGGCGTAGTCGTCGATGGTCGAATCGATGCCCTTGGCCAGGAACGGCGCGAACATGGTCACGCCGACAAAACCGCCATGGTCGGCGATGAACTTCAGTTCTTCATCGGACTTGTTGCGCGGGTGTTCTTTAAGGCCGGACGGCAGGCAGTGGGAGTAGCACACCGGTTTTTTCGATTCGAGGATGACTTCTTCGCTAGTCTTGGAGCCGACGTGGGACAGGTCGCACATGATGCCGACGCGGTTCATCTCGGCGACGATCTCGCGCCCGAAGCCCGACAGGCCGCCGTCGCGCTCGTAGCAACCGGTGCCGACCAGGTTCTGGGTGTTGTAGCACATCTGCACCACACCGACGCCGAGCTGCTTGAAGATCTCCACATACCCGAGCTGGTCTTCAAATGCATGGGCGTTCTGGAAGCCGAAGATGATGCCGGTCTTGCCCTGTTCCTTGGCCTTGCGGATGTCGGCGGTGGTTTTCACCGGGATCACCAGGTCGCTGTTCTCGCGGATCAGGGTCTGGCTGGCGACGATGTTGTTGATCGTGGCCTGGAACCCTTCCCACACCGACACGGTGCAGTTCGCGGCGGTGAGGCCACCTTTGCGCATGTCCTCGAACAGGTCGCGGTTCCACTTGGCAATGATCAGCCCGTCGATAACGATGCTGTCGGCGTGCAATTCGGCTGGGCTCATCAGGCGTCCCCTTATTTTGGCGATTCATGCGCCGAATCGTCTGCCGGCGCTTTGGGGCCAGCATATGCCCAGGGGCCGACCGAGCCGGGTGCAAAAACGACAGGGGAATTGCCGAAAGCGTCAATCCACGACAAAGGCTGTTATGAGTGGTCTGACTGGCGGCTGTTATTTGTCTTACGCTTGAGCCAGAATTCCCGCATCACCTGATATGAGACGGCGCAATGAAATCGATTTTCCTGGCTTTGGCACTCATCGCAACCGGCGTCCACGCGGCCGAAGACACCGACAGCACGCCGTGCGATGGCATCGAAAACGACAAGCAAACCCTGGAATGCGCCACCTATAACAAAACCACTGCCGAGCAATTGCTCAAGGATAATTATCAAGGCCTGCTGGAACGCATGCATTCCACCTATGGCAGCGACAAGACCAAGCTCGCCGACATTACCGCTCGTCTGAAGGATGCCCAGCAGAAATGGGAAAAACTGCGTGACGCCGACTGCGCGGTGGACACCTTCCCGGCAGTGACCGGCACCAAAGCCTATGCGATTGCGCAAAATGACTGCCTGGCGCGGATGAGTGATGAGCGGTCGGAGTTTTTGGAGTCGATTGGGCAGGAATAAGCGACAATCCCGCCACTTTCTCTTTGAACCAAGGCCCTTCATGACTATCTGTGGCATCGAAATCAAAGGCAGCGAAGCCATCATCGCTGTCGCCTCCCTGGACAACCAGGCGCTGGGCCACGTCGCCCTGGCTACCAAGAAAATCGCCCTTGAAGACGATGATGAAGCGGCCAACGTCAAAGCCTTTGCCGCCCAGGTGAAGGCCTTCGTGCAGGCCAACGCCGTCACTCGCATCGCGATCAAGAAGCGCAGCAAAAAAGGCGAATTCGCCGGTGGCCCGACCACGTTCAAGATTGAAGGGGTGTTTCAATTGCTGGAGGGGGTTGAGGTGACGTTGCTGTCGCCGCAGACCATCAATGCGCAGAACAAGAAGCACAACTTTGAACTGCCGGCGACGTTGAACAAATATCAGCATGAGGCCTTCAAGGCGGCGTGTTCGGCACTGCTGAAGAAGTAAGCTACACCACAATCCTATGTGGGAGGGGGCTTGCCCCCGATAGCGGTGAGTCAGCCAAAGCTGTATCAACTGACAGTCCGTCATCGGGAGCAAGCCCCCACATTAGATGTGGGGTGTTTTCAGTGGGGTGTATGGCGCTTGTGCCGCAGCCAATCCCCGAACGACTTGTCTTCCAGGGCATAACCACCGCGGCCCGACTTCCACACCAACTCCTTGTCGCGCAAGGCATCGATGCAGGCCTGGACGGTCTGGGTACCCGGCACCACGTCACTGCCCATGGCTTCCAGCGCCTTGCTGACAGCCGTGAGGGTGCTGTCGGTGAAGGGCGCGAAGGGTTCGTTGTTCTGGGAGCGCTCCACCATCACCTCCAGCACGGCGCGCTGCGGGATGGTCAGGGCGTTCCAGGCGCTTTCGAACTCGGTCCATACACCCGCGCGCAGCAGTTCGGCGCGACTGTGCAGCAATTGGCCCAGATTGCTCGCCTCGCCCAGTTCCAACGCGACTTCACCGATGATCGTGCGCAACATCTCGGGACGCCGGCCTACCAGCTCAAACGCCTCATCAATATCAGCCGCGTTGAACTGGTTGGTCTCGGCCAGGTGCGCGTTGAGGTGCACAGTGTAGGCTTGGGTGAACTCTTTACCCAGCAGCGGAAACGGCGTGATGCTGGAACCGAAGAACGGCTGGCTTTTACCCAATACCAAATGGGCGAGTTTGTCGCGATTGGAACCGGTAAACACCAGGCGCAAGCCGCTGCCCTCTTCGTCACGGCCCTGGTTGAGCTGATCCCGGGCAGCCTTCAACGCGAACATCGCATTGATACCCGACTCGGTGGTCAAGGCGTGCTGCGCTTCGTCAATCACCAGCACAACGGGTTTTTCTGCAGCACTGTGGAGCAATTCCAGGGCTTGGGTCAGCGTCGCACCGACAGGCAATTGTGGCTGGGTAAAGTCCCAGGAGAGCGTCCGCAGAAAGCTCAGTTTCTCGATGCCAATATTCTTGGCCAGTTTGCGGATGCCCTTTTCATAGGGAACCAGGGCAGCCGCAATAGCACTGGCAATCAACTCCGCAGGATCTTTCTCCTTGTCAGCCCAGAGATCCACATACACCGCCAGCCAGCCCCGGAGCTGACATTCCGGAATCAGGTCTTCGCGCAGGAAAGTGCTTTTGCCGGTGCGACGGGGCGCCGCGAGGAACAGGCCAGAGGTGAAATCCTGAATACCGGCGCCCACCAGGCCATCGGCAATACTGCTTGCCAGGGCGGGGCGACGGAACACGAAGCCGCTGTGCTTGGACATGGATTTATACTCAATTATGAAAACAACTATAAATTATAGTGATGAGTATAATTCACTATAATTGCCCGTCAAACCACCTCCCGTCGCCGATCCTCCCTCGGACACTTGGCAAACCTCGCCCGATAACTCCGGGTGAAATACGACGGCGACTCGAACCCGCAGGCAATGCTCACCTCCAGCACGCTCATATCGCTCTGGCGCAGCAGCTGCCGGGCTTTTTCCAGGCGCAGGCCAAGGTAGAAGTTGCTCGGGGTATCGTTCAAATGCAGGCGAAACAGACGCTCCAACTGGCGCCGGGTAACTTTGATCGCGTCGGCCAACGCCAAGGTGCTCAGGGGCGGTTCGGTGTGCTGCTCCATCTCGCCGATCACTTGCACCAGCTTCTTGTTGTTGATGCCGTAGCGCGTGGCGATCTGCATGCGCTGGTGGTCCTTGCGCGGGCGGATGCGGCCGAGTACGAACTGTTCGGAGACCTGGATCGCCAGGTCGGCGCCGTGGGCCTGGGCGATCAGGTCGAGCATCAGGTCGATGGAGGCGGTGCCGCCGGCGCAGGTGATGCGGCGGCGGTCGATTTCGAACAGTTCCTGGGTCACGCTCAGGTGCGGGTACGACTCCTTGAAGGCATCGATGGCTTCCCAGTGCAGGGTCAGGCGATGACCGTCGAGCAGGCCGGCTTCGGCGAGCACGCAGGCGCCGGTGTCGATGGCGCCGAGGGTCACGCCGTCATGGTCCAGACGGCGCAGCCAGTGCTCCAGCGCCGGCGTGGCGAACTGCAGCGGTTCGAAGCCGGCCACCACCAACAGCGTCGCACCCTTTTTCAGCGGTTCCAGCGCGGCGTCGGCGTTGACCGACATGCCATTGCTCGCCAGCACCGCGCCGCCATCGGCGCTCAGCACATGCCAGCGGTACAACTCGCCACGAAAGCGGTTGGCCACGCGTAAAGGTTCCAGTGCAGAAATAAAACCGATGGCCGAGAACCCCGGCATCAGCAGAAAGTAGAAATCCTGGGACATGGTGGCGCTCTCGTAGGACGGGCAGCGTGGCACTGTGATACTCCCGTTCTCGGGTGGATTCAAGGGGGCAGGTCGCTGCAGTGCAAGAGCTGGTCGCCGCCGTGCGTTTTGTCGCCTCCAAAGCTACGTAACTTGGCCTCACGGCGCACAAAGACGCCGGCCCCCACAATAACGACCTGCCGAGGGATCCACCATGAACCGACTGATTCGCCGCTGCGTGCTTGCACTCAGCGCCAGCGCCATCTTGAGCACGAACGTATGGGCTGCCGACGCGGCATCCTGCCAGAACGTGCGCATGGGCGTGGTGAACTGGACCGACGTCATCGCCACCAGCGCCATGACCCAAGTGCTGCTCGACGGCCTCGGCTACAAGACCAAACAAACCAGCGCCTCCCAGCAAATCATCTTCGCCGGTATCCGTGACCAGCGCCTGGACCTGTTCCTCGGCTACTGGAACCCGCTGATGACCCAGACCATCACGCCGTTCGTCGACGCCAAGCAGGTCAAAGTCCTCGACAAACCCAGCCTGGAAGACGCCCGCGCGACCCTCGCGGTGCCGACTTACCTGGCGGACAAAGGCCTGAAGACCTTTGCCGACATCGCCAAATTCGAGAAGGAGCTGGGCGGCAAGATCTACGGCATCGAGCCGGGCTCGGGGGCCAACACCCAGATCAAGGCGATGATCGCCAAGAACCAGTTCGGCCTGGGCAAGTTCCAACTGGTGGAATCCAGCGAAGCCGGCATGCTTGCCGCCGTGGACCGTGCGGTACGCCGCAAGGAAGCCGTGGTGTTCTTCGGCTGGGCGCCGCACCCGATGAACGTCAATATCGCGATGACCTACCTCACCGGCAGCGACGACGCCCTGGGCCCGAACGAAGGCATGGCCACCGTCTGGACCGTGACCGCGCCGACCTACGCCGAACAGTGCCCCAACGTGCACAAGCTGCTGACCAACCTGACCTTCACCGCCGCCGACGAGAGCCGGATGATGCAGCCGTTGCTGGATCACAAGGATGCCCTCGAGTCCGCCAGGCAGTGGCTCAAGGATCACCCCCAGGACCAGGCGCGCTGGCTCGAAGGCGTGACCACCTTCGACGGCAAACCGGCTGCAGCCAACCTGCAACTCACCAGCAAATAACCTGATTTGAACCACCGTGTCGCAGCCGCTCCTGGCTGCGAACGGCACCACTACGCCCGTAAGGAACCGCCCCATGAACCACGACGTCATCATCACCTGCGCACTCACCGGTGCTGGCGACACGACCGCCAGAAGCCCACACGTGCCGGTCACCCCCAAGCAAATCGCCGCCGCTGCGGTGGAAGCCGCCAAGGCGGGCGCCACCGTGGTGCACTGCCATGTGCGCGACCCCGAGACCGGCAAGTTCAGCCGCGACGTCGCCCTGTACCGCGAGGTGATGGAGCGCATCCGTGAGGCCGACATCGACATCATCGTCAACCTCACCGCCGGCATGGGCGGCGACCTCGAGATCGGCGGCGGCGAGCACCCGATGGAGTTCGGTCCCAATACCGACCTGGTCGGCCCGCTGACCCGCCTGGCCCATGTGGAAGAGCTGCTGCCGGAAATCTGCACCCTGGACTGCGGCACCCTGAACTTCGGTGACGGCGACACGATTTACGTCTCCACCCCGGCGCAGTTGCGGGCGGGCGCCAAGCGCATCCAGGAACTGGGCGTGAAGGCCGAGCTGGAGATCTTCGACACCGGCCACCTGTGGTTCGCCAAGCAGATGATCAAGGAAGGCCTGCTCGACAACCCGCTGTTCCAACTGTGCCTGGGCATCCCATGGGGCGCGCCGGCCGACACCACCACCATGAAGGCCATGGTCGACAACCTGCCGGCCGATGCGGTGTGGGCCGGGTTCGGGATCGGCCGCATGCAAATGCCCATGGCCGCGCAAGCGGTGCTGCTGGGCGGCAACGTGCGGGTCGGCCTGGAGGACAACCTGTGGCTGGACAAAGGCGTACTTGCCACCAACGGTCAACTGGTGGAACGCGCCGGCGAAATCCTCAGTCGCCTGGGCGCGCGGGTCATGACCCCGGCGGAGGGTCGCATCAAGATGGGCCTGACCAAACGCGGCTAACCGAATCAAAAAATGTGGGAGGAGCTTGCCCCCTCCCACAGGGAACCACCGAACGCTTTAGGAATTTGCCATGCGCTTTATCACTGAGATCAAAACCTTCGCCGCCCTGGGCAGCGGTGTCATCGGCAGCGGCTGGGTGTCCCGTGCCCTGGCCCACGGCCTGGATGTGGTGGCCTGGGACCCGGCGCCGGGTGCCGAAGCGGCGCTGCGCAAGCGCGTCTCCAATGCCTGGGGCGCCCTGGAAAAACAGGGCCTGGCACCCGGCGCATCCCAAGACCGCCTGCGCTTTGTGGCCACCATCGAAGAATGCGTGAAAGACGCCGACTTCATCCAGGAAAGCGCCCCGGAACGCCTGGAACTGAAGCTGGAATTGCACAGCAGGATCAGCGCCGCGGCCAAGCCCGATGCATTGATCGGTTCAAGTACCTCGGGGCTGTTGCCGAGTGAGTTCTACGAGGGCTCGACCCATCCGGAACGCTGTGTGGTCGGCCATCCGTTCAACCCGGTCTATCTGCTGCCGCTGGTGGAAGTGGTCGGCGGCAAGCACACCGCGCCGGAAGCGATCCAGGCCGCGATCAAGGTGTATGAATCCCTCGGCATGCGCCCGCTGCATGTGCGCAAGGAGGTCCCCGGGTTTATCGCCGACCGCTTGCTCGAAGCCCTGTGGCGCGAGGCGTTGCACCTGGTCAATGACGGCGTGGCCACCACTGGCGAGATCGACGATGCCATCCGCTTTGGCGCCGGCCTGCGCTGGTCGTTCATGGGCACCTTCCTCACCTACACCCTGGCGGGTGGCGATGCGGGCATGCGCCACTTCATGGCGCAGTTCGGCCCGGCGTTGCAATTGCCGTGGACCTACCTGCCGGCTCCGGAGCTGACCGACAAGTTGATCGACGATGTGGTCGATGGCACCAGCGACCAGCTGGGCAAACACAGCATTTCGGCGCTGGAACGCTATCGTGATGATTGCCTGCTGGCGGTGCTGGAAGCGGTGAAAACCACCAAAGCCAAGCACGGCATGACCTTCGCCGAATAACGGAACCCTCACCATGCCTGCACTGACCACCTACACCACCCCAGTCCTTGCCGACTGGGTGGACTACAACGGCCACCTGCGCGACGCGTTCTACCTGCTGATCTTCAGCTACGCCACCGACGCGCTGATGGACACCCTCGGCCTGGACAGCGAAAACCGCGAAGCCAGCGGCCATTCGCTGTTCACCCTGGAACTGCACCTGAACTACCTGCACGAAGTGAAACTCGGTGCCGAAGTGGAGGTGCACACGCAACTGATCGCCCACGATGCCAAGCGCCTGCATCTTTATCACAGCCTGCATTTAGTGGGCGATGAGAAAGAACTGGCCGGCAACGAACAGATGCTGCTGCACGTCGACCTGGCCGGTCCGCATTCGGCTCCGTTTGCCGAGGCGACATTGGAGAAACTCATTGCGATCAGCGCTGAGCAAGCCGACCTGCCAAGGCCCGCCCTCCTCGGCCGAGTGATTGGACTGCCCCCGAAAAAATAAGGAGCCATCATGCAAACCGCCGCCGCTGTTGCCGATTTCCGTACTTACCCGAAACTCTGCGACCTCGCCGATGCACAGGTGCTGGACGATCAGGTTCGCGTGATATGGGCCGATGGTCGGGTCAGCCCGTTTCACCATCAGTGGCTGCGGGACAACTGCCCGTGCACGCAATGCGTGTACAGCGTGACCCGCGAGCAAGTGCTGGAAATTGTCGATGTGGATGAAAACCTCGGCGCCATCAGCGTGCGTATCGACCAGGGCCTCCTCAGCGTGGAATGGCACGGCGGTCATCGCAGCCGGTACGATCCCGGCTGGCTGCGGGCCCATGCCTACGACGATGAATCCCGCGCCGAACGCCGGGCGGCGAAAGCAAAATCGCGGCTCTGGGACAACACCTTCGAACTGCCTATATTCGACTACGCGACGGTCATGCAAGACCCTGCGGCGCTGCTGCAATGGCTGCTGGCCTTGCGTGACGCGGGCCTGACGCAAATGCGCGGCGTACCCACCGAACCCGGCTCCCTGGCGCGTGTCGCCCAGCGTATTTCATTTATCCGCGAGAGCAATTTCGGCGTGCTGTTCAACGTGCAATCCAAGGCCGATGCCGACAGCAATGCCTACACCGCTTTCAACCTGCCCTTGCACAGTGATTTGCCGACCCGGGAGCTGCAACCGGGGCTGCAATTCCTGCATTGCCTGGTCAACGATGCCGACGGGGGCGAAAGTATTTTTGTCGATGGGTTTGCCATCGCCAATGCCCTGCGCGAGGAAGATCCCGAAGCGTTTCGTGCCTTGTGTGAAATACCCGTGGAGTTTCGCAACAAAGACCGCCACAGCGACTATCGTCGCCTCGCGCCGATCATCGCATTGGACGCCTTGGGGGATGTGGCAGAGATTCGCATGGCCAACTTCTTGCGTGGGCCGTTCGAGACGTCGGTGGCGCAGATGCCGTTGCTGTATCGGGCTTATCGACGCTTTATCGCGATGACGCGCGAGGCGCGCTTTCGGCTGGTCAAGCGCCTGGACCCGGGCGAGCTGTGGTGCTTCGATAACCGCCGCACGTTGCATGCGCGCAATGCGTTTGATCCCACCTCCGGGGCGCGGCACTTTCAGGGTTGCTATATCGACCGGGACGAACTGCTTTCACGAATCCTGGTGCTGCAGCGCTAAAAAAGCCCCGGTCCAGCCGTGACTGGATCGGGGCAGAGTGCCTTGTGTGAGCCGTACATCCCGAGGGTGACCAAACCTTCAAGCTGCTTGCTGATGGACAGTGTGCCTATTACTTCAGTGGGTAAATGGCCCGAAAACGACACGCTCATAGCCATCTGAGCCATTCGTGCATTCTGCCCTTGCCGACCGGCCGGGGGCCTACCAGAATCCAAGTCGATCCCCGCTCCCTTCACCAGGATAAACGTCATGATGCATGCGGATTTGATTGACCAGGATGACCTGCTGAGCCAACTGCGCTCCCTGGGTTTCGAGGTGTCCAGCGGCGCCAGCGCCGAACAGGCTTGCGAGTGCGCGGTACGCGGTTTGAGCGAAGCGCGGGCCAAGGCCCTCAAGGGTATGGTTGAGCAGATGTACACCGGCAGTGCGACGATTTTGCCGGCGGTGCGCCAGGCGATCGACAAGCAGTTGTTACCAGCGCTGATGCAGTTCAAGCAGAACTCCGGCGCCTGACAGACCGCTATCAGGGGGCAAGCCCCCTCCCACATCTGGCCATGTTCGTCATGACAACTCGGTCAAGTGTGGGAGGGGGCTTGCCCCCGATGCAGTCAACTCGGTTTAGAGCCGTACGCTCGCAAACGTCGACTCATTGCGCGCCTGGCTCAGCGCCGCCATCGGTCCCGACAGCGGTGACAACACCAGCGCCTGCGGAATCGGCATCATCGCCACCTGCTGGGTGGTGTTGGAGCCTACGCGCTCATCCCGTGGCGGAATGCCGAAGTATTCGCGGTAGCACTTGGAGAAGTGTGGCGTGGAGACAAACCCGCACACCGAGGCCACTTCGATGATCGACATCGGCGTTTGCTTGAGCAACTGCCGCGCGCGAATCAGGCGCAGCTTGAGGTAATAGCGCGACGGCGAGCAGTGCAGGTATTTCTGGAACAGCCGCTCCAGCTGGCGACGCGACACGGCGACGTACACCGCCAGTTCGTCGAGGTCGATCGGCTCTTCGAGGTTGGCTTCCATCAGCGCGACGATTTCCTGCAGCTTCGGCTGGTTGGTGCCCAGCATGTGCTTGAGCGGCACACGCTGGTGATCCTGTTCGTTGCGGATGCGCTCGTACACGAACATCTCGGAGATAGCCGCCGACAGTTCGCGGCCGTGGTCGCGGCTGATCAGGTGCAGCATCATGTCCAGCGGCGCGGTGCCGCCCGAACTGGTGAAGCGGTTGCGGTCGAGGGTGAACAAACGGGTGCTCATCGACACGCGCGGGAAGGCTTCCTGCATCGACGCCAGGCATTCCCAGTGCACGCTGCAATCGAAGCCGTCGAGCAGACCGGCACAGGCCAGGGCCCAGCTGCCGGTGCACACCGCGCCAAGGCGACGGGACTGGCGCGCCTGGCTTTGCAGCCACGACACATGCTCACGGGTCACGGTACGCTGGATACCCACGCCGCCGCACACAATCACAGTGTCCAGGACCGGGGCTTTGTGCATGGAGGCATCGGGGGTGATCTGCAGACCGTCGCTGGCCCATACCTGGTTGCCGTCGACACTCAGGGTTGTCCAGCGATACAGCTCGCGGCCGGACAGCTGGTTGGCCATGCGCAGCGGTTCCACGGCCGACGCCAGGGAAATCAGCGTGAAATTGTCCAGCAGCAAAAAGCCGATGGATTGAGGCGCACGGTTCTGGGGTTGGGCCCCTGAGTTGAACGACGTCATCGCGGTATCTCCTCACACAAAGCGGGTGATGGCCTCAGGCGAGGCTCTTGTTATTGCGCTCTTCATCCGGCAAGGCGAGAGGCTTTGAATTGGTAGAGCAAATGCCATGCCTAAATTTGAATGGCCATTCAACAAATCCTGAAAACGACCTGATGACGCGTCTAAATAAGCCCACGCGAGGAGTACGGGATATGGCTGAAATAGACGTCGGAGCGGCCCTGCTCAAGGTGTGTGAGCAGTTCGGTATCACTTGTGGGAAGGCGCTTTCAGCGCGTAGGAAAAGTCTGTCACCGCACGCACAGGTGACGGGTGGTCGAGGGGAAAATCGTTTGGAAGCTACTTATCTGTTTGCGACGCGCTAAAAGGTGGCGATTTTGGTTGGAGTGTTCACTTGTAGTGAGCGGGCTCGCCCCGCGCTGGGTGGCGAAGCCGCCCCAAAATCAGGCGACCGGGTTTTATCTGAAACTATGTGGTGCCTTTACCCAGCGCGGGGCAAGCCCGCTCACCACAAAGGCCCTGTTCATCACAACAAGCTAATCAGCACTCCACCGCACTGACCGCCAACCCGCCCCGGGACGTCTCCTTGTACTTGTCATGCATATCCGCCCCGGTATCGCGCATGGTGCGGATCACGCGGTCCAGGGAGATAAAGTGCTGGCCATCACCGCGCAGGGCCATCTGCGCCGCGTTGATCGCCTTCACCGCGGCAATCGCATTGCGCTCGATGCACGGCACTTGCACCAGCCCGCCCACCGGGTCGCAGGTCAGGCCGAGGTTGTGCTCAAGGCCGATCTCGGCGGCGTTGCACAGTTGCTCCGGGGTTGCGCCGAGGATCTCCGCCAGCCCGGCAGCGGCCATGGCGCAGGCCGAACCCACTTCACCCTGGCAACCGACTTCGGCGCCGGAGATCGAGGCGTTCTTCTTGCACAGGATCCCCACCGCCGCCGCACTGAGCAGGTAGTCGACCACGTTGGCTTCGGTGACTTCGTCGCTGAACTTCATGAAGTAGTGCAGCACCGCCGGAATGATCCCCGCCGCACCGTTGGTGGGCGCCGTGACCATGCGTCCACCGGCGGCGTTTTCTTCATTCACCGCCAGGGCGAACAGGTTGACCCACTCCATCGCACTCAAGGTCGAGCCGATCACATTGGGCTTGTTCAACTCCTGCAGACTGCGGTGCAACTTGGCGGCGCGACGGCGCACATTGAGGCCGCCGGGCAGGATGCCTTCGTGCTTGAGGCCCTCCTCCACGCACGCCTGCATAGCGCGCCAGAGTTTCATCAGACCACTGCGGATTTCGTCTTCGGAGCGCCAGACTTTTTCATTGGCCAGCATCAACTCGGCAACGCGCAGGTTGTGGGTCTTGCACAAGTGCAGCAGTTCCACCGCGCTGGAGAAATCATAGGGCAACTCGGTGCGGTCCATGTCTGCCACGCCGCTCTGCGCCTGGGATTCATCCACCACGAAACCACCGCCCACTGAGTAGTAGGTGTCGCGGTGCAGCTCGCCTTCATCGCCGTACACCAGCAGGGTCATGGCGTTGGGGTGGAACGGCAGGTTTTCGTCGAGCAGGCGCATGTCCCGGGCCCACACGAACGGCACGGGCAAACGCCCGTCGAGCAGCAATGTGTCGGTTTCGCGCAGGGTGTGGATGCGCAGGCCGATCTGCGACGGATCGATCGCGTCCGGCCACTCGCTCATCAAGCCCATGATGGTGGCGGTGTCGCTGCCGTGGCCGATGCCGGTGGCGGACAGCGAACCGTACAGCTGAACTTCGACACGCCTGACTTGTTCCAACAGTTCACGTTCACGTAACCCCTGGACGAACAACGCCGCGGCGCGCATGGGGCCGACGGTGTGAGAACTGGAAGGCCCGATGCCGATCTTGAACAGGTCGAAAACACTGATAGCCATTGCGGTAGAACTCCTCGATAAGCACGGCCAGGCTTGAACGAGGTGCTACGCTCAGATCGCCCAGATGGCGGCATCATCAAGCTTTTGCTGTCGCTCACGGCGTCTCACACCGACGCACCCATGCTCACCAGCGTCGCTCCCGTGCGATCGCCTGTTTCAGCCGTTTTTAGCGGTGCAGATGGGCAAAAACAGCGGTTTTACCTTGGGAAAAACCTGTAAGCGACGTCACCGACACTGGATACGACCCTCCCTGTACTGGATACGACGCCCCCTGTAGGCGTCAGATTTTCACTGGTACATGATCAGTCTCGACTCGTTTGCAAGGCACCGTGGCAGAGCTGTTGCCGCACGCTCCAACCGCAACACTTATAAAGCGCGGCGAATGCCGCCAGAAAAAACACAGGAGTCTACCCAGATGAAAGGTTCACCCTCGTTGTTGTTGGCCGCCATGCTGAGTCTGCCAGTCATGGCGCACGCCGCAGAACCGGAACAGTGCAAGACCGTCAACTTCTCCGATGTCGGCTGGACCGACATCACCGTCACGACCGCGACCACCAGCGAAATCCTCAAGGGCCTGGGCTACAAGACCAAGACCACGATGATTTCCGTTCCTGTGACCTACAAGTCCCTGGCCGACGGCAAGAACATGGACGTGTTCCTCGGCAACTGGATGCCGACCATGGAAAACGACATCAAGCAGTACCGTGATGCCGGCACCGTGGAAACCGTGCGCGCCAACCTGGAAAACGCCAAGTACACCCTGGCGGTACCCGAGGCGCTGTACAACAAGGGCCTGAAAGACTTCGCCGATATCGCCAAATTCAAGGATGAGCTGGGCGGCAAGATCTACGGCATCGAGCCGGGTAACGACGGCAACCGCACCATCCAGACGCTGATCGACAAAGACGCCTTCGGCCTCAAGACCGCCGGTTTCAAAGTGGTCGAATCCAGCGAAGCCGGGATGCTTTCCCAGGTTGAGCGCGCCACCAAGCGTGACCAGGCCATCGTGTTCCTCGGCTGGGAACCGCACCCGATGAACACCCGCTTCAAGATGAAGTACCTGACCGGAGGTGACGATTCGTTCGGCCCCAACTACGGCCAGGCCACCATCTACACCAACACCCGCAAGGGCTACACCGAGGAATGCAGCAACGTCGGTCAGTTGCTGAAAAACCTGGTGTTCACCTTGAACATGGAAAGCACCCTGATGGGTAACGTCCTGGACGACAAGATGAAGCCCGATGCCGCCGCCAAGGCCTGGCTGAAAAAGAACCCGCAAGTCCTCGACACCTGGCTCGCCGGAGTCAATACCGTCGATGGCAAACCAGGCCTGGAGGCCGTCAAAGCGTATCTCGCCAAGTAATCCCGCTGACCCCGGGGCGGTGCGCTGCCCCGGGATGTTTTCCCTCTTCGCATGTGGACATTCACTACCATGCTGACTGAACAGAAAATCCCACTAGGCCAGTACATCGCTGCCTTCGTCGAATGGTTGACCCAACACGGCGCCAACTACTTCGACGCAATCGCATCGACACTGGAAACGATGATCCACGGCGTGACGTTCGCGCTGACCTGGTTCAATCCGCTGGCATTGATCGGTCTGATTGCGCTGCTGGCTCACTTTATTCAACGTAAATGGGGACTGACTGTTTTTGTCATCGCCTCCTTCCTGCTGATCCTCAACCTGGGGTACTGGCAGGAAACCATGGAGACCCTCGCGCAGGTGCTGTTCGCCACCCTGGTCTGCGTGGTCATCGGTGTGCCGCTGGGCATTGTTGCCGCGCACAAACCGCTGTTCTACACCATGATGCGGCCGGTGCTCGATCTGATGCAGACCGTACCGACCTTCGTCTACCTCATCCCTACCCTGACCCTCTTCGGGCTGGGTGTGGTGCCTGGGTTGATTTCCACGGTGGTGTTCGCGATTGCCGCGCCGATCCGCCTGACCTACCTGGGTATCCGTGATGTACCGCAAGAGTTGATGGACGCCGGCAAGGCCTTTGGCTGCTCGCGCCGTCAGTTGCTCTCGCGCATTGAACTGCCCCACGCCATGCCGAGCATCGCTGCCGGTATTACCCAATGCATCATGCTGTCGTTGTCGATGGTGGTGATCGCCGCCCTGGTGGGCGCCGACGGCCTCGGCAAGCCGGTGGTCAACGCGCTGAACACCGCCGATATCGCCCTGGGCTTCGAAGCCGGCCTGGCGATTGTGCTGCTGGCCATCATGCTCGACCGCATCTGCAAACAACCCGACGCCAAAGTAGGGGGTGATGCATGAGCATTATCCGATTCGACAATGTCGACGTGATCTTCTCCAAAGACCCACGCGAAGCGCTCAAGCTGCTGGACCAGGGCATGAGCCGTAACGAAATCCTGAAAAAGACCGGGCAGATTGTCGGCGTTGAAAAGGCCAGCCTGGATGTGGAAAAAGGCGAGATCTGCGTGCTGATGGGCCTGTCGGGCTCCGGCAAGTCGAGCCTGCTGCGCTGCATCAACGGCCTCAACACCGTCAGCCGTGGCCAGCTGTTCGTCGAGCATGAAGGTCGCCAGATCGACATCGCCTCCTGCAGCCCCGCCGAGCTGAAAATGATGCGCACCAAGCGCATCGCCATGGTGTTCCAGAAGTTTGCCCTGATGCCCTGGCTGACGGTGCGCGAGAACATCAGCTTTGGTCTGGAAATGCAGGGCCGCCCGGAAAAAGAACGGCGCAAGCTGGTGGACGAGAAACTCGAGCTGGTGGGCCTGACCCAGTGGCGCAACAAGAAGCCCGATGAGCTGTCCGGCGGCATGCAACAACGCGTCGGCCTGGCCCGCGCGTTGGCGATGGATGCCGACATCCTGCTGATGGACGAGCCCTTCTCCGCCCTCGACCCGCTGATCCGCCAGGGCCTGCAGGACGAGTTGCTGGAACTGCAAAGCAAACTGAGCAAGACCATCGTGTTCGTCAGCCACGACCTCGACGAGGCGCTCAAGCTGGGCAGCCGCATCGCGATCATGAAAGACGGCAAGATCATCCAGTACAGCGTGCCGGAAGAGATCGTGCTGAACCCGGCGGACGACTACGTACGCACCTTCGTCGCCCATACCAACCCGCTGAACGTGCTGTGCGGCCGCAGCCTGATGCGCACGCTGGACAACTGCAAACGCGTCAACGGCTCGGTGTGCCTCGACCCGGGCGGCGATTCGTGGCTGGACCTGTCCGAAGGCAACACCATCCAGGGCGCCCGCCAGAATGGCGTGGTGATGAACCTGCAAAACTGGGCACCGGGGCAACCGGTGGAAGGTTTGGGCCGGGTACCGACCCTGGTGGATTCGAATATCGGCATGCGTGATGCGCTGCAGATTCGTTACCAGACGGGGAACAAGCTGGTGTTGCATGACAACAACCAGGTGGTGGGGATCCTCGGCGACAGTGAGCTCTACCACGCCCTGTTGGGCAAAAACCTGGGCTAACACACACTGCAAAACAACTGTGGGAGGGGGCTTGCCCCCGATAGCGGTGGATCAGTAACAGATGGACTGACTGACACACTGCAATCGGGGGCAAGCCCCCTCCCACATTTTTTGCCCCAGTGGCGTCAGTGACACCACCGGGCTTTCAACGCATCAGCTATAGACACGGCCAAGGAGCTGCCGATGGCTTTCAAACTGATCGAGCACGTCCCGGGTGATCTGTTCCTGGGCGAAGCCCATCAGGTCGTATTCCTGAGGCCCGTTGTGCAGGTACACCTCGGCCCGGTAATAGCGGGTGCGTTCTTCTTCGGGCAGGTCGCTCGGCGCCGACGAGTAAGCATCCAGGCTCACCTCATAAACGAAGGGGTTGCCCTCTTCCATCTCGATGCGCACACCGATGCAGCGCTTGGATTTACCCAGCAGCGTCTGCACTTCCAAACCTTGTTCACGCAACGCCGTCGCCGCTTCTTCCAGCGCCGGCGTGACGTGCTTGTCCATAAAGCGCTGCACAGTGCCCTGGCTCGGTTGCAGGTCGAGTGCCGTCAAGCGCTCGCTGAAGCCGCGACGCCCGCGTTCAGCCAGTTGCGCTTGCTCCTGTTCGATCGCCACGTCCTGGCGCATCGCCTTGTGCAAACCGAACATAAAGAAAATCAGCACCACCGAGAACGGCAGCCCCGCCAGCACCACCATGGTTTGCATGGCTTCGAAGTTGCCGGCAAACAGCAGGCCGATGGTCACCAGGGTGATCACCGCCGACCAGAAGATGCGCAGCCAGTGCGGCGCATCTTCATCCACATTACCGCCTTTGCAGGAAAGGTTGGCCATCATCACCGCGCCGGAATCCGCCGGGGTCAGGAACAGCACAAAGCCCACGAAGATCGACACGCCGATAACGATTTTCGACGCCGGGTAATGCTCCAGCAACTGGTAGATAGCCATGGACGGTTGTTCCAGCGCCGTCTTGCCCAACTCCACCGCACCATGGTTCAACACCAGGTCCAGCGCCGAGTTACCGAAGATCGACAGCCACGCCAGGGTAAAGCCCAGGGGAATCAGCAACACGCCGGCCACCAGTTCACGCACCGTACGGCCACGGGAAATCCGCGCGATGAACATGCCCACGAACGGTGCCCAGGAAATCCACCAGGCCCAGTAGAACAGGGTCCACAGGCCCATCCAGCGTTCGGTCTTGTCACCGTCGCCTTCGTACACATAGAGGTCGAAGGTTTTCAGCACGATGCCGTTGAGGTAGTCGCCGGTGTTCTGCACCAGGCCATTGAGCAGGTGCAGGGTCGGGCCGAACAGCAGCACGAAGATCAGCAAGCCGCTGAACAGCACGATGTTGAGGTTGGACAGGCGGCGGATGCCGTTCTCCACGCCCGACACGGCGGCGATGGTCGCCACGGTGCTCATCACAATGATCACGATCAGCAGGTTGGTGTTGCTGTGCGCCATGCCGAACAGGTTTTCCAGGCCGGACGACACCTGCATCGAACCGATGCCCAGGTTCGTTACCAGGCCCAGCAGGGTCACGAACATGCCGAAACCGTCCACCGCGTGACCGGCCGCGCCCTTCACCCAACGCTCACCCACCAGCGGGTACAACGCCGAACGCAAGGCCAGCGGCTGGTTATGCCGGTAGGCGAAGTACGCCACCGCCAGGCCGACCAGCGCATAGATCGCCCAGCCATGCAGGCCCCAGTGCAAAAAGGTCAACTGCAACGCCTGGCGTGCCGCGCCGTTGCTGGCGGCGGCGCCTTCGGGCGGGTTGAAGTAGTGATCCAGTGGCTCGGAGGCACCGAAGTACAGCAACGAGATACCGATGCCCGACGAGAACAGCATGCCGGCCCAGGCGCCGTAGCTGAAGTCCGGGGTGTCGTCCTTGCTGCCCAGTTTCAACTTGCCATAGGACGAAAACGCCAGGCCGACCACAAACACCAGGTAAGCGGCGATGACCACCATGTAGTACCAGCCGAAGCTTTTGGAAAGCCAGGCCTGGGCTACGCCGAGCATGCGCCCGGCCTCCTGCGGGGCGATGATCAGAATGGCGGTCAACAACAGAATCAGTGCGGTGGAGGTGTAGAACACCCAACCGTTGACCCGTACCTTTTCCGGCGGGGTCTTTATAAGAGAGGCAGAACTCATGGCGCAGATGCTCCGGGCAGTGCGAGAGAGAAACACAAGGCAGCGGTTATCCCGACCTATCGATTTTTCGGCAGTCGACGGACGGGTGTTATAAAGACACCCCGAAAATCCTTGAGCCCCACCAGGCAGTGGGCAGGCCTTGATACCGCCTGTTTCAAAGGTTTTTGCAGGTGCCGGATGTCGCGGCCCTCACGTAGGAAATACCTGTAGACAGCGACCATTTGTCGCAGAGCTTATTCTTTGTTGATTGAACGTTCAATCAAAACAAAATAGACTGGCCTTCAAGTCGACGAACGTTCATCGCCCGTCGGCAGGCCTAAGGAGAGGTGCTACATGCCCAAGGTCGGTATGCAACCCATACGCCGCCAACAGTTGATCGAAGCCACGTTGACGGCCATCGACCAGGTCGGAATGGGAGATGCCAGCATTGCGCTGATCGCCCGTTTGGCCGGGGTCTCGAACGGCATCATCAGTCACTACTTTCAGGACAAGAACGGCCTGATCGCCGCGACGATGCGCTACCTGATGAACATGCTGATCGAGAACGTCCACGAACGCAGGCTTGCGCTGAAGGACGACAGCCCACGGGCGCACCTCCGGGTGATCATCGAGGGCAACTTCGACGCCAGCCAGGTCAATGGCCCGGCAATGAAAACCTGGCTGGCCTTCTGGGCCACCAGCATGCATCACCCGTCATTGCACAGGTTGCAGCGGATCAACGATCAACGTCTGTATTCCAACCTGTGCTGCCAGTTCCGCCGAGTGCTGCCGCTGCCGCACGCACGCAAAGCAGCCAGAGGCCTGGCGGCCCTGATCGACGGTTTGTGGTTGCGCGGTGCCCTGTCGGGGGACGCTTTCGACACGGCGCAGGCGCAACGGATCGCTTACGAATACATGGATTTCCAATTGGCCAAGCAGGTGAGTTAGAGCCCTTATAAACGCTCAACCCCTGAACGTCCGCCGCCCAGTGTTGCCACACCCTCATGGCCCACTTTGCGGTGGGTAACGCCAACCACTTATGCACTTGCGAGGACTTTATGGCCCGTTTCGACCTGCAAAAACTCTACATTGACGGCGGCTACAGCGACGCTGGCAGCGATGCCACCTTCGACGCCATCAACCCGGCTAACGGTGAAGTTCTCGCCCAAGTGCAACGCGCCACGTTCGACGACGTTGAACGTGCCGTGGTCAGCGCGGAAAAAGGCCAGAAAATCTGGGCCGCCATGACCGCCATGGAGCGTTCGCGCATCCTGCGTCGTGCCGTCGACATCCTGCGCGAGCGCAACGACGAACTGGCCGCCCTGGAAACCCTGGACACCGGTAAAGCCTTCTCCGAAACCCAGTACGTCGACATCGTCACCGGCGCCGACGTGCTGGAATACTACGCAGGCCTGGTACCGGCCATCGAAGGCGAGCAGATCCCGCTGCGCGACACCTCGTTCGTCTACACCCGCCGCGAGCCCCTGGGCGTGGTCGCCGGTATCGGCGCCTGGAACTACCCGATCCAGATCGCCCTGTGGAAATCCGCACCGGCCCTGGCCGCCGGCAACGCGATGATCTTCAAGCCAAGCGAAGTCACCTCGCTGACCACCCTGAAACTGGCCGAGATCTACACCGAAGCCGGCGTTCCAGCAGGCGTGTTCAACGTCTTGACCGGCAGCGGCCGTGAAGTCGGCACCTGGCTGACCGAGCACCCGCGCATCGAGAAAGTCTCGTTCACCGGCGGCACCGACACCGGCAAGAAAGTCATGGCCAGCGCTTCGAGCTCGTCGCTCAAGGAAGTGACCATGGAACTGGGCGGCAAGTCGCCGCTGATCGTGTTCGAAGACGCCGACCTGGATCGTGCGGCCGACATCGCGATGATGGCCAACTTCTACAGCTCCGGCCAGGTCTGCACCAATGGCACCCGCGTGTTCGTGCCCAAGCACCTGCAAGCGGCATTCGAAGCCAAGATCGTTGAGCGTGTTGCGCGCATCCGCGTTGGCGACCCGCAGGACGCCAACACCAACTTCGGTCCGCTGGTCAGCTTCGCCCACATGGAAAGCGTGCTGGGCTACATCGCCAAAGGCAAGGAAGAAGGCGCCCGCGTGCTGTGCGGCGGCGACCGCCTGACCGACGGCGACCTGGCCAAAGGCGCCTTTGTGGCCCCGACCGTGTTCACCGACTGCACCGACGAGATGACCATCGTCCGTGAAGAAATCTTCGGCCCGGTGATGAGCATCCTCACCTACGAAACCGAAGAAGAAGTGATCCGCCGCGCCAACGACACCGACTTCGGCCTGGCTGCGGGCCTTGTGACCAAGGACCTGAACCGCGCCCACCGCGTGATTCACCAGCTGGAAGCGGGCATCTGCTGGATCAACGCCTGGGGCGAATCCGACGCGAAGATGCCGGTGGGTGGCTACAAGCAATCCGGTGTGGGCCGTGAAAACGGCATCAGCTCGCTGAACAACTTCACCCGCATCAAATCGGTACAGGTTGAGCTGGGCGACTACGCCTCGGTGTTCTAAGACCCGGGTTTTGTCGTGCCTTTGAGGCCGTCATCGGGGCAGGCCCCCGATGAGGCCCGACCTGCTGACCACACTTCAAAGAGGGTGCATTTATGTCCCAAGAATACGACTACATCATTGTGGGTGCCGGCTCCGCCGGTAACACCCTGGCAACCCGCCTGACCGAAGACGAAGGCGTCACCGTCCTGCTGCTGGAAGCCGGCGGCCCCGACTACCGCCTCGACTTCCGTACCCAGATGCCCGCCGCCCTGGCCTTCCCGCTGCAAGGCCGGCGCTACAACTGGGCCTACGAAACCGATCCGGAGCCACACATGGACGGCCGCCGGATGGAATGCGGTCGCGGCAAGGGCCTGGGTGGCTCTTCGCTGATCAACGGCATGTGCTACATCCGTGGCAACGCCATGGACTACGACAACTGGTCGAAACTGCCAGGCCTGGAAGACTGGAGCTACCTCGACTGCCTGCCGTATTTCCGCAAGGCCGAAACCCGCGACATCGGCCCCAACGACTGGCACGGCGGCGATGGCCCGGTCAGCGTGACCACGCCTAAAGCCGGCAACAACCCGCTGTTCCACGCCATGGTGGAAGCGGGCGTGCAGGCCGGTTACCCGCGCACCGAAGACTTGAACGGCTACCAGCAGGAAGGCTTCGGCCCGATGGACCGCACCGTCACGCCTAACGGCCGTCGCGCCAGCACCGCGCGCGGTTACCTGGACATAGCCAAGAAGCGCTCCACACTGACCATCGTCACCCACGCCCTCACCGACAAGGTGTTGTTCGAAGGCAAGCGTGCCGTTGGCGTGCGTTACCTGATCGGTGCCGCCGAAGAGCGCGTGGAAGCCCGTGCGCGTAAAGAAGTGCTGGTGTGCAGCGGCGCAATCGCTTCGCCGCAGCTGCTGCAACGCTCCGGCGTCGGCCCGGCCAAGCTGCTGGAAAGCCTCGACATCCCGGTGGTCCACGACCTGCCCGGCGTCGGCGAAAACCTGCAGGACCACCTTGAGCTGTACCTGCAATATGCATGCACCCAGCCGGTGTCGCTGTACCCGTCGCTGCTCTGGTACAACCAGCCGGCCATCGGTGCAGAGTGGCTGTTCAACGGCACCGGCATCGGCGCCAGCAACCAGTTCGAAGCGGGTGGTTTTATCCGTACCCGTGAAGAATTCGAATGGCCGAACATCCAGTACCACTTCCTCCCGGTCGCGATTAACTACAACGGCAGCAACGGTGTGAAAGAGCACGGTTTCCAGGCGCACATGGGCTCCATGCGCTCGCCGAGCCGTGGCCGCGTGCAACTGAAGTCGAAGAACCCACGGGACTACCCGAGCATCCTCTTCAACTACATGGCCACCGAGCAGGACTGGCAGGAATTCCGCGACGGCATCCGCCTGACCCGTGAAATCATGCAGCAGCCGGCACTGGACCCGTACCGTGGCCGCGAAATCAGCCCGGGCATCGAGGTGCAAACCGATGAGCAGTTGGACAAGTTCATCCGCGAGCACGCCGAGACCGCGTTCCACCCGTCCTGCTCATGCAAGATGGGCGACGACGAGATGGCCGTGGTCGATGGCGAAGGCCGCGTGCATGGCATGCAGGGCCTGCGCGTAGTCGATGCGTCGATCATGCCGATCATCACCACCGGCAACCTGAACGCACCGACGATCATGATCGCCGAGAAAATCGCCGACAAGATCCGTGGCCGCCAGCCGCTGCCGCGCAGCACTGCCGACTACTACGTGGCCGGCGATGCGCCGGTACGTGGCAAGCCGTTGCGTGAAGTGGGACCATTGGCGCAATAACGCCAAACCCTGTGGTGAGCGGGCTTGCCCCGCGCTGGAGTGCGCAGCGCTCCCAAGCTTTTGGGGGCCGCTGCGCAGCCCAACGCGGGGCAAGCCCGCTCGCCACAGGGGCACTTGCCACAAAGAATCACCTCTCCTTGATCGCTCCCCAGCCCCGGCCTACTCTGTGTGCCTGCCCGCGCTGAGCCGCCCACAAGGAAGGCCCCATGTTCGAACACCACGCCACACTCAAGCAGCACTTCAGTGCCCTGCGCACCACCGCCGAATTTTTCTCCCTGCGTTACGTGCGCGAGTCCGGCCAGTACCTGTCGGTGCGCAAGAACGTCGCCGAACCGCCGCACCTGAACCACGACGAAGGCGCCATGCTCACCGTGCGTTTGAACGGTGTGGAAACCTACGCCGCGACCCACGATATTTCCCTGCCTGGCCTGCAAGCCGCCCTCGAGC
Source organism: Pseudomonas sp. NFACC25 (assembly GCF_900100935.1). Lineage (NCBI taxonomy): Bacteria > Pseudomonadati > Pseudomonadota > Gammaproteobacteria > Pseudomonadales > Pseudomonadaceae > Pseudomonas > Pseudomonas sp. NFACC25. Next base: position 164,499 of record NZ_FMUC01000002.1, read on the forward strand.
GCGCCGAACAGCAAGCACGCCTGATAAAACCTCACGCCCTGCTCGACCTGCGCGACCAACCGGTGTCCAGCGACGTCGCCGACTACCTGTCGCCGCACCTCGAGCACGCCTTCCCGTCCTTGAGCGACTGCTACCAACTGCTCGGCGATGAGTCCTCTGCGGTGCCCCAGGACGAGCGCCTGGTGAACTGGGAAGTCAGCCTCGGCCTGACCCATGTCGAGCAGATCTACCTCAACAGTGCCGGCGCCGAACTGCGCCAGGCCCAGCGGTTTGTGTTCCCCGGCGTCAACGTCACCGCCTACGACGGCACCGACAGCCAATCGCGCACCCTCGGCGGCAGTAACTTCGGCCAGCAAGGCGGGTTTGACGTGATCAGCCGCTTCGGCCTGGTGGGCGCCGCGCCGCGCATTGCCGACGAAGCCCTGCAACTGCTGCTGGCGCCCAACACGCCCCAGGGCCCGCGCGACCTGCTGCTGATGCCCGACCAGATGATCCTGCAGATCCACGAGTCCATCGGCCACCCCCTGGAACTCGACCGCATTCTCGGCGACGAGCGCAATTACGCCGGCACCAGTTTTGTGAAGGCCAGCGACTTCGGCCAGCTGCAATACGGCTCCAAGCTGTTGAACGTGACGTTCGACCCGGACATTCCCGAGCAACTGGCCAGCTACGGCCATGACGACGACGGCACCGCCGCCAGCAAGCAATTCCTGATCCGCGAAGGGCTGCTGCTCAAGCCGCTGGGTGGGGCGTTGTCGCAGTTCCGTTCGGGCATGGGCGGCGTGGCCAACAGCCGCGCCAGCAGCTGGAACCGCGCGCCGATCGACCGCATGGCCAACCTGAATATCGAAGCCGGCGATAAGAGCCTGGCGCAACTGATCGGCGGCATCGACAGCGGCATCCTGATGTCGACCAACCGCTCGTGGTCCATCGACGATGCGCGCAACAAGTTCCAGTTCGGCTGCGAGTGGGGCCAGTTGATTGAAAACGGCGAGCTCAAGGGCGTGGTAAAGAACCCCAACTACCGGGCGATTTCCGCGCAGTTCTGGCGCAACCTCAGCGCCGTGGGCGACGCCAGCACCTTCAAGGTGCTGGGCACGCCGAACTGCGGCAAGGGCGAGCCCAACCAGGTGATCCGCGTCGGCCATGCGTCGCCGGCCTGTGTGTTCAGCAACGTTGACGTATTTGGAGGAGATGCCGAATGAACACCTTCAAGGCATTGGTGCAGTGGCTCAAGCAGGCCATCACCGACAAGGAACAATTCCACCTGGGCTATGCGGCAGAATCGTCCGAGTTCGTGCGCTTCAACCACGCCAAGGTGCGTCAGGCCGGGCACGTGCAGCAGGCCAGCCTCAACCTCAAGCTGATCAACGATGGCCGCCATGCCGACCTCGGCATCACCCTGGCCGGCGAGCCCGAGCTGGATCGCCAGCGCCTCGCCGATGGCCTGCGGCAATTGCGCGAAACCCTGCCGCTGCTGCCCCATGACCCGTACCTGCTGCTCAACCACAACGCCTGGCAAAGCCACCACGAACAGGCCCGCCCCTTGCCCGACCTGGCCCAGGTACTGGAAGAAATCAGCCAGGCCGCCGATGGCCTCGACCTGGTCGGCTTCTATGCCGCCGGCCCGATCAGCCGGGGCTTCGCCAGTTCGGACGGTGCGTTTGGCTGGCATCAGGCCAATAGCTTCAACTTCGATTTCAGCCTGTTCCACGCCAATGGCGAGGCTGTAAAAGCCAGCTACGCCGGCGACGCCTGGGACAGCGCCGAGTTCGCCCGGCGCTTCCAGCTGGCGCGTGAACAGCTGGAATTCCTCGGCCGCCCGCTGCACACCGTGGCGCCCGGGCAGTACCGCGCCTACCTCGCGCCGGCGGCGTTGGAAGAAATCATCAGCATCATCACCTGGGGTGGTTTTTCCGCCCAGGCCATCGCCAGCAAAGGCAGCTCGTTGCAACGGCTGTATGCCCGCGAGCAGTCCTTGAGCCCCCTGGTGACGGTGAAAGAACATATCACCGACTCCCTGAGCCAGGCGTTCTCCAGCGAAGGCTACCCGCGCAGTGACGTCACCCTGATCAATGCCGGCCAGGCCGAGGGCCAACTGGTGAACTCCCGCAGCGCCGCCGAATATGGCCTCAGCGCCAACGGCGCCAGCGGCGATGAGTCACCGAGCGCCTTGCAGATCGCGGCGGGCAACCTGGCCCAGGCCGAGATCCTCAAGCAACTGGGCACCGGGCTCTACATCAGCAACCTGTGGTACCTGAACTACTCCGACCTGCCCGCCGCACGCCTGACCGGCATGACGCGCTTCGCCACGTTCTGGGTGGAAGACGGCGAGATCAAGGCGCCGGTCAGCACCATGCGTTTTGATGACAGCGTCTACCAGTTGCTCGGTTCGCAACTGGAAGCGCTGACCGCCGAGCGGGAACTGCTGTTGTCGGCCAGCACTTATAGCCAGCGCAATACCGCGTCCAACCTGTTACCGGGTGCCCTGGTTAAACGCCTGACCCTGACCCTGTAGATACACCCCCCTGTGGGAGCAGGCTTGCCCTCTCCCACCTTGTCCTGTGCTGATTTCAGACATCCCGGTTTCAGCCCTTCCTACCGTAGATTCTCTTCCTCCCAGTCTGCACGGGCAGCCTGTTGTCGCCTGCGGAAAACCTCGTTATAACGGTTAGTGGCACCCCGCCACCTCACCCACGAGAGCACGACCTTGCCCGGGAAGGGCAAGCTGGAGCGTTGACATGAACCATGGAAGTTTTGTCATAGAAAAGCTGTTCAAGCACTACAACGTTCATGTTGAGCAGTTGGGAAACGATTCGGAAAAGAAGACCATCCTGATGGTCAATGGCGCACTGTCCACCACACGCTCATTCGCCCGTACCAGCAAATGCCTGGCCGAGCATTTCAATGTGTTGTTGTTCGACCTGCCCTTCTCGGGCTATTCCCGCGAACACAACACCGACCTGGATCTGGTGACCAAGGATGACGAGGTGCAAATCCTGCGCGCCCTGGTCGAGCGCTTCCAGGTCAACCACCTGGTCTCGGCCTCCTGGGGCGGCATCTCCACGCTGCTGACCCTGGCGCACAACCCGCCGTCGATCGAAAGCTCGGTGGTGATGGCCCTGGCGCCCAACCTCAACCAGGCCATGCTCGACTATGTGGAGCGCGTGCGGGTGCTGATCGAGGCCGATGACAAATCCGCCGTCGGCCACCTGCTGAACGAGACCGTCGGCAAATACCTGTCGCCACGCCTCAAGCGCAACAACCATCGGCACCTGTCGAACATGGCCACCACCGAGTACCGTCAGGCGCGCTTTCATATCCACCAGGTGCTGGCATTGGGTGATGGCAACTACCTGCCGGCGCTGCGGCAGATCGAAACCCCGGTGCACTTTCTCAATGGTGCGCTGGACGAATACACCCCCGCCGCCGAGGCCCGACTGTTCCAACAGTACGTGGGCCACAGCAGCTTTGCGGTGGCCGAACACACTGGGCATTTACTCGACCTGGAGTCCCGCGAGGCGGCTTTGGCGGTGCACCGGGCGTTGTTGGATTTCCTGGTGGGAGAGCACGCGAACTTGTCGGACTTAGATGAACCGCCAGTGGGAAAAGGAGCGACGAATGGCGCATAATCGCCGACACATAGCCGGCTAACAAAAAGGTACCCCATGCCAGATCGTGCCCCTCTCGATGCCAAGACCGCCCGCTGGCTCCCCTGGGTGGTCGCGATTGCCTTCTTCATGCAATCGCTGGATGGGACGATTCTCAACACGGCACTGCCGGCCATGGCCCGGGACCTGGCGGAAAACCCGCTGCGCATGCAAGGGGTGGTGATCGCCTACATGCTCACCGTCGCCCTGCTGATCCCGGCCTCGGGCTGGATCGCCGACCGCTTCGGCACCAAGAAGATTTTCTTCGGTGCGATCATGCTGTTCAGCATCGGCTCCTTGCTGTGCGCCCTGTCCAGCAGCCTGACCATGCTGGTGGGCGCGCGGGTCATCCAGGGCCTCGGCGGTGCGCTGATGCTGCCGGTCGGGCGGCTCGTGGTGCTACGTGCCTACCCCCGCTCCGAACTGGTGCGGATCATGGGCTTCATCACCATCCCCGGTCTGCTCGGGCCCTTGCTCGGCCCGACCATGGGCGGCTGGATGGTGCAATACCTGACCTGGCACTGGATCTTCCTGATCAACCTGCCGGTGGGCATGATCGGTTGCTACGCCGTGTGGAAATTCATCCCTGACCTGCGCGGCAGCGAGCGCACACGCTTCGATGGCCTCGGCTTTCTGTTGTTCGGCGCGGCGATGGTGCTGATCACCATTGCCATGGAAGGCCTGGGCGAGCTGCACCTGCCGCACCTGCGGGTGATGCTGCTGCTGTTCGGCGGGTTGGCGTGCCTGGCGGCGTACTGGCTGCGCGCCGGGCATATCGATAACCCGCTGTTTTCACCGGCGCTGTTCAAGACCCGCACCTTCGCGGTGGGCATCCTCGGCAACCTGTTCGCGCGCCTGGGCAGCGGTGCCTTGCCGTTCCTGGTGCCGTTGCTGCTGCAGGTGGCCCTGGGGTACTCGCCGTCCCAGGCCGGCATGAGCATGCTGCCCCTGGCGGCGGCGGCGATGTTCGCCAAGTCGGTGGCGCGTCCGTTGATCGAGCGTCTGGGTTATCGCGTGGTGCTGACCGGCAACACCCTGGCCCTGGGCATCATGCTGGCGAGCATGGGCCTGGTCAGCGAACAGACGCCCTACCCGCTGCTGCTGGCCATGCTGGCGGTGCTGGGGGCGATCAACTCGCTGCAATTTACCGCGATGAACACCGTCACCCTCATCGACCTCGATGACGCCCAGGCCAGCAGCGGCAACAGTCTGCTGTCGGTGGTGGCGCAACTGTCCCTGAGCCTGGGGGTGGCCTGCGCCGGTGCATTGCTCGGCGGGTTTACCGCCGAGTCGGGCAACGACGGCGTGAGCACGGTGCTCGGCGCGTTCCAGCTGACCTTCCTCACCGTGGGCATCATGGCAATGCTGGCGGCGGCGATCTTCCTGCAACTGTCGCCCCAAGACGGCAAACGGGCGGCCAGCCCGGAACAGCATATCGAGCATTAACCGGCGTCTCGTCTAGAACTTGCGGGGAAATTCCCACAGGGCTGGTACACTGCGCGACATTTTGTTTTGCAGAGCCAGTCCCGTGACTACCATCGCCACCGCTTTTAATACTTTGCCCCTGTCCGCCACCATGCTGGCTAACCTCGACTCGCTGGGTTATGTCGAGATGACGCAGATCCAGGCGCAAAGCTTGCCGGTGATCCTCAAGGGGCTGGACCTGATTGCCCAGGCCAAGACCGGCAGCGGCAAGACCGCGGCGTTCGGCATTGGCCTGCTGAACCCGATCAACCCGCGCTACTTCGGCTGCCAGGCCCTGGTGATGTGCCCGACCCGTGAGCTGGCCGACCAGGTCGCCAAGGAAATCCGCCGCCTGGCCCGCGCCGAAGACAACATCAAGGTCCTGACCCTGTGCGGCGGCGTGTCCCTCGGTCCGCAGATCGCTTCCCTGGAGCACGGCGCCCACGTGATCGTCGGCACCCCGGGCCGTATCCAGCAACACCTGCGCAAGGGTTCGCTGGTGCTGGACGGCTTGAACACCCTGATCCTCGACGAAGCCGACCGCATGCTCGACATGGGCTTCTACGACGCCATCGAAGACATCATCAGCAAGACCCCGCCGCGCCGCCAGACCCTGCTGTTCTCGGCCACCTACCCGGTGAGCATCAAGCAACTGGCGTCGAAATTCATGCGCGCGCCGCAGCAAGTGAAAGCCGAAGCGTTCCACTCCGACGACCAGATCGAGCAGCGTTTCTACGAGATCTCCCCGGAAGAACGCATGGACGCCGTGACCAAGGTGCTGGCGCATTTCCGCCCGGCCTCCTGCGTGGCGTTCTGCTTCACCAAGCAGCAAGTGCAGGAAACCGTCGACCACCTGACGGCCAAGGGCATTTCCGCCGTCGGCCTGCATGGCGACCTGGAACAGCGCGACCGTGACCAGGTATTGGCGATGTTCGCCAACCGCAGTACCTCGGTGCTGGTGGCCACCGACGTCGCCGCCCGCGGCCTGGACATCGACGCGCTGGACATGGTCATCAACGTCGAACTGGCCCGCGACTCGGAAATCCACATCCACCGCGTGGGCCGTACCGGTCGCGCCGGTGAGACCGGCATCGCCATCAGCCTGGTGGCGCCGTCCGAAGCACACCGCGCCCAAGCCATCGAGCAACTGCAGAAGTCGCCGCTGAACTGGGACCAACTGGACAACCTCAAGCCGCAAAGCGGTGGTCCGCTGCTGCCGGTGATGAGCACCCTGTGCATCGCCGCCGGACGCAAAGACAAGGTGCGCCCGGGCGACATCCTCGGCGCATTGACGGGCGAAGCCGGCATCCCGGGTGCCCAGGTCGGCAAGATCGCGATCTTCGACTTCCAGGCCTTCGTGGCCGTGGAACGCGGCATCGCCAAGCAGGCGTTGCAGCGCTTGAACGACGGCAAGATCAAAGGCCGCTCGTTGCGTGTGCGGATCCTGTAACACGATCTCCGACCTATATGGAGATCCAATGTGGGAGGGCGCTTGCTGTGGTGAGTGAGCTTGCTGTGGTGAACGGGCTTGCTGTGGTGAGCGGGCTTGCCCCGCGCTGGGCTGCGAAGCAGCCCCATTGAATCGGGGCGCAAGCCCCCCTCCCACAATTTTGATTGCATTTCAGACCCGTATTTTTGTGAGGACATTGCTGTGCGCTCGACCGAAGTTGTGATCATTGGCGCCGGTGCCGCAGGCTTGATGTGCGCACTGACCGCCGCCGGGCGTGGGCGCAAGGTGATGCTGCTCGACCATGCGAACAAGGCCGGCAAGAAGATCCTGATGTCCGGCGGTGGCCGCTGCAATTTCACCAATATGTACACCGAGCCGGCCAATTTCCTCTCGCACAACGCGCACTTCTGCAAGTCGGCCCTGGCCCGTTACACCCAGTGGGATTTCATCGGCCTGGTGGCCAAGCACGGCGTGCCGTACCACGAGAAGAAACTCGGCCAGCTGTTCTGCGATAACAAATCCAGCGACATCCTCGGCATGCTGTTGGACGAATGCATCCAGACCGGCGTGAGCCTGCACCTGGACACTTCGATTGAAGAAATCGCCAAGCTCGACAGCGGCTACCAGTTGCAGACCACCTTGGGTGAACTGCGCTGCGAATCCCTGGTGATCGCCACCGGCGGCCTGTCGATCCCGACCCTGGGCGCCAGCGGCTTTGGCTATCAAGTCGCCAGGCAGTTCGGCCATGAGCTGTTGCCGACCCGCGCCGGGCTGGTGCCGTTCACCATCACCGACCAGCTCAAGGACTTGTGTGGCGAGCTGTCCGGGACCTCGGTGGATTGCCTGGTCAGCTGCAACGGCCAGAGCTTTCGCGAAAACCTCCTGTTTACCCATCGCGGCCTCAGCGGCCCGGCGATTCTGCAGATTTCCTCCTACTGGGAGTCCGGCGACACGCTGGAGATCAACCTGCTGCCCGACCACGACGCCCACACCTGGCTGCAACAGCAGCAGGTCGAGCGCCCCAACAGCGAGCTGAAAACCCTGCTGGGTGAAATCTTCACCAAGAAGATGGCCAACCTGCTGGCGGACACCTGGTTCGCGTCCAAGCCGATGAAGCAGTACACCCACGCTGAAGTGGCCGATATCGCGCAAAAACTCTCGAGCTGGCAGCTGGTGCCGGCGGGCACCGAAGGCTACCGCACGGCCGAGGTGACCTTGGGCGGGGTGGATACGCGGGAAGTCTCGTCCAAGACCATGGAATCGCTGAAAAGCCCGGGCTTGTACTTTATTGGGGAAGTGCTGGATGTGACCGGGCATCTGGGCGGGTTTAACTTCCAGTGGGCGTGGGCCTCGGGTTACGCCGCAGCGCAGTACGCCTGATGAATGTGGGAGGGGGCTGGCTCCTTCCCACATTTGATTTGCGGTATGCCTGGGAATAATTTGCTGCCAGATGTGATCACCACCCTTGCCGTGGCGTCACTGATGGCTCAATTTAGCGGCATCGTCCCGGAAGACTCCAGACTTCATGTCATCGACCTCGTTCAAGCAGTCCATGCGGCGCCTGTGGGCGCTGGATAAATTCAGCTACAGCATCCGGGTGTTTATCGCCCTCACCGGCAGCATGGCGCTGTGCTGGTATCAGGATGAAATGACCCTGCTGATCCCGCTGTTCCTGGGGATTATCGCCAGCGCCCTGGCCGAGACCGACGACAGTTGGCAAGGCCGCCTCAACGCCCTGGCGGTGACGCTGGTGTGTTTCAGCATTGCCGCGCTGTCGGTGGAGCTGTTGTTCCCCTACCCCTGGATTTTCGCCATCTCCCTGGCCCTGGCCACGTTCTGCCTGACCATGCTCGGCGCCTTGGGCGAACGCTATGGTGCGATTGCTTCGGCCACCTTGATCCTGTCGGTCTACACCATGATCGGCGTGGACCAGCGCGGCGGCGCCGTCAGTGATTTCTGGCATGAGCCGTTGCTGCTGGTGGCCGGCGCCGCCTGGTACGGCGCGTTATCGGTGCTGTGGCAGGCGCTGTTTTCCAACCAGCCGGTGCAGCAGAGCCTGGCGCGGTTGTTCCGTGAGCTGGGGCGCTACCTGAAGCTCAAGTCGTCGTTGTTCGAACCGATTCGCCAACTGGACGTGGAAGCCCGCCGCCTGGAACTGGCCCAGCAAAACGGCCGGGTGGTGGCGGCGCTGAATGCGGCGAAGGAAATCATCCTGCACCGCGTCGGCAATGGCCGACCCGGCTCGAAGGTCAGTCGCTACCTCAAGCTGTACTTCCTGGCCCAGGACATCCACGAACGCGCCAGCTCGTCCCACTATCCTTACAACGCCCTGGCCGATGCGTTCTTCCACAGCGATGTGCTGTTCCGCTGCCAACGCCTGTTGCGCCAGCAAGGCAAGGCCTGCCAGTCCCTGGCCGAGTCGATCCAGTTGCGTCAGCCGTTCATCTATGACGACAGCTTCGCCGAAGCCCTCAGCGACCTGAACGCCTCCCTGGAACACCTGCGCATCCAGAGCAACCCGGCCTGGCGCGGCCTGCTGCGCTCCTTGCGCGCCCTGGCGGCCAACCTGTCCACCCTCGACCGCCTGCTCGGCGACGCCAGCAACCCAGACGCCCTGGCCGATGCCACCGACAGCAACCTGCTGGACCGCGCCCCACGCAACCTGAAGGAAATGTGGACGCGCCTGCGTACCCAACTCACGCCGACATCGCTGCTGTTCCGCCATGCGCTGCGCCTGTCCCTGGCGCTGACCGTCGGCTACGGCATGCTGCATGCGATCCACGCCTCCCAGGGCTACTGGATCATCCTCACCACGCTGTTCGTTTGCCAACCGAACTACGGTGCCACGCGGCGCAAGCTCGGCCAGCGAATCATCGGCACCGCCATCGGCCTCACCGTGGCGTGGGCGCTGTTCGACCTGTTCCCAAGCCCGCTGGTGCAATCAATGTTCGCAATCGCCGCCGGCCTGGTGTTCTTTATCAACCGCACCACCCGCTACACCCTGGCCACGGCGGCGATCACCCTGATGGTGCTGTTCTGCTTCAACCAGGTGGGCGATGGCTACGGACTGTTCCTGCCACGCCTGTTCGATACCCTGCTCGGCAGCCTGATCGCGGGCCTGGCGGTGTTCCTGTTCCTCCCGGACTGGCAAGGCCGACGACTGAACAAAGTGCTGGCCAACACCCTGACCTGCAACAGCATCTACCTGCGCCAGATCATGCAGCAATACGCCGCCGGCAAGAGCGACGACCTGGCCTACCGCCTGGCCCGGCGCAATGCCCACAACGCCGATGCGGCGCTGTCCACCACCCTGGCGAATATGCTGATGGAGCCTGGGCATTTCCGTAAGGAAGCGGATGTGGGCTTCCGCTTCCTGGTGCTGTCGCACACCTTGCTCAGCTACCTGTCGGGGCTCGGGGCACACCGCGAAACCCAACTGCCGGCCGAGGTGCGCGCGCACTTGATCGATGGCGCCGGCAATAGCCTGGCGGCGAGCATTGACGAAATCGCCACCGGGCTGGCGAACAAGCAGCCGATTGCGATTCAGAGCGATGCCGAGGAGGCCTTGGCGGCGGACCTGGAGCAGATGCCGGATGAGATTGATGAAGGGCAGCGGCTGGTGCAGACGCAGTTGGCGTTGATATGCAGACAGTTGGGACCGTTGCGCACGCTGGCGGCGCATTTGATCAAGGACACCAGCGCGGCTTAGACCGCTATCGGGGGCAAGCCCCCTCCCACATGTTGACTGTGTTTACAAATCAAAACTGTGGGAGGGGGCTTGCCCCCGATGAGGCCCGCACAGGCCCTACATGCCATGGGCCTTCATCAACCGCTCATAACTGCCATCCGCCTTCATCCTGGCAATCTCGCGGTCAAAACCGGCAACGATCTGCGCATGCTCAGGGTTCTTCAGGCTGACCAGGATATGCAGGCTGTTTTCGCTCAGCGGTGTGGGCAGAAACTCCACCGCATTGCGCACCCGCACCGACTCGCGCGACAAGTAATAGCGCGCCACATACTCATCCTCCACGGTCAACCGCACCCGCTGCGCCGCCAGCATGCGCACCGCCATGGCGAAGTTATGCACCGGCACTTTCTGCAACTGCCCATCCCCATCGAACGCCGCTGAATAGGCATAACCGCGCACCACGGCAATGGGATAGTCGTGCAACTGCTCCAGGTTCTGGAACTCGATGGGATCGTCACGGCGCTTGATAAAACGTACGCGATTGAGCAGGTATTCGCCGGAAAACTGCCCCAATTGTGTACGGGCCTCGTCGTACCAGGCGTTGACCAGCACGTCATAGCGCCCGTCGCCCACCCCCATCAGCGCCCGCGCCCAGGGCACCTGTTGGAAGTCGCTGGCATAGCCCGCACGGGCTAGGGCCGTGGTGACTATATCGGTGGCCAGGCCACCGTTGATCAAGGTGGCATCGGTAAACGGTGGCCAGGCATCCGCGACCAGGCGCAGACGCTGTGCGAACACAGGTGTCGCCAGCAACAACACTCCAATCAAAGCAACGGCACGAGACAATCGCGGCATGCTCAAAATCCTTGGCGGCAGGCGGTGGCCTTGGCTCAGGCAGGGCCTGAGGTTCTAACATTAGCTCAGATTACACAAAGAAACGGACGTCGAGAGCACTCAATGATGGCAAATTGATTTCATTCACAAAAATAGTCGATTTAGACAGAGTCGCCCGCTGCGCTTACTATCCAGAACAGACATTCAAGCGAGAACACACCATGACAGTCGATTGGGTCTGTAAACATCACACCGACCTTGGCAAGGAGCAGCTGTACGCCATTTTGCGTTTGCGCGGCGAGGTCTTTGTTGTCGAGCAGAAGTGCGTCTACCAGGATATCGACGGGCAAGACCTGGCGGGCGATACCCATCACCTGATGGCCTGGAAAGACGACGAGCTGGTGGCCTACCTGCGGCTGCTGGATCCGGAGTCCCAGGGCGGCGACGTGGTGATCGGCCGCGTGATCGTGGCGCCGGTTGCACGGGGCACCGGGCTGGGGCACCAGATGATGGAAGAAACCCTCAGGCAGATTGACGATATCTGGCCTGAGACGCCGATCTTCCTGTCAGCCCAGGCCCATCTGCAGGGGTATTACGGGCGGTATGGGTTTGTGGTGGCGGGTGAGGAATACCTGGAGGATGACATTCCGCATATCGGGATGCGGCGTACTTGAGGCTTGCTCCCGATAGCGTCGGCCCCGCCACCGCTGAACTCAGGGGTAATCCAAAACCCGCTTGATCTGGCTGAGATTCACCTCGATCCACCCCCGATCAATCGCGCCCCAATCGCGAATCCGATAATGCCCGGCATGGTTGCGGGCCCCATCCTCCTGCTCGAACTCACACACAATATCCAGGTCCGCCAGCGCCGCAATCGTGTCCTGCGCGGTGCGCCGGGGCATGCCGGTGACCTCGGTCAGCGCCGGGACGCTGCTGGCCAGCCCACTGTCGATCAGGTACGCCACGTACAGCCGGCGGTAGAAGCTGCTTTTGGTCTTGCTCACATCCATGGTCAGTCGCCTTGTGCGGTCAGGGTTTGCCCTGCAGGTCGCGATACGTGAGGTACACCCGCAGGTCGAATTCCACCTGGTGGTAGCCGGGCATCATGTAGTCGCAGAGTTTGTAGAACGCTTTGTTGTGGTCCGATTCCTTGAAGTGCGCCAGCTCGTGAACCACGATCATGCGCAGGAATTGCGGCGCGGCCTCTTTGAACAGCGAGGCAATGCGGATCTCTTTCTTGGATTTGAGGTTGCCGCCCTGCACCCGCGAAATCGTGGTGTGCAGGCCCAGGGCGCGGTGGGTCAGGTCCAGGCGGTTATCGAACAGCACTTTGTCGATGGCCGGCGCGTTGCGCAGGTGTTCCTGCTTCAAGGCCTGGGCATAGGCGTACAGGGCTTTGTCGCTCTGCACCCCATGGCGGTCGGGGTAACGCTGTTCCAGGTAGGCGCCCAACTGGTCCTTGGCGATCAGTTGGCGCACTTGCTCCTGGAGGGCAGCGGGGTAGGCCTGGAGGTATTTCAGCGCGGTCATTGGGGTCTGCAACAGGATTCGGATGGGCGCCAGTGTAGCGAATTCAGCGCACGCGGGCGCGTGACCAGTCGACCACTTCTTCAGCCATCAGGGGCTGCGCCGCCCACGGCCCCTGGATAAACGGGCAACCCTGGGCCTTGAGCCACTGGGCCTGCTCCTGGGTTTCCACGCCCTCGGCCACCACGACCACCTCAAAATGCCTGCACAGCTCGATAATACTGCGCGCCATCGCCGCGTCCCGCACCGAGCCCGGCAGCCGCGCAACCAATTGCGGATCAAGCTTGAGCGTATCGAAGGCCAGGTCGCGCAAATGCGCCAGGGAACATTGCCCCGAACCGAAGTCATCCAGGGCGATACGCACCCCGATACGGCGCAGCAACTTGAGCTGCTTGGCGGCCTCTTCCAGGTTACTCATCAGGCAGTCCTCGCTGATTTCCACCTCCAACTGGTACCCCTCCAGCCCATAGCGCTCCAGCATCTGCTGCAGTTGGTTCACCAGGTTAGGCATATTGAACTGGCTGCTGCTCAGGCTCACGCTCAGCACCAATTCATCGTCGAACGCGGCTTGCCACGCCTGGCGCTGGGCGGCGATCTGCTGATAGATCCACGCGCTCAGTTGACTGATCAGCCGCGCCTCTTCCAGCAAGGGTAAAAACAGCCCCGGCGGCACATCGCCGACGCTGGGGTGCCGCCAGCGCAACAACACCTCAACGCCGCGCAAACGCCCATCCACCAGCGAAACCTGGGGCTGATAGACCAGGGTGAAATCCTTGTTTTGAATCGCCGTGCGCACGCTGTCTTCAAGCATCAACCGCGAGCGGGCGCGACCGTTCATTTCCTGGTCGTAATAACGATATTGCTGGCGGCCGGCGCGCTTGGCTTCGTACATGGCGATGTCGGCCGCGCGCAGCAACCCACTCAAATCCGAGCCGCAATCCGGGAAGGTGGCAATGCCGATGCTGACGCCGAGCATCACATCCAAACCGTCGACCTGCTGGCACACCGACACTCGCTCGATCAGCTTTTCCGAGATCTTTGCCGCCTGCTCCGGAAACTCCAGCTCCAGCAACGCCGTGAATTCATCGCCGCCCATGCGGCCGATAATGTCGTAGGAGCGCAGACAACCCTGCAATTGCTCCGAGACCCAGCGCAATACACGGTCGCCGGCATCATGGCCCAGGGAATCGTTGACCCGCTTGAAACCGTCAAGGTCCAGGTACAGCAACACCAGGGACTGCTCTGTCCGCTCACTGCGGGATAAGGTGTTTTCCACCGCCTGGTAGAAACCGCGCCGGTTCAACAGCCCGGTCAGCGGATCCGTCACGGCCTGGAATTCCAGCTGCTGGTGCAGGTGGCGCACTTCGGACATATCCAGCACCGTCACCACCATGGCCTTCTGTTCTGCGGGCAGCGGCGCGCAGGACAACGCCACCGGCACTTGCTGGCCACGGCTGGTGCGCAGGAGCGCATCGTGCAGGCGCCAGGTTTCACCGCGGCGGTAGTCGGCGTACATTTGCGAATCTGGCCATGTGGGCACATGGGGCTTTTGCAGGAAACTCAGGAAGTCCTGGCCTTGCAGTTCCTGGATCGTGGCATTGAGCAGGCGCGAAATCGCCGGATTGGCGTATTCGATCACGCCCTCTTCACTCACCACCAGGATGCCCTCGGCGGCGTTGTCCAATACCGAGGCATTGAACGCCCGGGCGGACTCCAGGTCATGGCTCAGGCGCTGCAAGGCCCGGCGGTTGCGCTGGTGCTCCAGCAACGCCTGGACCTTGGGCTTGAGGATGTGCGGGTCGAAGGGCTTGAACAGGTAGTCGATGGCGCCGCTGGCGTAGCCTTCCAGCACGGCGGCGGGGGATTGGGCGTTGGCACTCAGAAAGATGATCGGGGTCATGCGCGTGCGCTGGCTGCCGCGCATCAAGCGAGCGACTTCGAAACCGTCCATGCCGGGCATCATCACATCCAGCAGCACCAGGTCGACCTCATGCTGCAGCAGCAACTCGAGGGCTTCCACCCCGGACGCGGCGGTGATCACCACCCAATCATCACGTTGCAGAAGCGCACGCATGCTGATCAGATTTTCCGGGTAGTCATCGACCACCAGAAGAACCGAACTGCCATCGCCATGAGGTGGAGCGCATTCCATGCTAGGTCTCTTCCTTGGGTCTACTCCGGTCACTTCTGAGAGAAAACCCGGACAAACATTGAGGCCTCACTCTAGCCCCGGATCCTGAAAATCAGAAGTGACGTGGACGCCATCATTGCGCCAAAGTTCAGTCAGCCGACTAACGGTCAACCTCTACAGCCCACGGTTCATGGGAAACATGGCTTTTTGGCATTCCCTTGGCGCCAATAAATTGCCAGCAAGTGTTTAACAACTGGCTGACCACCGCCTATAAAGAACCTGTCAGGCCCCCGGGCCAAAGCCTTCACCCCCTGTAAAAGGCCAATGCCATGATCGACCTCTCCACTTGGAACCTGAGCATTCCGGTCGGCTCGCCCCCCGCGACCATCGACACGCCAAAGCTACTCAGCGGCTTCAACGACCAATACTTCCAGGCCGAAGGCAGCAACGTGCAATTCTGGACCCCCGTCACCGGCACCCGCACCGAAAACGCCGTGTACCCGCGCAGCGAACTGCGCGAAACCTACGCCGACGGCCGCCTGCGCAACTGGACCTACCCCGAAGCCGACAACTTCCTGCGCGCCACCCTGGCGGTCAACCAGGTGCCCTCCAGCGGCAAGATCGTCATCGGCCAGATCCACGCCTACGACAGCCAGAAACCGCTGATCAAGCTCGAATACCAGTTCAAGGAAAAGACCCAGACCGGCAACATCGTCGCCAAGGTGCGCATGCGCCCGGACGAAGATGAAAGCCGCGTGATCATCGTCGCGTCCAATGTGCCGCTGGAGAAAAGCTTCACCTACGTGATCAACCTCAACAAGGCCGGCCTGCTCAGCGTGTACGCCGCTGACAGTGAGTGGAACGAGCGCATTGGTGCGGCGTGGGCCGCCAAGCCCTTGTACTTCAAGGCGGGCGCATATGTGCAGGACAACAGCGGGGACAGCAAGGAAGGCGCGAAGGTGACGTTTGCCAAGTTGGATATTGATCACGAGTGAACGGATCGGCCTCGATTCGAGCAGGCAATGCCCGATAGGCGCAAGACTGATTTCCTGCCAAAAAAAAGCCCGCATCGCTGCGGGCTTCTTTTTTAACGCCTGAGGCTCAATTCACCTTAGCGTTCAACTCACCTTTCAGATAACGCTGGTACATCGCTTCCAACGAGATCGGCTTGATCTTCGAAGCGTTGCCCGCAGTGCCGAAGGCTTCGTAACGAGCGATACACACATCACGCATCGCGGTCACAGTCGCGCCGAAGAACTTGCGCGGGTCGAACTCGCTCGGGTTGGTGGCCATCAGGCGGCGCATCGCGCCGGTGGACGCCAGGCGCAGGTCGGTGTCGATGTTGACCTTGCGCACGCCGTACTTGATGCCTTCGACGATTTCTTCAACCGGTACGCCGTAGGTTTCTTTGATGTCGCCGCCGTACTGGTTGATGATCGCCAGCCATTCCTGCGGGACCGAGGAAGAACCGTGCATCACCAGGTGGGTGTTAGGGATGCGCTTGTGGATTTCCTTGATGCGGTCGATGGCCAGTACGTCGCCGGTCGGTGGCTTGGTGAACTTGTAGGCGCCGTGGCTGGTGCCGATAGCGATCGCCAGGGCGTCCACTTGGGTCTTCTTGACGAAGTCGGCGGCTTCTTCCGGGTCGGTCAGCATCTGGCTGTGATCCAGCACGCCTTCGGCGCCGATGCCGTCTTCTTCACCGGCCATGCCGGTTTCCAGGGAGCCCAGGCAACCCAGTTCGCCTTCAACCGAAACGCCGCAGGCGTGGGCCATGGCCACGGTTTGTTGGGTTACGCGTACGTTGTACTCGTAGTCGGTCGGGGTCTTGCCGTCTTCGCCGAGGGAGCCGTCCATCATCACCGAGCTGAAGCCCAGTTGGATGGAACGCTGGCACACGTCAGGGCTGGTGCCGTGGTCCTGGTGCATGCACACCGGGATGTGCGGGAATTCTTCGATCGCGGCGAGGATCAGGTGACGCAGGAACGGGGCACCGGCGTATTTGCGCGCACCGGCCGAAGCCTGGACGATCACTGGGGAGTCGGTCTTGTCAGCGGCTTCCATGATGGCGCGCATCTGCTCAAGGTTGTTGACGTTAAAGGCTGGGACGCCGTAGCCGAACTCGGCTGCGTGGTCCAGCATTTGACGCATGCTGATAAGTGCCATTGTGTTGTCTCTCCCGGTCGAGGGTCGTTAATCGTGCAAGCCTGCCGTAGCAGCGGCTGCTATTCAAGTTATTGCAGGTCAGGCTTTGCATGCCTGGCGTGCTGAATCGTTATTGCTGATGTGGAAGGGGGGCTTGCCCCCGATGACAGTGCCTCAGTCAGCACATGGGGGTGCTGACAAACCGCTATCGGGGGCAAGCCCCCTCCCACATTTGGATCTCATCAAAGTTGAAATCTTATTGGGCCTTGCAGCCCCGCCCGATCAAATCGTCAGTGGCAACCCAGTAAACCAGGCCTTCCTCACCTTTTGTGTGAAACGCCAACTGGTCGTTGCTGTACAGCACGCCCGAAGCCGCCACATCCTGTTTGAGGCGATAAACCTGGTCGGAACCGCCGAGGCGTACATCCACCTCACTGCGGGCCTGGTTGGCGAAGCGCCAGTTGACCTCGGCCTTGCTGTCGCAGGTCCAGGTGGTCCACTTACCTTCCGGCTCTGCCTTGTTGAACATGTTCATGCTGCTGCAACCGGCCAATAGGGCCAGGGCTGCCAGGGCGAAAACGCCTTTCATTGCCAATCCTCGCAGCGGGGCCAAAGGCCGCCGATGCCGTCGGTTAGTTGATCAGACCCGTCAAGGGCAACCCTGTTCCTGACCGTTGGGCGCGGAGTCGTATTTCTCCAGCCGTTCGTTGCCGATGCGCTTGTTGATTACCGGCATGGTCTCGGCTTGCCAGTCAGCCTGATAGCAGCTTTTTTTCTGCTCCGTGGCAGGTTTGCCTGCCGCCGGCGCTGCGCTTGGCGTGCTGCCGCAGCCGGCCAACAGGCCCGCTGCGATCACCATTGCCAACGACTTGATCATGGGAACACTCCTTTTCCGGATCACGAGCCTTAGCCTTTGGCTCGGGTTTCCAGCACTTCAACGGCGGGCAGGACTTTGCCTTCGACGAATTCGAGGAATGCGCCGCCACCGGTAGAAATGTAGGAGATCTGGTCGGCAACGCCATATTTATCGATGGCCGCCAGGGTGTCGCCGCCGCCGGCGATGGAGAATGCCGAGCTGTCTGCGATGGCCTTGGCCAGCACTTTGGTGCCGTTGCCGAACTGGTCGAACTCGAACACGCCGACCGGACCGTTCCACAGGATGGTCTGGGAGGCTTTCAGCAGTTCTGCAAAATTGGCTGCAGTTTGCGGGCCGATGTCCAGGATCATGTCGTCGGCGGCCACGTCGGCGATGAGCTTGACGGTGGCTTCGGCGGTTTCAGCGAACTCCTTGGCAACCACCACGTCCACCGGCAACGGCACGCTGACCTTGGCGGCGATGGCACGGGCGGTGTCGAGCAGGTCCGGCTCGTACAGGGATTTGCCCACCGGGTGGCCTGCTGCCGCCAGGAAGGTATTGGCAATGCCACCGCCAACGATCAACTGGTTGCAGATCTGGCTCAGGCTGTTGAGCACGTCCAACTTGGTGGACACCTTGGAGCCGGCAACGATGGCAGCCATCGGTTGGGCCGGAGCGCCCAGGGCCTTGCCCAATGCCTCCAGTTCAGCCGCCAGCAATGGGCCGGCAGCCGCCACCTTGGCGAACTTGGCCACGCCGTGGGTCGAACCCTCGGCACGGTGGGCGGTGCCGAACGCGTCCATCACGAACACGTCGCACAGGGCGGCGTATTGCTGGGCCAGTTCGTCGCTGTTCTTTTTCTCGCCTTTGTTGAAGCGCACGTTTTCGAACAGCACGATGTCGCCAGGCTTAACGTCGACACCGCCCAGGTAGTCAGCCACCAGCGGCACATCACGGCCCAGGGCCTTGCTCAGGTAGTCGGCTACCGGCTTGAGGCTGTTTTCGGCGGAGAACTCACCTTCGGTCGGGCGACCCAGGTGGGAGCAGACCATCACGGCCGCGCCTTTTTCCAGGGCCAGCTTGATGGTCGGCAGCGAGGCCAGGATTCGCGCATCGCTGGTGACAACACCGTCCTTGACGGGGACGTTGAGGTCTTCGCGAATCAGTACGCGCTTACCTTGCAGATCGAGGTCGGTCATCTTCAACACGGTCATGGGTGGCAGTTCCTGAATTACTGTTGAGGTTGTTTAGAGGCGATATGCAGATAATGTTCCGCAACATCCAGCATTCGGTTGGCAAAGCCCCATTCGTTGTCGAACCAGGCCAGGATGTTCACCAGCCTCGGGCCGGAAACGCGGGTCTGGCTGGCATCGACAATCGCCGAATGCGGGTCATGGTTGAAATCACAACTGGCGTGGGGCAACTCGGTGTAGGCCAGCAAGCCTTTGAGCGGGCCGCTGGTGGCGGCGTCGCGCAGGATCCGGTTGACCTCCGTCGCATCCGTGTCGCTGACGGTTTGCATGGTGATGTCCAGGCAGGACACGTTCACCGTCGGCACCCGTACGGCTTTGGCCTGGATTCGCCCGGCAAGTTCCGGCAGCAGGCGTTCGATGCCGCGCGCCAGACCGGTGGATACCGGAATTACCGATTGGAACGCCGAGCGCGTGCGGCGCAGGTCTTCATGGTGATAGGCGTCGATCACCGGCTGGTCGTTCATCGCCGAGTGGATGGTGGTGATCGACACGTAGTCCAGGCCGATCGCCTGATCCAGCAGGCGCAACAGCGGCACGCTGCAGTTGGTGGTGCAGGAGGCGTTGGACACCAGCAGCTCACTGCCGGTCAGGCAATCCTGGTTGATGCCGTAGACGATGGTGGCATCGACATCCGCCTCGCTGGCCATCGGCTGGGAAAACAGCACACGCGGTGCGCCGGCGTCGAGGAAACGCTGGCCATCGGCACGGGTGTGATAGGCACCGGAGCATTCCAACACCAGGTCGACGCCCAGCGCCGCCCAGTCGATGCCCTCGGGTGTGGCGCTGCGCAACACTTTCACGCAGTCGCCGTTGATATGCAGACAATCGCCTTCGACCCGCACTTCGCCGGGAAAGCGGCCGTGGGTGGAATCAAAGCGTGTCAGGTATTCGATGCTGGCCATGTCGGCCAGGTCGTTGATCGCGACAATTTCAAACCCGGCTGCCGCCCCTCGCTCGAACAGAGCACGCAAGACGCAACGACCAATGCGGCCGTAGCCGTTGAGTGCAACTTTGTAGGGACGCGGTTGGGGCATGGGGTTCTCGATCAAGGTTAGTTCGGTGTTGAATGTTCTGACGCTATCGCGGGCAAGCCCGCTCCCACATCAGACCGCGATCCAAATGTGGGAGCGGGCTTGCCCGCGATAGCGCCAGTACAGACAACGCAGACTGACTTAGTCTTCCAGCAGCTCTTCAGCCTGACCCAGGATGTTTTCCAGGGTGAAACCGAACTCTTCGAACAACGCTGGCGCCGGCGCCGACTCACCGTAGGTGGTCATGCCGATCACGCGGCCTTCCAGGCCCACGTACTTGTACCAGTAGTCGGCGTGCGCCGCTTCGATGGCGATACGCGCGCTGACCTGCAACGGCAGCACCGATTGCTTGTAGCCGGCGTCCTGGGCCTCGAACACGCTGGTGCACGGCATGGACACAACGCGCACGTTACGGCCTTGGGCAGTCAGCTTGTCGTACGCCTGAACGGTCAGGCCCACTTCGGAACCGGTGGAGATCAAAATCAGCTCCGGCTCGCCGATGCAGTCCTTGAGCACGTAGCCGCCACGGCTGATGTCGGCGATCTGCGCGTCGGTACGCACCTGGTGTTGCAGGTTCTGACGGGAGAAGATCAGCGCCGAAGGGCCGTCCTTGCGCTCGATCGCGTGCTTCCAGGCCACCGCGGATTCCACCGCGTCGGCTGGGCGCCAGCAATCCAGGTTCGGCGTGGTACGCAGGCTGGTCAGTTGTTCGACCGGCTGGTGCGTCGGGCCGTCTTCGCCGAGGCCGATGGAGTCATGGGTGTACACATGGATCACGCGCTTCTTCATCAGCGCAGCCATACGTACGGCATTGCGCGCGTACTCCATGAACATCAGGAAGGTCGCGCCGTAAGGCACCAGGCCGCCGTGCAGGGACACGCCGTTCATGATGGCGCTCATGCCGAATTCGCGCACGCCGTAGTACATGTAGTTGCCGCTGGCGTCTTCGGCCGAGACACCTTTGCAGCCTTTCCACAGGGTCAGGTTGGAACCGGCCAGGTCGGCCGAACCACCGAGGAACTCAGGCAGCAGCGGGCCAAAGGCGTTCAGGGTGTTCTGGCTGGCTTTACGGCTGGCGATGGTCTCGCCCTTGGCCGCGACTTCGGCAATGTAGGCCGAGGCTTTTTCCGCGAAGTCGGCAGGCAGGTCACCGGCCAGGCGACGCACCAGTTCATTGGCCAGCTCAGGGAATTCGGCGGAGTAGGCAGCGAAACGCTGATCCCACTCGGCTTCGGTGGCCAGGCCTTTTTCCTTGGCATCCCATTCGGCGTAGATGTCGGCCGGGATTTCGAACGGGCCGTGGTTCCACTTCAGCGCTTCGCGGGTCAGGGCGATCTCAGCGTCACCCAATGGGGCGCCGTGGCAGTCTTCCTTGCCTTGCTTGTTCGGCGAGCCGAAGCCGATGGTGGTCTTGCAGCAGATCAGGGTCGGCTGCGCGCTCTTGCGGGCGGTGTCGATGGCAGTCTTGATCTCTTCCGGATCGTGGCCGTCGACATTGCGGATTACCTGCCAGTTGTAGGCTTCGAAACGCTTGGGGGTGTCGTCGGTGAACCAGCCTTCGACTTCGCCGTCGATGGAGATGCCGTTGTCATCGTAGAAGGCGATCAGCTTGCCCAGGCCCAGGGTACCGGCCAGGGACGCGACTTCGTGGGAAATGCCTTCCATCATGCAGCCATCACCCAGGAACACATAGGTGTGGTGATCGACGATGTCGTGGCCAGGGCGGTTGAATTGCGCGCCCAGGACTTTTTCGGCCAGCGCGAAACCTACGGCGTTGGCCAGGCCTTGGCCCAGGGGACCGGTGGTGGTCTCGACGCCTGGGGTGTAGCCGAATTCAGGGTGACCCGGGGTGCGGCTGTGCAACTGGCGGAAGCTCTTGAGGTCATCGATGGTGACGTCGTAGCCGGTCAGGTGCAGCAGCGAGTAGATCAGCATCGAGCCGTGGCCGTTGGACAGCACGAAGCGGTCACGGTCGGCGAACGACGGGTTGCTCGGGTTGTGCTTCAGGTAATCACGCCAAAGTACCTCGGCGATATCCGCCATGCCCATCGGGGCACCGGGATGGCCGCTGTTGGCTTTTTGCACGGCATCCATGCTGAGGGCACGAATGGCGTTGGCACGCTCACGACGGCTGGGCATCGCTGTTCTCCTGAGGATTTTGAAGAGTGAATGATTAAAAGAAACGGAAAAAAGGATCGGCATTTTCCCTCAGCCACCGCCTGCGGGCAATGACAGATAGTCACTTGCAGGTGTTTTTCCTGTGCTTTGGGCGGCAATCGCTTGCAGAAACCTTTAACCGCTTCGTCTAAAGGTTATAGCGGCTGCTTATAACCGCCACTTATCGACCAATATCAAAACTTTTTGATATTGGCCTTGCGGGGATACTCACCCGTCACTAGACTGCTGGCCTTATGAACCTACCCGTGCCCACCCTGCGTCCTGACGACGGCGAAGAGCTGGCAGCCTTGTGCAAGGCCGCTGGCGACCCATTGCGTCTGAACGTATTGCGCGCACTGACCAACGATTCATTCGGCGTGCTGGAACTGGCACAGATCTTCGCCATCGGCCAGTCGGGCATGAGCCACCATCTGAAGGTGCTGGCCCAGGCCGACCTGGTCGCCACCCGCCGCGAAGGCAATGCGATTTTCTACCGCCGCGCCCTGCCCCACGCCGACCTGCTCGGCGGCAAGTTGCACGCGGCCCTGCTTGAGGAAGTGGACAGCCTGAGCCTGCCCCATGACGTGCAGTCACGCATCGGCCAGGTCCATGGGCAACGTGCCGCCGCGAGCCAGGACTTTTTTGCACGGGTTGCCGAAAAATTTCGCGCCCAGCAGGACTTGATCGCAGGCCTGGCCCAATACCGCGACAGCGTACTGGCGCTGCTGGACAAGCTGAGCTTCAGTGAAGAAGCGACGGCGCTGGAAGTCGGGCCTGGAGATGGCGGCTTCCTGCCGGAACTGGCCCGCCGCTTTCGGCAGGTCACGGCGCTGGACAACAGCCCGGCGATGCTCGAACTGGCACGCCAGCTCTGTGAGCGCGAGGCATTGGGCAATGTCAGCCTGCAGTTGGCTGACGCCCTGAGCAGCACAACGATCAAGGCCGACTGCGTGGTGCTGAACATGGTCTTGCACCATTTCGCCGCCCCCGCCGACGCTTTAAAGCAAATGGCCGGGTTGCTGCACCCCGGCGGTAGCCTGTTGGTTACGGATTTATGCAGCCACAACCAGAATTGGGCCAGGGAGGCCTGCGGTGATCTCTGGTTGGGTTTTGAACAGGACGATCTGGCCCGTTGGGCCACCGCTGCGGGACTCGTTCCCGGGGAAAGCCTCTATGTAGGTTTACGTAATGGTTTCCAGATCCAGGTCCGCCACTTTCAGCGACCGACTGGCGACACTCACCATCGGTAAATATCAGGAAAACATCGAGATGAGCGAATACTCCCTTTTCACCTCCGAGTCCGTGTCTGAAGGGCATCCGGACAAAATCGCCGACCAGATTTCTGATGCGGTGCTGGACGCCATCATCGCTGAAGACAAGTTCGCCCGTGTGGCGTGCGAGACCCTGGTGAAAACCGGTGTAGCGATCATCGCCGGCGAAGTGACCACTACCGCCTGGGTTGACCTGGAGCAGATCGTTCGTGACGTGATCACCGACATCGGCTACAACAGCTCCGACGTCGGTTTCGACGGTGCGACCTGCGGCGTGATGAACATCATCGGCAAGCAGTCGCCCGACATCAACCAGGGCGTCGACCGTGCCAAGCCGGAAGACCAGGGCGCCGGCGACCAGGGCCTGATGTTCGGCTACGCCAGCAACGAAACCGAGGTGCTGATGCCGGCACCGATCACCTTCTCGCACCAGCTCGTGCAACGCCAGGCCGAAGCGCGTAAATCCGGCGTGCTGCCTTGGCTGCGCCCGGACGCAAAGTCCCAGGTGACCTGCCGCTACGAAGGCGGCAAGGTGGTCGGCATTGACGCGGTCGTACTGTCGACCCAGCACAACCCGGACGTTTCCTACGCCGACCTGCGCGAAGGCGTGATGGAGCTGATCGTCAAGCACGTGCTGCCGGCCGAACTGCTGAGCAAGGACACCCAGTTCCACATCAACCCGACCGGCCAGTTCATCATTGGCGGCCCGGTCGGTGACTGCGGCCTGACCGGTCGCAAGATCATCGTCGACAGCTACGGCGGCATGGCCCGTCACGGCGGTGGCGCGTTCTCCGGCAAGGATCCATCCAAGGTTGACCGCTCCGCTGCCTACGCCGGTCGCTACGTGGCCAAGAACATCGTTGCTGCCGGCCTCGCCGAGCGTTGCGAGATTCAGGTGTCCTACGCCATCGGCGTGGCTCAGCCTACGTCGATCTCGCTGAATACCTTCGGCACCGGCAAGATCAGCGATGACAAGATCGTCAAGCTGGTGCGCGAGATCTTCGACCTGCGCCCTTACGCGATCACCACCATGCTCGACCTGCTGCACCCGATGTACCAGGAAACCGCAGCCTACGGCCACTTCGGTCGTACCCCTGCGCAGAAGACCGTCGGCGACGACACCTTCACCACCTTTACCTGGGAAAAAACCGACCGCGCCAACGACCTGCGCACTGCCGCCGGCCTGTAATCGCACACGGTACATAAAGCCTCGCCGGGTTTGCCCGGCGGGGCTTTTTATTGCCTGCGGGAGCGCCTTCACATTTTTTGGATCCAAAGCTTGCAGGCACAATAATGGCCCTCTAGAATCCGCGCCCTCTCGGGCCTTCACCTTATTTTGGATATTGCCCTGCACCCGCCCGGGATTCATAAGTGCGCAGGCAATCGAACATTGAGGTTTTTCATGCGCATCTCCACGCTCGCCCCTGCCGCCCTTCTGCTCAGCCTGTTCGCCCTGCCGGCCCACGCCGCCGACCTGAGCGCACTGAGTGGCGCCCTGGGCTCCCAGCTGGGTGTCGGCAATTCCGGCGACTGCCAAAAGCAATCCGCAGACCTGCAAACCAAGATCGATGCGGCCGAAGCCAGCAAAGACAGCTTGAAAGTGAAGGCCTTCAAAGCAGCGCAGGACCAGATCAACAAAGGTTGTGACAAACTCTCCGAAGCCCAGGCCAAAGCCGACGCCAAGCAGCAAACCCAGGAAGCCAAGGCTGATAAGCCTGATGCCGTGAAAGCACTGGGCGGCCTGTTCAAGTAAGCCGAAACACCCGGTAAAAAGCCCCGCAGCGTCGGGGCTTTTTTGTGGGTGAACGGATCATTTAGGCTGGGCGCCCCTTCCGAGCAAGGATGCTCATGATGCGTTTACTGATTGTTCTGCTACTCAGCGCTCTACCCTTTTCGGCCTGGGCTGAAAACTGCCCTGATGATGCCCGGGCCCAGGTCGACACCCTGGCCGAACAAATCCGCCTGTGGGACGACAGTTACCACCGCCTCGGCCAATCCCCCGTCAGTGATGAACTCTACGACCAGGCTCGCCAGCGCCTGGCCCACTGGCGCCAGTGCGTCCCCAACCCCACCGCGCCTGATGATCCGCTGGCCAGTTCACGGGGCACCTTGCCGCACCCGGTCGCCCATACCGGCCTGGAAAAGCGCCTGGATGAGCAAGCCGTGGGCGCCTGGCTGGGCACGCGCCGGGATGTATGGATCCAACCCAAGGTGGACGGCGTTGCGGTGACTCTGGTGTACCGCCAGGGGCGGTTGAAACAGCTGATCAGCCGTGGCGATGGCAAGCTGGGCCAGGACTGGTCGGCCTCCGCGCGCAAGATCCCCGGCATTGTCCAGCAACTGCCGGAACCCATCGACCTGGTGCTGCAAGGCGAACTTTATTGGCGCCTCGACGAGCATGTGCAATCGGCACGCGGCGGGCTCAACGCGCGCAGCAAGGTGGCCGGGATGATGAACCGTCGGCAGTTGAGCGACACCGACGCCGCCGGCATCGGCCTGTTTGTCTGGGCCTGGCCGAATGGCCCCGCAGCCTTTACCGAACGCCTGGCCACCCTGGCACGCTGGGGGTTCACCGACAGCCAGCGCTACAGCCAGCCCGTCCAGGACATCATCGAAGCAGCACATTGGCGCACCTATTGGTACAACCACCCCCTGCCCTTTGCCAGTGACGGCGTGGTGCTGCACCAGGCGCAGCGCGCACCCGCTGAGCGCTGGCAGGCCAGTGCGCCTTATTGGGCGGTCGCCTGGAAGTACCCCGCCTCCCAAGCCCTGGCCCTGGTACGCCAGGTGCAATTCAAGATCGGCCGCACCGGACGCATCACCCCCATTCTGGAACTGGAGCCGGTGCGCCTGGACGACCGCCGGATCAGCCGGGTCAGCGCCGGCTCCTTGAAGCGCTGGCAGGCCCTGGATATTCGCCCGGGCGACCAGGTGTCCATCAGCCTGGCTGGCCAAGTGATCCCTCGGCTGGACCAGGTGATCCTGCGCAATACCACCAGGGTCGACCTGCCAGTGCCCGACCCTCGGGACTTTCACGCCTTGAGTTGCTGGCAGCTGGACCCCGGCTGCGAAGAACAGCTGCTCGCACGCCTTACCTGGCTGAGCGGCAACCAGGGCCTGGCATTGCCGCACATAGGCCGCGAGACGTGGAACATATTGATCCAGGCCGGTCTAATCGCAGGCTTTCTCGATTGGTTAACCCTGGATGCGGCAGAGCTTGCTAACATTGATGGCTTCGGTGAGCGCAGCCGCACGCGGCTGCTCGACAGCCTTCACAGCGCTCGGCAACGCCCCTTCGTACAATGGCTCAAGGCCTTGGGTGTACCGCCTGCGGCACGCGGTAACCTGGAGGGCAACTGGCAGACGCTGGTCGCCAGAGACACCCAGGCCTGGCTGGCCATCGATGGCATCGGCCCGGGTCGCGCGGCGCAACTGAGCGCTTTTTTTCGCGACCCACACGTACAGACATTGGCTGAAACATTACGTGTGGCCGGAATAGACGGGTTTTGAACCAGACCCAGCCACCTTTAAATCACAGCAGAATTCACCCTGCTATTTGCGACCCCGGAGCTCCACATGAAATTCCTCGCCCCTTTTGCCCTGTTGACCGTCGCAAGCTTCATGGCCACGCCACTGCTCGCCGCCGAAGAAGCCACTCCACTCACCGGCTGTGCCGCCAAGCGCCAGGCCATCAGCACCCAGCTCGAACAGGCCAAGGCCCACGGCAACAGCGACCAGCAAGCCGGCCTGGAAAAAGCCCTGAGCGAAGTCACCGCCAACTGCACGGATGCCGCCTTGAGGAAGGAGCGCGAAAACAAGGTACTCGACGCCAAGCACGAGGTCAGCCGCCGTCAGGCCGACCTCGACAAGGCGATGAAAAAAGGCGACGCGGACAAGATCAACAAGCGTAAGGACAAACTCGCCGAGTCACGCAAGGAACTGCAGGACGCCGTGGAAGAACTCGACCAGTAAAACCGGTCAGTGGTCGCGAAATTGTTTATGGCAGGCACTGCAGGCATCTTCGACTTTCTGTACGGCAGGCGTAAGGTTGCTGGCCTTGTAGGGCTGCACCTGGCTGGCGATCACCAACTCACCGGTGGCCGCTTCCAGATCGCGGGCCAGTTGCTGGAACTGCGCCTGTTTTTGCCACACGTCGTCCTTGGCGCTGGTGTGATCCTCCTCGCGCACACTCGGAAAGTGTTTCCACGGTTCATGGGACAGCGCATCGAGCTTGACCGCGCCCTCGGCGAATTTCGCGCCATCGAAGGCAATGCGCCCGCGCAACATGCCGCCCAGGTCTTCAGCGGTCTTGAGCATTTGCTTGAAGATCGCCTTGCGCTGGCCCAGGGGCGAATTCGGATCGACGCCGCCGCAGGCGGACAGTGCCAGGCAGGCCAACAGCACAAGCGTCATTTTTTTAAAAGTCATGGCGGCTCAGGGTCACGGGAAACGGCGGCCAGTATCCTCGCCCTGCCCGTAAAGACCAATAGCCCTATTAATAATAAGGGTTGTCCACAGGCGCTAAGGCGCGGGCAATCGCTTCAGGAACCGTTTGTATGAATCTCACATTGAAACACTTGAGCCGCCGTCTGGCATGGGCTCTGCCGATGATTGCACTGCTGGCAGGCTGTGACGCGGGCAAGGACAGCGGTAAAGACACGGCTAAAGAAGAAGCTGCCAAGCCCCACGCCGTCGCCACCTATGTAAGCGCTCCCTGGGAGGCGTTGCCCGCCGTGTCCGACAGCGACCTGCTGGCCGGCTTCGAATCCTGGCGCAGCGCCTGCCAACGCCTCAAGGCCGACCCTATATGGGGGGCCACCTGCGCAGCAGCGGGTCCCGTGCCAGCCGATGCCGTGGCGGTGCGCGGTTTTCTCAAGGAGCGCCTGGACGTGTTCGGCCTGCGTTCGGCTGACAACACCCCCAACGGCTTGATCACCGGCTACTACGAGCCGGTCTACCCCGGCAGCCTGACCAGGACCGCCGCCGCCCATGTTCCCGTGTATGGCGTACCGGATGACCTGATCATCGTCAATCTGGAAAGCATCTACCCGGAACTCAAGGGCAAGCGCCTGCGCGGCCGCCTCGAAGGGCGCGTGCTCAAGCCCTATGACGATGCCAGCGCCATCAACGGCCAGGGCTCCACCGCCAAGCCGATTGCCTGGCTGACCAACCCGATGGACCTGCAATTCCTGCAGATCCAGGGCTCGGGGCGCATTCAACTCAAGGGCGGTCGCCAGCTACGCGTCGGTTACGGCGACCAGAACGGCTACCCCTATCGCCCTATCGGCCGTTGGCTGGTGGAGCAAGGCGAACTGAAGAAAGAAGACGTGACCATGGGCGCCATCAGCGCTTGGGCCAAGGCGCACCCGGAGCGCATCCCGGAACTGCTGGCCAGCAATCCCAGCTACGTATTCTTCAGCGCTCGCCCCGACAGTAATGACGGCCCGCGCGGTTCGCTGAATGTGCCGTTGACCGCCGGCTACAGCGTAGCGGTGGATCGCAAGGTGATTCCGTTGGGCAGCCTGTTGTGGCTGTCGACTACCAAGCCCGACGGCTCGCCATTGGCACGCCCGGTCGCCGCGCAGGACACCGGCGGTGCAATCACCGGAGAAGTGCGCGCGGATTTGTTCTGGGGCACGGGTGACGCTGCCGGAGAGCTGGCGGGAAATATGAAGCAGCAAGGGCAGATCTGGATGCTGTGGCCCAAGGGCGCGGCGTTGCCGCAGGTGCCGGAGACGCTCTAGTTCAAATGTGGGAGGGGTGCCCCCCACAACTGGATCTGCGTCACAAGTCAGATCGACACGAAGAAGAAGCTCGCAATCAACGCCATGCCCACCGCCCACACCAGCGAGCGCAGTATCGCCCAGTCGGCCAGGTAGCAAATGATGTACAGCAGGCGGCTGGTGATAAACAGCACCGCCAGCACATTGATGGTCACCAGTGCGGCCGTGCCGGCCAGGTGGGCGATAATCACCGCGGCGGCAAAGGCGGGGGTGACTTCAAAGCTGTTGAGCTGCGCACTGTGGGCGCGCTTGGCAACCCCTTCAAGGGTATCCAGGAAAGCACGCGGGTCGTGGTTCTGCCGCGGCCCGAACTTGCCGCCACTGAACTTGGCCACGCCCGTGCACAGGTAAGGCAGGAAAATCGCGATCAACACACACCAGAAAGCAGCCGTCATCACTCAGTCCTTTTGTCGTTTTATGCAGCGATTAGAGTTCTAGCACTAAAAACCCGATATCGCACCTAACCGCTATGAGCCGCGCGACACCGAAAGGTTCTACCGCACTTTCACCCAAGACGTTGCAACCTCACGCCGCCACTGCGGTCCATCCCCCATTAACAACCCACCCCCACCTTCCAAGGACCCCGGATGCTTGAACTTGTCGCCGCCTTTATTTGCCTCACAACCCTGCTCACCTATGTGAACTTCCGCTTTATCGGCCTGCCGCCCACCATCGGCGTGATGGTCACGGCCCTGCTGTTCTCCCTGATCCTGCAAGGCCTGAGCGTGCTCGGCTACCCAGGCCTTGAGGAGCGCATCCAGCAATTGATCGGCCAGATCGACTTCGGCGACCTGCTGATGAACTGGATGCTGTCGTTCCTGCTGTTCGCCGGCGCCTTGCACGTCAACTTGAACGACCTGCGCAGCTACCGCTGGCCCATCGGCCTGCTGGCCACCTTCGGCGTATTGATCGCCACCGTGGTGATCGGCAGCCTGGCGTATTACATCTTCGCCCTGTTTGGCTGGCACGTGAGCTTCCTTTACTGCCTGTTGTTCGGCGCACTGATCTCGCCCACCGACCCCATTGCGGTACTGGGCGTGCTGCGAACCGCCAATGCGTCGAAACCGCTGAAGACCACGATTGTGGGCGAGAGCCTGTTCAACGACGGCACGGCAGTGGTGGTGTTTACCGTATTGCTGGGCATCGCGCAGTTGGGCGAGACGCCTACCGTGGGCGCCACGGCCTTGCTGTTCGCCCATGAGGCAATTGGCGGCGTGGTCTTCGGCGGGCTCATCGGCTACCTGGTGTACCTGATGATCAAGAGCATCGAACAGCACCAGATCGAAGTGATGCTGACCCTCGCCCTGGTCATCGGCGGCTCGGCGATGGCCACCGAACTGCACGTCTCCGCACCGATCGCGATGGTGGTGGCCGGGCTGATCATCGGCAACCTGGGGCGCAAGCTGGCGATGAACGACATGACCCGGCGCTACCTGGACGGCTTCTGGGAACTGCTGGACGACATGCTTAACGCGCTGCTGTTCGCGCTGATCGGCATGGAGCTGCTGCTGTTGCCGTTCAACTGGCTGCACGTGTTCGCGGCCAGTTTGCTGGCGGTGGCGATCCTGCTGTCGCGCCTGCTGACCGTGGCCCCGGCGATCCTGTTGCTGCGCCGCTGGCGCACAGTGCCGCGCGGCACCATCCGTATCCTGACCTGGGGCGGCCTGCGCGGCGGGGTCTCGGTGGCACTGGCGCTGGCCCTGCCACTGGGCCCGGAGCGCGATCTGCTGCTGAGCATCACCTACATCGTGGTGCTGTCGTCGATCCTGTTGCAGGGGCTGAGCATCGGCAAGCTGGTCAAGCGCGTGACCCAGGGCGAACCCCAGGCCGCACCTGACGTTCACTGATCCTTGTTGATCCGCTGCGGATGCCTCGGGTCCGCAGCGTGCTTGCCCGGCAAGCTACTCTCGCTGCGAATCTGCGCATGACTGATCAACGCAAAGATAAAGCTGCCACCGATGATATTGCCGGCCAGGGTTGGGCCAGCAAATACCAGCCAGAAATCCTTCCACGGCAACTCGCCGGCAAACACCAGGTATGACACTTCCGCCGAACCCACCACGATATGGGTGAAATCCCCCAGGGCCATCAGGTAGGTGATCAGAATGATGATCCACATCTTGGCGCTTTCCATCGACGGGATCATCCACACCATGGTCGCGATCATCCAACCGGAGACGATGCCCTTGGCAAACATCTGGCCGGCGTCGTTTTCCATGATCTTGCGCCCGATTTCGAGGAAGGCCAGGTCGGTCTTGGTGTCGAAGATCGGCAGGTGCAGCATCACGTAGGCCACCAGCAGGGTGCCGCAGAGGTTGCCCACCAGCACCACCGACCACAACCGCAACAGGCGTCCGGCATTGGCCAGGGTCGGCTTGCTCATCACCGGCAGCACGGCGGTCAGGGTGTTTTCAGTGAACAGTTGCTGGCGCGCCAGGATCACCGCGAGAAAGCCTGCGCAGTAGCCGAAGCTGGCGATCACCTTGAAGGCCTCTCCGTCCGGAAGGCGTGAATTGAGCAGCCCCATGGCCATCAATGACAGGCCCATGGTCAGGCCGGCCGCAAGTGCCGACCACCACAAGGCGGCGACGCTTCGCTCCAGCTCCTGATCGCCCTGGGTGCGGATAATTTCATGCAGCACCGCCGCGCGGGGCGGCTGGTTCTTGTCGACGTCCTGCTGCTCTTCCTGGGACAGGTTGGGGGTCTTGCCGTCTTCTTGCGTGGCCATGGTGATACCTGAACGGGGGGCGATGTTCAGGTACGACCTATGGTTGATCAAGAGCGTTCACTGGCCCGGCGCAGGTTTACTCGCTGATGCCGTCGTCCTGGAACTGATCCTTGACGTACTTGATCTCGGTACGACCATGCGGTGCCGGCAAACCGTCTTCGCCGAGGTTGACGAAGACC
Source organism: Pseudomonas sp. NFACC25 (assembly GCF_900100935.1). Lineage (NCBI taxonomy): Bacteria > Pseudomonadati > Pseudomonadota > Gammaproteobacteria > Pseudomonadales > Pseudomonadaceae > Pseudomonas > Pseudomonas sp. NFACC25. The sequence goes on from NZ_FMUC01000002.1 coordinate 196,646, forward strand.
ATCTTCTCTACAGTCAGGATGCTTTTGCGGGTGATCTTGTTACGCACTTCACAGGTGAGGGTGATGGAGGTGCGGCCAAACTCGGTAGCAGTGATCCCGAGTTCGATGATGTCGCCCTGGCGCGAGGCGCTGACAAAGTTGATTTCGGAGATGTACTTGGTCACAACACGCTGGTTGCCCAGTTGGACGATGGCGTAGATGGCTGCTTCTTCGTCGATCCAACGCAGCAGGCTACCGCCGAACAGGGTGCCGTTGGGGTTGAGGTCTTCAGGTTTTACCCATTTGCGGGTGTGGAAGTTCATGGTCACTCCAAAGCGTCTTGCCGAATGATGGGCAACATCATGGCAGAGCCTGCCCCCAAGCTCTATGCGCCATTGCCTATCAACCCCATGTGCGATCTTCATATGGCCGACAGAAAGGCTTGGGAAGTGCCGCGTACACGGCTATAATCGCCCCCGCTTCAAAACGGTCATCTTCAGTTGATACCGTTTCTCCCGCCACCTGTCCGAGGGGCGCTGCAGCAGGTTCAACCTGTCAGGCTCGGATGGGGCGTTGTCCGGCCTGGTTGCCCTGGCCTGATACTAAACGCACAACGGCGCCCATTCGCACACTACGAATGGAGGCTCTTCATGAGCGCTGTAATTACGCCTGCAGATTTCAACGACTACAAAGTCGCCGACATGTCCCTCGCCGCCTGGGGCCGTCGCGAAACCTTTATCGCCGAATCCGAAATGCCAGCCCTGATGGGCCTGCGTCGCAAGTATGCCGCCGAGCAACCGCTCAAGGGCGCGAAGATCCTCGGCTGCATCCACATGACCATCCAGACCGCCGTGCTGATCGAAACCCTGGTTGCCCTGGGTGCCGAAGTGCGTTGGTCGTCCTGCAACATCTTCTCGACGCAAGACCAGGCCGCTGCCGCCATCGCCGCTGCCGGTATCCCGGTATTCGCCTGGAAAGGCGAGACCGAAGAAGAGTACGAGTGGTGCCTGGAGCAAACCATCCTTAAAGATGGCGCGCCTTGGGATGCCAACATGATCCTCGACGACGGCGGCGACCTGACCGAGCTGCTGCACAAGAAGTACCCGCAGATCCTCGACCGCGTCCACGGCGTGACCGAAGAAACCACCACCGGCGTACACCGCCTGCTGGACATGCTGGCCAAGGGCGAGCTGAAAATCCCGGCCATCAACGTCAACGACTCGGTGACCAAGAGCAAGAACGACAACAAGTACGGCTGCCGTCACAGCCTGAACGATGCCATCAAGCGCGGCACCGACCACCTGCTGTCGGGCAAGCAAGCCCTGGTGATCGGCTACGGTGACGTGGGCAAGGGTTCGTCCCAGTCCCTGCGCCAGGAAGGCATGATCGTTAAAGTCTCCGAAGTCGACCCGATCTGCGCCATGCAAGCCTGCATGGACGGTTTCGAAGTGGTTTCGCCGTTCATCGATGGCGTCAATGACGGCACCGAAGCCAGCATCGACAAGGCCCTGCTGGGCAAGATCGACCTGATCGTGACCACCACCGGTAACGTCAACGTCTGCGATGCCAACATGCTCAAGGCCCTGAAGAAGCGCGCCGTGGTGTGCAACATCGGTCACTTCGACAACGAGATCGACACCGCTTTCATGCGCAAGAACTGGGCATGGGAAGAAGTGAAGCCGCAGGTACACAAGGTTCACCGTACCGGCGCTGGCGATTTCGACCCACAGAACGACGACTACCTGATCCTGCTGGCTGAAGGCCGCCTGGTTAACCTGGGCAACGCCACCGGCCACCCAAGCCGCATCATGGACGGCTCGTTCGCCAACCAGGTACTGGCCCAGATCTTCCTGTTCGGCCAGAAATACGCCGACCTGTCGCCAGCCCAGAAAGCCGAGCGCCTGACCGTGGAAGTACTGCCGAAGAAACTCGACGAAGAAGTGGCCCTGGAAATGGTCCGCGGCTTCGGCGGCGTGGTGACTCAGCTGACCAAGACCCAGGCCGACTACATCGGCGTGACCGTCGAAGGTCCGTTCAAGCCGCACGCTTACCGCTACTGATCGGCTTGGCTGCCCGCCCCTTCAGGGGCGGGTTCGCCTTACAGGCTTTCGAGTTCCCAAGGGTATGACCATGTCCCAAGACCGTCGCTACAGCTTCGAGTTCTTCCCCACCAAGACCGATGCTGGGCATGAAAAACTAATGGCGACTGCCAAGCAGTTGGCCACTTACCACCCCGATTTCTTCTCCTGCACCTACGGCGCCGGCGGCTCGACCCGCGATCGTACGATCAACACCGTGTTGCAGCTTGAAAGCGAAGTCAACATTCCCGCCGCTCCGCATTTGTCCTGCGTGGGCGACAGCAAGGCCGACCTGCGCAGCCTGCTCACTCAATACAAGGCCGCCGGAATCAAGCGCATCGTTGCCCTGCGTGGCGACTTGCCGTCCGGTATGGGCATGGCCAGCGGTGAGCTGCGCTACGCCAATGACCTGGTGAGCTTCATTCGTGAAGAAAGCGGCGATCACTTCCATATCGAAGTGGCCGCTTACCCGGAGATGCACCCCCAGGCGCGCCATTTCGAAGACGATCTGCAGAATTTCGTACGCAAAGCCAACGCCGGCGCCGACAGCGCGATCACCCAGTACTTCTTCAACGCCGACAGCTACTTCTACTTCGTCGAGCGTGTACGCGCCATGGGCGTGAACATCCCGATCGTGCCGGGCATCATGCCGATCACCAACTACAGCAAGCTGGCGCGCTTCTCCGACGCCTGCGGTGCTGAGATCCCACGTTGGGTGCGCAAGCAACTGGAAGCCTATGGCGACGACGTCAAGAGCATCCAGGCGTTCGGCGAACAGGTGATCAGCAATATGTGTGAAGAATTGTTGCAAGGTGGCGCACCAGGCCTGCACTTCTATACCCTGAACCAGGCTGAACCCAGCCTCGCGATCTGGAACAACCTTAAACTGCCACGTTAGGCCGGTTTAATCGCTGTACCCGGCCCTCGTTATTACGGGGGTTTTTTTCGTCTATATATCCCCGGAAAGGAAGCCTGCAGTACATGAATACAGCGTCCCCGACTCCCCGCCCGCAGCTGGTGTACCTGGTATTCGGCGCCGAGACCTATCATCAGGAAGCCGTATTCAGCATCGCCAGCGCCCTGGCCCACCTGGGCGGTCCCCAGGGCATGCCATTGGACATCCAGGTGTTCAGCGACAATCCGGCCCCCTATCGCGGCTTGCCGGTACAGGTTCACACCCTGGACGACGCCACGCGCAGACGCTGGAGCGAGCCCCACGGCTACCATTTCCGCACCAAGCACGTGCTGTTGCGCCAGGTGCTGGAAACAGCGGAACGGGCGCTGTTGATCGACACCGATACCTTTTTTCACGACTCGCCCATGGCGCTGTTCGAACGTGTCGCGCCCGGCACCGTGCTGTGCAATGCCTTCCACGCCAAGTACGGCGACAACCGCGAAAGCGTACTGTATGAAGCCCTGGCCAGGCACCTTGCAGACAAAGGCCTGGCCGACGACGACATGTGGCTGCTCAACTCCGGCGTCATGGGCCTGACCCGGCAAGATGCGCACATCCTTGATCGCTCGATCGAGTTGATGGACGAGCTGTTCCCGATGGCCCACGGTGCCTACACCCTGGAAGAGTTCTGCCTGTCGGTGGCCGCGTACCGTACGCTCAATGTGCGCCAGTGCCCCGACCTGATCCACCACTACTGGAGCCGCAAGCAGTTGTTCCGGGCCAAGGTCAAGGCGTGGGTCACCAAGCACGCCGCGGACCCCATCTGCGCCCAGGCCCTGGCCGACACCCGCAATGTGTCTGCCCACCTGCCCCGCCCGCCGCGATTGCAACGCTTGATGTACAAGCTGATCACCCTGGCCTTGCCCAAACGCAAGCAGCAGTTCATCCGCGAAATTCTCTACGGCTGCTACGAGCACGAAAATGAATTCGACCAGGCCTGTGGCCCGGTTTGGTGGGACAAGGCTTTGCAGAATCAGGAAGAGCGGCAAAAAAGCCCGGTCGATGCGCACCAGCTCGAACATTGGTTCGCCAACCCAGTGGTGCGCCTGATTCTGGGCGAGCGACGTGCAGCCATCTATGAGCACCTGATGACCTCACCCACAAAATAGCGTCGCCCGCAGATGCGTGTGCCAGCGCTTCTCTTTAGCGCACGGGCGTCGTAACCTCGGGGCATGCCCGTCACTCTGAAGCTGTTGACCGTTGCGCTTTTTACTTGCTTGAGCCTCGCCGCTTATGGCGAGAAATTGCGCATTGTCACCGAGCCCTGGGCGCCTTATGTGTACGAAGAGCACGGCGCCATGCACGGGCTGGACTACGAAACCACGGTGATCGTGTTCCAGCGCCTGGGGGTCGAGGTGCAATGGCAGTTCCTGCCCTGGAAGCGCTGTCTGGCCATGCTCGATCAGGGTCATGCCGATGGCGCACTGGATATTTTCCACAGCCACGAACGCGACGCCCTGCTGCTGTACCCCAGCGAACCGTTGTCGGAAGTGGAATTCGTGATGTTCTACGCCAACGAACGCCCTCATCCGGTCCAAGGCCTCGACGAGTTGGACGGCCTCACTGTCGGCACCTCGCCAGGCTACCTGTACGGCGCGCCATTCAGCGACTCCACCCGGTTCAGCCGCGAGCCGGCCCCCAGCCACGAGGCCAACTTCGGTAAATTGCTGCTGGGACGCATCGACCTGCTGATCACCGACCGCCGGGTCGGCCAACATGTGATCAAGGCCCTGGGCCTGGAAGGCAAGGTCAGCCAGGCGCCCATCGTGGTCAGCCGCCAGCAGCAATACCTCGCGGTACGCCGTGGCGCGGGGATGGACCTGCTGGTGCAACGCTTTGCCGCCGAGCTCAAGCGCTTCAAACAGGAACCGGCCTACGCCGCTTTAAGCGCCAAATATGGTGGAATCCAAGCCATAACCGCGTCCGGACACACCGTTGAGCAGCAGGAAAGCGGCGCACAGTGATTGCTCTGTTATACTCCGGCCTTTCCGCCAGGCTTACGCCCGGCCGCTGAGGTCCTGAAAAAGGCACCCAACCCCGCTACTGCGCAGCTTTCAGCCCGCGCGAGCCGGTGGAGTGCCCGCCAGACGCAGCAGGACCGGACGGGATTGCGCTCCCCTAAGCGCCATTCACGCCCGGCAAGATTATCCCTCTGGGCCAAGCCCTAACTAAAACAGGATTACTCATGTCCTTTGCTTCCCTCGGTCTCTCCGAGGCTTTAGTCCGCGCCATCGAGGCAGCGGGCTATACCGAGCCTACTCCGGTGCAACAGCGGGCTATTCCCGCCGTGTTGCAAGGTCGCGACCTGATGGTTGCGGCTCAGACAGGTACGGGTAAAACCGGCGGCTTCGCCCTCCCGATTCTGGAGCGGTTGTTCCCCAACGGTCATCCGGACAAATCCCAGCGTCACGGCCCGCGCCAACCGCGCGTACTGGTCCTGACCCCTACCCGCGAACTCGCCGCCCAGGTGCACGACAGCTTCAAGCTGTATGCCCGCGACCTGAAGTTCGTCAGCGCCTGCATCTTCGGCGGCGTTGGCATGAACCCACAGGTTCAGGCCATGTCCCGTGGTGTTGACGTGCTGGTGGCGTGCCCCGGTCGTTTGCTCGACCTGTGCGGCCAAGGCAGCGTTGATTTGTCCCACGTGGAAATCCTCGTGCTGGACGAAGCCGACCGCATGCTCGACATGGGCTTTGTCCATGACGTGAAGAAGGTCCTCGCCCGCCTGCCGGCCAAACGTCAGAACCTGCTGTTCTCGGCAACGTTCTCCAACGACATCACCGCCCTGGCCGGCAAGCTGCTGCACAACCCGGAGCGCATCGAGGTCACGCCGCCGAACACCACGGTCGAGCGTATCGAGCAACGCGTATTCCGCCTGGCCGCCAGCCACAAGCGTGCGCTGCTGGCCCACCTGATCACCGCCGGCGCGTGGGAACAGGTACTGGTGTTCACCCGCACCAAGCACGGCGCCAACCGCCTGGCCGAGTACCTGGACAAGCACGGCCTCACCGCCGTCGCCATCCACGGCAACAAGAGCCAGAACGCACGCACCAAGGCGCTGGCCGACTTCAAGGCCGGTGAAGTGCGCATCCTGGTGGCCACCGATATCGCCGCCCGTGGCCTGGACATCGACCAGTTGCCACACGTGGTCAACTTCGAGCTGCCAAACGTCGACGAAGACTACGTGCACCGTATCGGCCGTACCGGCCGTGCCGGTCGTTCGGGTGAAGCCATTTCCCTGGTTGCCCCGGACGAAGAGAAACTGCTGAAAAGCATCGAACGCATGACCAAGCAGAAAATCGCCGATGGCGACCTGATGGGCTTCGATGCCAGCGCCGTTGAGGCCGAAAAGCCTGAAGTGCGCGAACGTCCGGACGTGCGCAACCCGCGCAATCCACGCGGTCCGAAGGGCGATGGCCCGAACGGCGGCGGTGGTGGCGGTGGTCGTCGCGACAAGGGCAAGGACAAGGGCGGCAAGGAAAAAGCGCCAACCAACGGCCGTGGTGAACGCCCGGCCCGTGAGCAGAAGCCCCGTGAAGGCACCCCGGCCCGCGAACAGCGCCAGCCGAGCCAGCCCCCACGCGCCGCAGCCGACCGCGCCCCGGACGAATTCCTCGACGACGACGTGGATAACTTCGGTAACCGCGTGGACTACGTGCCCCAGGCCAAACCGGCCCAGGGCCGCGGCCGTCGTCCAGGTGCTCCGGCACAGGGCGCAGGCGCCGGCGCTCCACGTGGCGGCCAGCCCCAGGGCGGTCGTCAGAACGGCCCGCGCAACAGCAGCGGCGGCACGACCGGCACTCCACCGGCCAAGCGCAGCGGCCCGCGTAACGGTGCACCGCGTGACGGCCAGGCGCGTCGCGAAGATTCGCGCAGCAACAACCGCCGCCCGGCCCGTGACGACCAGCCGCGTTTGTCCGAGCCAGCCGTGCAGAACCCGCGCGGTGGCCCGGCGCCGAAGATCATCCACAAGGAGTCGAAAGCCGACCGCTTCCCGACACCCGAGCAGTTGGATCAACTGCCAGGCCGTCCGCGTGGTGAAAAACCAGCATTGCTGACCCGCAACCGCTGAGTTTCAAAGCGCCATGAAAAATGCCTCGCATCGAAAGATGCGGGGCATTTTTTATCTCCTCCCCACACGTTCCCTGGGATGAGCGAACTGGTTGTGGTGAGCGAGCTTGCTGTGGTGAGCGAGCTTGCTCGCGCTGGGCTGCGCAGCAGCCCCAACACCTGTCACCGTGTTCTGCCAGAAGAATCATGGTGTATCTGATTAGGGCCGCTTCGCGCCCCAGCGCGAGCAAGCTCGCTCACTACAGGAAATACAGGCCAAAAAAAACCGGATCCTGAGATCCGGTTTTTTGTGTGCGGACAGAAATTACTTCTGCTTGACGCCTTCCAGCGAGATGTCCAGGTCGACAGTCTGGGAAGTCGGGCCAGGGCCCTTGATGCCGAAGTCGTTCAGGTTCAGCGTGGTCTTGGCGTTGAAGCCGGCACGTTCGCCGCCCCATGGATCCTTGCCTTCACCGTTGAACGTGGCCTTGAAGGTCACAGGCTTGGTCACGCCGTGGAAGGTCAGGTCGCCGGTCACATCAGCGGTTTTCTCGCCGGTGGATTTAACCGCAGTGGAGACGAACTTGGCATCGGCGAACTTGCCGACATCCAGGAAGTCCTTGCTGGCGATGTGCTTGTCACGTTCGGCGTGGTTGGACCACAGGCTGGCGGTTTTCACGTCGACCGCGATTTTGCTGGCTTCAGGCTTGGCGGCATCCCAGCTGAACGTACCATCCCAGTCCTTGAAGGTACCGTGGATGTAGCTGTAGCCCAGGTGGCTGATTTTCCAGTCGATGAAGGCGTGCTGGCCTTCCTTGTCGATCTTGTAGTCGGCAGCCATCACCTGACCTGCAGACAGCAGCGCTGTACCGATTGCCAGAGCGGCGAGGGTCTTTTTCAACATGCTTTCTATTCCTTGTGAGTCGAGGTTGAACATCAGGCTTTGCGCCCCAGCATTCGCGTGAGGGTCGCATCACGATCGATAAAGTGGTGTTTCAACGCAGCCACGCCGTGCAGGCCGGCGAAGACTACCAACACCCAGGCGAGGTACAGGTGCACCACGCCGGCTGTGTCTGCCTGGTCCGGTAGACCGGAAACCACGGCAGGAATTTCGAACAGGCCAAACACCGGGATACCGACACCGTCTGCGGTGGAAATCAGGTAACCGGCGATCATCACGGCAAACAGCCCGAGATAAAGGAACGCGTGGCCAAACGCGGCACCGATACGGGTCAAGCGGCTGTAACTGGCCAGCGGCGGAGGCGGCGGGCTGATCAGGCGCCAGACAATACGCACCAGCATGATGGCGAACAGCGTGATGCCGATGCTCTTGTGCAGGTCCGGTGCGTCCTTGCGCCAGGCGCTGTAGTAGTCCAGACCCACCATCCACAAGCCCAGGGCGAACAGGCCGAACACCACCAGGGCCACGCCCCAGTGCAAAACCATACTGACCCAGCCGTAACGGGCCGGTGAGTTACGTAGCTGCATGTACTTAATCCCGTAAGAGCTGCGCCCAAGACTAGCGATTTACCTATCGAATTAAAGCGGAAAATTTCGCTTTGAAATATCGAGAAATATGATCTTGAGGGTATGAACAGTAAATTAACCAAGGATTAAGGACTATCCAGAAGAAACGTGACAGTCCGTCCTGTGTTTACTGCCAATTCATGCGTTATGGGTTGTGACACCGCCGCCCATTGCATAGGCTTGCGCGATTGTTTTACCTGCGCCGCTCGCAGGACCGCTTCGAGGAGATCACCGATGGGCTTGAACAACCAGTGGATGCAACGCGACCTCGCGGTGCTGTGGCATCCCTGCACCCAGATGAAAGACCACCAGCAACTGCCGCTGATCCCGATCAAGCGCGGTGAAGGCGTCTGGCTGGAAGACTTCGAAGGCAAGCGCTACCTCGACGCCGTCAGCTCCTGGTGGGTCAACGTCTTCGGCCACGCCAACCCGCGCATCAACCAGCGCATCAAGGACCAGGTCGACCAGCTGGAACACGTGATCCTCGCCGGTTTCAGCCACCAGCCGGTGATCGAGCTGTCCGAGCGCCTGATCAAGATGACCCCCGAGGGCCTGACCCGCTGCTTCTATGCCGATAACGGTTCGTCGTGCATTGAAGTCGCGCTGAAGATGAGCTTTCACTATTGGCTCAACCGTGGCCTGCCAAACAAAAAACGCTTCGTCACCCTGACCAACAGCTACCACGGCGAAACCATCGCCGCGATGTCGGTGGGCGACGTGCCGCTGTTTACCGAGACCTACAAGGCGCTGCTGCTGGACACCCTCAAGGTGCCGAGCCCGGATTGCTACCTGCGCCCCGAGGGCATGAGCTGGGAAGAACACTCGCGCACGATGTTCCTGGCCATGGAACAGACCCTGGCCGAGCACCACGACAGCGTCGCCGCCGTGATCGTCGAGCCGCTGATCCAGGGCGCCGGCGGCATGCGCATGTACCACCCGGTGTACCTCAAGCTGCTGCGCGAGGCCTGCGACCGCTATGGCGTGCACCTGATCCACGATGAAATCGCCGTGGGCTTCGGCCGCACCGGGACCCTGTTCGCCTGTGAACAGGCCGGCATCCGCCCGGACTTCCTGTGTTTGTCCAAGGCCCTGACCGGCGGCTACCTGCCGTTGGCCGCCGTGGTCACCACCGATGACGTCTACGACGCGTTCTACGACGACTACCCGACCCTGCGCGCCTTCCTGCACTCCCACAGCTACACCGGCAACCCGCTGGCGTGTGCGGCGGCCCTGGCGACCCTGGATATTTTCGAAGAAGACAACGTCATCGAAAACAACAAGGCCCTGGCCCGGCGCATGGCCACGGCAACGGCTCATCTGGTCGACCATCCGCATGTCTCGGAAGTACGCCAGACCGGCATGGTGCTGGCCATCGAGATGGTCCAGGACAAGGCCACCAAGACCGCTTACCCGTGGCAGGAGCGCCGTGGTCTCAAGGTGTTCGAACACGCCCTGGAACGCGGTGCGTTGTTGCGGCCGTTGGGCAGCGTGGTGTATTTCCTCCCGCCCTATGTGATTACACCGGAGCAGATCGACTTCCTCGCCGAAGTCGCCAGCGAAGGCATCGATATCGCCACCAACAGCAAAGTCAGCGTAGCGGTGCCGAAGGATTTCCACCCTGGTTTCCGCGATCCGGGTTGATTGCCGGCACACCTACACCTTTTTCCAGAGAACCGACATGAGACTGTCCCGCTTTTTCACCGACACCCCGCTGAGCCTCGGCGATCACGAACTGCCCGAAGCCCAGGCGCACTACATCAGCCGCGTGCTGCGCATGGGCGAAGGTGACGCCGTGCAATTGTTCGACGGCTCCGGCCAGGAATTCCTGGGCAGCCTGCTGGAAGTCGGGAAGAAACGCGTCACCGTGCAACTGACGGAAAGCTTCGCCGGCCAGGCCGAATCGCCGCTGCACATCCACCTCGGCCAGGGCCTGTCCCGGGGCGAACGCATGGACTGGGCGATCCAGAAAGCCACCGAACTGGGTGTCAATGCCATCACGCCGATCTTCAGCGACCGCTGCGAAGTGCGTCTGAAGGACGAACGCGCCGACAAACGCCTGCTGCACTGGCGCCAGGTGGCGATCAGCGCGTGCGAGCAGTGCGGGCGTTCGACGGTACCGGTGATTCACCCGCCGTTGCTGCTGGCGGACTGGTTGAAGCAGGTCGAGGCGGACCTGAAACTGGTGCTGCACCCGGTGGCCGAGCCGCTGGTCAGCCATGCCAAACCTGCGAGCCTGGCGTTTCTGATCGGCCCGGAGGGCGGGCTGACCGACAACGAAGTCGACACCGCCCAAGGCGCTGGCTTCCACGCCGCCCGCCTCGGCCCGCGCGTGTTGCGCACCGAGACTGCGCCCGTCGTCGCGTTGGCGGTTGCCCAACAACTCTGGGGCGACTTCTAAATGTGGGAGGGGTGATCAGTCCACCGGATCGCTGATCGGCTTGGCAATGATCGCCTTCAACTCACTGGTCATCGGGAATTCCAGGTTCAAGCCCTTGGGCGGAATCGGCTGTTCAAACCAGCGCTGGTAAATCCCGTTGATCTCCCCCGAACGGTAAAGGTCGCCGAGGGTCTCGTTGACCACCGCAAGAAACTGCGGGTCATCCTTGCGCACCATGCAGCTGTAGATCTCCCGCGACTGCTCCTCGCCCACCACCACCCAGTTGTGTGGGTCCTTGGCCTTGGCACGTTCGCCGTAGAGCAATGCATCGTCCATATAGAACGCGGCCGCGCGGCCCGTCTCGAGCATCTTGAACGCCTCGCCGTGGTCCTTGGCGCTGATCACGAACATATTGCTCTTATGCTCGGCGTTGTAGCTCTTTAGAAAACGCTCGTTGGTGGTGCCGGCGGTAGTCACCACGTTCTTGCCCGCCAGGTCGGCGAAGCCCTTGATGCCGCTGTCCTTAGCCGTCAGCAACTGGCCTTTCACGTAAATAAACCCGTAGGAAAATGCCACCTGTTTCTGCCGCTCGGCCGTGACTCCGGTGGAGCCGCACTCCAGGTCGACGGTGCCATTCTGCACCAGCGGAATCCGCGTTTGAGAGGTCACCAGGTTGTACTTCACCTTCAGGTCAGGCACCCCGGTTTTCTGCTGGATACGCTCGACGATCTTGCTGGCCAGGTCCACCGAATAGCCCATCGGCTTACCGGTGTGATCCCCCACGTAGGAAAACGGCACCGACGCATCGCGATAGCCCAGGGTGATGGACTGGGTGCTGGCGATCTTGCCCAGCGTACCGTCCAGCGGCGCCTGGTTGGCATGGGCGTGTACTCCCAGCAAAAGGCCGATGCAGCCGGTCAACAGGATTTTTTTCATTGTTATTCTCCGTTGGTTTTTGACGTTATTTTCGTACCGCAATCACGCTGATTTCCACCAGCACGCTCGGCCGCGCCAGCTCCGCCTGCAGGGTGGTGCGCGTAGGCGCCATCCCGGGCGATAGCCAGGCGGCCCATACCTCATTCATCGGCGCGAAACCGCTGCCGATGTCTTTCAAGTAAATGGTCGCATTGAGCAAATGATCCTTGTCACTGCCGGCCTGGGCCAGCAGCGCATCGATCCTGGCCAGCACTTCGCGGGTCTGCGTCGCCACATCCTGGCCTTCGCCGGGCACCTGGCCCGAAAGGAATACCAGATCCTTGAACGTAACGGCGCCGGACAGTCGGTCGTTGCTGCTGATTCGGTTGATGGTCATGGGTCAATCCTCACGCGGCGCGGGGCGCCAGGCCCTGCATATCTATGGAAGGTAGGTGGTGGCCGATCAGCTCGGCCAGCAATTGGCCGCTGCCGCACGCCAGGGTAAAGCCGAGGGCGCCGTGGCCCAGGTTCAGCCACAGGTTGCGATACACGCTGGGGCCAATCAGCGGCACACCGGTCGGGGTGGCGGGACGCATACCGGCCCATTCCACAGCATTGGCATAGTCGCCAGCCGTAGGAAATGTCTCGACCGCCTGGCGTTTCATCAGCGCCAGGCGCTTGGGCTCAAGGCTGGCGTCAAAGCCGACGATATCCACCATGGCCGCCACCCGCAGCTGTTCGCCGATACGCGCGTAGACCATCTTGCGGTCGTAGTCGGTGATGCTCACATTCGGCGCCTGATGCTGTGCGCCAATCGGCACGCTGAGGCTATAGCCCTTGAGTGGATACAGTGGCAGTGACACGCCGGGCAATGCCAACTCGGCGCTGCGATGGCCGGCCGCCAGCACCAGGTGTTCCACCGGCATCACTTCGTCGCCCAGCTCGATGGCTTGCACCGCGCCGTCGGCATGGCGAATCCTGGTGACCTTGCGCCCCAGCAGAAAGGTGCAGCGCCCCGACGCTTCAAGGCGTGCCGCCAGTTGTTGGCAGAAGGCATGACAGTCCGCCACTTCTTCATTGGGCGTATAGATACCACCGACAAACTCACCCGCCACCTGCGCCAGCGCCGGCTCCAGCCGCGCACAATCCAGCGCCGACAGCACCTGTTGTTGCAGGATGTCGGTGACCTTGCTGCGCGCACGCTCAAAGGTATCGGCATTGCGAAAGGTCACCAGCTTGCCGTTACGCCGCCAATTGAACGTGTCCAGGCGATCGTCGACGCGCCATTGCTGCAAGGTGTTTTGGCTCAGGCTCGCCAGGCGCAGCAAGTGCGCGGCGTTGCGCTTGTTCACCGAGCCACGGCAGGCGCCGATGAACGCGGCCATCCAGCGCCATTGTCGGGGATCCAGGCGTGGGCGCAGCTTCAGTGGCGAGTCACCGCGCAGCAACCAGCCAATCGCCTGTAGCGGCACTCCCGCATCCGCCAGCGGTGCGACGTAGCGGTAGGACAATTGCCCGCCATTGGCGAAGCTGGTTTCGCTGCCCACGGTGTCACGCGCGTCGATCACCGTCACTTCATGACCTGCACGTACCAACGCGTAGGCACTCGCCAGGCCGATAACGCCTCCACCAATGATGCAAACCTGCCTGGCCATTCAACACCCCCAGCCCTTGATCCAAGAAAGCCCCAGGGTAGGTGCAGGTGACAGGCCGCCGACAATGAATAAAGATGGGGCACCTATAAACAAAGGTTATGGACCTGCCATGCGCTTGCGTCATATCGAAATCTTCCAGGCCATCCGCCAGACCGGCTCCATCAGCGCCGCCGCGCAGTTGCTGCATGTCTCCCAACCAGCGGTGACCAAGGTGTTGCAACATGCCGAGTTACAATTGGGTTTCCCGCTGTTTTTGCGGGTACGCGGCAAATTGCAGCCCACGCCCGAAGCCCTGGCGCTGGAAAGTGAAGTCGAAAAAGTCACCGCGAGCCTGCAAGGCGTGCGGCGCCTGGCCAAGAGCCTGCGCCGCGCCCCGGGGCAAAGTGTACGGATTGGTGCAATCCCGGCATTGGCACTGTCGTTGCTGCCCCCGGCGATCCTGGAATGGAAGCGCGACTACCCGGACATCGCCTGCGAACTGTCCAGCGACCATAGCCGCGAGCTGGTGCAAAAACTGTTGATGCGCGAGATCGACCTGGCACTGACCCTCAGCTTCTCCGGCCATCCCGGGTTGACCACACAAGTGTTGGCCAACGGTGTGTTGGTGGCCCTGGCGTCGAAAAACTACTGGCCGGACGCTGAGCTGCATCAAGCCCTGCCCCTGGCAGACCTGGCGGGGGCACCGTTGATTGGCCTGTCCAGCGCCGACCCACTGGCGGCGAGGCTCGACAACTACCTGGAGAGCGTCGACCCGCCGCCTCGGGTGACGATATCGGTGCAAACCTATTCCCTGGCACGGGCGATGGTGGAGTCCGGCGCCGGATTGACGGTCATCGACCCCTTTACCGCCCTCGGCGCATCGACGGCGACCACCTGCATCCGCACGCTTACACCGCCGCTGCCGATCACCCTCTACGCCCTGACCCGTGCCGATGAACCGCCGCCGCATATGCTGGCCAATCTGCTACAGATCCTCGGCAACCGGGCTCGGGAGCTGCTGGAGCGCCTATAACACGTAGTGCATGATCGCCACGAAATGCAGCAGGCTGCCGCCGATCACAAACAAATGCCAGATCCCATGGGAATGCCGCAGGCGATCCTCCAGGGCAAAGAAGATGATGCCGACGGTGTACAGCACGCCGCCCGCCGCCAGCCAGATAAACCCGGCGGTGCCCAGCGCGGCGATCAGTGGCTTGACCGCCACCAGCACGATCCAGCCCATCACCGCGTAGATCACGATGGACAGGATGCGCGCCTCGGAGCGCGGCTTGATCTCCTGCAGGATGCCGATCACCGCCAGCCCCCACACGATGCCGAACAGCGTCCAGCCCCAAGGGCCTCTCAACGTCACCAGGCAAAACGGCGTGTAGCTGCCGGCGATCAGCAGGTAGATCGAAAAGTGATCGACCTTCTGCATGATCTCTTTTCGCCGCCCCTGTACGCTGTGGTACACGGTCGACGCGCTGTACAGCACCATCAGCGTAAAGCCATAAATCGCCACGCTGACGATCTTCCAGGGGCTGCCATCCAGGCTCGCCACCACCAACATCCACACGGCGCCAATACACGCCGCGACTGCACCGAGCAAATGGCTCCAGGCGTTGAATCGTTCCCCGTGATACATCTGTCACTGACCTCCTGTAGCCGCTGGAACTGGCTGGCAAGCGTCCAGCCTTGCGCATAAGAGTGCAAGCGACTTGTGACGTTCCGAGGACGCCGCCGGGTTTTGCGGGCACAATCGGACGCATTCGAACAAGAGCCCACGGCCATGCTGATCGACGAAGAATTCACCCTCAAGAAGCTGGAAATCTTCCTGGCATTCATGCGCACCGGCAACCTGGCCCGCGCCGCCGCCGAGCTGCAAACCAGCAATGTCAGCGTCCACCGCGCCATCCACTCACTGGAAAATGCCTTGCGCTGCCCGCTGTTCAAACACGAGGGCCGCAACCTCACGCCGCTGGAAAGCGCCTACGTGCTGGAAGAACGCGCACAGAAACTGATCGCCGATGTCGTCGACAGCGTACGCCTGACCCGCGAAGCCGCCGGTTTCTCCGCCGAACGCTTCAAGCTCGGCTCGTTGTATTCACTGACCGTCAAGACCGTGCCGCAATTGATCATGGGCCTGAAGATCAGGCGCAGCGAACTCAATATCGACCTGATCCTCGGCTCCAATTTCGACCTGCTGTACAAGCTCAAGAACATGGAAGTCGACGCAATCCTCATCTCCCTCGACGAACACGCCAACGACCCCGACTGCGAACAGATCGAGCTGTTCTGCGACGACATCTTCCTCGCCACCCCGGCCGACTCGCCCTTCGACCGCGCCCAGGAAATCGACCTGGCCGACGTGCGCGACGCCACCTTCATCACCCTCACCCAAGGCTTCGCCACTCATCAGGATGGCAACCGGGTGTTCAAGCAGGCGGGGTTCGAGCCGAAGGTGGCGATGCAGGTCAATGACATCTTCACACTGCTGAGCATGGTCAGTTCAGGGGTGGGTTATGCGTTGCTGCCGGGAAGGATCGCGGCGGTGTACGAGAACCGCGTGAAGCTGATACCGCTGCAACCCAGGTATCGGTTGCAGCAGCATATCGGCGTGGTGTTCCTGAAGGCCAAGGAGCGTGATCCGAATTTACTGGCGTTGTTGGCGGAGTGTCGGATGTATGCCAATCGGCAGGGAACAGCCTGACACTCCGCAATCCCCAAGGTCAGCCCACCAACCCACGCACAATGAAGTACAGCAACGAAGGCCCCAGCAAACACCCAAGCCCGGTATGGAACGTCGCCGTCAACGCGCCATACGGCACCAAGCGCCGATCCGTCGCCGCCAGCCCTGCCGTCACACCGCTCACGGTGCCGGCCAGGCCACCGAACACCATCGCCGAACGCGGGTTGTCCAAGCCCATCCAACGCGCCGCCACCGGGGTACCGACCATCACCAGGATCGCCTTGATCAACCCGGTCGCAATGGACAGCGCCATCACATCCGAAGTCGCGCCAATCGCCGCACCGGTCACCGGGCCGACGATGTAGGTCACGGCACCCGCGCCGATGGTGGTCATGCTGATAGCGTCGCGATAGCCAAACACCCAGGCCATGCTGGCGCCGACGATAAACGGCAGGATCGTGCCCAGCAGCAGCGCAATCACGCCGATCATCCCGGCCTTGCGCGCTTCGGTGGCCTGTACCTCGAACGCCGTGGCAACAATGGCGAAGTCGCGCAGCATCGCGCCGCCCATCAGGCCGATGCCGGAGAACAGCGCCAGGTCAGCCAGGCCTTTTTGCCCGCCGGTAAGGGTGCCGCCGACCCAGGCCAGGACTAGGCCGATGACGATGGCAATCGCCGAGCCGTGGATGCGCCCGAACGTCAGGCGCTTGGACAGCACCACGGAAATCCACATCACCACGCCAACAAACGCAAACGCAGTGATCAGGCCGTTATGTTCCAGGCCTTTTTCGATGAGATCCCACATATCAGCGACCTCCCGCAGGCACGATCAGCGGCTCTTCGGCGGGCAGAGGCTCGCCCTTGTGGGTACGGCTGATCAACGCAATGGTGCAACCGCAGACCACTACCGAACCAATCGCCGCCAGTACCGCGACCGGGCCGCCGTGCAAGGCGGTCACGACGTTTTGTTGCGCGGCCATCGCCACCACCACGGGGATATACATGGCGCCCCAAAAGCCCACGCCCATCTCGCATTCCTTGGTCATGCCGCCGCGTTTTTGCATCCACAGGCGGGCGCAGATCAGCAGGATCATGGCGATGCCCACCCCGCCCACGTTGGATTTGACGCCCAGCAACACGCCGAGCATGTCGCCCATGATCACACCTGCCAGCGTGCAGATCGCCAGCAATGCCACACCGTAAATAATCATTGTTGTTGTCCTCGAAGTGCTCGATCGAAATTGTTGTTTTTGTGCTTCGACAGCCTTGGGTGGTGCTTTATCGGTGGTGGCGCTCCTCCTCTTCCAGCAGGGCCTGCAAGGTATCCAGGCGTGCGCCTTCGCAGGCGATCACGGTGCCTTGTTCGAACACGCGGCGTGACAGGCCGGTGAGCACGGCGCCCGGGGGCAGTTCGATTTGCAGGCGCACACCGCGCTCGTAGGCGCCTTGTACGGTGCCGCGCCAGTCAACGACGCGGCACATGTTGAAGGCCAGGTCGTCGCGAAGGTGTTCGGGGTGGTGGATCGGCCGCGCGCGGGTGCTGCTCAGGTAGGTGATGCGCGGCGCCTTGAGCGGGACAAATACCTGGGCCAGGGCCTCGGCCGGCTGCGCCAGCAGCGCGCAATGGGACGGCACACTGACGGCCAGGCGTTTGGCGATGCCGTTGCCCTTGATGCGCGCGGCGACACGCTTCATGGCCTCGTCGCTGCCGGCGATCACGCTCTGGTTATCGGCGTTGATATTGGCCAGGTACACCGGGGTTTCAGGGCTGTGGATGTCGGCGAGGAGTGTTTCGACGGTGGATAACTCCACGCCGATGATCGCGGTCATGCCGTAGCCGTGTGGATAAGCGTTTTGCATCAGTTGGCCGCGCAGGCTGACCAGCTTTACCGCATCGGCAAAATCCAGGGCCCCGGCGATGACCGCAGCCGGGTAGGCGCCGATGGACAGGCCCGCCACGTAATCCGGGGTGCGCTCCAACAGGCGGGCGTGGGCGACGCCGGCGATCAACAGGCACAGTTGCACGGCGCGGGTACTGGCCAGGGCTTGCGCTGAATCGAGCCGGCGCACGTCTTCGCCCAGGGCATCGCTGGCTTCTTCCAGCACAGGTTCGGGCAGCGACTGGAGCATGCCGAGTCGCTGGGCACCCTGCCCCGGAAACACCAGGAGGCTGCTCATGCCACGGCCTGCCAGGGATCGTCGACCAGGCGCGCGCCGCTGATGGTTTTCAACAGCACGCGACGTGATCCGCCAGCCCATTCGCGCAAGGCCACGGCGCCAAACGGGGTTTGCAGTTGCAGGTCCACAGGGCACACCGCCGTGTCCAGGCTCGCCAACAGGTCCTCGGCATCGGCGCGTTCAAGGCGCTTGGGCGTGCGCAGGATCAAATCCAGATCACTCTGGGCATGCAGTGCTTCGATGCCGGTGGCCAATTCAAAGCCTGCGCTACCGCTGACGCCCCATGCCTCGTGCACCAGCACCGAACGCAATTGAGCAAGCGCTTGCAGTGCGGGTACGTCCCGTAGCGAAACCACGTCGCGCAGGGCTTCCGGTGCAACGCGCCGCTGCACCGCCGCCAGCGGCATCTCGGCGGCGAACCGCTGCTCACGCAAACGCCCGCGCACGCCGACCGCCACATGCCCCGGCGCGGCAATGGCGCGGCGCACCACCACCGGGTGGCCGGCGCCTAGCGCCTCCAGCACCCAGGCCGGTGCATCGACGGACGCATGCGCCGGGGTCATGCCCCAGAGCAAGTCGTGGGCGTTCACCATTGTTCCCGCAGCAGTTGGCGAACCTGGCTTGAGGCTGCGCGATTAGTCGCGCCGAGGCGTCCGCGCAGATCGGCGCTGCCGACGTCCTTGATCGCATTCACCAGGCAATCGCTGACCCGCGCTACATCGTCCGCCGTGGGCTGTTCAATCTGGCAGACCGACAAGGTCTCCCACAGCAAGCCGAGGCTGGCATAGCTGTCGATGTCATAGGCCATGGGCGGCACACTGGCGGCCAGGGCTTCCAGCTCTTCGACGCTGCGCAGGGTCACCCGCGCGGCCGAGGCCTTGCCCATGGCGTGCACCATCACGCCGGGATCGCGCAGGGCAATCAGGCGGTTGGCCTGGTAGCCATGGGCCAGGAACGCACCGGACATGGCCTTGCCCACCAGCAGCGCAATCACCGGGTGCCCGGCCAGGCGCGCGCGGGCATAACTGTCGGCGGCAGCGGCCAGGGCCTGATGGATGCCGAGGGCTTCTTCACGACGGCCGTAGGCCTGGCTGGGCACGTCGACGATGGCGATGATCGGGCGCTTGTCACCCCGGGCGATGGCTTCATCGACGGCCTTGGCCAACCCCCAGCCCTCCAACAAACCGACTTCGCCATTGCGTGCCCGAGGGAAGCGGTTTTGCGCGTCGGTCACTACGGCGACAAAGCGCACCTGTTGCTCACCCAATACACCGTCGGCCACCCTCAGCGACGCCGGCAAATCGTCTACAACTGGAGCGCCGGCGCTCAATGCGTTGAACCACTGCAAGCCTCTCATGAGCGTTCTCCCTGATACAGCTCGCGCACCGTCGCCGGGTCGATTTGCGCTACGGCGTCCAACTCGGCCAAGCGTGCGAGGTAATCATCAGCCTGGCGACTGCGCTGTTGTGCGGGCACACCCTGCTGCAGCAACGCGCTGACCGTCTGCTGGATCTGCGCCACATCATCGGCCACGTAACGGTCGGCCAGGCCACTGTTAAAACGCTGTTCGCCGCCCGTGAGGCTCCAGATAAAAGGACGGTCGCGGGAGTCGTACTCTTCCAGCCCGGCCTCCTGCTCGATCACCTGCGGACCGTTCAGCCCCAGGCGCGCTTCACGGGTGACGACGAGATAACTGCACAGCCCGGCCGCGATGGACATGCCGCCGAAACAGCCAACGCTGCCCGCCACTACGCCGATCACCGGCTGGTACTGGCGCAGGTCGACAATCGCCGCGTGTATATCGGCAATCGCTGCAAGGCCAAGGTTGGCTTCCTGCAAGCGCACGCCGCCGGTTTCCAGCAGCAGCACGGCGCGGGTCGGGATGCCCTTGCGGTTGTCTTCGGCCGCCAGTTCCAGGGCGCCGGCGATTTTCGCGCCGCCCACTTCACCGAGGCTGCCGCCCTGGAAGTTGCCTTCAATGGCCGCAATCACCACAGGCAAGTCGCCGAGGCTGCCCTTGGCGATCACCACGCCGTCATCGGCCTGGGGCACCACACCTTGGCGGCTGAGCCAAGGCGACATGACCCGCTGGAACGGGTCGATCAGTTCGCGAAAGGTGCCGGCATCCAACAAGGCCTTGGCCCGCTGCCGCGCCCCCAGTTCCACGAAGCTGTGTTTAGCCAGCAAGTCAGTCATGGTCGATCTCCTCGAAACCCTGCTCCAGGCGCAGGCGCACCACGCCGGGGGTGGCGCCGAAATCGTGGATATCAATGTTCAGGGCCGGGGGCGTCTGCTCCTGGAAGATGCGTTCAAACAGGTGCTGCCAGCGTTGTTCGGCGCCATTTACCGAGGTCTGGACCTGGATGGTCAGCGTGCCGGCCGTGCCCGGCTCCAGCAGCACTTCCAGGTCGCCCGAGCCGACGCAGCCCACCAGCGCACGGCCTTTTGGCGGCTGCCCGGCGGGGAATTCAAAGGATAAGGTTTCCATCACAACGCTCCGTCGAGGCGGTCGATAAACAGGCAGGCGGCCAACAGGTCGGCGGCGCCGCCGGGGGAGGCATTCAGGGCCAGCAGTTGGTGGTCCAGTTCATGCAATTGGCGGCGCCCGGCGAGGCTTGCGCTGCCGCCGGCGTCCAGCACGGCCTGGGCGCCGCGCTGCATGGCATGCAGGCCTTCCACGCCGGCGCGATAGAGCACGCAGGTGTCGGCCAGCTCGGTCATGATCGCGAGCAAGGCGTCCAGGCGCGCGTTCTGTTCACCAGCATTTTGCTGGCGGCTTTTGTGCAGTTGCGGCAGACCACGTTGGGTCACGGCGGGGAAGCCCAGTTGCGCTTCTTCACGGGCACCGCGTGCGCCATAACGCTGGGCGACCTGGGCGCCGTGGCTCGGGGTTTGCGGCGCGTAACGGTCGTTGAGCAGGGCCAGTCTGGCGGCGTTCAGCGTTATGGCACGCGGTTCCAGGGCAGCCGCTGCGGTCAGCAGGCCGAGGGCCCAGATCGCACCGCGATGGGTGTTCACGCCGTGGGTGGTGACGAGCATCGCCTGTTCGCCTTCGCGCCCGATACGGCCGAGCGCTTCGCGCAGCGGCAAGCCGACCTCGCCGAATTCAAGCGCCGCCTCGGCCATCGCCTTGAACATCGGCCACAGCGACAGCGCCGAAGCGTGCATCAGCCCCAGGTGCAGATCACTGTGGGCGCCGTTGCCGCGGCGATCCACCAAGGCGGGCTTGGGTGACAGGTCGGCTTCATCGATCAGCGCATCGACGGCCATATCCGCCAGGCGATCCGCGAGGCTGAGTTCGTGCAGTTTAAGGGCGTGCATTTACCAGCTCCTGAATTTGGCGGGCGGGTTGTACAGGCCACCGGACCACTCCACCAGGTCGGCCACGCTCTTGGCGGCCAACAACTCGCGGGTGGCGTCGGTGCGGCGGATGCCCAAGTCTTCGGGCAAGGCGATCAGGCCTTCGCGGCGCATGCGCGCGGTGTCCTTGGGGTTGTGGCGCATGCCGATGGCGGTCACCCCGGCGACGGCGGCGATCATCGCCTGGCGCTCTTCCAGGGACCGCGCCTTGTACAGGTAGGCGATGCCTTCTTCGGTGAGCAGGTGGGTGACGTCGTCACCGTAGATCATGATCGGCGCCAGGGGCATACCGCTTTTGCGCGCCACTTCCACGGCGTCGAGGGTGTCGACGAAGGTGGGCTTGCCCCCTTCCTGGAAGGTCTCGACCATCTGCACCACGAGCTTTTTGCCGCGTTCCAGCAGCGCTTCCGGCGCGTCGCCGTGGCGCATGTCCAGCCATGCCGGCGTGCCGTGACGACGACCGCGCGGGTCGTGGCCCATGTTCGGCGCCCCACCGAAACCGGCGAGGCGGCCACGGGTCACGGTGCTGGAATGACCGTCGCCGTCGACTTGCAGGGTCGCACCGATAAACAGGTCCACCGCGTATTGGCCGGCCAGCTGGCAGAACATTCGGTTGGAACGCATCGAACCGTCGCGGCCGGTGAAAAACACATCCGGGCGCGCGGCGATGTAGTTCTCCATGCCCAGTTCGGTGCCGAAGCAGTGCACGCTTTCCACCCAGCCGCTTTCGATGGCAGGGATCAGCGTGGGGTGCGGGTTGAGGGTCCAGTTACGGCAGATCTTGCCCTTCAGGCCCAGGGATTCACCGTAGGTGGGCAGGATCAATTCAATGGCGGCGGTGTTGAAGCCGATCCCATGGTTGAGGGACTGAACATTGTGTTTTTCGTAGATGCCGCGGATCGCCATCATCGCCATCAGCACATGCACCGGCTTGATATGGCGCGGGTCGCGGGTGAACAGCGGCTCGATGTAGAACGGCTTGTCGGCCACCACCACGAAATCCACCCAACTGGCAGGGATGTCGACGCGGGGCAAGTCGCTGACGTCATCCACCAACTGGTTGACCTGCACGATCACGATGCCATCGCTGAACGCGGCGGGTTCGATCAGCGCGGGAGTATCTTCGGTGCTGGCGCCGGTGTAGATATTGCCGGCACGGTCGGCCATGAAACCGGCGGACAGTACGACGTTGGGGATCAGGTCCACCACCAGCCGTGCATAGAGTTCGATGTAAGTGTGGATCGCACCGATTTCCAGCAGGCCGTCTTCGAGCAGTTGGCTGATGCGCAGGGATTGGGTGCCGGCGAAGGAAAAGTCCAGCTTGCGCGCGATGCCCTTTTCAAACAGGTCCAGGTGCTCGGACCGCCCGACGCTGGGCATGATCATGTGCAAATCGTGGAGCTTGGCCGGGTCGGCCTTGGCCAGGGAGCGCGAGAGGAAGTCGGCCTGCTTCTGGTTGTTGCCTTCCAGCACCACGCGGTCGCCGGGGAGGATCAGGGCCTCAAGCGCTTCGACAATCCTGTCACTGGGCAAAACCGCCCCGTCTGCATACTGCAAAACCCGCCCGAGCCGCCGCTGCTTCTCGTCACGCCGCCGCGTCCAGCGCGAGTCGGGGGTAGTTATTGTTGTCATGGTCGCTCCACGGGTTTGCTGTCGTGGGCTGTACCTTAGGAGTGATTCGGGGGGCCATCAATCAAGCTTAGCGGTGGATCGTTACGGTTGGAGTAATGGAGAATCAGCAAACACTGATCCGAGCCAAAAGATGATCTAAATGTGGGAGGGGCTTGCCCCCGATAGCGGAGGGTCAGCTAAGTGATGTATCAACTGACACTCAGCCATCGGGGGCAAGCCCCCTCCCACATTTGTTCAGTGATGCCTGTTAGATAGCGGTCCCAAACAGGGGCTGATCAGTCCCTGTTTGGGACCTTTTCCAGCGAAGGGCTGACCTGCTCCAGCGCCCGATCCACCAACAACTGCCCCAACTCGGCCATTTGCTGGATCCCGAGCATGATGGCGCGCTGGGAAGTGTCCAGGTCGAAGGCCAGGTTGCAGGTGAGTGCGTTGAGGGAGGACAGGGTTTCGCTGGCGTTGACCAGCAGCGTTTCGGTGGTTTGGTGGGGGTTTACGGCGAAGAGAGGCAGATTAGGGGTAGGTTTGATCATGATGAAACTCCTAAACAGTCAGTAAGGAGCGCCACCGTTCGCTTGCACGCGAATGAGGGTGGCGACCGTGCGCAGGTGTGCAAGACCGGGCCTGTTTAGGACACCCAGCAGGTCCGAAGACCTCCTGCGCGCAGCCGCCATAAAGCAGCGAGCACAAAAAACGCCCGTTGGTTGGCAGGGCGTTTGTACGCCTAAACAGTTTCGTCGGACTTGCACGTCCGTGTCACCGTTTTTTGCGATGACGGGACGAAGACTAGGCGCGCGGGCTGCACGCGACAAGTTCATGCACAGCCCAAAATCTTGCAGGAAAAATCCTAAGACCACCCGCAATCCGTCAAACACCGGCACTTTAATGTGGGAGGGGGCTTGCCCCCGATGGCAGTGGGTCAGCCACCAGATGCAGTGACTGACATACCGCCATCGGGGGCAAGCCCCCTCCCACAGGGGATCCTCACATGACTTAGATTCAGGCCAGTCCGGACTCGACCAATAAGGCTTCAAGCCCCATCAAATCCGGCACCTTAGCCACATGTTCCCCCACCTGCACCGCCGCCAGTTCCAGCGGGCACAGCGGCACGTCCACGTAGCTCAATTCGCTATCGAGCTTGTACGACCGTGGAATCCCCTGGATCACCAGCGCAATGAACTTCAACGTCGGTCGGTCGCCCAGTGCATTCAACACCACGATCCGCGAGCGTTCGCCGGTCACGCCGGCCTCGCCGCACGCCGCTTCAAAGCTGATCAACGGGATTTGTCGATCTCGCCACGTCACTTGCCGCAAATACCACGGCGGCGCATCGCTGGCCGGTTCGCCGCGCTGGAAGTCGATCAACTCGGCGATGGCGACGTTGGGCAGTATCAGGTGGCGGTCGGCCAGGGGCAGGAGCAGGCCGGTGAGTTGGCTGGTGCGGTGGTCAAGCACGGGATTTGCTCCAGTAGGCGATGCTTTCGAGCAGCACCGATTCCTGGTACGGCTTGCCCAGGTAGTCGTTGACGCCGATGGCCATGGCGCGGTCGCGGTGTTTCTGGCCGGTGCGGGAGGTGATCATGATGATCGGCAGGCGCATCAGCCGGGGGTCATTGCGCACCTGGATGGCCACTTCGAAGCCGTCCATGCGCGGCATTTCGATGTCGAGCAGCATCAGGTCGGGGGTATGTTCCTCGAGCACGGCAAGGGCGTCGATGCCGTCCTTGGCGGTGAGTACGTTCATGCCGTTGCGCTCCAACAGGCGGCTGGTGACTTTGCGCACGGTGACCGAGTCGTCCACCACCAGCACCAGCAGCGGGCGCTTTTTCAGCGGGTCGTTGAGGATCAACGGAGCATCCACCGCCTGGGCCGGCAAGGCCGGTTGCCGGGCGCGGATGTGCGCGAGCAGGTCGATGATCAACACCACGCGCCCATCCCCCAGGATGGTCGCGCCGGATAACCCCTGCACCCCGGAAAACTGCGGGCCCAGGCCCTTGACCACAATCTCCCGGGTGCCGGCCATGGCGTCCACATGCACCGCCACACGGCGCTCGTTGCACTGCACCAGCAACACCGGCACGGGTTGATACTGGCCCAGTAATTTCGGGCGACCGACGGTGTGCAGCAGGTCACCCAGGTAAAACAGCTCGTAGCGTTGGCCGGCATATTCATAACACGGCGGATCCTGCTGGTAGTGCCCCGCCAGCTCATGGGGCAGCACCCGCACCAGACCTTCGATGGTGTTGAGCGGGATCGCATATTGATCGTCCGCGCAGTGCACCATCAACGCCCGATTGACCGACACCGTAAACGGCAGGCGGATGCGAAAGTGCACGCCCTCCCCCGGTGTCGAGTCAATGAACATCGAGCCGCCGAGCTGGCGCACTTCTTCGTGCACCACGTCCATGCCCACGCCACGCCCGGAAATCTGCGTGATCTTTTCCGCCGTAGAGAACCCCGGCTGCAGAATGAACTGCAACACATCACGGTCGCTCATCTCTTGATGAGGGGCGAGCAAACCGCGCTTGATCGCCTTGCGCCGCACCGCGTCCAGAGGCACACCGGCACCGTCGTCGCGCATGTCGAAAACGATATCGCCGCCTTCGTGGGTCAGGTCCAGGGTGATGCGGCCCTTCTCCGGCTTGCCGGCCAACAGCCGCGCATCGCGGGGCTCCAGGCCATGGTCGACGGCGTTGCGCAGCATGTGTTCCAGCGGTGCCGCCATGCGCTCCAGCACATTGCGGTCCATTTCACCCTCGGCGTTGCCGACGATGAACTCCACGTCCTTGCCCAACTCGCCCGCCACCTGGCGCACGATGCGTTTGAGGCGCGGCAGCATGCGCTCGAAGGGCACCATGCGCGTGCGCATCAGGCCTTCCTGCAACTCGGTGTTGATGCGCGCCTGTTGCTGCAACAGGCCATGGGCGTCCTCGTTGCGGCGGTCGAGGGTGTCCTTGAGGTCGAGCAGGTCGGAGGCCGATTCCGACAGCGCCCGGGACAGCTGCTGCAACTGCGAATGACGGTCCATTTCCAGCGGATCGAATTCTTCATAGCCCAGGCGCTCGGCCTCGGCCTGTTGACGACTGAGGATTCGCCCCTGGGTTTCGGTGTCGAGGCGGCGCAGTTGGTCGCGCATGCGTTCGATAGTGGTTTCCACCTCATGCAGGGCAATGCGCGCGTCGTTGACTTGCTGCTCGATACGACCACGGAAGATCGAGGTCTCGCCGGCCAGGTTGACCAGGTCGTCCAGCAGGTCAGCGGAAATCTTCACCATGTCGGCGCCGGGATCAACCACCGCTTCGGCCTTGCCTGCGGGCAGCGCCACGGGCGTCACGGGCTCATCGCTGGGGTGCACCAGGCTCTTGATACGTTCGATAAGCTTGTCCACCGAACCCACCGGCAGCCCATCCGCCACGGCGTCGATCATCTGCGCCAGGCGGTCGTGGCAGCCCTGCAGCAACGCGAACAGTTCGGCGGACGGCGCGAGCAAACCGGCGGACAGCCCTTCGTAGAGAAATTCCAG
The DNA here is from genome assembly GCF_900100935.1 of Pseudomonas sp. NFACC25. Classification (NCBI taxonomy): domain Bacteria; kingdom Pseudomonadati; phylum Pseudomonadota; class Gammaproteobacteria; order Pseudomonadales; family Pseudomonadaceae; genus Pseudomonas; species Pseudomonas sp. NFACC25. Next base: position 223,540 of record NZ_FMUC01000002.1, read on the forward strand.
CTCATGGGCCAGGTCACCGATCGGCCCGATCTCGACCATGCGCGCGCCGCCCTTGAGGGTGTGCAGGTCGCGCAGCAGGGTTTCGACTTCCTGGCGATTGTTCGGCTCGGCCTGCCAGCGCAGCAAGGCGCTGCCGGAGCTGTCGAGAATGTCGGCGGCTTCTTCGAGGAAGATGTCCAGCAACTCGGGGTCGGTGCCCGGCGTTTCCGCAGGTGGGGCGGCCTGTACAGCCGGCATGCCGCCCTGGCGTAGCGCGCGCAACCGGGCGACCAGTTCGGCGCTGTCGCTCAAGGGTTGATGGTGCTGCAGTTCCTCCAGTTGCAAGGCCAGTCGCTCATGGCTGGCCATCAGCACCTGCGACAACTCGCTGGAGTAGCTGTAGCGCCGATCCACCAGGCCTTCGTACAGGCATTCCAGTTCATGGGCCAGGTCGGCCACCGGTCCGATGTCGGCCATGCGCGCGCCGCCCTTGAGGGTATGCAGGTCGCGCTGCAGGGACGACAACGGCGCGGCACTGTCCGGCTCCAGCAGCCAGCGTTTCAGGGACTGCCCCGCACTGTCGAGAATATCCACGGCTTCTTCGAGGAAGATTTCCACGAGTTCATCGTCGATCCACGTTTCATCCTGCAGTTGCGCGGTGGCGGCGCCCAGCTCGGAGATGCTCAGGGCGCGGCTGCCGTCGCTTTTGATCAGGCCGGTGGCAGAAGGGTCCAGTGCATCGTCCAACAGTTCGCGCAGGGCGTGTACACGTGCCGGTGCCGGGATGATTTCCTGGCCGGCGGCCAATTGATCGAGCATGTTGATCAGCGCTTCATGGGCCTGCTCGGCCTCATGGAAAAATCGCTCGCTGACCGCCAGGCTGCTTTCTTCCACGGCGCCGTAGAGGTCGAGCAAGGCTTCGCAGAGTTCATCGATGGCCTGCAGGTCAGCGACATGGGCGCCCTCCCCCAGCGTGGTCAATTCATCCAGCAGCGCGGTGAGTTCCTGGCGTTCGCCGGGGTGCTGCTGCCAGCGGCGCAGCAGGTTTTCGGCGTCGAGCAGAATGTCCATGCCCTGGGCCAGGAAGTTGGCGATCAGTTGCGGGTCGCGCTTGATCCGCAACCCCGTGTTGGGGGCGTCGAGCAGCGCGGCCAGTTGATGGTCGAGCAGGGCCTGGGTCCGGCGGATCAAGTCATCCGCGCCCTTGATCGACACCAGGGGATCGCGGTCCAGTTGACGCAACCCACGCTGGAACAGGCCTTCGGCTTCCAGCAGCAACTCGACTTCGTCCAGGTCCAGCGGCAGGCGATGGGCCTTGTATTCGCGGGTCAGGTGATCCAGTGGGCGCACCAGCTCGGCGATCGGCAACACGCCGGCCATGTAGGCGCTGCCCTTGAGGGTGTGCAGGGCGCGTTGCAGTTCATCGCTGACTTGCAGCGGCACATGCTCGGCGGCCTGCTGCAGGAAGTGGTTGAGGCTGTCCAGATGGCTCTGGGCTTCGTTGCGGAAGATCTCCAGCAGCATCGGATCGTGGGGTTCGCCGACCGACGCTGGGGCGCCGTTGGCCCAGGCGTGGGCGCGGGCGGCCAGGGCGTCGACCTCATCGCGCTGGTGTTGCTCGCCCGTCGCGAAGTCGGCGATCAATGCCGGCAGCAGGGCCACGGCGTCATCCAGCACCTGTTGGATCTCGGGGCCGAGGGCCACGCTGCGCTCGAGCACACGGTTCAGCAGGTTTTCCACGGCCCAGGCCAATTCTGCCAGCACCAGGGCGCGCACCATGCGGCCGCTGCCTTTCAGGGTGTGGAAGGCGCGGCGCATTTCGCCCTGGGCGGTTTTGTCCGCGCTGTTGGGCAGGTGACGGTGCAGCACCTCAAGGACTTCCTCGGTTTCTTCGAGGAAGACGTCGCGCAGTTCATCGTCGATGGGCGCTTCATCGGCCGGCGGCGGCAGCAGGCTACCGGGGCGTTGCAAGGCCGGCGGATTGAGGCCCGAAGTGGGGTTGGCCAATGCGTCGAACTGGGACTGGCTGGGCGCAACCTCGCTCGACAGCGCGCCATCGGGTGCTGCCAGCGCCTGGCGCCAGGGTTTTTCGGCGGGCAGGTAACCCAGCGCAGCCAGGCTTTGGGTGGCCAGTTCCAACACCCGCTCACCGGCGGCGTCCGGGTCCTGGAGCATGCGTTCGAGGTAATACTCCAGGCTGCTGATCACGTCAGCGAAATGCCCCAGTTGCAGCTCCGACGGCGGGCTGTCGTTGACCATCAACTGTTCGTCGACGTAATCGGTGCAACCGCGCATCAGGCTGGCCGCGCGGGGCAAGGGGATCATCGCCAGCGCGCCGCGCACCTGGCTCAGCAGTTCCGGCAGGGATTCCAGGCGCTGGCGGTCCCAATCGGCTTCGATACAGTCGATCACCAGCTCCTTGGCTTGCTGCAGGCACTGGCAGGATTCGCGGATGACCAACTGGTGGATCTGGGTCAGGTCGGTGGTGGGCAGGCGGCTTTCTTCGTGGCCTTCCGGCTCGACGGTGCCGACCATTCCCGCCAGCGTGGCTTCCACATAGAGCAGCGCGCCGGCGACGTCCATCAACACCGCATCGTTGGGCTCGCGATGCCCCTGGGCCAGGCTCAATACCACGGCCAGCTGGTCGATGATGACTTTGCGCGGCTGGCCAAACCCCAGCACCGCGAGGGTATCGGCAATCTGTCGCAGGGGCGCCAGCAGCGCGTCGAGGTCGCTCGTGTGCTGGCGGTCGCTGCGCACGAACAGGTCGAGGCGCTCTTTGACCCGCACCAACTCTTCACACAACGCACCGAGCACCGAGCCCATGGCGTTGCGATCCGGCCCGGCAAGGCGCGCGCGTTCGGCGTCCACCACTGCGCTGTCGGGCAAGGCCTCATCCAGGCTGTAGCGCTCTTTCAGACTCTGCATGCGTGGGGTCGGCCGGGTGACTTTGGCGACGTAAAACAACAGGCTCTTGAGCAGTTCATCCGGTGCGGGCTGGTTGATCCCGCCGATGCCCTGCGCCAGCAGGCGCTTGAGCTGCTTGTCGCTGGCCTTGAGCAGGCTGCGCAGCGCCGGGCTGTTGGCGACCACGCCGGTGAGCATGCCCTCGACCAGCGCCGACGCCACTTGCCACAGCGGCAACAGCGGCGCGCCCTGGCACAGCGCCTCAAGGCGCGCGAACACCCGCGCCATGTCTTCCAGGTTGCTCGGCCCGTGGTCTTCACGCAGCAGCCCGGCGAGGGCTTGCTGCAACAGTTGATGCCACTGGCGCAGTTGCGCCTGGAGGTCGGCCGGCGCGCGTTGGGCCAGGGCGTCCTCGGCAAGCGGCGCAATCGACAGCAGTTGCGGGCTGAACAAGCTGGTTTCCGACAGCAGGCTTTCGCCGTGGGCACTGCGCAGGTCGTTGAGCAGCGGCAGCACCACCAGCGGTAAATCACGGCGAGCGCTGTGCACCCGGTCAAGGTACAACGGAAGTTGGCCCAAGGCCTGTTGCAGCAGGCGGATACTTTCCTCGCGCTGGCCGACATGCCCGGCCTGGAGCGCAAGGGCCAGTTCCTCGATCTCTTCGGCCAGCAGCGCCGCGCCGTAGAACTCGACCATTTGCAGCGCACCATGCACCTGGTGGATAGCGTCCAGGCACTGGCTGATCACGCCATCGTCGTGGGTCTCGACAAATGCATCCAGCGCCGAACGGGCCTGCTTCAGGGTTTCGGCAATGTCGCCCTTGACCCATTCAAGGGCCACGTAGTCGTGCCGATCAACCATAACTGCTCCGCTTAGAATTCGTGGGTTGCCTGGATCTCAAAGCCAATAGAGATCTAGTGTGGGAGGGGGCAAGCCCCTCCCACATTTGGATCGCATTTCAATCATCAACCTGTTTGGCCGCAGGCAAGGTGAAACCCGACACCGACCTGCGCAACTGGCTGGCCATCTTCGCCAAGTTGCCGATGCTTTCGGCGGTAGCGGTGGAGCCCGATGACGTCTGCGTGGTGATCTGCTGGATCACGTTCATGGTCAGGGAGATCTGTCCCGCCGATGAGGTCTGTTGCTGCGCCGCGTTGGAGATGCTCTGGATCAGCGCGGCCAGGGTTTTTGATACGCCTTCGATCTCTTCCAGCGCCACCCCGGCGTCCTGGGCCAACCGTGCACCGCGCACCACTTCGGTGGTGGTCTGTTCCATGGAGATGACGGCTTCGTTGGTGTCGGCCTGGATCGCGCGCACCAGGGTTTCAATCTGCCGGGTGGCCGCCGACGAACGTTCGGCCAGCCGCTGCACTTCATCGGCCACCACCGCAAAGCCGCGTCCGGCATCCCCGGCCATGCTCGCCTGGATCGCGGCGTTGAGGGCGAGGATGTTGGTCTGGTCGGCAATGTCGTCGATCAGGCTGACGATGTCGCCAATCTCCTGGGACGACTCGCCCAGGCGCTTGATGCGCTTGGCGGTGTCCTGGATCTGTTCGCGGATGTTGTCCATGCCGTGGATGGTGTTGTGCACCACCTCGTTGCCTTTGTTGGCGATTTCCACCGAACGTTCCGCCACCGCCGAGGACTCGGCCGCGTTGGCCGACACCTGGTCGATGGACTGGGCCATCTGGTTGATCGCGGTGGAGGCTTCGGCGATCTGCTGGGCCTGATGCTCGGAGGCCTGGGCCAGGTGCATGGCGGTGGCCTGGGTCTCTTGCACGGCGCCCGCCACTTGCCCGGCGGTGAGATTGATGGTGGCCACCAGGTCGCGCAGCTGGTCCACGGAATAGTTGATGGAGTCGGCGATGGTGCCGGTGAAGTCTTCAGTCACCGAGGCGGTCACGGTGAGGTCGCCGTCGGCCAGGTCTTCGATTTCATCGAGCAGGCGCATGATCGCGTTCTGGTTGCGCTCGTTCTTCTCGGCGGTCTCGTGCAGTTGGCGGTTGGTTTCGCGCACCATCACCAGGCCGATCAGGATGATCGAGGCCAGCGCCAACAGGCCCAGCACATAGCCGCCGATGGTGTCGAAGCTGCGTCCGCTGGCGAGGTTTTCAAAACCGGTGGCCAGGTGCGAGGCTTCATCGAGCAGGGTTTGCGACAGGTTGAAAATATTGCTCGCCGAGGCGCGGACCTGGAACAGCTGGGGCGAGGTTTCGAGAATTTCATCCACGGAGCCGGAGACAAACTCGAACAGCTCGGCGATTTCCGCCAGCCGCGCGCGGGCATCGCGGTCTTCTACCTGAGTGATGCGCAGCCCGGGGTTGCCGTTGAGCATGCCATTGAGCACCTGCCCGAAGCGATTGGCATCGCGGCCAAAGGTGTCGGCGGCCTGGACGGCGGTTTCGTCACCGGCCAGCACCGTGTTGACCGCGCCCAGGATACGCTCGGCCAGCAGCGACTGGCGCTGGGCCAAGGCCACCTGGCTGGCCGGCGCGCCGCGTTGCAGCAGGATGTCGACGACCTTTTCCGACTCCATCTGCAATTGCGGTACGGTTTCGGCGAGGGTCGCGGCCACTTGGTGCAGGGACAGCACGGTCTGTTCGCTGGCGAGGATCGCGTCGGTGTTTTTCAGCAGCGCCTCCCAGTCGGTCTGCACCGCGCGCATTTCGGCACGGACCGCACTGGGCGCAGCGGGCAGGCCGGTTTCCGGGTCGCCTTTTTTCAGGTAGCCCCAGCGTCGGGCAAAGTCGTTGCGTGCATCGCCCAACAGCTTGAATGCGGCGGCCTTGCCGGCGGCGGCTTCGGTAGCGTTCTTGGCAATGCGTTGGGACAGCACGCGCAATTCACCGGCGTGGCCGATGTACTGCTTGTCATAGGTGGACTGGGTGTTGAGGTAAGCGAAGTTGGCGAACAGCAGCATGATGAATACGATCAGCGCGATAAACAGCACGATGATCTGTGAACGGCTGCGTGAGCCGGCCTGGGGTTTGGGCGTAGTAGCGGTGGTCATGCGGCGACATCCATGAAGCCAGGGGCCTGGGCCAGGGCGAAGGGGCTGAAGACCTGCCACAGCGGCTCGCCGTCGAATTGGCCCTGGATAAATGGCGCGCCGGGGCTGGGGCTCACCAGCAAGGCGTCTTGTGCAAAATGCTGCATCCCCACCACCTCGTCTACCAGCAGCCCGACAAACAGATCGTTGTATTCCACCACCAGCACCCGCCGTTGCTTGCGCGCCTTGGACAGCTCAAGCCCAAGGAAGCCGCCGAGGTCCATCACCGGCAGCAAACGCCCGCGCAGGTTAGCAACACCCTTGACCCAGGCCTTGACCCCGGGCATTAAAGTGCAACGCGGCTCATGCAGGACTTCGGCGACTTCGCCCATGGGCGCGACATACCAATGCTGCCCCAGGCGAAAGCCAATCCCGCTCCAGCGTTGCAGGCGGGTTTCCTGGGATGGCAGATCGGCGGCCAGCAGGCGGCAGCGGCGGTCGATGTCCAGCAGCAACTCGAAGGCGGTTTGCGACTCGGTCATGATGGCGTGCCGTCAGCCGGCCAGCACCTTGTTCAGGGTGGCGATCAGGGTTTCCTCGTCCACAGGCTTGGTCAGGTAATCCTTGGCACCCTGGCGTGCGCCCCAGATCTTGTCGGTCTCCTGATCCTTGGTGGTGATGATGATGATCGGGATGCCGTTGGTTTCCGGCTCCTTGGACAGCTGGCGGGTGGCCTGGAAGCCATTGAGGCCCGGCATCACGATGTCCATCAGCACGGCGTCGGGCTTTTCCTGGCGGGCCAGGGCCACGCCGTCGGCGCCGTTCTCGGCCTTGAGGACCTGGTGGCCGTGCTTTTCCAGCATGCCGGTCAGTTTGTACATTTCGGTCGGCGAATCGTCGACGATCAGAACACGTGCCATGGTTTTCCCCACTACATTGGTCGGCGCCGGCCCTTGTGAGGCGGCGTCAGTGTGCTTGTTCCACTGCGGCGAACCCGGGCACATAGGCCTTGATCGCACTCAGCAGTTCTTCCTTGCTGAAAGGCTTGGTCAAAAACTGATCGACACCCACGATGCGCCCCTTGGCCTTGTCGAACAGGCCGTCCTTGGAGGACAGCATGATCACCGGGATCGACTTGAACACCGGGTTGTTCTTCACCAGGGCGCAGGTCTGATAGCCATCCAGGCGCGGCATCATGATGTCGACAAAGATAATGTGCGGGTGATGATCCACAATCCGGGCCAGGGCATCGAAACCGTCGATGGCCGTGATGACATCGCAGCCCACGTTCTTCAACAGCGTCTCGGCGGTGCGGCGGATCGTCTTCGAATCGTCGATCACCATCACTCTCAAGGCGTTGGAATGCTGTTCCATATCTGCTCTACCATCGCCACAGCGAATCGGTTTTCGGTGTGTACTGCCTGATGTTGCACAGGATGAGCGCCGCAGGCCTTGGAATTCAAGGGCTGCTGCGCCGTGGCAGTCTTTTTAGCACAGTCTCGGGGAGCAATCTATCGAGGCACCCGCCCGGTGGTTTTTCCTTGACCCACAACAGCCGCAGCGCCACTCTGACGCCACTTTTATGCGCCCCAATTTTGCTAGAGGAAATCCCCCATGAGCGTTCGCGTCGGCATTGTCATGGACCCTATCGCCAGCATTTCCTATAAAAAGGACAGCTCGCTGGCCATGCTCCTGGCCGCCCAGGCCCGCGGCTGGAGCCTGTTCTATATGGAGCAGCGCGACCTTTACCAGGGCGACGGCGAGGCCCGTGCACGCATGCGCCCGCTGCAGGTGTTTGCCAACCCCGAGAAGTGGTTCGAACTGCAGGACGAAATCGACAGCCCCCTGAGCGACCTCGACGTGATCCTGATGCGCAAGGACCCGCCGTTCGACATGGAGTTCGTCTACTCCACCTACCTGCTGGAGCAGGCCGAGCGTGCCGGCGTGCTGATCGTCAACAAGCCGCAAAGCCTGCGCGACTGCAATGAAAAGCTGTTCGCCACGTTGTTCCCGCAGTGCACGCCGCCCACCGTGGTCAGCCGTCGTGCCGACGTGCTGCGTGAATTTGCCGCCAAACACGGTGATGTGATCCTCAAGCCGCTGGACGGCATGGGAGGCACCTCGATCTTCCGTCACCGCGCCGGCGACCCGAACCTGTCGGTGATCCTCGAAACCCTGACCGCCCTGGGCACCCAGCAGATCATGGGCCAGGCCTACCTGCCGGCGATCAAGGACGGCGACAAACGCATCCTGATGATCGACGGCGAGCCGGTGGATTACTGCCTGGCGCGTATTCCGGCGGCAGGCGAGACCCGTGGCAACCTGGCAGCAGGCGGTCGAGGCGAAGCGCGGCCGTTGTCCGACAAGGACCGCTGGATCGCCAGCCAGGTTGGCCCGACCCTGCGGGAAAAGGGTTTGCTGTTTGTAGGCCTTGACGTAATTGGGGAAAATCTTACCGAAATCAATGTCACCAGCCCGACCTGCATTCGCGAGATCGATAACGCATTTGGCACGAACATCGGCGAAATGTTGATGGCCGCCATCGAACGCAAGCTGCAGGCCAACTGATATAGAACAGCCGGACACATACCAACATTGCGCTATCATGCCCGACCTGTGAAACGCGCGATGTTGGTTTTCTTGTCATGACACTCCCGTCCGATCTGCCCTCCGAACTCTCCCACAGCGGCGTGCGCCCGGCTGATCGGCTCGGATTTACCCTGTTTCTCGCGGCATTGATTCACCTGGCCTTGATCCTCGGCGTGGGTTTCACCATGGTCGAGCCCAAGCAGATCACCAAGACCCTGGAAATCACCCTCGCCACGTTCAAGAGCGAAAAGAAGCCCGAGAAGGCCGACTTTCTCGCCCAGGACAACCAGCAGGGCAGTGGCACCCTGGACAAGAAGGCGATCCCCAAGACCACCGAAGTGGCGCCCTTCCAGGACAACAAGGTCAATAAGGTCACACCGCCGCCGGCGCCCAAGCCTGAAGTCAAACAGGCCACGCCCAAGCCCACGGTGACCACCGTCGCACCCAAGCCGCAAAAAGCCCCAGTCCAGCGCGAGAAAACCAAGACCGAGCCGCAACCCGAGCCCGTGAAGCCGGCACCGACGTTCGACAGCTCGACACTGTCCGACGAAATCTCCAGCCTGGAAGCCGAACTGGCCCATGAACAACAGCTGTACGCCAAGCGCCCACGCATTTACCGCCTGAACGCCGCCTCGACCATGCGCGACAAGGGCGCCTGGTATAAGGACGAGTGGCGTAAGAAGGTCGAGCGCATCGGTAACCTCAACTACCCGGAAGAGGCACGGCGCCAGCAGATCTACGGCAATTTGCGTCTTTTGGTGTCGATCAACCGCGACGGCACCTTATATGAAGTGCAGGTGCTGGAATCGTCCGGTCAGCCGCTGCTGGACCAGGCGGCCCAACGCATCGTGCGCCTGGCCGCGCCCTTTGCCCCGTTTACCGGGGACTTGAACGATGTGGACCGCCTGGAAATCATCCGCACCTGGAAGTTTGCCAAGGGTGATCGCCTTTCCAGCAACTGAACGCGCCGTCCTACAGAAAAGCCGACAGCACTGTATTCGGGTCACGTCCAGCTTGTCAGTTCGCCCCTCCAACGCCACACTAGCGGACATGAAAAATGTCAGCCCGACCTACCTCAAGCACCAATTCCTGATCGCCATGCCCCATATGGCCGACCCGAACTTTGCGCAGACCTTGACCTACATCGTCGAGCACACGGCCAATGGTGCCATGGGGTTGGTGGTGAACCGCCCGCAGGCGCTGAACCTGGCCGATATCCTTGAACAACTGCGTCCGGAGGTCGACCCGCCGGCCCGTTGCCAGGGCGTGCCGATCTACATCGGCGGGCCGGTGCAGACCGATCGCGGCTTTGTGCTGCACCCCACCGGGCCGAAGTTCCAGGCCACGGTTGACCTGGACGGAGTCTCGCTGTCCACCTCCCAGGACGTGTTGTTCGCCATCGCCGACGGCGTGGGCCCTGAGCAAAGTGTGATCACCCTGGGTTACGCCGGCTGGGAAGCCGGGCAGCTGGAAGCCGAACTGGCCAGCAATGCCTGGCTGACCTGCCCGTTCGATGCCGACATCCTGTTCAACACCGCAAGCGAATTGCGCCTGGAAGCCGCCGCGGCCAAGCTGCGGGTCAACCTCAGCCTGCTGACCAGCCAGGCGGGGCACGCCTGATGGCCTTGCGTCTGATCCTCGGCTTTGACTACGGCACCAAGCAGATCGGCGTAGCGGTCGGCCAGGTCATCACCGGCCAGGCCCGCGAGCTGTGCACCCTCAAGGCCCAGAACGGCATACCGGACTGGAACCAGGTCGAAGCCCTGATCAAAGAGTGGAAGCCCGATGCCGTAGTGGTCGGCCTGCCCCTGAACATGGACGGCACCCCCAGCGACATGTGCCTGCGCGCCGAAAAGTTCGCCCGCCGTCTTAATGGCCGCTACAACCTGCCCTTCTATACCCACGATGAACGCCTGACCACCTTTGAAGCCAAGGGCGAGCGCCGTGACCGTGGCGGCCAGAAAGGCAGCTACCGCGACAACCCGGTGGACGCCATCGCCGCCGCCTTGCTGTTACAGGGCTGGCTGGACGAAAACACTGCTTTATTTGAATCCTGACTGACGCGGCTTGCCGCGTCTTCTTACGTTTGAGCCCGGACCTTGTCGTCGCCCCCGCCGCGCAAGGCCTTGAAGGAGCCACCATGAGCCTGCCAAACCCCGCCGAACTGATCCGCCAGATGGCGGTTAGCCTCAAGACGCACCTGGAACACCGTGGCATCAGCGAACCGCGCTTTATCGGCATTCGCACCGGTGGTGTGTGGGTCGCCCAGGCGTTGCTGGACGAACTGGGCAGCGACTCACCCTTGGGTACCCTGGACGTGTCCTTCTACCGCGACGACTTCAGCCAGAACGGCCTGCACCCGCAAGTGCGCCCGTCCGCCCTGCCGTTCGAGATTGAAGGCCAGCACCTGGTGCTGATCGACGATGTACTGATGAGCGGCCGTACCATCCGCGCCGCCATGAATGAATTGTTCGATTACGGGCGCCCGGCCAGCATCACCCTGGCCTGCCTGCTGGACCTGGAGGCAGGCGAACTGCCCATCAGCCCGGACGTGGTTGGCGCCACGCTGTCCCTTGAGGCCAGCCAGCGAGTAAAATTGTCCGGTCCCACGCCGCTCGAACTCGAACTGCAAGACCTTGCCCTTTAAACCGCCTTGTAAAGAGTCCCCGCGATGACGCCTCTAGATGCCAAGCGCCCGCTGCAGCTCAATGCTCAGGGCCAGTTGCAACACTTCTTGTCCCTCGACGGTTTGCCCCGCGAACTGCTCACCGAAATCCTCGACACCGCCGACTCGTTCCTCGAGGTTGGCGGCCGGGCGGTGAAGAAAGTCCCGCTGCTGCGCGGCAAGACCATCTGCAACGTGTTCTTCGAGAACTCCACCCGTACACGGACCACCTTTGAACTGGCGGCCCAACGGCTGTCGGCCGACGTGATCACGCTGAACGTGTCCACCTCGTCGGCGAGCAAGGGCGAGACCCTGCTCGACACCCTGCGCAACCTGGAAGCAATGGCCGCCGATATGTTCGTGGTGCGCCACGGCGACTCCGGGGCCGCCCACTTCATTGCCGAGCACGTGTGCCCGCAGGTGGCGATCATCAACGGCGGCGACGGCCGTCACGCCCACCCGACCCAGGGCATGCTCGACATGCTCACCATACGCCGGCACAAGGGCAGCTTTGAAAACCTCTCGGTGGCCATCGTCGGCGACATCCTGCACTCGCGGGTGGCACGCTCGAACATGCTGGCCCTGAAAACCCTGGGTTGCCCGGACATCCGCGTGATCGCACCGAAAACCCTGCTGCCCATCGGCATCGAGCAATACGGCGTGAAGGTCTACACCGACATGACCGAAGGCCTCAAGGATGTGGACGTGGTGATCATGCTGCGCCTGCAACGCGAACGCATGTCGGGTGGCCTGCTGCCGAGCGAAGGCGAGTTCTACCGTCTGTTCGGCCTGACCACCGCACGCCTGGCCGGCGCCAAGCCGGACGCCATCGTGATGCACCCGGGGCCGATCAACCGAGGCGTGGAGATTGAGTCGGCGGTGGCCGACGGCAGCCAGTCGGTGATTCTCAACCAGGTCACGTATGGCATCGCCGTGCGCATGGCGGTGTTGTCCATGGCCATGAGCGGACAAACCGCGCAACGTCAATTCGAGCAGGAGAAGGCCCAGTGAAGCTCAGCATTCTCGGCGCCCGAGTCATCGATCCGGCCAGTGGCCTGGATCACGTTACCGATCTGCACCTGGAGGCCGGCCGGATCATCGCCATCGGTGCCGCGCCCGGTGCTTTCAGCCCCAGCGAGACCATCGACGCCAAAGGCCTGGTGGCCGCGCCCGGCCTGGTTGACCTGAACGTCGCCCTGCGCGAGCCGGGCTTCAGCCGCAAAGGCAATATCACCAGCGAGACCCGAGCGGCCGCAGCCGGTGGCGTCACCAGCCTGTGCTGCCCACCGCACACCAAGCCGGTGCTCGACACGTCGGCCGTGACCGAGCTGATCCTCGACCGTGCCCGTGAAGCCGGCAATTGCAAAGTGTTCCCCATCGGCGCCCTGAGCAAAGGCCTGGAAGGCGAACAACTCGCCGAACTGATCGCCCTGCGCGATGCCGGTTGCGTGGCGTTCGGCAACGGCCTGGAGAGTTTCCGCAGCACCCGCACCCTGTGCCGCGCCCTGGAATACGCGGCCACCTTCGACTTGACGGTGATCTTCCACTCCCAGGACCGCGACCTGGCCGAAGGCGGCCTGGCCCATGAAGGTGCGGTCGCCAGCTTCCTCGGCTTGCCGGGTATTCCGGAAACCGCTGAAACCGTAGCCCTGGCCCGTGACCTGCTGCTGGTGGAACAAAGCGGCGTGCGTGCGCACTTCAGCCAGTTGACCAGTGCCCGGGGCGTGGCCCTGATCGCCCAGGCCCAGGCCCGTGGCCTGCCGGTGACGGCAGACGTGGCGTTGTATCAGTTGCTGCTGACGGATGAGGCGCTGATCGACTTCTCCAGCCTTTACCACGTGCAACCGCCGCTGCGCACACTGGCCGATCGTGACGGTTTGCGTGCGGCAGTCAAATCCGGTGTGATCTCGGCGATTTCCAGCCACCACCAGCCCCATGAGCGCGATGCCAAGCTGGCGCCGTTCGGCGCGACGGAGCCGGGCATCAGCAGCGTGGAGCTGTTGCTGCCGCTGGCGATGACGTTGGTGGAAGACGGTTTGCTGGACCTGCCGACACTGCTGGCGCGCCTGAGCGCAGGCCCGGCCGAGGCCTTGCGCCTGCCGGCGGGCAAGCTGGCGGTGGGGTCGGCGGCGGATCTGGTGCTGTTTGACCCGGCCGGCTCCACGGTTGCGGGCGAGCACTGGCTGTCCAAGGGTGAGAACTGCCCGTTCATCGGCCATAGCCTGCCGGCGAGCGTGCGCTACACCTTGGTGGATGGGCGCATCAGCTACCAGGCTTGAGCCATTAAAACCTGTAGGAGCGAGCAAGCTCGCTCCTACAGGTTATTTATGATCTACCGGCCGCCGTTGCGCTCGGCATTGCGGATCGAAACCTGGGTATTCAAGGTCCAGAAGTCATACAGCACCCCCACCAGGAATAAGCCGCCGGTCAGCAGGTAGATCAGGCCGGTGATCCATTTGCCCTGGTACATGCGGTGCACGCCGAACACCCCCAGGAACGCCAACAGAATCCACGCCACGTTGTATTCGATTGGCCCAGCGGTAAAACGCAGGTCCGCTTCACGGTCCATGGCCGGAATCAGGAACAGGTCGATCAGCCAGCCGATCCCCAGCAAGCCGAGGGTGAAAAACCAGATCGTTCCAGTGACCGGTTTGCCGTAATAGAAACGATGGGCCCCGGTAAACCCGAAAATCCAGAGCAGGTAACCGATCACCTTGCTGTGGGTGTCTTGCTGCGGACCAACCTGTTGATAGGTGTTCATGGCGTACCTCTTTTGCTTCGATAGATAAATTTTTTCACTTTCTTTGTGACTTTTTTACAGGCGCCCGACGTACGGCAAATGGTATCTTCCCTCCCCTGAAAGCCTTATGCCACCTGACTTGTGTAGGACAATCGCGGCGAATCGTCGCGTTTTTCCTGAGTTTGCCCCCAAGGTTCAGTCGACAAACGGCCTGAGAACGACACAAAAAGCTGTTATAAAGTTGCGCGCAAACCCATAAGAGCCACGCCTGATGCGACCATTTTTAAAGACATGGCTAACCATTTGCCTATTAATGCCACTGGCCGCCCACGCCACCAATCGTGAGCAACGACTTCCGAACGTCAACGGTTTCACCCCTAAAGTCCACAGCGCGCCCAGCACTGCCAAATCGGCAAAGCCAACCGTCAGCCGCCCGACTCAACTGAGCAAGGCCCACGGTAAAGCAGTTCCAGGCCTGATGGCAGTCAACACCAGGCAAAGCAGCACCGTCCTCAGCCGCGCCGTAAACGTGCTCGGTACGCCTTATCGTTGGGGCGGCAGCAGCCCAAGTAAAGGGTTTGACTGCAGCGGCCTGGTGAAATATGCGTTTAACGACGTAGCGGCCGTGGATCTGCCGCGCACCTCCAACGCCATGGCCGCCGGTCATGGGCAGAAGGTTGAGCGCAAGGACCTGAAACCGGGTGACCTGTTGTTCTTCAAACTGAAGAGCCGCCAGGTGAACCACGTAGCCATCTACCTGGGCAACGACCGCTTCATCCACGCACCGCGTCGTGGCAAGTCGGTCAGCATCGACACGCTGAAAAAGCCGTTCTGGGACAAGAACTACGTGATTGCCAAGCGGGTTCTGCCGAAAGAGCAGAACACCTTGCGGGTAGTACAACGCTGATCTGAAGCTGGAATGCAGTAGTACATGTGGGAGGGGGCTTGCTCCCGATAGCAGTGGGCCAGGTACAGATAAGCTGACTGATCCACCGCTATCGGGGCAAGCCCCCTCCCACATTTGATGTGTGTCGTTCACAACCCCTCAGATATCCCCAGGCACCCTCGCCTTCTCCCGCGCCTCTTCCCGGCTGATCACGCCTTCCGTGACCAACGCCTTCAAGCTCATATCCAGCGTTTTCATACCCAGCGCACCGCCGGTCTGAATCGCCGAGACGATCTGCGCCACCTTGTCCTCGCGGATCAAGTTACGAATAGCCGGCGTGCCCAGCATGATTTCATGGGCCGCCACCCGCCCGCCGCCAACCTTCTTGACCAGCACCTGGGACACTACCGCCTGCAACGATTCCGACAGCATCGAGCGGACCATGGCCTTTTCCCCCGCCGGGAACACGTCCACCAGCCTGTCCACGGTCTTTGCCGCCGAGGTGGTGTGCAGGGTGCCAAATACCAGATGCCCGGTCTCAGCCGCCGTCAGGGCCAGGCGGATGGTTTCCAGGTCGCGCAGTTCGCCCACCAGGATCACATCAGGGTCTTCGCGCAGCGCCGAACGCAAGGCCAGCGAGAAACTGTGGGTGTCGCGATGCACCTGGCGCTGGTTGATCAGGGCGGTTTTCGGCGTGTGGATAAACTCGATGGGGTCTTCCAGCGTGAGGATGTGCTGGCGCCGATGCTGGTTGAGGTAATCGATCATCGCCGCCAGGGTAGTGGACTTGCCGGAGCCGGTGGGGCCCGTCACCAGCACCAGGCCGCGCGCAAGCTGGGCGATACGCTGGAACACTTCCCCCAGGCCGAGGTTTTCCAGGCTCTGGACCTCGGCCGGGATGGTGCGAAACACCGCGCCCATGCCGCGATCCTGCTGGAATACGTTCGCCCGGAACCGCGCCACGCCCGGCAACTCGAAGGCAAAATCCGTTTCAAGAGATGTTTCGAAATCCTTTTGTTGGTAGCGGTTGAGCAACGGGCTCAATAAATCCGCTACTTGCGGGGGTGAAAGCACCGGCCAATCCAACGGCCAGACCTCACCATCAATACGCAGCATGGGCGCCATACCGGCCGACAGATGCAGGTCGGAAGCGCCGCGACGCACGCCGGCCTCCAGTAATTCAGTGATATCCATAGGGCTTTCCATTTCCAGTAGAATGCCGCGGACTCCATATCCACGGGCGCATCTTGAATGTCGACGATAGCAGACAACATCGGCCAGGTTAGCCAGCGCATCCGCGCCGCAGCCGACGCCGTGCAACGTGACGCAAACAGCATCCACCTGCTGGCCGTGAGCAAGACCAAACCCGCCCAAGCCGTGCGTGAAGCCTATGCCGCCGGGGTGCGTGATTTTGGCGAAAACTACCTGCAGGAAGCCCTGGGCAAGCAGGCCGAATTAACCGACCTGCCCTTGAGTTGGCACTTCATCGGCCCCATTCAATCGAACAAGACTCGCGCCATCGCCGAGAATTTCGCTTGGGTGCATTCCGTGGACCGTCTCAAAATTGCACAACGCCTGTCCGAGCAACGCCCGGCCGACCTGCCACCGCTGAATATCTGCATCCAGGTCAATGTCAGTGGCGAGGCCAGCAAGTCCGGCTGCACCTCCGCCGACCTGCCGGCGCTGGCCAACGCCATCAGCGCCCTGCCGCGCTTGAAGCTGCGGGGCCTGATGGCGATTCCCGAGCCGACGGACGATCGGGCCGAACAAGACGCCGCGTTTTCCAGCGTGCGCGACCTGCAAAACAGCCTGAACCTGCCGCTCGACACACTTTCCATGGGCATGAGCCACGACCTTGAGTCGGCCATCGCCCAGGGCGCCACCTGGGTGCGGATCGGTACCGCCCTGTTTGGCGCCCGCGACTACGGCCAGCCATGAAATGGCTGACATCCATCTAAGTAAGGACCTGTCATGAGCAACACGCGTATTGCCTTTATCGGCGCCGGCAACATGGCGGCCAGCCTGATCGGCGGCCTGCGGGCCAAGGGCCTGGAAGCGGCGCAGATCCGCGCCAGCGATCCGGGCGCCGAGACCCGTGCCCGCGTCAGCGCCGAGCACGGTATCGAAACCTTCGCCGATAACGCCGAAGCCATCCAAGGTGTCGATGTGATCGTGCTGGCGGTCAAGCCACAGGCCATGAAGGCCGTGTGCGAAAGCCTGCGCCCAAGCCTGCAGCCGCACCAACTGGTGGTGTCGATCGCCGCCGGCATCACCTGCGCCAGCATGAACAACTGGCTCGGCGCGCAACCGATCGTGCGTTGCATGCCCAACACCCCGGCGCTGCTGCGCCAGGGTGTGAGCGGTCTGTACGCCACCCACGAGGTGACCGCCGAGCAACGTGACCAGGCCCAGGAACTGCTGTCCGCCGTGGGCATCGCCCTGTGGCTGGAACAGGAGCAGCAACTGGACGCAGTCACCGCCGTGTCGGGCAGCGGCCCGGCTTACTTCTTCCTGCTGATCGAGGCCATGACCGCCGCCGGCGTGAAACTGGGCCTGCCGCAGCAAGTCGCCGAGCAACTGGCCGAGCAAACCGCCCTGGGCGCCGCGAAAATGGCTGTCTCCAGTGAGGTGGACGCTGCCGAGTTGCGCCGCCGCGTCACTTCCCCCGGCGGCACCACGCAGGCTGCCATCGAATCGTTCCAGGCCGGGGGCTTTGAAGCCCTGGTGGAAAAAGCACTGGGTGCCGCAGCACATCGTTCGGCTGAAATGGCCGAGCAGCTGGGCAAATAGTCGTCCCCCTACGAAGGAATAAATGATGCTTGGACTCAATGACGCCGTCATCTTCATCATCCAGACCTTGGGCAGCCTGTACCTGCTGATCGTGCTGATGCGTTTTATCCTGCAACTGGTGCGGGCGAACTTCTACAACCCGCTGTGCCAATTCGTGGTGAAGGCCACCCAACCGCTGCTCAAGCCCCTGCGCCGGGTGGTCCCGAGCATGTTCGGCCTGGACATGTCGTCGCTGGTGCTGGCATTGCTGCTGCAGATCCTGCTGTTCGCGCTGGTCCTGATGCTCAAGGGCTACCTGCCTTACACCGTGCTCCTGTTGCCGTGGGCACTGATCGGGATCTTCTCGTTGTTTTTGAAGATCATCTTCTGGTCGATGATCATCAGCGTGATCCTGTCCTGGGTCGCGCCGGGTAGCCGCAGCCCAGGTGCCGAGCTGGTGTCTCAGATCACCGAGCCGGTGCTCGCGCCGTTCCGCCGCTGGGTGCCCAACCTGGGCGGCCTGGATATTTCGCCGATCTTCGCGTTTATCGCGATCCAGCTGATACAAGGCTGGGGCATCCCGTACCTGGCTGACTTCGCGAACATGCCGAAGGAACTGTTCGGACTGATCTGACAGGCAGAGCAAATGCAGGAGGGGCGGGGCGACGATTCGACTTGCCCCTCCCACATTTGGCCTTTGCTTGCCGCTGGGTGCATCGGTCTTTAGACTTACGCCTCATTTAAACGAGAGCAGGGTCGATGCCAACTGCCTTCCCCCCCGATTCTGTTGGACTGGTCGTGCCCCAAGTGGCGCACTTCAGCGAACCACTGGCCCTGGCCTGTGGTCGTTCGCTGCCTGCCTATGACCTGATTTATGAAACCTACGGCCAACTGAACGCCACGGCGAGCAACGCCGTGCTGATCTGCCACGCCCTCTCCGGCCATCATCACGCCGCTGGCTTCCACAGCGTTGACGAGCGCAAGCCTGGCTGGTGGGACAGTTGCATCGGCCCCGGCAAGCCCATCGACACCAACAAGTTCTTTGTCGTCAGCCTGAACAACCTCGGCGGCTGCAACGGCTCCACCGGTCCCAGCAGCCTCAACCCGGAAACCGGCAAGCCGTTCGGCGCCGACTTCCCGGTGCTCACCGTGGAAGACTGGGTGCACAGCCAGGCGCGCCTCGCCGACCTGTTGGGCATCCGGCAATGGGCCGCGGTGATCGGCGGCAGCCTGGGCGGCATGCAGGCCCTGCAATGGACCATCACGTATCCGGATCGCGTGCGCCATTGCCTGGCCATCGCCTCGGCGCCCAAATTGTCGGCGCAGAACATCGCCTTCAACGAAGTAGCACGCCAGGCCATCCTCACCGACCCCGAGTTCCACGGCGGTTCGTTCCAGGAAGCCGGTGTGATCCCCAAGCGCGGCTTGATGCTGGCGCGAATGGTCGGACACATCACCTACCTGTCCGATGACTCCATGGGCGAGAAATTCGGCCGTGGCCTCAAGAGCGAGAAGCTCAACTACGACTTCCACAGCGTCGAGTTCCAGGTGGAAAGCTACCTGCGTTATCAGGGCGAGGAGTTCTCCGGGCGTTTCGACGCCAACACCTACCTGCTGATGACCAAGGCCCTGGACTACTTCGACCCGGCAGCCAACCACGACGATGACCTGGCGAAAACCTTCGAGGGCGCCACGGCGAAGTTCTGCGTCATGTCGTTCACCACCGACTGGCGCTTCTCGCCGGCCCGCTCCCGAGAGCTGGTGGATGCGCTGATGGCCGCCAAGAAAGACGTCTGCTACCTGGAGATCGATGCACCGCAAGGCCATGACGCCTTCCTGATTCCGATCCCGCGCTACCTCCAGGCTTTCAGCAACTACATGAACCGCATTACTTTGTGAGAACGCCATGAGAGCCGACCTGGACATCATCCAAGACTGGATCCCCGCCGGCAGCCGCGTGCTCGACCTGGGCTGCGGCGATGGCGAACTGCTGAGCTGGCTGCGCGACAACAAGCAAGTCACCGGCTACGGCCTGGAAAACGACCCGGACAACATCGCCCAGTGCGTGGCCAAGGGCATCAACGTGATCGAGCAGGACCTGGACAAGGGCCTGGGCAACTTCGCCAGCAACAGCTTCGATATCGTGGTGATGACCCAGGCCCTGCAAGCGGTGCACTACCCGGACCGCATCCTCGACGAAATGCTGCGCGTGGGCCGCCAGTGCATCATCACCTTCCCCAACTTCGGGCACTGGCGCTGCCGCTGGTACCTGGCGACCAAGGGCCGCATGCCAGTCTCGGATTTCCTGCCGTACACCTGGTACAACACGCCGAACATCCACTTCTGCACCTTCGAAGACTTCGAAGCCCTGTGTGGCGAGCGTGAAGCCAAGGTGATCAACCGCCTGGCCGTCGATCAACAGCATCGTCACGGCTGGGCAAGCAAGCTATGGCCCAATCTGTTGGGCGAAATTGGTATCTACCGGGTCAGCAGCCCTGGCCTGACGGATCACAAGATTGCCGTCTAATCATTTTCAAGAGGGACGATCATGAGTCGCTTGGCTATTTTTCTACTGACTGCATGCCTGGGCGCCAGCGCCATGGCGGCGGACACTATCGACGCTAATCGCAAGAAAGACTTCGGTGATATCACCGTTCATTACAACACCTTCACCTCCAGCTTCCTGCAGCCGGAAACCGCCCAGAAAGTCGGCGTGGTGCGCAGCAAGGAGAAGGGCTTGATCAATGTGACCGTGATCAAGGGCGTAACCCCGGTGGCAGCGCAGGTGACAGGCACCATCAAGGACCTGGGCGGCAAGAGCGAGATCCTGACGTTCAAGCAAATCGACGAGAAAGGCGGGATCAATTACCTCGCGCCGTACTCCGTGACGCAGCGGGAATACAAGACGTTTACCATCAATGTGGAAACCGGCGGCAAAGCCCATAGCTTCCAATTCAACCAGGAACTGTTTCCGGCGGAATGATGAACCTTACTCAACTCGTATTGGCCAGCCATAACGCCGGCAAGCTCAAAGAACTCCAGGCCATGCTCGGCGAATCCGTGCAGCTGCGCTCGATCGGCGAGTTCAGCCAGGTGGAGCCGGAAGAGACCGGCCTGTCGTTCGTCGAGAACGCCATCCTCAAGGCGCGCAATGCCGCACGGATCTCGGGCCTCCCGGCGCTGGCGGACGACTCTGGCCTGGCGGTGGACTTCCTCGGCGGCGCGCCGGGTATCTACTCGGCGCGTTATGCCGATGGCAAGGGCGACGCGGCCAACAACGCCAAGCTGCTGGACGCGCTCAAGGACGTGCCGGACGCGATGCGCGGCGCGCAGTTCGTCTGTGTGCTGGCCTTGGTGCGGCATGCCGATGACCCGCTGCCGATCCTCTGCGAAGGCCTGTGGCACGGGCGCATCCTGCACGCTGCCAGCGGTGAGCACGGTTTTGGCTATGACCCGCTGTTCTGGGTGCCGGAGCGCAATGTCTCCAGCGCCGAATTGAGCCCGGCCGACAAGAACCAGATCAGCCACCGCGCCCGCGCAATGGATTTGCTGCGCCAGCGCCTGGGCTTGAAATGACCCGGAACACCTCCGCGCAGCCGCTGATCCACGGTGGCGCGCAAACACCTCGGGCGGCGCTACCGGTGCTGCCGCCCTTGGCGCTGTACATCCACATCCCGTGGTGCGTGCGCAAATGCCCTTATTGCGACTTCAACTCCCACACCGCCAGCAAGGTGCTGCCGGAAGAAGAGTATGTGGACGCCTTGCTGGCCGACCTCGATCAGGACCTGCACGCGGTGTATGGGCGCGAACTGAGTTCTATCTTCTTCGGCGGCGGCACGCCAAGCCTGTTCAGCGCTGCGGCGCTGGGCCGATTGCTCAAAGGCGTGGAAGCACGCATCCCGTTTGCCGGTGACATCGAGATCACCCTGGAAGCCAACCCCGGCACGTTCGAGCAAGAGAAGTTCATCGCCTACCGCGCGCTGGGGATCAACCGGCTGTCCATCGGCATCCAGAGCTTCCAGCAGGCAAAGCTTGAGGCCCTGGGCCGCATCCACAACGGCGACGAAGCCGTACGCGCCGCCGGGATGGCGCGCCAGGCCGGATTCGACAACTTCAACCTGGACCTGATGCACGGCCTGCCCGATCAGTCCCTGGACGATGCGTTGAGTGACCTGCGCCAGGCCATCGCGCTCAAACCCACACACCTGTCCTGGTACCAGTTGACCCTGGAACCCAACACCGTGTTCTGGAACCAGCCGCCCGCGCTGCCGGAAGACGATACCCTGTGGGACATCCAGGAAGCGGGCCAGGCGCTGCTGGCCGAGCACGGTTACGCACAATACGAAGTGTCGGCCTACGCCCAGCCCGGGCGCCCGGCGCGGCATAACCTCAACTACTGGAGTTTCGGCGACTTTATCGGCATCGGCGCCGGCGCCCACGGCAAGCTCAGCCATCCGGACGGGCGCATTGTGCGCACCTGGAAGACCCGCGCGCCGAAGGACTACCTCAACCCGGCCAAAAGCTTCCAGGCCGGGGCGAAGGCGCTGACCAACGAAGAGTTGCCGTTCGAGTTCCTGATGAACGCCCTGCGCCTCACCGAGGGCGTCGACGCCACGCTCTACGCCGAACGCACCGGCCTCGACCTGGCGAGCCTCGACGAGGCGCGGCGCGAGGCAGAACAAAGTGGCTTAATGCAGGTCGAACCGTCACGCCTGGCGGCCACCGATCGCGGGCAACTCTTTCTCAATGACCTGTTGCAGAAGTTTTTGAGCTGATCGCTCTAAGGAAATCGAATGGATCTGGTACTCGACCTGCTCGCCACCGTATCCCGCTGGAGCCGCAGCAACCTGTCGGAAATCTCCCTGGCCCTTGTGGGCTGTTTGCTGGTGCTGTTTGGCGCCGACATCAAGGGCTGGGTCGAAGCACGCCTGGGCAGCGTTGCCGGCGCGTTGCGCGTACCGTTGATGGCCCTGCTGTGCATGATCGGCAGTGGTGCGGCGCTGATCTATGCGACGCCGTGGATTGTGCGTGGCTTGAGCCAGTTCAATAACTACAGCCTGGCGCCGGTGCTGGTGGTGGTGCTGGTGTTGATTGGCGTCGTCGCCGATCGCCGCTGACCTCAAATCCAACACAAAACAACTGTGGGAGGGGGCTTATCCCCGATAGCTGAGGGTCAGTCGACATCAAAGTGACTGATCCACCGCTATCGGGGGCAAGCCCCCTCCCACATTGAATTGCATTTCAAGTCAGTGGCGAGTTACGCCAGCTTCTCGAACTTCAAATCCCAAACCCCATGCCCCAGCCGCTCACCACGCCGCTCGAACTTGGTGATCGGGCGTTCGGCCGGGCGTGGTACGCATTTGCCGTCTTGCGCCAGGTTGCGGTAGCCAGGGGCAACGTCCATCACTTCCAGCATGTATTCGGCATAGGGTTCCCAGTCGGTAGCCATATGCAGGATACCGCCGACTTTCAGCTTGCTGCGCACCAGTTCCGCGAAGGAAGCCTGGACGATGCGGCGCTTGTGGTGACGGCTCTTGTGCCAAGGGTCCGGGAAAAACAGCATCAGGCGGTCGAGGCTGTTGTCGGCGATGCAGCGGTTGAGCACTTCGATCGCGTCGCAGTCATAGACCCGCAGGTTGGTCAGGCCTTGAGTCAGCACGCCATTAAGCAGCGCACCGACACCTGGGCGGTGGACTTCCACACCGATGAAATCCTGTTCCGGCGAGGCTGCGGCCATTTCCAGCAGGGAGTGACCCATGCCGAAACCGATTTCCAGGGAACGCGGGGCCGAACGGCCAAACACCTGGTCATAGTCCACCGGCGCGTCGGCCAGGGGCAGGACGAACAGCGGCGTACCTTGCTCCAGGCCCTTTTGCTGGCCCTCGGTCATGCGGCCGGCGCGCATCACAAAACTCTTGATGCGGCGGTGCTTGGACTCGTCGCCTTCTTCCACAGTGTTCGGCGTTTCGTTTGATTCAGTCATCAATGGCTCTTACTTGATCAGACCATCCAGCGGCGAAGAGGCGCTGGCGTAGAGTTTTTTTGGCATGCGCCCGGCGAGGTAGGCCAGGCGGCCGGCGACGATGGCGTGTTTCATGGCTTCGGCCATCATGATCGGTTGCTGGGCGTGGGCGATGGCCGAGTTCATCAGCACCGCGTCACAGCCCAGTTCCATGGCGATGGTGGCGTCGGAGGCGGTACCGACACCGGCGTCCACCAAGACCGGGATCTTGGCTTCTTCGAGGATGATCTGCAGGTTGTACGGATTGCAGATACCCAGCCCGGAACCGATCAGGCCGGCCAGCGGCATCACGGCGATACAGCCGATTTCGGCCAGTTGGCGGGCGATGATCGGGTCATCGCTGGTGTAGACCATCACGTCAAAACCTTCCTTGACCAGGGTTTCGGCGGCCTTGAGGGTTTCGATCACGTTGGGGAACAGGGTTTTCTGGTCAGCCAGCACTTCCAGCTTGACCAGGTTGTGGCCGTCGAGCAGTTCACGGGCCAGGCGGCAGGTACGCACGGCTTCGATAGCGTCGTAGCAACCGGCGGTGTTCGGCAGGAAGGTGTAGCGATCCGGCGACAGCACGTCAAGCAGGTTCGGCTCGCCTTCGATCTGGCCGAGGTTGGTGCGGCGCACGGCGAAGGTCACGATCTCGGCGCCCGAGGCTTCGATGGCCTGGCGGGTTTCTTCCATGTCGCGGTACTTGCCGGTGCCGACCAGCAGACGGGACTGGTAGGTACGACCGGCCAGGACGAAGGGCTTGTCGTTGCGAACGATGCTCATGGGAAATCCTCGAAATGGGGTGAGGTTCTGCAGAATCCGGGGCTACATAAAAGCGCGGGACTAGCCGCCGCCGATGGCGTGGACCACCTCGACCTGGTCACCCTCGGTGAGCGTGGTCTCGGCGTGCTGGCTACGCGGGACGATATCCAGGTTGAGTTCCACTGCGACGCGACGCCCGGTCAGGTCCAGGCGGGTCAGCAGGGCCGCAACGGTTTCACCGTCGGGCAGTTCAAGGGATTCGCCGTTCAACTGAATGCGCATGCCACGGGCCGCCATCGTTTTTAGGGGCCAGCATTCTAGCTCGATTGGCACCTGAAGGTCAGCTCCAAGCGTCAAGCGGTCAGTTGCATGCGCCAGGCCGCCAGGCCCAGGAAGAACCAACCCAGCAGGAACGCCAACCCGCCGAAGGGCGTGATGATGCCGAGTTTGCTGATCCCCGTGGTGGTCAGCACGTACAGGCTGCCGGAGAACAGCAGGATACCGACGACAAAGGACACGCCCGCCCACGTCACCAGGCGCCCCGGGATGTGCGCCAGCAGCAGCGCCACGCCGAACAGCGCCAGGGTGTGCACCAACTGATAGGTCACGCCGGTGTGAAAGATTGCCAGGTACTCGGCGCTCAGGCGGCTTTTCAGGCCATGGGCGGCGAACGCACCGAGGGCGACACCGGTGAAGCCGAAAAAGGCAGCCAGCATCAGAAAGCTACGCAGCATGAGGAACTCCAGTCAGACTCATTGGGCAGGGTCTGTATAATGGCCCGCTCAACGGGTTCGGCCAAGCCATCTCTATGCTGCGTGTCCTCTTCAAACGCTTTCTCACCGTCGTGAAATGGTTTGCCATTGGCAGTGTTCTGCTGGTGCTGCTGTTCCGTGTCGTCCCGCCACCCTTCACCGCGCTGATGGTGGAGCGCAAGGTCGAATCCTGGTTCGACGGCGAGCCCATTGACCTGCAACGCACCTGGGTGCCGTGGGACGAGATCTCCGACGACCTGAAAGTGGCGGTGATGGCCGGTGAAGACCAGCGCTTCCCGCAGCATTGGGGCTTTGATTTCGGCGCGATCCAGGCAGCGCTCCTGCACAACGAGCGCGGCGGGTCAATCCGTGGCGCGAGCACACTGAGCCAGCAGGTGTCGAAAAACCTGTTCCTGTGGGCGGGTCGCAGTTATTTGCGCAAAGGCCTGGAGGCCTGGTTTACCGGGCTGATCGAGGTGTTGTGGCCCAAACAGCGGATTCTTGAGGTGTACCTCAACAGCGTGGAATGGGATGAAGGCGTGTTTGGCGCGGAAGCGGCGGCGCGGCATCACTTTGGGGTGAGCGCCAAGGGACTGTCCCGGCAGCAGGCCAGCTATCTGGCGGCGGTGTTGCCTAATCCACGGGTGTGGAGTGCCAGTCATCCGACCGCGTATGTGGCGCGGCGAGCGGCGTGGATTCGCCAGCAGATGAGCCAGTTGGGTGGGGATGGTTATCTGGTGGAACTGAACAATTCCCGCAAAGCGCCTTGGTCCGACTGATACAACACAAAACAAATGTGGGAGGGGCTTACCCCTCCCACATGTTCAGGCGGCGATCGACAACTTCAGCTTGTTCATCGCGCTTTTCTCAAGCTGGCGAATGCGCTCGGCCGACACGTTGTACTTCTGCGCCAGGTCGTGCAGCGTGGCTTTTTCTTCCGCCAGCCAGCGCTGGTAGAGGATGTCACGGCTGCGGTCGTCCAGCACTTCCAGCGCTTCGTGCAGGTTGTGGTTGGAGTTGTCGCTCCAGTCGGCGTCTTCCAGTTGACGCGCCGGGTCGTACCGGTGGTCTTCCAGGTAGTTGGCCGGCGATTGGAAAGCGCTGTCGTCGTCCGCTTCGGCGGCCGGGTCGAAGGCCATGTCATGGCCGGTCAGGCGGCTTTCCATCTCGCGCACTTCACGAGGCTCCACGCCGAGGCTTTCGGCCACGCGGTGGACTTCCTCGTTGTTCAGCCATGCCAGGCGTTTTTTCTGGCTGCGCAGGTTGAAGAACAGCTTGCGCTGGGCCTTGGTGGTCGCGACTTTCACGATGCGCCAGTTGCGCAGGATGAACTCGTGGATTTCCGCCTTGATCCAGTGCACGGCAAACGACACCAGGCGCACGCCCATCTCAGGGTTGAAGCGCTTCACAGCCTTCATCAGGCCGACGTTGCCTTCCTGGATCAGGTCAGCCTGGGCCAAGCCGTAGCCGCTATAGCTACGGGCGATATGTACGACAAATCGCAGGTGGGCGAGCACCATCTGCCGAGCCGCCCCCAAATCCTGCTCATAGTAGAGACTCTCGGCCAGTTCACGCTCCTGCTCGGGCGTCAGCAATGGAATGCTGTTAACCGTGTGCACATAGGCTTCCAGGTTCGCACCCGGGACCAAGGCATAAGCAGGTTGCAAAGAAGTGGTCATACGAAAAAACCTCCGACTCACATAACTCGTGCAGTTCAGCACTGCGAAAATTGACCGGGAACCGTAGGACAAGTTCCCTAAACCACTGATACGGTCAATACAAACGAAACCACATTAATCTGACATTAACTACTTCGGTGCCAGCTCACGTAAATGCCGTGCGACCGCAATCCAGGCACCGATATAACCCAACAATACCGCGCCAAGCAAGAGCGACAGACCATCGGCCACCGGTACCCCGGCCAAGGCAAAATCACTGCCGTACAAGCCGGCAAGCCCAACGACTGCGTCGTTCAGCCAGTTCAGGCCGAACGCCAGCACGCCCCAGGACAAAATCCCCGCACCCAGGCCATAAAGCGCGCCCATGTACAGAAAAGGCCGACGCACATAGCTGTCCGTGCCGCCGACCAGTTTAATCACTTCTATCTCGGTGCGACGGTTTTCAATATGAAGACGAATGGTATTACCTATCACCAAAAGTAATGCAGACACCAGCAGCACCGTCAGGCCGAACACAAAGCGGTCGCCCAGCTTGAGGATCGCCGCCAGGCGCTCTACCCAGACTAGATCAAGTTGCGCCTGTTGCACCT
This sequence comes from Pseudomonas sp. NFACC25, assembly GCF_900100935.1. NCBI lineage: Bacteria > Pseudomonadati > Pseudomonadota > Gammaproteobacteria > Pseudomonadales > Pseudomonadaceae > Pseudomonas > Pseudomonas sp. NFACC25. Next base: position 250,851 of record NZ_FMUC01000002.1, read on the forward strand.
TGGGCATCTCTGCGAGTTTTTGTCGCAGGGCTTCAAGGCCCGCCTTGTCGACTTCATTCGGCGTCACCAGGACAACACCTGGCAACGGGTTCTGCGGCAGCTCTTTAAGCGCCTCGCCCAGGCCGGACTGTTGCTGGAACTCCTCGAGGGCCTGGTCGCGACTGACGTACTCGGCGTCCGCGACGCCCGGCATGTTCTTGATATCGTCCCGTAGCGCTTCGCCTTCCTTGGTGCTGGCATCCAGGTTCAGGTACAGCGAAATCTGCGCCGCACGCTGCCAGGAACCGCCCAGGCGCTCGACATTATTAAGCAGCAGCGACAAGCCCATCGGCAGGCTCAGGGCCACAGCCATCACCAGGCAGGTAAAAAAGCTGCCGATCGGCTGTTTGCCCAGGCGACGCAGGCTGTCCAGCAGGCTGGCGCGATGGCTTTCGATCCAGGCGCGCAGCAGGGTGCTGAAGTCGGGGCCGTCGTCGTCGTCGTGTTTTTTCTTTTTCGGTTGCGGATCGGCCGGTTTCGGCGCCACGCGCTCGGAAACCTTGGGGCTACGTGTCGCACTCATACGCCAGCCTCCCCGTCACCGATCAGGCGACCGCGTTGCAAGGTCAGCATGCGATGGCGCATGCGGGCGATCAGCGCCAGGTCATGGCTGGCGATCAGTACGCTGGTGCCCAGACGGTTGATGTCTTCGAATACGCCCATGATCTCGGCCGCCAGGCGCGGGTCGAGGTTACCGGTGGGTTCGTCCGCCAGCAGCAAGGCCGGGCGGTGGACGATGGCGCGGGCAATGCCGACGCGCTGTTGCTGGCCGGTGGACAGGTCGCCGGGGTAGAGGTCGGTCTTGTCCGACAGCGCCACGCGCTCCAGGGCCGAATCCACGCGCTTGACGATTTCGGCCTTGGACAGCCCAAGAATCTGCAACGGCAGGGCAATGTTGTTGAACACCGTGCGATCGAACAGCAACTGGTGGTTCTGGAACACCACGCCGATCTGGCGGCGCAGGAACGGGATCTGCGCATTGCTGATGGTGGCCAGGTCCTGGCCCGCCAGCAGCAACTTGCCCGTGGTCGGGCGTTCCATGGCCAACAACAGGCGCAACAGCGTGCTTTTGCCGGCCCCCGAGTGCCCGGTGACAAACAAGAACTCGCCGCGACGCACTCGAAAGCTCAGCTCATGCAAGCCCACATGCCCGTTGGCATAGCGTTTACCGACCTGTTCGAATCGAATCATGAACGCTCCCGCTCGGCAAACAGTGCCTGGACAAAGGGTTCGGCTTCAAAGGTGCGCAGGTCGTCGATGCCTTCACCGACGCCGATATAACGAATCGGCAACCCGAACTGCTTGGCCAGGGCGAAGATCACGCCACCTTTGGCCGTGCCGTCGAGCTTAGTCAAGGCCAGGCCGGTCAGCTGGACCGTTTGGTTGAATTGCTTGGCCTGGCTGATGGCGTTCTGCCCGGTACCGGCGTCCAGCACCAGCAGCACTTCGTGCGGGGCGTCTGCGTCGAGCTTGCCGATCACGCGGCGGACTTTCTTCAGCTCTTCCATCAGGTTGTCTTTGGTGTGCAGGCGACCGGCGGTATCCGCGATCAGCACGTCGATGTTACGAGCCTTGGCGGCTTGCACAGCGTCAAAGATCACCGAGGCGGAATCGGCACCGGTGTGCTGGGCGATGACCGGGATCTTGTTGCGCTCACCCCAGACCTGCAATTGCTCGACGGCAGCGGCGCGGAAGGTGTCGCCGGCGGCGAGCATGACTTTCTTGCCTTCCGACTGCAGCTTCTTGGCCAGTTTGCCGATGGTGGTGGTCTTGCCGGCGCCGTTGACGCCCACGACCAGGATCACGAACGGCTTGTTCGGGGTGATCACCAGCGGCGCCTCAACGGGCTTGAGCATCGCAGCCAGCTCGGCCTGCAAGGATTTGTAGAGGGCGTCGGCATCGGTCAACTGCTTGCGCGCGACCTTCTGGGTCAGGCTCTGGATGATCACAGCGGTGGCTTCGACGCCCACGTCGGCGGTCAGCAGGCGGGTTTCGATGTCTTCCAGCAGCTCATCGTCGATGACTTTCTTGCCGAGGAACAGGCTGGCCATGCCTTCGCCGATGCTGGCGCTGGTCTTGCTCAGGCCTTGCTTGAGGCGGGCGAAGAAGCCGGTCTTGCTGGTTTCGGTGGGGGCGACGGGCGCTTCGATGACGGCGGGAGCGGCAACCATCGGCTCGACGAGCGCAGGCACGGGGGCGGGAGCTTCGACAACGACCGGCTGCGGCTCAACGGTCACCGGAATCGGCGGCACCACATGCTCGGCCTGCACATCTTCAACCAGCGCCACAGGCTCTTCGGGCACCGGCAGCTCAGGCCACGGCTTGTGTTCGGGCTCAGGCTCCACCTCGGCCACCGGCTGCAACACCGGCTCAGCCATCGGCAACACCACCGGCGCCGGCGCTTCGGCAACGGGCTCGGCTTCTACTATAGGCTCGGGGATCGGCTCAGCTTGAACCTGTGGCAGTTCAGCGACGGTTTCCTGCGGCTTTTTGCGCAGCCATCCGAACAGGCCTTTCTTCTCGCCAGCCGCAGCTGGGGTCTTCTTGTCGTCGTTGGAACCAAACATGGAGACGGCTATCTCAAGGTAGCGACGCGCCAAGGGGCGCATCGGTAAATAAAATTCGATGCGTAACAGACTGTTTTTTAGCCAGCTCGTTCATGCGCAACATTTTGTAAGGCCTAAATAGGGCCTTAACAAGACAGCCATAGTGGCCGTCCCTAGGTCGGATCAGTATCCTAGCACCTCCTCGCCCGCCGACGCTAAGACCAAGCGGGCAGCTCAACAGGTTTAAAAACGAATGAATGCTCTAGCCCGCCACGCCGCAGGCCTGCTGTTCAGCACAGTTTGTCTGCCCCTTTCAGCCTTGGCTGCCGACCCACAACCCACCCATGAATTCACCCTGGATAACGGCCTCAAGGTGGTCGTGCGCGAAGACCATCGCGCGCCGGTGGTGGTTTCCCAGGTCTGGTACAAGGTCGGTTCGAGCTACGAAACCCCGGGCCAGACCGGTTTGTCCCACGCTCTGGAGCACATGATGTTCAAGGGCAGCGCCAAGGTCGGCCCCGGCGAAGCCTCGCTGATCCTGCGTGACCTGGGCGCCGAAGAAAACGCCTTCACCAGCGATGACTACACCGCCTACTACCAGGTGCTGGCCCGTGACCGCCTGGGCGTTGCCTTTGAGTTGGAGGCCGACCGCATGGCCAGCCTGCGCCTGCCGGCCGACGAGTTCAGCCGCGAAATCGAGGTGATCAAGGAAGAACGCCGCCTGCGCACCGACGACAACCCCATGTCCAAGGCCTTCGAGCGCTTCAAGGCGATGGCCTTCCCGGCCAGCGGCTATCACACCCCGACCATCGGCTGGATGGCCGACCTCGACCGCATGAAGGTCGAGGAACTGCGCCACTGGTACCAGTCCTGGTATGTACCGAACAACGCCACGTTGGTGGTGGTCGGCGACGTCACCCCGGACGAGGTAAAAAACCTGGCCCAGCGCTACTTCGGCCCGATCCCCAAGCGTGACGTACCGCCCGCCAAGGTTCCGATGGAGCTGGCCGAGCCCGGCGAGCGCCTGCTGACGATGCATGTGCAGACCCAATTGCCGAGCGTGATCCTGGGCTTCAACGTACCTGGCCTGGCCACCGCCGAAGACAAGCGTTCGGTCCAGGCCCTGCGCCTGATCTCGGCCCTGCTGGACGGTGGCTACAGCGCACGGATCTCCGAGCAACTGGAGCGGGGTGAAGAGCTGGTATCCGCTGCGTCCACCAACTACGACGCCTACACCCGGGGCGACAGCCTGTTCACCCTCTCGGCCACCCCGAACCAGCAGAAGAAAAAGACCGTTGCCCAAGCCGAAGCCGGCCTGTGGCGCCTGCTGGAAGAGCTGAAGGCCAAGCCACCGACCGCCGAAGAACTGGAACGCATCCGTGCCCAGGTCATCGCCGGCCTGGTGTACCAACGCGATTCCATCACCAGCCAGGCCACGGCCATTGGCTCCCTGGAAACCGTGGGCCTGTCCTGGAAACTCATGGACACCGAACTGGCCGACCTGCAAAGCGTGACCCCGGAAGATATCCAGAAGGCCGCGCGCACCTATTTCACCCGCGAACGTCTGAGCGTCGCCCATGTTTTGCCTGAGGAGACCGCTCATGAGTGATCGCAAAAGCAGCCGCCTGATCCTGACGGGCCTGATCGCCGTCACCCTGGTCGCGGCGAGTGCCGTGTATTTCCTGCGCCCGAGTGAGTCCGTTGCCAGCCAGGCGCTGGACAAGGCTCAATCGGCCAACAAACTGCAATCCCTGGCGGAGCTGGACGGCAAGGCGCCGACCAACCGCAAGCTCGACGTGCAAACCTGGACCACCGCCGAAGGCGCCAAGGTGCTGTTTGTCGAAGCCCATGAACTGCCGATGTTCGACATGCGCATCCTGTTCGCCGCCGGCAGCAGCCAGGACGGCAACGTGCCGGGCCTGGCGCTGATGACCAACGCCATGCTCAACGAAGGTGTACCGGGCAAGGATGTGAGCCAGATTGCCAGTGGTTTTGAAGGCCTGGGCGCCGACTTTGGCAATGGCGCTTATCGCGATATGGCGCTGGTGTCCCTGCGCAGCCTCAGCGACAGCGCTAAACGCGAGGCCGCCCTGGCGCTGTTTGACGAGGTGATCGGCAAGCCGACCTTCCCCGCCGATTCCCTGGCGCGGATCAAGAACCAGATCCTCGCCGGCTTTGAATACCAGAAGCAGAACCCCGGCAAGCTGGCGAGCCTGGAGCTGTTCAAGCGCCTGTACGGCGATCACCCCTACGCTCACCCGAGCGAAGGCACGCCGGAAAGCGTTCCGAAGATTACCCTCGCGCAGCTGCAGGCGTTCCACGCCAAGGCTTATGCGGCGGGTAATGCGGTGATTGCCGTGGTCGGCGACTTGACCCGCGCCGAAGCCGAAGCGATGACGGCCAAAGTGTCCGCTTCGCTGCCCAAGGGCCCGGCCATGGCGAAGATCGCCCAGCCGACCGAGCCCAAGGCCGGCCTGAGCCATATCGAGTTTCCGTCCAAACAGACTCACCTGCTGTTCGCCCAATTGGGCATCGACCGCGCCGACCCGGACTACGCCGCCCTGTCCCTGGGCAACCAGATCCTCGGCGGCGGCGGCTTCGGCACCCGTTTGATGAGCGAAGTGCGCGAGAAACGTGGCCTGACCTATGGGGTGTATTCCGGTTTCTCGCCGATGCAAGTGCGTGGCCCGTTCATGATCAACCTGCAGACCCGCGCCGAAATGAGCGGCGGCACCCTGCGCCTGGTCGAAGACGTGCTCGCCGACTATCTCAAGACCGGCCCGACACAAAAGGAACTGGATGACGCCAAGCGCGAGCTGGCCGGCAGCTTCCCGCTGTCCACCGCCAGCAACGCCGATATCGTCGGGCAGCTGGGCGCCATGGGTTTCTACAACCTGCCGCTGAGCTATCTGGAAGATTTCATGAAACAATCCCAGGCCCTGACCGTAGAGCAGGTCAAGGCGGCCTTGAACAAACACTTGAGCGCCGACAAGATGGTCATCGTGACCGCCGGCCCAACGACTGCGCAAAAGCCACTACCGCCCCCCACTGATAAACCTGCCGAGCAGCCGCTCGGGGTTCCGGAGCATTAATGGCCAGTTCATCTCGCCCGAAAAAACCTGTCCACAACGTGCATAACGGCGTGGGCCAACTGCGCATCATTGGCGGCGAATGGGGTAGCCGCAAGCTGAGCTTCCCCGACGTCGTGGGCCTGCGCCCGACGCCGGACCGCGTACGTGAAACCCTGTTCAACTGGCTGGCGCCGTACATTGCCGGCGCCAAGGTGCTGGACCCGTTCGCTGGCAGTGGCGCACTGTTCCTGGAGGCGCTGTCCCGTGGCGCGGCCCAGGCCCAGGCGCTGGATGCCAGCAATGTCGCGGTGTCCAGCCTCAAGGAACACCTGGGCACCCTGCGCTGCACCAATGGCCAGGTGCAGACCGCCGACGCCCTGCGCTACCTGGAAACCCAGGCGCCCAGCCCCTACGACGTGGTGTTCCTCGACCCACCGTTCAACCAGAACCTGTTGCCGACCGTGTGCGCCTTGCTCGAAGAGCGCCAATGGCTGGCACCGGACGCGTGGATCTACACTGAAAGCGAGACCGCGCCGTCTACCCTGGGCTTGCCGGGCGCCTGGCGCCTGCACCGGGAGCAGAAATCCGGTCGTGTGTATTACGCGTTGTGGCATCGATTGGTCGAAAGCGTCGCTTAAAATCTGTGGTGAGCAAGCCCGCTCACCACAGACAGTGAGTCAGCTCAAAACTGAGAGTGTCATGACACCGTCCTCCGACCTGTTCACCCCCGCCTTCGGCCTCGGCAACCCTCACCTGCAAACGCTGTGGGGGCCGCTGTGGCGGCCGACTACCCATATCGAACGCCAACGCGAACGCCTGTGGCTGGAAGACGGCGATTTTCTTGACCTCGACTGGCATGGCCCGCATGACGCGCAGGCGCCGTTGGTGCTGGTACTGCATGGGCTGACCGGCTCATCCAATTCCCCCTATGTGGCCGGCCTGCAAAAAGTCCTCGGCGCCCAAGGCTGGGCCAGTGCGGCCTTGAACTGGCGCGGCTGTTCGGGCGAGCCCAACCTGTTGGCACGAAGCTATCACTCAGGCGCCAGCGAAGACCTCGCCGCCGCGATTGCGCACCTGCGCGCCAAGCGGCCGTTGGCGCCGCTGTATGCGGTGGGTTATTCGCTGGGGGGCAATGTGCTGCTCAAGCACCTGGGGGAAACCGGCGAGGCGTCCGGGCTGCAAGGCGCAGCGGCGGTGTCGGTGCCATTTCGCCTGGATCAGTGTGCAGACCGGATCGGGATAGGTTTCTCGCGGATTTATCAAAAGCACTTCATGAGTGAAATGCTCGCGTATATCCGCGTCAAACAAAGCCGTTTTTTACAGGATGGCCGCGCGGACGGGCTGAAAACCCTGGAAGCGCTTGGCTCGCTGGAGAAGATGCGCACCTTCTGGGACTTCGACGGCCGGGTTACCGCGCCGCTGCATGGGTTCTTGAGTGCCGAGGACTATTACCGTCGCGCGTCGAGTCGCTACTACCTGGGCGCGATCCGCACGCCGACGCTGATTATCCAGGCGGCCGACGACCCGTTCGTATTCGCCCACAGCTTGCCCGAGGCCAGCGAGCTGTCGGCGTGCACCGAGTTTGAGCTGACGACCAAGGGTGGGCACGTGGGCTTCGTCGATGGCTCGCTGAAACGGCCCGGCTACTACCTGGAGCGGCGCATCCCACAATGGTTATTGGCACGACACGGTTAAACACCTGGGAGGGGCAAGCCCCTCCCACATTTGGACTGGGCTTACCGGGCCGGGAACTCAGTCACCCGTAGCAATTGCCCGTGTCGGATCGGTAATCCACTCGCTCCACGACCCCGCATACAACTTGCCCAACGGGTAACCCGCCAGGCTCAGGGCGAACAGGTTGTGGCAGGCCGTCACGCCCGAACCGCAATACGCCACCAGTTCCTCCGGCGAGCGCCCCTGCAACTGCGCGGCGAAGCGCTGCTTGAGTTGCTCGGCCGGGAGGAAACGCCCGTCACTGCCCAGGTTTTCGTTGAACGCCGCACATTGCGCACCGGGGATATGCCCGGCAATCGGATCAATGGGCTCAACTTCACCGCGAAAGCGCGGTTGGGCGCGGGCATCGATCAGGGTCAGGCCGGGTTGGCCCAGGCGTTTTTGCAGGTGTTCGGCATCCAGCAGCAGGTGATTGTCCGGCGCGCCATCGAAAGTCCCACGCTCGGTTACCGGCGCGTCCAGGCTCAACGGGAAACCCGCGGCATGCAAGGCCTTGAGGCCGCCGTCCAGGATAAACACACCGTCACGCTTGCCCAGCCAGGCCAGCAGCCACCAGGCACGAGCCGCATAGGCGCCAGGGCCGTCGTCATACAGCACGATATCGGTGTCAGCATGGATGCCCCATGTCCGCAGTTGCTCGGCGAAGGTGCCCGCCGCCGGTAACGGGTGACGACCGGTCACACCTTTGATCACCGGCCCGCTGAGATGGCGCTCCAGGTCGGCATATTGCGCACCCTCGATATGCCCTTCGGCGTAGCTGCAACGCCCGTAATCCGGGTCTTCCAGGGCAAAACGGCAATCCAGGATCACCAGCCCCGCCGACGTCTGGCGCTCGGCCAATTGCTGGGGGCGGATCAGTTGGGCAAGCGGCATGATGGACTCCTGTGAACAGATTCGGGAAAGGTCCTACTTCACGTCTTCCAGTGCCTGGTTCAACGGCACGTAAAACTCTTTGAACAGTGCATCCACCGCTTCTTTCGCCTGGGGCGTAACGAAACCCGCCTCCAGCACCAGCACCTGATACACACCGCGCTTGATGGCTTCGGCACTCAGGTGGGCGGAGTTTTCATTGGTGGTGCACAGGAAACGCACCCAGGAGGTGAGGATGATCCAGGCATTGAGGGTCAGGGCTTCGGTTTGCACCGGGTCCATGTTCAGGATGCCTGCATCGACAAACCCCTGGTAGATGGCGCCGCCCTGGATCAGGCAACGCTGGGAAAAACGCCGATAGCCGGTGGCCAGCTCCGGGTCGCTCTCCAGCAGGTGTTCAAGGTCGCGGTGCAGAAAACGGTAGCGCCACATGCCGGCCAGTACGGCCTGGAGATAAAAGCGCTTGTCCTCCACGACCATTGCACGCCCCTGGGGCGGACGCAGGAAACTGTCCACCAACGCTTCATATTCGCGAAACAGCACGGAGATGATCGCTTGCTTGTTGGGGAAGTGGTAGTACAGGTTGCCCGGCGAAATTTCCATATGGGCGGCGATATGGTTGGTGCTGATACTGCGCTCGCCCTGCTGGTTAAAAAGCTCCAGGCTGGTTTGCACAATACGCTCGCTGGTCTTTACTCGTGGTGCCATAGGGGAATCAGCTTCTGTACACGTGATAGGGCATCTTACGGCCTATCCTTGCCAGGATAAATCTGCATGTTGCTGCAATGTCATTTGACAATTTAGAGCAATGACTCTAAAAATCCACGCAGACCAATAACAATCGGTGCTGCGCCATGTCTGCCAACGTTGCCTACCTGCAAGATGCCCAGGCGCTGGATCAACTCCAGGACCTGTTCGACGCCCAACGCCGCGCCTACGCCGCCAACCCGATGCCGCCAGCTGCACAGCGCCAACAGTGGCTGAAGGCCTTGCGGGATGTGCTCAGTGACGAGCGCCAGGCACTGATCCATGCGATCAGCCAGGATTTCAGCCAGCGCAGCGCCGACGAAACCCTGTTCGCCGAACTGATGCCCAGCCTGCATGGCATTCACTACGCCAGCAAACACCTAAAAGGCTGGATGAAACCTTCCCGCCGCGCTGTAGGCCTGGCCTTCCAACCTGCGTCAGCCAAAGTCATTTACCAACCCCTGGGCGTGGTCGGCGTGATCGTGCCGTGGAACTACCCGCTGTACCTGGCCATCGGCCCACTGGTCGGTGCGTTGGCCGCAGGCAACCGGGTGATGCTCAAGCTCAGCGAATCCACGCCCGCTACCGGCGAACTGCTCAAGGCGTTACTGGCGAGGATTTTCCCCGAGGACCTGGTGTGCGTGGTGCTCGGAGAGGCCGAGGTGGGCATGGCGTTTTCCAAGCTGCGCTTCGATCACCTGCTGTTTACCGGCGCGACCAGTATTGGCAAGCACGTGATGCGCGCCGCTGCCGAACACCTCACGCCGGTCACCCTGGAACTGGGCGGCAAGTCGCCGGCCATTGTCTCCGCCGACGTACCGCTCAAGGACGCCGCCGAACGCATCGCCTTCGGTAAAGCCTTGAACGCCGGGCAAACCTGCGTGGCCCCGGACTACGTGCTGGTGCCGGAGGACCGCGTGGAGGGTTTCGTCGAGGCCTACAGCAAGGCGGTTCGCGGGTTTTATCCGACGCTGGCCGACAACCCGGACTACACCGCCATCATCAATGAGCGTCAATTGGCCCGGCTCAATGCCTACGTCAAGGACGCCACCGACAAGGGCGCCACCCTGATCCCGCTGTACGACCAGGGCCAGGCACGGCGCATGGCCCATAGCCTGCTGCTGAATGTCAGCGATGACATGACCGTGATGCAGGACGAAATCTTCGGCCCGGTGCTGCCGATCGTGCCTTATCGCGGCATCGACCAAGCCTTTGCCTACATCAACCAGCGCCCTCGCCCGCTGGCCCTGTATTACTTCGGCTACAACAAGCGCGAGCAGGACCGGGTCCTCCACGAGACCCATTCCGGCGGTGTCTGCCTGAACGACACCCTCCTGCACGTGGCCCAGGACGACATGCCCTTTGGCGGCATCGGCCCCTCGGGCATGGGCCACTACCACGGCCATGAAGGGTTCCTGACGTTCAGCAAGGCCAAGGGTGTGCTGGTGAAACAGCGCCTGAACGCGGCGAAATTGATCTACCCGCCCTACGGCAAATCGATCCAGAAACTGATCCAGAAGCTGTTTGTCCGCTGACACCGCCACCCACGGGATAACAATAACAATGAACCCTAGCCTCATTGATTCACCCGCGCTGTCGCGGCGCGGCGTCTTGAAAATCGGTCTGTGTGCCAGCGCTTTCCTGGCCACGGCCGGGCTGGGCGCCAGCCTCAGCGGCTGCTCCAGCAGCACCCCGGCCAGCGGCTTTGCCATGTTGCGCAGCAGTGACCTGCCGTTCCTGCGCGCGGTGATCCCGGTGCTGCTCGAAGGCGTGGCCAGCGCCCAGGATGTGGTCGCCGGGATTGAAGACACGTTGAAAAAACTCGACTACAGCCTGCAACACCTGTCGCCGGAGATGTTCAAGCTCACCCAGCAGCTGTTCGATGTGCTCGGCATGGGCATTACGCGTGGCCCGTTGACCGGCATCTGGGGCAGTTGGGAAAACGCCAGCGCGGAGCAGATCCGCAACTTCCTGCACCGCTGGGAAAACAGCTACCTGAACCTGCTGCGCATGGGCCAGGGCTCGCTGCTCAAGCTGGTGATCATGGCCTGGTACTTCCGGCCCGCCGCCTGGGCGCATTGCGGCTACCCCGGCCCGCCGAAGATCTGATTTGCCTCCCTCACAATAAAAACAAGAGACGCCCCTGATGCCCGTACCCGATCTGTTCCGCGACGGCCTGGCCCGCGGCTGGAAAACCCACGATGGCGCCGCCCTCGACCGCGACCTGACCCTGGAGGCCGACGTGGCCATCATCGGCAGCGGCGCCGGTGGCGGCACCACTGCCGAGATCCTCAGCGCCGCCGGCTACAAAGTACTGTTGATCGAAGAAGGCCCGCTCAAGACCAGCAGCGACTTCAAGCTGCTGGAGGACGAGGCCTACGCCAGCCTGTATCAGGAAGGCATCGGCCGCATGAGCAAGGACGGCGCCATCACCATCCTGCAAGGCCGCGCGGTGGGCGGTACCACGCTGATCAACTGGACCTCCAGCTTCCGTACCCCGGACGCCACCCTCAGCCATTGGGCCAGCGAGTACGCGGTAAAAGGCCACAGCAGTGCAGAGATGGCACCGTGGTTCGAAAAGATGGAGCAGCGCCTGGGCATCGCACCATGGGCCATCCCCCCGAATGCCAACAATGATGTGATCCGCAAAGGCTGCGAAAAGCTCGGCTACAGCTGGCATGTGATCCCGCGCAACGTACGTGGCTGCTTCAACCTGGGTTATTGCGGCATGGGCTGCCCGGTCAACGCCAAGCAGTCGATGCTGGTGACCACCATCCCGTCCACCCTGGAAAAAGGCGGCGAGCTGCTGTACCTGGCCCGCGCCGAGCAGCTCAAATACAGCGGCGACACCATCAGCAGCCTGGAATGCGTAGCGATGGACGCGCGCTGCGTGGCGCCTACCGGGCGCAAGATCACAGTGAAGGCCAAGCATTACGTGCTGTCGGGCGGCGGCATCAATAGCCCGGCGCTGCTGATGCGCTCGGGTGCCCCCGACCCGCATTCGCGGCTGGGCAAGCGGACCTTTTTGCACTTGGTGAACTTCTCCGCCGCATTGTTCGACGAGGTGATCAACCCGTTCTACGGCGCGCCGCAGTCGATCTACTCCGACCATTTCCAGTGGCAGGACGGCACCACCGGCAAAATGTCCTACAAGCTTGAAGCGCCGCCCTTGCATCCAGCATTGGCCAGCACCTTGTTCGGCGGCTATGGCACGCAGAACGCCCTGGACATGGGCCAATTGCCCCATACCCACGCCATGCTCGCGCTGTTGCGTGACGGCTTTCACCCCGACAGCCAGGGCGGCAGCGTGGATTTACGCGGTGACGGTACGCCGGTGCTCGACTATCAGGTCTCACCCTATGCCTGGGACGGCCTGCGCCGGGCCTTCCACAGCATGGCCGAAATCCAGTTCGCGGCGGGTGCCAAATCGGTCAAGCCCATGCACCATGACGCACGGTTCGTGAACACCTTGGCCGAGGCACGCAGCGTCATTGAGGGTTTGAATCTGGAATTGCACCGGACAACCCTGGGCAGCGCCCATGTGATGGGCGGCTGTGCCATGGGCGAAGATCCCAAAAATGCGGTGGCTGACAGCCTCGGTCGCCATCACCAATTGCGCAACCTGTCGATCCACGACGGTTCGCTATTCCCCACCAGTATTGGGGCCAACCCGCAATTATCGGTGTACGGATTAACCGCTCAACTGGCGACAGCCTTGGCCGAACGTCTGAAAACAGCGTGAAAAAACACGCTATTCACGGTGTCTATACGGCTTTCTTATGCATAAGTTGACTTGGCCGACCGGGATGGCTGCGATACCATCCGGTTCCCCAACGGACTCCGCCAGGACGACGCGATGAACCGAGTGTTGTACCCAGGTACCTTCGACCCGATTACCAAAGGCCATGGCGATCTGGTCGAACGCGCCTCTCGTTTGTTCGACCATGTGATCATCGCAGTCGCGGCCAGCCCCAAGAAAAACCCGCTGTTTCCCCTGGAACAGCGCGTGGAGCTGGCGCGTGAGGTCACCAAGCACCTGCCCAACGTGGAAGTGGTGGGCTTTTCCACGTTGCTCGCGCATTTCGCCAAGGAGCAGAACGCCAATGTGTTCCTGCGTGGCCTGCGCGCGGTGTCGGACTTCGAATACGAATTCCAGCTGGCCAACATGAACCGCCAACTGGCGCCGGACGTGGAAAGCCTGTTCCTCACGCCGTCGGAACGTTATTCGTTCATTTCCTCGACGTTGGTCCGTGAAATTGCCGCTTTGGGCGGGGATATCACCAAGTTCGTGCATCCGGCCGTGGCTGATGCGCTGACGCTGCGCTTCAAGAAGTAATGTGGTGAGCGGGCTTGCCCCGCGTTCGGCTGCGTAGCAGCCCTAATAAAGACTCGCGTCGCCTCAGGTGAATAACCGGTCGTCTGGTTTTGGGGCCGCTTCGCTGCCCAACGCGGGGCAAGCCCGCTCACCACAGCTCGCACTGCGGGCGCCAATGCGGCACAATTGCGCGCATTAGTTTTCAGATGCCTTGGCTGACAGCCCTGGCAGGAGTTTCCATGTCCCTGATCATCACCGACGATTGCATCAATTGCGACGTCTGCGAACCCGAGTGCCCGAACGCCGCCATCTCCCAGGGCGAAGAGATCTACGTGATCGACCCCAACCTGTGCACCCAGTGCGTCGGTCACTACGACGAGCCGCAGTGCCAGCAGGTGTGTCCGGTGGATTGCATTCCGCTGGATGAAGCCCATCCGGAGACGGAAGAGCAGTTGATGGAGAAGTACCGGAAGATTACCGGTAAGGCTTGAGCTTCTTCAGCGCCTATCAGGGCCTCATCGGGGGCAAGCCCCCTCCCACATTTGAATTCATTCGCAAGTCAAAAAGTGGGAGGGGGCTTGCCCCCGATAGCGATATCAACCACTACACAGCAATCAGCTCTGGCACCTGGGGCAAAACACACTCGCCCGCTGCCCCAGCACCATATTGCGCAGCTCAGTCCCGCAGACCTTGCACGCCTCGCCACCGCGGCCGTAGACGAACAACTCCTGCTGGAAATACCCCGGCTGCCCATCGCCACCGATAAAGTCCCGCAACGTGGTGCCGCCACGCTCGATTGCCGCCGCCAGAATGCGCTTGATCTCGACTGCCAGCTTCAAATAACGCCCGCGTGAAATGCCGCCGGCCGCGCGACGTGGATCAATCCCCGCCGCAAACAACGCCTCAGTCGCATAGATGTTACCTACGCCCACCACCACCGCGTTGTCCATGATGAACGGTTTCACCGCCATCGACTTGCCGCGGGACAGCTGGAACAACCGCTCACCGTCAAACAGCTCGGTCAACGGCTCCGGCCCCAGGCGAATCAGCAGTTCATGGTTGTGCGGGTCCTGGCTCCAGAGCATCGCGCCGAAACGCCGAGGGTCGGTGTAGCGCAGGGCCAGGCCGGATTCCAACTCGATATCCACATGTTCATGCTTGGCCGCCGGCATGCCGACCTCGACCAGGCGCAAGTTGCCCGACATGCCCAGGTGGCTGATCAAAGTGCCCACTTCGGCATTGATCAACAGATACTTGGCGCGCCGCTCCACCAGCACGATGCGCTGGCCGGACAGGCGCACATCCAGGTCTTCCGGGATCGGCCAGCGCAGGCGCCGCTCACGCACCACCACGCGGCTGACCCGCTGGCCTTCCAGGTGCGGCGCAATCCCACGCCGGGTGGTTTCGACTTCTGGTAACTCGGGCATGTGTACCTCGTGAGGGGGGGATCAGTGCGCGCCCAGTTCGCGGATCGACAACTTCAGGCTTTCGAAGTCGTAGTCCGACAGGCCCACATAGTCCAGCACCAGGTGGCCGATGGCATTCCACTCATGGTCCACCGACTGGTTGCCCAGCACGCGGCAGGACGAGCAGATGTGCTCGGCCATCTTCAGGATCGCCAGCAGGTTTTTCAGCTGCGGATTGCGCGACGTCTCATCGCTGAAGATCGCCAGGGCATTGTGGTGGTTGGCGATGGCGTCGGTCACATGCTCCGGCAGGCGCCAGGACTTGGCGGTGTAGTAGCCGACCACCGCATGGTTGGTGTTGAACGCATTGTTTTCGGTGTCGACCACGCGGCAGTCGGGGCCGGCGTTGGCGTAGGCCTCTTCGAGCACCGTCATGTAGTTGGGGAAACGCTTGAGCATCAGCGGCACGCCGCAGTCGTGGAACAGCCCCAGGGCATAGGCCTCGTCCACCGCCTGGGCGCCGGTGCGCTTGGCCAGGGTGAGGCAGGTCATGGCCACGTCCTGGGCGGTGTCCCAGAAGCGGTTGAGGGTGACGATGGTGTCGTCGCTCATCTCGCCCCTGATCGACAGGGCGTTGATCAGGTTGATGATCGAACGGCTGCCCAGCAGGTTCACCGCGCGCTGGATCGAGGCGATCTTGTTGCTCAGGCCGTAATAGGACGAGTTGACGATCTTCAGCAGCGCGCCGGACAGGCCCGGGTCCTGGGAGATCAACCGCGCGATCACTTCCAGGTCCGGGTCGGGCATGTACTGCTCCATCTGCAAATCCACCATGATTTGCGGCTGGGGCGGCACGCTGATGCCTTGGAGGGCCTGCTGGATCTGTTCGGCGGAAAGCTCTTGGGACATAAGTACACACTCTGGGCTAGGTGGGGATTCTAACCCTTATCAACCCTCGGCTGACACCTCCCCGCACATCCGGCAGCCCGGCCATTTCCTACATAACAAGGTATACTCCCGCTCTTTTTTCCGGAGCGACGTCATGTCCCTGCCAAGCCTGCGTCTCAAAGCCAACGCCGATCGTCGTTTGCGCAACGGCCACCTGTGGGTCTACAGCAACGAAATCGACGTGGCCGCCACCCCTCTGCACGGCTTCCAGGCGGGCGACCAGGCCATCCTGGAAGCGGCCGGCGGCAAGACCCTGGGCATCGTGGCCATGAGCCCGAACAACCTGATCTGCGCACGCCTGCTGTCGCGCGACATCAAGTTGCCACTGGACAAGTCGCTGCTGGTGCACCGCCTGAACGTCGCCCTGTCCCTGCGTGATCGCCTGTTCGACAAGCCGTTCTACCGCCTGGTCTACGGCGATTCCGACCTGCTGCCGGGCCTGGTGGTCGACCGTTTCGGCGATATCCTGGTGGTGCAGATCGCCTCGGCGACCATGGAAGCCCATAAAGACGACGTGATCGCCGCCCTGACCCAAGTGCTCAAGCCGAGCGGCATCCTGTTCAAGAACGACTCCGCCGCGCGCGACGCCGAAGGCCTCAACCGCTACGTCGAAACCGTGTTCGGCCTGGTGCCGGAGTGGGTGGCGCTGGAAGAAAACGGCGTGAAATTCGAAGCCCCGGTGATCCAGGGCCAGAAAACCGGCTGGTTCTACGACCACCGCATGAACCGCGCGCGCCTGGCCCCGTATGCCAAAGGCAAACGCGTACTCGACCTGTACAGCTACATCGGCGGCTGGGGCGTGCAAGCCGCGGCCTTCGGCGCCAGTGAAGTGTTCTGCGTCGATGCCTCGGCCTTCGCCCTCGATGGCGTGGAGCGCAACGCCGCGCTGAATGGCGTCGCCGAGAAGATGACCTGCATCGAAGGCGACGTCTTCGAAGCCCTCAAGGAATTGAAAGCCAGCGAAGAACGCTTCGACGTGATCGTCGCCGACCCACCGGCCTTCATCAAACGCAAGAAAGACATGAAGAACGGCGAAGGCGCCTATCGCCGCCTGAACGAGCAAGCCATGCGCCTGCTCAGCAAGGACGGCATCCTGGTCAGCGCCTCGTGCTCCATGCACCTGCCGGAAGATGACCTGCAGAACATCCTGCTGACCAGCGCCCGCCATCTGGACCGCAATATCCAGATGCTGGAACGTGGCGGCCAGGGCCCGGATCATCCGGTGCATCCGGCGATTGTCGAGACGCGGTATATCAAGAGCATTACGTGCCGGTTGTTGCCAAACAGCTAAAGCCAAGCACAGATAAAAATGTGGGAGTGGGCTTGCCCCCTCCCACATTTGTTTTGTGGTTGCCGTGAAAACTTTTCCTACCCAAGCAAGCCACGTCCATTCAGGAAGTTTCTCTCAACACTTTTGATTGAATTCCACTTTTCGCAGACTAGTATCGGTTTCTGGTTTTACTCCGGAAAACAAAAACAATGTCTGGGCCCACCCTCTCCCGCTTCATCCTCATCACCTGCATCTCACTGATCAGCTTTTTCCCGATCAATATCCTGCTCCCGTCGTTCCCCGCCCTGTCCGCCCGGTTCGACACGCCCAGCGCAGACATCGCGCTGTCCATCAGCCTGTTCACCCTAGTCTTTTCCATCTCCCAACTGCTCGCCGGTCCACTTTCGGATAAATGGGGACGCAAGGAAGTCCTGCTCGGCTGTATCACGCTGTCGATCCTCGGGGCGATAGGCTGCGCCATGGCGCCGGATTACCTGACCTTCCTGCTGTTCCGCACGGTCCAGGCCATGGGCTGCGGCTTCTTCGTATTGGGCCATGCACTGGTGGAAGACCTGTTCGACGAACAGGACCGAGCCCGGGTGCGCCTCTATTACATGACCCTGAGCGGCTCGTTTGTCGCGCTGTCGCCGCTGATCGGCTCCTGGCTGCAAACCACCTTCGACTGGCAAGGGAGCTTCTATGGGTTTGCGCTGATGGCATCGGGCCTGTTGATCCAGGCGCTCTGTATCCTGCCGTCGAAGTCCTCCAGCCCGCACCGCGAACCGGTATCCATCATCGGCACACTCAAGGCCGTGGCGCGCAATCGGGACTTCCTGCGCTATTGGTGGATCGCCGCCCTGGTATTTGCCTGCTACTTCGCCCTGATCAGCGTGACGCCGCTGATTTTCATGGATGCGCTGAAGCTGTCCGAATACCAATATGCGCTGGTGCTGATGGTGTACGGCCTGGCCTACCTGCTCGGCGGCGTTGCTGCCTCGTACCTGCAAAAACGCATGGCGCTGTCCCGGCAAATCAATATCGGTCTTGGCTTGCTGCTCGTCGCAGGCGCGCTGTTAACGCTGATCGTCAGCATTGAAGCCATGACCACTGTGACCTTGTTGATCCCGATGCTGATCAGCGCCCTGGCCGTCACCCTGGTCAGGCCCGCCGCGATTTCCGCAGCAATGCTGTTGTTCTCCAGCAGCGCGGGCACGGCGGCGTCGGCGGGCAATAGCATCATGTTTCTCACTGCCGCTGTCGGCAGCGCGGCACTGGCCCAGGCCGGCGATCATCTATTGATGAGCATCGCCCTCAGTTTTATCGGATTCAGCCTCTGGGGGCTGGTGACCAATCGGCGGACTACGGCTCACGAACCACCGGCGTGAGCAACATGTCACTGGACTGCAACTGCCGGTAACGAGGCTTGACCAACGAGATCTTGCCCTCACGGATATCGTGGATCAGGGTCTCGGTATCCACATAGCCGTCGGGCAGTTGCGTCCATACGAGAGGGCCGCGATCGTCCCATTCGCCCTTATCGTCCAGGACAAAAATGCGCGGCGGCTTGAAGTCATGGCGATAACTGGTGCGGGGTATCGCAAGCACTTCAGGCTGCCCGTCCTGATCGAAGTCCACCGCCCACAACACACAGCCGGGCTCGCACCCAGAGTCAGTGTTCAGGCTGAGCTCGGCAAACTGCTCGCTGCCCTTGGGCTCGGGGCCGATCCATTCCAGCTCGGGCTTGGGCCGGCGGGCACGCTCTTTTTCATACTGTTCACTGAAACTCAGCGAGGTGTCTTCCATCCGCTCACGCAAGGCACGGCGCGATTCCGGGTCCAGAATGCGCTCCTGGTCCAGGTCGACCTGCAACTTGGCATACGCCGCCTCCCCAGCCTTCTCCAGGCCAAAACGCAGGTAGTGCGCGTCAAACGCTTCAGCCTTGGTACGCCCGTCGAGCAAACGCCGGACCTGATCGTCGACGCTCAGGCGCACCGGATCGAGGATCGGCGTGTTGACCAACACCACCAGCCCACAAAACAGCAGCGCCAAGGCCGGGTTGGTAACACGCAGGTTGGCCAGCCAGACCGGCGAACGCAACACCACCGCCCACACGGCCGCCAGGCCATACAAACCACAGAGTAACGCCGCCGCCAGTGCAATGAAGCGCTGTGGCGATAAGGCATATTGCTCGACCCGCAACCAGCTCGAATAAAACGCCAGGGCGGCGAGAACCGGCAGGCACAGCAGGCTCAATTCGATAAACCGCGTTAACCATTTGGGGTACGGTGGAGGTTGAACGCCCTCCTGAAAAACACCATTGAGCAAGAACAGCTGCGCCCCCGCCAGCACCAGCAGAATCGGCGTGGAATAACCCGTCGCCCAAATCCGACCGAGCCCGGTGAACGGCAAGGTCAGGGTAAACAGCAGGCTGATCAGGGCGATCAACGGCAACAACAAGCCACAGGCGCTGAACAGCATGCCGCGCATCTGGCCGATGACTTTCTCGCTGCGCGCCGCCAGGTACATGCCCAAGGCGAACACCAACGGCAAGCTGATGCACAGGAATAGCTGGCTCCAGAAGTGGCGCTCAAAAAATTCGATGCCCAGCATCAGGAACAGTCGGCCCCATAGCTTGAGCAGCAACATGAACACCCCCACCAGGATCAGGGCATACAGCACGATAAATACGCTGTTCCAGGCCTGCTGGAACAGGTCTTCATAACGCCAGCGTTGCCCTTTTTCGGCGGGCCAGGCGAACAGAAACGTGGCACAGACATAGCTCAACACCACCACGCTGATAAACCAGGAATTGATCGCCCAGCGGTTATTGCCGACATGGTCGAGGCCGTAGCAGACCCACAGCGTCATGCCACCCATCAACAGGGTGAATGCCAGCGTAGGCAGCAACGACCGCCACTGTCGGGCTTTTTCCCCCAGCAGTTGCAAGGTGGTACCGCCCACCAACACCACGGTGTAGGTGACAAAAAACACGGTTTCGCTCAAGCGATAGAGCTGATCGGAGTAATAGAAGACGATTCCCTGGATCAGACCGATCAGCAGGTAGAACCCAAGAAAACGATGGATACCGGGCATTCCAATTCCTTTGGAGAGGGGTAGGGGCAAAGGGCCGCCAGTCTAAACAAAGCCAGCGGCCCTGAGTATCCCGTTCCCTCCAGCCGCCAGCGGTGTAGAATCGGCCCTATTCATCGCCAGTCATCCCCCGGCGGGTTTATGAGCTCAAGGCCACTGCGCGCGGCGATCCCGCAGCGTTTGAGGCAACCTCCGGACACACGGCTATTTCTGAGTGCTCCAGACGTCAATAGAAGCTCACTCCCCTGTTTAGTACCTGATTAGCCGCCCGGAGTGCTCCATGCCAGATTACCGCTCGAAAACATCCACCCACGGCCGCAACATGGCCGGCGCCCGCGCACTGTGGCGTGCCACGGGGATGAAAGATGACGACTTCAAGAAGCCGATCATCGCCATTGCCAACTCCTTTACCCAGTTCGTACCCGGCCACGTGCACCTCAAGGACCTGGGCCAACTGGTCGCCCGCGAGATCGAGCGCGCCGGCGGTGTAGCCAAGGAATTCAACACCATCGCCGTGGACGACGGCATCGCCATGGGCCATGACGGCATGCTGTATTCCCTGCCGAGCCGCGAGATCATCGCCGACTCCGTGGAGTACATGGTCAACGCCCACTGCGCCGACGCCATCGTGTGCATCTCGAACTGCGACAAGATCACCCCCGGCATGCTGATGGCCGCCCTGCGCCTGAACATCCCGGTGATCTTCGTCTCCGGCGGCCCGATGGAAGCCGGCAAGACCAAACTCGCCTCCCATGGCCTGGACCTGGTCGACGCCATGGTCATCGCCGCCGATTCCAGCGCTTCTGACGAGAAGGTCGCGGAATACGAGCGCAGCGCCTGCCCGACCTGCGGGTCGTGCTCCGGCATGTTCACCGCCAACTCGATGAACTGCCTGGTCGAAGCCCTCGGCCTGGCATTACCGGGCAACGGTTCGACCCTGGCCACCCACAGCGACCGCGAGCAGCTGTTCCTGCAGGCCGGCCGCACCATCGTCGAGCTGTGCAAGCGCTACTACGGCGAGAACGATGAGTCGGTGTTGCCGCGCAATATCGCCAACTTCAAGGCGTTCGAAAACGCCATGACCCTGGACATCGCCATGGGCGGTTCCACCAACACCATCCTGCACTTGCTGGCTGCGGCCCAGGAAGCCGAGATCGATTTCGACCTGCGCGACATCGACCGCCTGTCCCGCCATGTGCCGCAACTGTGCAAGGTCGCGCCGAACATCCAGAAGTACCACATGGAAGACGTGCACCGCGCCGGCGGGATCTTCTCGATCTTAGGCTCCCTGGCCCGTGGCGGCCTGCTGCACACCGACCTGCCGACCGTGCACAGCAAATCCCTGGCCGAAGGCATCGCCAAGTGGGACATCACCCTGACTGACGACGAAGCCGTGCACACCTTCTTCAAGGCTGGCCCGGCCGGTATCCCGACCCAGACCGCGTTCAGCCAGTCGACCCGTTGGGACACCCTGGACGCCGACCGTGAAAACGGCTGCATCCGCAGTGTCGAGCACGCCTACTCCAAGGAAGGCGGCCTGGCCGTGCTGTACGGCAACATTGCCCTCGACGGCTGCGTGGTGAAAACCGCCGGCGTGGATGAATCCATCCACGTCTTCGAAGGCCGCGCCAAGATCTACGAAAGCCAGGACAGCTCGGTACGCGGCATCCTCGCCGACGAAGTCAAGGAAGGCGACATCGTGATCATCCGCTACGAAGGCCCGAAAGGCGGCCCGGGTATGCAAGAGATGCTCTACCCGACGTCGTACCTGAAGTCCAAGGGCCTGGGCAAAGCCTGCGCCCTGCTCACCGACGGCCGTTTCTCCGGCGGCACCTCGGGCCTGTCCATCGGCCACGCGTCACCTGAAGCCGCTGCCGGCGGTGCGATTGGCCTGGTGCAGGACGGCGACAAGGTCCTGATCGACATTCCGAACCGCTCGATCAACCTGTTGATCAGCGATGAAGAGCTGGCAGCGCGCCGGGTCGAGCAGGACAAGAAAGGTTGGAAGCCGGTGGAGAAGCGTCCGCGCAAAGTCACGACCGCGTTGAAGGCCTATGCCTTGTTGGCGACCAGTGCCGACAAGGGTGCGGTACGTAACAAGGCAATGCTGGATGGGCTGTAAGGGCTAACCGCCACACATGAAAATGCCCCGCCAAATGCGGGGCATTTTTATATCCGGATGTAATCAGAACTGCGGCGTGTAGGTCATCGTAAACATCACATTACGCGGATCACCGTAGTAGTTGCTGCCCCAGTTCGCGTTGTAGGCAGGGATGTAATACTTCTTGTCGAACATGTTGTACAGGTTCGCCGCGACGGTGAACTCCTGGTTGATCTTGTAGGCCACCCGCGAATCCCACAGTGCATTGCCCGGCACACTGAAGGTGCGGTCGTAGGCCACGGTACTGCTTTGCGCGGTCACCCCGGCGCCGACGCTGACTTTATTCCAGTCCCCCGGCAATTGGTAATCGCCCCAGACCTTGAGCAAGTGCTTGGGCGTCCAGGTGCTGAAGACCTTGCCTTCGTAGGTGTCGTCCTTGAGGAATTTGGTGGTGTTGTAGGTGTAACTGGAGACCAGTTGCAAACCCGGCAGCACTTCGCCGCTCAATGTGGCTTCCAAGCCTTGGCTTCGGACCTTGCCCGAGGCGACCGAGCAGTACCAGCCATCGCAGTTCATCGGCCCTTGAAGGTCTTGGACGCCGCGATTTTCCTGATCATAACGGAAGATCGCGAACGAGGTATTCAGACGACCATCCGCCAACTCACCCTTGAGACCCAGCTCGTAGTTCTTGCCCTCGATAGGCTTGAGCAAGGAGCCGGAAGTTGTCCGGTTGGTTTGTGGTTCGAACGCATCGGCGTAACTGGCATAGGCAGACCATTGGTCATTGAGGGCATATACCAGGCCCGCATACGGCGTGACCTTGCCATTCGTCTGAGTGGCGCTTCCGGACGGACTGCCGTACCCCCCCCTGGAACCACTCTGGTCGATGTAGGAATAGTCATACCAACTGGTACGTGCACCAACGATCAAGGTCAGCGGATCGAGCACTTTCACGCGCCAGGTGCCGTAGATGCCTTTCTGACGAATGTCGTACCAGCTCCTCGACGCATTTCCTGCCTGAAACAGCTGGTACTTATCGCGCTGCGGACGGTTGTGGTCGATGTTGAAAATATCGGCGCCAGCCGTCGCCGCACGGGCCCATTGGTCGTCTGTGGTGAGCTTGGAATAGTTGGCGCCCAACACCATCTCCTGTTGGAAACCCAGGCCTTCAAACTCGCCGTTGACATACACATCCGCACCACGACTTTTGGTATTGAAGTCGGTAACCCAGTCCACATAGCGCACGTTACCGGTGTCGCCGGGGTTGGGGATGGCGTCCCACGTCGCTTGGTATGTCGCGTCGTTATGTTCGTCCATCGCCACGAGGGCGGCTTTCACTTTCCAGTCGTCGTTGAAGCGATGCTCGATGTCGGCGAACACCTGGGTCTGGTTGTTGACGGCGCGGTTCCAGCTGGCACCGACGAAGGTGGAGCGTGACAGGCCAATATCGTTGCCGTTGGCGTAACGGGGCAGCGACATGAAGTTGGGGCGTGAATGGCCTTTCTGGTTGCTGATACCAACACCCACGGTGGTGTCAGGCGTGAAGTCGTAGTCCACCGCCCCGTAGACCGTCTGATTCCAGCCGCCGGCATAGTCGACAAAGGAATCGGTGGTGTCGTAATCCGCCACAAAGCGGCCGCGCAACGTGCCTTCGGCGTTCAGCGGCCCCCCCGCATCCACCTGGGTGCCATAGTGATCCCACGAACCGGCCTTGGCGGTGACGGTCACCGTAGGCGCCTGCTGGCCGCGCTTGCGCACCAGGTTCATGGTGCCGCCGGGGCTGTTGGCGCCTTGCAGCAAAGCGGCCGGACCGCGCAAGGTTTCGACGCGGTCGTAGATCGCCATGTTTTCGGTAAGGTAGCTGCCCAGCGCGTAGGTGTTACGCGGGATGCCGACGCCGTCGTATTGCAGGGTGCCGATCTCGAAGCCACGGGAGAAGATGAACATGCCGGGGCCCGGGGATTTGGTCGCGGTCAGGCCGGGCGTGCGCTTGACCACTTCGGAGAGCTTGGTGGTGTTCTGGTCGTCCATCTGCTTGCGGGTCATGACGCTGACCGATTGCGGGATGTCCTTGAGTTTCTGTTCGCCCTTGCCCAGGGTCACTGCGCCGGTGGTGTAGGAGCCGCTGCCTTCGGTGGTGGCGCCCAAGTGTTCGGCGCTGATGGTGGTGGCGCCGACTTCGATGGCGGAGCCTGTGTCCATGCGCTTTTCCAGGGTCACGGTGTCCGCGTTGATAAACGCCGCACTCAGCCCGGTACCGCCGAGCAGTTGCCCCAAGGCTTCGCGCTGGCCGAGGCTGCCTTTGACACCCGGCGACAGCACGCCCTGGGTCAACTCACCCGACACCAGCACCTGAACTCGCGTCACCGCGGAAAACGCCGCCAGCGCACCGTCCAGGCTTTGCCCTGCAATATCGAAACGGTAGGTCTGGGCCTGGGTGGTGTCGGCGGCCTGCAAATACAGCGGCGCAGTGCCACAGGCCATGGAAATGGCCAGTGCCAACAAGGACCGTGCGGCGAATCGATGTGCCATGGATGGTGCTCCCCGGTGCAAAAAGTCTGTGATCGGCGCCGCACTACTTGAGAGTGCTTACTATTTACGCCTCAGTGATCAAGGACGAGTGCCTGGGGAGAAACCCTGAAAGTTTTTTCAAAAAGTTGCGATTACGATGCCTTGCCTTCGCGCAACACCAGTAAATATGGGGTGTAGTGCTCGGCACGCAGGTTAAGGGTGTACTCCAGCGCTTTGATCACGGCTTCGGGTTTGTCGATTTCAAACACACCCGACACCACGCGGTTGCGCAGCGCATCACCGAGCACCAGAGTCTTGCCGGGCCAATAGCGATTCAACTCGCTCACCACTTCCGACAGCGGCTGCTGGCGGAACACCAGTTGCCGTTGGCGCCAGGCAAAGCCGCTGGCCGGGTCGAAAGCATGCACCTCGGCCAGGCGCTGGCCTTGATATTCCACGGCCCGCCCTGGCTCCAGGTACACCGGTTCACCGCTGCCGGCACTGACCTGCACCTTGCCCTGCGCCACCTGCACCCGCGTCTGCGCATCGCGCCGCGCAACGCTGAACTGCGTCCCGACCACCTTCACCCAGCCGTCGCCGGACTGCACCACGAACGGCCGTGTCGAATCCTTGGTGACGTCGAAAAAGCCTTCGCCACGCAGCAAACGGATTTGCCGTTCGCCCCCGCTCAAGCGGATCTGCACCGCGCTGTCGGTGTTGAGTTGCAGGTGCGAGCCGTCGGCCAGTTCGATGCTGCGCGACTCGCCGGTGCCGGTGGCGTAGTCCGCGCGCAGGCGATCGAGCCATGGCGTGTTCTGCACGGTAAGCCCCACGGCCAGCAACACCGCCGCAGCACACGCGCAACGCTGCCAGGCTCGCGCCGGTTTGCGCCAGGCGGCCTGTTCGGCGCGGCGAATCACCCGCGCAGGTTCGCGCAGTCCACCGAGCATCGCCTGCACTTCCTGCCAGGCGTCATCCTGGGCCGGGCCTTGCCCCAGCCAGGCGGCAAAGGCGTCCATGTCGGCCGGCGTCACGTCCTCGGCCTGCAGGCGGAAATACCAGCCGGACGCTTCGTCAAACAACACGTCGGCAGTGGAGGTGGCGGTCATGAGCGACGTCCTTGTTCATCGCAGGCAAGCCGCGTCTTGATGTACGCGCGGCATTCAATCAAGGCGCGACGCAGTTGGTATTCCACACTGCGTGCCGTGATCGACAGGCGTTCGCCAATCTCGCGGTAGGAAAGTTCGTCGACATGATAAAGCAGGAAGATCTGCCGAGTCGCTGGGGGCAACGCCAGGATCGCATCCTGCATCAGTTGTTCCTGTTGGTAGGCGGCTAATTGCTCGTCGGCACCCGGATTGCTGCACGGCAGCTCTTCGCTGGGCTCGCCCGCGTCCAGGCGCTCACGGCGGATGGCCTGGCGCTGGTGATCGCGCACCAGGTTGCTGGCGATGGTGAAGAGGAAGGCTGGAAGGTTGTCGATCTTTTCGCCGCAGTCCATGCGAGCCAGGCGCAGGAACGACTCCTGAGTCAGGTCGGCGGCCACCTGGGCGCTGCCGGTGCGGCGAGTGACGAAGGCTTCGAGGGCTTTCTTCTGCTCCGCGAACAGGCGCGCGATCTGCGAATTCCAGGAGGGCACAGCACTACCTTGAGAAGAACGGAGGGTTCAGGAAGTGCGCACGCTAGCAGAGGATGAGATTTGTTCGCAATTGATATCTATTTTAGGCTGGATTTTGTAGTGCCCTTGAGTCCGCCATCGGGGGCAAGCCCCCTCCCACCTTTTGATGTGTGAACACATTAAAAGGTGGGAGCTGGCTTGCCTGGGATGCAGGCGACCCGGTGTTACTGAATCTCGTCAGGCTTGACGATCACCCAGTTCTTGTCCGCCGTCACCGGCAAGCCTTCCTTGGCTTGCGCCGCGGCATGCTTGGCGATCATGCCGTTGAGTTGGGTCATGTATTTGTCCTTGCGGTTGATCCACAGGTGGATGCCGCCCTTGGCCACGTCCACATCGTGGAACAGCATGTAACCGTCGCTGGTCGGCGTATCGCCGCCGACGATCACCGGTTTTTTCCATTCATCGATGTAGGTGAGGATCGCCGCGTGCTTGCCGGCCATCCAGGTGGCAGGGGTCCACAGGTAGGGGGTCAGCTCCAGGCCGAGGTTGGCTTTTTCGTCGTATTTACCGGCGGCGATCTGTTTACGTGCGGTGGTCAGTTCGCCCGTGTTGCGGTCCTTGAGCAAGGTCGTTACGCCAATGACATTCTCGGGTTTGACGTTGTAGCCGTACTTCGGATCGGCGGCGACCATGCGCACCAGCTCTTCCGACGCGGCTGTCATCACGTACACCTCGATGCCGTTTTCCATCAGCTTGTTGTACAGCTCGGCCTGGCCGGTGAAGACCTTCGGCGGCTGTACCTCGGACTGCTTGACCACGTCGCCTTCGAAATAGCTGACCGGCACCGGTTTGCCGGAGGCCATCAGTTCATCCACCTGGACCTTGAGTTCCTTGAGGGTGAAGCCGGAAAACACCTGCGCAACCCACGGGTAGCAGACCATGTCGTCGACTTCGCAAAGGCGGTAGTAGTAACTGAACAGACTTTCTTTATGGTCGGCGGTGTCTTTGAACGGCATCAGCTTGAGCGACGGGTCGAGGCTGTCGCGGGTGATCAGGCCCTTGTTTTCCATGTAGGGCAGCAGGGATTCTTCGAGGTCGTAGCGGTAGCTGGTGTTGTCCATGTCGAACACCGCGAAGTTACCCTTGTTGGCGTTGGCGGCGATCATCTCGTTCAGTTGTTTGGCGGCGGGTGCCGGCCAGTGTTTCAACTCGGTGGCGGCGAACGCCTGGCTGGCGAGTCCGAGGCAGAATGCGGCGGCTAGTAATTTCGGCGCGAGCTTCATAGGCGTTGTCTCCCTGAGTGAAAGACATGGACGCTAACAAATCCCTGTGACAGTTCCCAACGCGAGCACGACGGTATGCGTCCTGATTCCGTCACGGGCATACGCCGGAGCGTCAGCAGCTTATTCCAAAAACGACAGTCGCCATTCCATATCGGTATTAAATCAATATATTTCAAGCTGTTAGGATTTCCGGTTCGCAATCGCAGGCTCACGCGATTGGCTGCCTTCTCAACGGAGCTTCAATGAATCTGCCCCTGATTCTCAACTTGCTGGTGTTCGTGGCCCTGTTGCTGGGCCTGGCACAAACCCGTCGCACCCACTGGAGCCTCGCCAAGAAGGTTCTGTTCGCCCTGGTCCTCGGTGTAGCGTTCGGTACGGCCTTGCACGCCATTTACGGCGACGGCAACCCCGTGCTCAAAGCCTCCATTGGCTGGTTCGACCTGGTCGGCAACGGCTACGTGCAACTGTTGCAAATGATCGTGATCCCGCTGGTATTCGCCTCGATCCTCAGTGCCGTGGCGCGCCTGCATAACGCATCGTCCCTGGGCAAGATCAGCTTCCTGACCATCGGTACGCTGCTGTTCACCACCGCGATTGCAGCGCTGATCGGTATCGGCCTGACCAACCTGTTCGGCCTCACCGCCGAAGGCCTGGTGGCCGGCACCCAGGAAATGGCACGCCTGCAAGTGATCCAGAGCGATTACGCCGGCAAGGTCGCCGACCTGAATATCCCGCAGTTGCTGCTCTCGTTCGTGCCGGCCAACCCGTTCGCCGACCTGGCCCGGGCCAAGCCGACGTCGATCATCAGCGTGGTGATTTTCGCCGCCTTCCTTGGGGTTGCCGCGCTGCAACTGCTCAAGGATGACGTGGAAAAAGGCCAGAAGGTGCTCAACGCCATCGACACCCTGCAAGCCTGGGTGATGCGCCTGGTGCGCCTGGTGATGAAGCTGACCCCGTACGGTGTGCTGGCGCTGATGACCAAGGTCGTCGCCGGTTCCAACCTGCAGGACATCATCAAGCTCGGCAGTTTTGTGGTGGTGTCGTACCTGGCCCTGGGCCTGATGTTTGTGGTGCACGGCCTGTTGCTGTCCCTGGCCGGGATCAACCCGCTGCGCCTCTTCCGCAAAGTCTGGCCGGTGCTGACCTTTGCCTTCACCAGCCGCTCCAGCGCGGCGGCCATCCCGCTGAGCATTGAGGCGCAGACCCGCCGCCTGGGTATCCCGCACTCCATCGCCGGCTTCGCCGCCTCATTTGGCGCGACCATCGGCCAGAACGGCTGCGCCGGCCTCTACCCTGCCATGTTGGCGGTGATGGTGGCGCCGACCGTGGGCATAAACCCGCTGGACCCGCTGTGGATCGCGACCCTGGTGGCGATTGTGACCCTGAGTTCGGCCGGTGTGGCGGGCGTGGGCGGCGGCGCGACCTTTGCCGCGTTGATCGTGCTCCCGGCCATGGGGTTGCCGGTGTCACTGGTGGCGCTGCTGATTTCCGTGGAGCCGCTGATCGACATGGGCCGTACGGCGCTGAACGTGAATGGTTCGATGACGGCGGGGGCAATTACCAGCCAGATCATGGGGCAGACGGATAAAGCGTTGTTGGATGCGGATGAGCATGCGGAGTTAGCGCAGGCCTGATAGGCCGCCATCGGGGGCAAGCCCCCTCCCACAGTTGGAATGCACTTCAATGTGGGAGGGGGCTTGCCCCCGATGCTTTTAGGCTTTTTCCCAGACTTCGAAGTTGTAAGCCGGCTTATCACCTTCGGCTGGGTTCGGCAGATTGGAAACCAACTTCCACTGGCTCGCATCAAACGCCGGAAACCACGCATCCCCTTCCGGGCTCAGCGCCACGCGTGTCAGGTACAGGCGATCCGCCTGTTCCAGCCCCTGCGCATACAACTGCGCACCGCCGATCAGCATCAGCTCATCCGCGCCCTGCTCCAGCGCCCAGGCTTCAGCCCGCGCCACGGCGGCATCGAGTGACGGAAAAACTTCCGCACCTTCCAGCGCCAGGTCGGTCTGACGGCTGACCACAATGTTCAAGCGCCCCGGCAGCGGTCGGCCCAGGGAGTCCCAGGTCTTGCGCCCCATGATGATCGGCTTGCCGAGCGTGGTGGCCTTGAAGTATTTGAAATCCCCCGGCAAATGCCAGGGCATGCTGTTGTCGACGCCGATCACGCGGTTTTCACCGAGGGCTGCGATCAGGCTTAAAGGGAGAGTTTTTTTCATGGCGACGAGAATACCAGAGCCACGAACCAGCGGTTATGCTCCAAGCTCACTTGCACGACAGGAAGACGCGTGACCGCACTGACCCCCCTGCACAAACTCTGGCTGACGGAAACCGTGCGCCTGCGTGAAGAACACGCCGGCCCCCTGGAAGACCAGGAAGCCAATCGCCTCGCCCGCACCGCGGGCGGCGACCTGCCGACGCGCATCCAGCAGCGCGCCCTGCACCTGGCCGAGCGCGATGGCCTGACCGCCGCCCTCACGCGCTGGCTGCAAGGCGCACGCCTGGCGCTGGTGCTGCTGGCGGTGGTGGCCGTCATCAGCGGCGCGGGCCTGGCCTTTGCTGCGCTGGGCAACGGCTTGACCCCGGTGAATGTGTTCTGGGCCCTGGGCAGCCTGCTCGGCCTGAACCTGATCCTGCTGTTGAGCTGGGCGTTGGGGCTGTTGTTTGCCGGCGAGCACGGCGCCAGCCTCGGGCGCTTGTGGTTGTGGCTCAGTGAAAAACTGGCGCGCGATGCCAAGGCTGCCCAACTGGCCCCGGCGTTGCTGCTGTTGCTGCAACGGCAGAAACTCAATCGCTGGGCGGTCGGTGTGCTGGTCAACAGCCTGTGGTTGCTGGCGCTGCTCAGCGCGCTGGTGATTCTGCTGACGCTGCTCGCCACCCGCCGTTACGGCTTTGTGTGGGAAACCACCATCCTCGGCGCCGACACCTTCGTCGCCGTGACCCAGGCCCTCGGCACCCTGCCCGCCCTGCTGGGCTTCAACGTACCGACCGTCGAGATGATCCGCGCCAGCGGCGATTCCGCCCTGAACATCGAAAGCGCCCGCCAGGCCTGGGCCGCCTGGCTGGTCGGCGTCTTGCTGGTCTACGGCCTGCTGCCCCGCTTGATCCTCGCCCTGCTGTGCCTCTGGCGCTGGAAACGCGGGCGCGCCGCCCTGCACCTAGACCTCAACCTGCCCGGCTACAGCCCACTGCGCGAACGCCTGATGCCCAGCAGCGAGCGCCTTGGCGTCAACGACGCCGCGCCGGAACAACTGCACCACGTCACCGGAGGCGTCAGTGAGCTGGACAGCGACGGCGCCTTGCTCGTCGCCATCGAACTGGACGATCAACATCCCTGGCCGCCCAAGTTGCCGGCGAAGGTTAAGAACGCCGGCATCCTCGACAGCCGCGAATCGCGCAACAAGCTCCTGGAGCAACTCAGCCGCTTCCCGCCCGCGCGCCTGGCCATCGTCTGCGACCCGCGCCGCTCGCCGGACCGTGGCAGCCTGGCACTGATCGCCGAACTTGCACGCAGCGCCGCCGACACCCGTGTCTGGCTGCTGCAAGCCCCGCCCGGCCAGGCGCTGGATGCCGAGCGCCTGGGCGACTGGCACAGCGCGCTGCAACAACTGGAGCTGCCGTTCGCCGACTGCGCGCCGTTGAACTGGCTGGAGACCGGTCATGACTAAGCCACTGAAACTCGCGGTGGTCGGCCACACCAACGTCGGCAAGACCTCGTTGCTGCGCACCCTCACCCGTGACGTCGGGTTCGGTGAAGTCTCCCATCGCCCCAGCACCACGCGGCATGTCGAAGGCGCGCGCTTGTCGGTCGACGGCGAAGCCTTGCTCGATCTCTATGACACCCCCGGCCTGGAAGATGCCATCGCCCTGCTCGACTACCTGGAACGCCTGGATCGCCCCGGTGAACGCTTGGACGGCCCGGCCCGTCTGGCGCGGTTCCTGGAAGGCAGCGAAGCCCGCCAGCGCTTTGAACAGGAAGCCAAGGTGCTGCGCCAACTGCTGGCCTCGGACGCCGGCCTGTATGTGATCGACGCTCGCGAACCGGTGCTGGCCAAGTACCGTGATGAGCTGCAAGTGCTGGCCAGTTGTGGCAAACCGTTGCTGCCGGTGCTCAACTTCGTCAGCAGCAGCGACCACCGCGAGCCGGACTGGCGTGAAGCCCTGGCACGCCTGGGCCTGCATGCGCTGGTGCGTTTCGACAGCGTCGCGCCGCCGGAAGACGGCGAACGTCGCCTGTATGAAAGTCTCGCCCTGCTGCTGGAAAACGCCCGACCGCAGTTGCAGCGCCTGATCCTCGACCAGGAAGCCCAACGCCAGGCCCGTCAACAGAGTGCCGCGCGGTTGATTGCCGAATTGCTGATCGACTGCGCCGCGTGCCGACGCAGCGTGGTGACTGAAGATGAGCAACAAGCCATCAGCGATTTGCGCAAGGCGGTGCGTCAGCGCGAACAAAAATGCGTGGAGGCCCTGCTCAAGCTGTTCGGCTTCCGCCCGCAGGACGCCGCCGCCAGCGACTTGCCGTTGCTCGACGGCCGTTGGGGGGATGACCTGTTCAACCCGGAAACCCTCAAGCAACTCGGCGTGCGCGTCGGTGGTGGCATCGCTGCAGGCGCAGCGGCCGGAGCCGGTGTGGACCTGCTGGTCGGCGGGCTGACCCTCGGCGCCGCCGCCCTGGCGGGCGCCATCGCCGGTGGCGCGTTGCAGACTGCACGCAGCTACGGCAGCCGCCTGCTGGGCAAGATCAAGGGCCAACGCGAGCTGACCGTGGACGACAGCGTGCTGCGCCTGCTCGCCCTGCGCCAGCGCCAGTTGCTCAAGGCCCTGAACCTGCGCGGCCATGCGGCGATGCACAGCATCAAGGTCGATACGCCCCAGGACAAGACCTGGCGCGAAGGCAAATTGCCGGACGCGTTGCACAAGGCCCGCGCCCACCCGCAGTGGTCGTCCCTCAACCCCCAGGCCAGACTGAGCCAGGCCGAACGCCAGGAACAGGTCGAAGCCCTGGCCCAGCGCCTCGACGAGACTTAAGCCGCCAGCAGCTGCCGGGCCTTGGCCTTGAGCACTTGCAGGTCGAGCACCGGCACGTGCATTTGCTTGGCCTGTTCGTCCCAGTGGCGCAGGCGCAGGCTGACCTGGTACAGCGGGTCTTGTTCAAAGGCGCGGGCCTCCTCGGCCGTCATCACGCCGCCCTGGTAACCGAGGGTGCGGCGGCTGGCTTCGCTCAAGCGTGCGTAGTAGTCCGGCTGGCTGAACGTCAGATAGCGCTTGGCCTGGACGTGGTACTCCACCAGCCTGGCCAGGCGCTCACTGAAGCCTGCACGGCGCAAATAATCCGCGCCCAACCGCTCATGGCTGACCACACCATAACCGCCCATGTTCTCGCCACCCTGGCCGCACAGATGGCCGATATCGTGGAAAAACGCCGCCAGAACCACTTCATCATCGAAGCCTTCGGCCATGGCCAACTGCGCGGCCTGGGACATGTGCTCGATCTGCGACACTGGCTCGCCGATGTAATCCGCCGCGCCGTGCTGCTCGTACAAAGCGAAGATTGTGGCAATCGCCTGTTCCGGGCTCATCACGCCGGCCCCCACAGGGTTGTGATATTGCGCTCGGCCATCGCCGGCCCCACGCTCATGCCCACACCGGTGTGCATCAAGGCGGCGCTCACGCCAGGTGCGGCCTGCACAAATGAAAACGGCGCCGGGCCCCGGGCGCCATAGACGCCCTGCCAGCGTTCCATTACCTGGATCTTGCAACCCAAGGTCTGTTCGGCCAACTCGATCATCCAGTCATCCACCTGCTCGGCATTGAACGGCGAGGCATCGCTGCCGTAGTCGTGGGAGTCGCCGATGATCAGTTCGCCATGGGGCGTCGGGCTGATCAGCAGGTGAATCCCGTGTGCATGCAGGTGCGGCGCCTCGCGCAGGATTTGTGCCTGTACCGGCGCGGCTTCAGGCAGGTCGGCAAAAGCGCCGTAGTGCACGCAACTGAGGCCGGTGAGCAAGGCGTGTTGCAGGTTGAGGTTGAGTGCAGGCCGGGCGCGCAGCATTTGCAGGCGGCAGATCTGCGGGTTGAGTTCGGCGATGGCCTCGGCCAACAGGGTTTGATAATCGTGGCCGGAACAGACGATGACCTGCTCGCCACGAAAGCTGCCCGCCGTGCTGTGCACCTGGCCCGGTTCGACATCGCGCACCAGGGTGGAGAAGTAAAACTCCACACCCAGTTGCTGGCTCAGGTAGTGGATCAGCGCCGGTATCGCCTCGCGCGAATACAGTTGCTGGTCGTCCAGGCCATGCAGCGCGGCGCGGTGATGGCGGAACTGGCCGCCATACAGATCCTTCAGCGCCGCGCCTTGCAACAGGTCGACGTTATAGCCGTGTTCACGCGCGCGGCCGGCGCAGAAGGCTTCCAGCAGATGCTCTTCGGCTTCGGTGCGGGCGAATAGATACGAGCCGTTGCGCTTCAATTGAAGGTCCGCCTCCTGTGCCCAATGCCCCCAGATTTCACGGCTTTGCCGCGCCAGGTCGAGCATCGGCCCCGGCGGCTGCCCGGTGACCAGGGCCTGGCCGAAGTTGCGTACCGAGGCCCCCAGGGGTGTGGCGCTACGCTCGAACACCTTGACCTTGAGCCCGCGCCTGGCGGCGGCGTAGGCGTGGGACAGGCCGAGGATGCCGGCGCCGATGATGAGCAGGTCGCTGTGGTGTGTCATTTAGTGATGTCCTGTTTTCAAGACCGCTATCGGGGGCAAGCCCCCTCCCACATTTCGATTTGTGAATGCAGTCAAGTGTGGGAAGGGGCTTGCTCCCGATGAGGCAAGTAGCCCTGACGAAAACCTTACTGCCCCGCCACCTTCTCCGACTTCCCGTCATAGCGCTTGCGCCACTCAGCCAGGATGCTGTCGCGGTTTTTCGAGGCCCAGCCGAAGTCGTTCTTGATCAACCGCTGCTCGTAGTCGGCCGGCAATTCGGTCTGCGGCTTGGCGATCCCCGGCTGGGCGAGCACGGCGAAGTTGTCCTTGTACAGGTCCATCGCCGCTGTACTGGCGGAGAAGTCGGCGAGCTTTCTGGCGGCGTCCGCATGGGCCGTGCCCTTGATCACGGCAGTGGCTTCGATATCCCAGCCCAGGCCTTCCTTCGGCAGGATGATGTCCAGCGGCGCACCCTGGCGCTTCAGCTGCACGGCCGGATACTCAAAGGAAATACCAATCGGGAACTCACCGGAAGCCGCCAGCTTGCACGGCTTGGAACCGGAGTGAACGTACTGGCCGATGTTCTGGTGCAAGTCGTCCATGTACTGCCAGCCCTGCTTCTCGCCGAAGGTTTGCAGCCACGCGCTCACATCCAGGAAGCCGGTGCCGGACGAGGCCGGGTTGGGCATCACGATCTTGCCCTTGTACTCGGGCTTGGTCAGGTCTTGCCAGCTCACCGGCTTGGTCAGGCCCTGCTTTTCGGCTTCGACCGTGTTGAAGCAAATGGTTGCCGCCCACACATCCATGCCGACCCAGGCCGGTGGGTTAGCGGCGTCACGGTAGTTTTTGCCGATCTTGTCCAGGTCCTTCGGCGCGTAGTTATCGAGCATGCCCTGCTGATCGAGGATCGCCAGGCTCGACGCGGCCAGGCCCCAGACCACATCGGCCTGCGGGCGGTCTTTTTCAGCCAGCAGCTTGGCGGTGATGATGCCGGTGGAGTCGCGGACCCATTTGATCTCGACGTCGGGGTTGGCCTGTTCGAAGGCTTTTTTGTAGGTCTTCAACTGCTCGGCTTCAAGGGCCGTGTACACG
Organism: Pseudomonas sp. NFACC25; assembly: GCF_900100935.1. NCBI lineage: Bacteria > Pseudomonadati > Pseudomonadota > Gammaproteobacteria > Pseudomonadales > Pseudomonadaceae > Pseudomonas > Pseudomonas sp. NFACC25. The sequence continues at coordinate 286,189 of NZ_FMUC01000002.1, forward strand.
GTCAACTCGGTCTTGGCGAAGGCATTCAGGCTGAATGCAGTGAGTACAGCAGCGACCAGCGCCAGGGGCTTGAACATGGAGCACCTCCTTCAGGGATGGTTATTGGCCGGGCGCGGTCTGGCGCCAGGCTTGGGAGCGGCGCAAGGCGCCACGTGAAGCCCACGCCAGCAGCAGCGAAACGCTGCCTGAGGTGAACAGGATCAGGGTCGACATGGCCGCCGCGCCGCCCACATTGCCGGCGTCGTCCATGTTCAACACGGCGACGGCGGCGAGGAGGGTGTCGGGGCTGTAGAGGAAGATCGCGGCGGACACGGTGGTCATCGCCGACACAAACAGGTAGCGCACGATGTCCAGCAGCGCCGGCAGGCAGATCGGCACCGTGACTTTCAAGTAATGGCGATACAGCGGCGCCTTGAGCGACAGCGCCGCCGCTTCGAACTCGGCGTCCAGCTGGCGCAGCGCGGTGGTGGCGGTCATCTGCGCGGTGGTCAAATAGTGAGCAATGGTGCACACCACCAGCAGGGTCATGGTGCCGTAGAACACATGCAGCGGGTTGCCGCTCAGGTTGAAAAAGAACACGTAGCCCAGGCCCAGCACCAACCCCGGCACGGCCATCGGCACAAAGCTGAGCATGCGCAGCGCCAGGTTCAGGCCCTGCTGGCCCTTGGTCTTTTCCATCAGGTAGGCGCCGGTAAAGATCAATACGCTGCCGATCAATGCCGTGCACAACGCCAGGGTCAAGCTGTTGCGATAGGCCAGCCAACCGCCGCCGGCCGTGTCTTCGAACTGGTAGTGGCTGAGCGACAGCGACAGGTTGTACGGCCAGAACTTCACCAGCGAGGAGTACACCGCCATGCCGAACACCAGCAGCAACACGGCACTGATGAGCAGCACGATGAGCAGGTAGCAGCCATCCCGTAAACGCGACGGCGCCGGCTGGAAGACCTGGGCGCGGCCACTCATGGCCTCGCCATGGCGACGGCGCAACCAGGCGTCGACGCCAAAGCTGAACAGCGCCGGCAGCAGCAACACCATGCCGATCAACGCACCGCGACCGAACTGTTGCTGGCCGACCACCGCCTTGTAGGCTTCCAGCGCCAGCACCTGGTAATCCCCGCCCACCACCACGGGCACGCCGAAATCCGTGATGGTCAAGGTGAACACCAGGCAAAACGCGGCAAATACCGCCTGGCGCGTGGCCGGCCAGGTGATGCTGCGAAACGCCCGGGCAGGACTGGCGCCCATGCTCGAGGCCGCATCGAACAAGCGCGCATCGGCCAACGACAGCGCCGACAGCAAAATCATCAGGGCATGTGGGAAGGTGTAGATCACTTCACCGAGGACAATGCCCCAGAAGCCGTAGATGTTGTCCGAGAACAGCCCGCGCAACAGGCCCTGGTTACCGAACAGGTAGACCAGTGCAATCCCCGGCAGCATTGACGGCGCCATCAGCGGCAGCAGCGACATACCGCGCCAGATGGCCTTGCCGGGAATCAACGTGCGTTGCAGGGCGTAGGCAAACAGGTAGGCCAGCGGTACGACAATGGCCGCCACGCTGAGGGAGACTTTCAGGCTATTGCCCAGCAGCCAGTGGAAGTTGGCGCTGGTGACCAACTCCCGTGCGGCGACCAGGCCACCGCCCTGCCCGGCCTCGCTGCTGAAACCGCGCCAGAAGATCGCCAGCAGTGGCAGTAATACGGCGATGCCCAGCAGCACCAGCCAGAGCAGTTTGCCGCCGACCACGAAAATACGGTCGCCGGTTTCGGCGCGTGACGCTTGACGCGCCAGAGTCAAGACAGCGGCCATCTCAGGCAAACACCTGCAGGCTGCGCGGCGGCAAGGCAACCCAGATGTCCTGGGCGCCCAGGCGCGGCATGGATTCCGGGGCCAGTTCGGCAAGCAGCGGATGGCCGGGCAGCTGCTCCAGCTCAAAGCTCATGCGGCAGCGGTTGCCGAGGAAAGTGATCTCGCGGACCTTGGCCGGGAACAGGTTCTCCTCATGCACCGACGGGTTGACGCTGATCGCTTCCGGGCGGCAGAACAGCCGGCCGGACCTGGCCACGCCGGCGTCCTCGGCCAGGCGCATGTTCATCCCGCCGACCTGGGCATGGCTGGCACTGTTGCGACTGAACGGCAGCCAGTTGCCCTGGCCGACAAACTCCGCCACAAACGGCGTGGCCGGGCGGTCGTAGATTTCCTGGGGCGTAGCGTATTGCTCGACCTTGCCGTTGTTCATCACGGCAATGCGGTCGGCCATCAACATGGCTTCGTCCTGGTTGTGGGTGACCATCAGGGTGGTGATACCGAGGCGCCGCTGCAGCTGGCGCAGCTCGGTGCACAGATGCTCGCGCACGCGGGCGTCGAGGGCCGACATCGGCTCATCCAGCAACAGCAATGACGGCGCCGGTGCCAGGGCACGGGCCAGGGCGACCCGCTGCTGTTGGCCGCCGGAGAGTTGGCCGGGGTATTTCTTTTCACTGCCAAGCAGCCCCACCAGCTCAAGCATCTGGCCGACGCGCTGGCGCACTTCATCGCGACCGCTGCCGGTGAGGCCGTAGCCGATGTTCGCTTCGACGGTGAGATTGGGAAACAGCGCGTAGGACTGGAACAGAATGCCGTAGTCGCGAGCCTGGGGTGGCAGCAGGGAAACATCGCGATCACCCAGGTAAAGTTCGCCGCTGTCCTGGCGTTCCAAGCCGGCAATGCAGCGCAGCAACGTGGTCTTGCCGCAGCCGGAAGGGCCGAGCAGGCACACCAGCTCGCCAGCAGCCACGTCCAGTGACACGTTGTCCAACGCCGTAAAGGCGCCGAAGCGTTTCTGGATACCGCGCACTTGCATCGGCGCGCCGGGTTGGGTCAGGGCTGTGTTCATGGTGGCACCTCATCAAACTGATGAAGGCCATGCTAGGCAGGCAATGCGTCGCTCTTATGGCAGGAAGGCAAAAGGCGGCGATAGTGGTATTCGCAGATTTGTGTAGGACGCTTAGCGGTGGGCTGCCTGGTCTACCGCAGTCGGGAGCAAGCCCCCTCCCACACTTGACCGAGTTCCAACATGGAAATGCAGTCACCTGTGGGAGGGGGCTTGCTCCCGATTGGTCCCCAAAGCCACTACAAGGCTTTAGATCGGCGACATTTCCTGCGCCAACCCCAGAAACGCCGCCGGCAGACGAGCGCCTTTTCTTTCCTTGAGGCAGTACAGGTACTCGGGAATCTGCGGCGCATGCTCGAGGGTCAGCACCTTCAGCTGCGGGTCATGGGGCACTTCCTGGCGGGCGATGATGCTGATGCCGATATTGCGCAGCACCGCTTCACGGATCGATTCACGGCTGCCGATTTCCAGCAGCGGCCCGTAACTGACGCCCGCACCCTGCAGCATCTCTTCCGTCAGCCGTCGCGTGGTGGAGCCCGCTTCACGCATCAACAACGTATGCCCGGCCAAGGCACTGAGGGGCACATGGTCGAGCTTGGCCAGTGGATGGTTGCGGTGTACCGCCAGCACCAACGGGTCGGTGCCCAGTACACGACGGATCAGACGCGGGTCTTCGAGCAACTGTGAGGACGCAGCGACATCGACGCGGTAGTCATCCAAGGCTTCAAGCACCTGCTGGGAGTTGCCGATTTCCACCGACACCTCCACCTGCGGCAGGCGTTCGCGAAAGGCTTTGACCAGGTCGAGGATGTAGTACGGCGCCGTGGCGGCAATCCTCAGTGCGCCCTGGACCTGGCCGCTGTTGCGCAGGAAAAACTCGATATCCGCCTCCTGCTGCAACAGCGTCTTGACCATCGGCAGCAGGCGCGCGCCCTCGTCGCTGACAGTCAGGCGGCGCCCGCCACGGTAGAACAGCTCGACGCCGTACTGGCTTTCCAGGTTGCGAATCTGGGTGGTAACAGTGGGCTGGCTCAGGCCGAGTTTTTTCGCCGCCTGGGTAATACTGCCCAGGCGGGCGACCATAAAAAACGCCTTCAACTCGGCACTCAGCACACCACCCTCTCATCCTCTATTTGCGCAACAGGCGCAGGCCATTGAACACCACCAGCAGGGCCACGCCCATGTCGGCGAACACCGCCATCCACATGGTCGCCATGCCCAGGAACGTGACCACCAGGAAGATCGCCTTGATCACCAGGGCCAGGGTGATGTTCTGCTTGAGGATACTCGACGTTTGCCGCGACAAACGAATGAATGCCGGAATCTTGCGCAAATCATCGTCCATCAAGGCCACGTCGGCCGTCTCGATAGCGGTGTCGGTACCTGCCGCAGCCATCGCAAAGCCAATCTCGGCGCGGGCCAGGGCCGGGGCGTCGTTGATGCCATCGCCGACCATGCCCACCCGGTGGCCTTGGCCGTAGAGGGTTTCGATGGCGTGCAGCTTGTCGGTGGGCAACAGGTCGCCCTGGGCCTGATCGATGCCGACCTGGGCCGCAATCGCCTGGGCGGTGTGGGTGTTGTCGCCGGTGAGCATCAAGGTCTTGATGCCCAGCTCATGCAGTTGCTGGATGGCTTCGCGGCTGCTGTCCTTGACCGTATCGGCCACGGCGAACAGCGCCAGCGGGCCGGACTTGTCGAGCAACAGCACCACGGACTTGCCCTGTTTTTCCAGGGCGAACAGTTTTTCCTCCAGCTCCGGCGAACACAGGCCAAGGTCTTCCACCAGGCGGTGGTTGCCCAAGTGGTAGGTCTGGCCATTGATATCGCCGCGCACGCCGCGCCCGGCCAGGGCTTCGAAGTTATCCACAACGTGCACCGGCAGGTTTTTATCCACAGCCGCGTTGGCAATCGCCAGGGACACCGGGTGGTCGGAACGCCCGGCCAAACTGGCGGCCAGGGCCGGGGCGCTGTCTTCGACAGTGGGGAACAGTGCCAGGTAATCGGTTTGCACCGGCTTGCCATGGGTGATGGTGCCGGTCTTGTCGAGGGCCAGGTAGTCAAGCTTGTAGCCGCCCTCCAGGTACACACCGCCCTTGATCAGGATGCCTTTGCGCGCCGCAGCCGCCAGGCCGCTGACAATGGTCACCGGGGTGGAGATCACCAGCGCGCACGGGCACGCCACCACCAGCAGCACCAGGGCGCGGTAGATCCAGTCGAACCAGGCGCCGGCCATGAACAGCGGCGGGATTACGGCCACGCCCAAGGCGAACAGGAACACGGCCGGGGTGTAGATTTTCGAGAAGCTGTCGACGAACCGCTGGGTCGGTGCCCGCGCGCCCTGGGCCTGCTCCACCGCGTGGATGATGCGGGCCAGGGTGGAGTTGTTGGCAGCCGCCGTGACCTTGTACTCCAGGGAACCGGCCTGGTTGATGGTGCCGGCGAAGACTTTATCGCCGACGGTCTTTTCAATCGGCAGGCTTTCACCGGTGATCGGCGCCTGGTCGATGGTGGACTGGCCGGCGGTGACCTCACCGTCAAGGCCGATACGCTCGCCGGGTTTTACCCGCACGATTGCGTCCAGCTCAATGCTCTTGACCTCCATTTCAACCCAGCTTCCATCAGCCTGCCGAACCGTGGCCTGTTCCGGTGTCATCTGCATCAAGCCACTGATGGCATTGCGCGCACGGTCCAGGGACTTGGCCTCGATCAGCTCGGCCACGGTAAACAGGAACATCACCATGGCCGCTTCCGGCCACTGGCCGATCAGGACCGCGCCAGTGACCGCGATGCTCATCAGGGCGTTGATGTTCAGGTTGAGGTTTTTCAGGGCGATCCAGCCCTTCTTGTAAGTGGTGAGGCCGCCGCTGAGGATCGACACCAGCGCTACCAGCGCAATCACCCAAGTGGGCGCGGCATTGCTGAAGTGCAGTACTTCGGCGCCCAACGCGCCCACACCGGACAACGCCAGCGGCCACCAATGCTTCTTGGCGGGCGGCTCGGCGGCCGGGGTGCCCTCCACGATCGGATCGGCCTGCATACCCAGGGATTTGATCGCTTCGATGATCGGCGCGGTACTCGGCAGGTCATGGGTAACGCCGAGGATGCGGTTGATCAGGTTGAATTCCAGCTGCTGCACACCGGCCAGCTTGCCCAGTTTGTTCTGGATCAGCGTCTGCTCGGTGGGGCAGTCCATGGCTTCGATGCGGAAGGTACTCAGGCGCGAGCCGGCGGTGGGCGCCTCGCTCAACTGCACCAACGCAGGCGCGGGCGTGCCGGAACAGCAGGAACCGCCATGGCCGTGATCGTGCACGGGGGTGAGTTTCTTCGGCCCATGATCGTGGTCATGGTCGTGTTTGTGCGGGGTGTGAATGGAGTCGCTCATCAGGTCGCGTCCGTAAGGTGCCTGTTGCCAAGTAAAGACCCTGTAGCCACTATAGGGTCAAGCACCCATTTGGAGATTGCTGTAATGAAGATCGGCGAACTGGCCAAACTGACCGATTGTCCGGTGGAAACCATCCGTTATTACGAGAAGGAAGGCCTGCTGCCACCCCCGGCACGCACCGAGGCCAACTACCGCGTGTACACCCAGGCGCACACCGAGCGACTGATCTTTATCCGCAACTGCCGCAGCCTCGACATGACCCTGGAAGAGATCCGCAGCCTGCTCGGGCTACGGGACAGCCCCCAGGACCAGTGTGAAAACGTGAATGCGTTGATCGACGAGCATATCCACCATGTAAAAGCGCGGATTGACGGGCTGCTGGCGTTGCAGGAGCAGTTGCTGGACCTGCGCCAACGCTGTGGCGGTGGGGACCACTGTGGGATTTTGCAGCGACTGGAGGTCAACGGCGGTGTGGCCGCCAGCGAGGCCGAGCCCTCACATGTAGGGAGAAGCCACGGGCATTAACTCAAGCGAACACGGTTTAAATGTGGGAGGGGGCTTGCCCCGATGGCGGTGTGTCAGTCATTTTTCACTTAACTGATCCACCGCTATCGGGGGCAAGCCCCCTCCCACATTTTGACCGAGACAGTCCTTTTAAATGGCGACGTCGGCTTTAATGCTTGGATCGGCCTCGTAGCCTACGATTTCGAAGTCTTCGAATTTATAGTCGTAGATCGATTCGGGCTTACGCTTGATCACCAGTTCCGGCAGCTTCTTCGGCGTGCGCGCCAGCTGGGTGCGAATCTGCTCCATATGGTTGCTGTAGGCGTGGGTGTCGCCGGTGGTGACGATGATCTCGTGGGGGATCAGGTCGCATTGCTGGGCCAGCATATGGGTCAGCAGCGCCAGGGCGGCGGTGTTGTACGGCAGGCCGAGGAATACGTCGGAGCTGCGGATGTACAACTGCATCGACAGATGGCCGTCATGCACGAACGCCTGGTACAGCAGGTGGCACGGTGGCAGGGCTTGCTTGCCGTTGCGCGCGTTTTCCTGGGGGCTTTTGGTTTCGTCCGGCAGGTATTCGACGTTCCAGCCGTGGAACAGGATGCGACGGCTGTTAGGGTTGGTCTTGAGCGTGTGCACCATGTAGTCGATCTGGTTGATCGTGCCGCCATCCTTGGTCGGCCAGGCAGTCCACTGCTCGCCATACACCGGGCCCAGGTCACCGTCTTCGGTGGCCCACTCGTCCCAGATTTTCACACCGTTTTCGTTCAGCCACTTGATGTTGGTGTTGCCGCTCAACATCCAGATCAGCTCATTGGCGATGCTTTTGAAGTGAAGCTTCTTGGTGGTCAGCAGCGGGAAGCCGTCGGCCAAATTATGCCGATACTGACGGGCGAACACGGCCTTGGTGCCGGTGCCGGTACGGTCGCCTTTGGTCAGGCCATTGGTCACGACATCGTTCAGTAGTTCGAGATATTGCTTCATGTCATTACCCGTATCGTTGAAGCCGAGACCTCGCGGGCCTCGGCATTCGAATTTAAAGCGCGGTGTGCTTCAGCGGTTGCGGGCGATTGTACGCCCACCACAGCAGGCCCAGGCCGACCAGGATCATCGGAATGCTGAGCACTTGTCCCATGGTCAGCCAGCCCCATGCCAGGTAACCCAGCTGGGCATCCGGCACGCGCACGAACTCGACGATGAAACGGAAGATCCCGTAGAACAGCGCGAACATGCCGGAAACGGCCATGGTCGGGCGCGGTTTGCGCGAAAAGAGGTACAGGATAAGGAACAGTGCCACGCCTTCCAACGCGAACTGGTACAGCTGCGACGGATGGCGCGGCAGTTGCGCCGGGTCGCTGAACGGCGGGAACACCATGGCCCACGGCACGTCGGTCGGCTTGCCCCACAACTCGGCGTTGATGAAGTTGCCGATGCGCCCGGCGCCCAGGCCGATCGGCACCAGCGGCGCGACGAAGTCCATCAGTTGGAAGAACGACTTGCCGTTGCGCCGGCCAAACCACCAGGCCGCGATCATCACGCCGATAAAGCCACCGTGGAATGCCATGCCGCCTTTCCACACTTCGAAGATCAGCGTCGGGTTGGCGATGTAGGCCGAGAGATCGTAAAACAGCACATACCCCAGGCGCCCGCCGACGATCACCCCCATCGACAACCAGAACACCATGTCGGAGAGCTTCTCCTTGGTCCAGGTCGGGTCGAAACGGTTCAGGCGCCGGGAGGCCAGCAGCCATGCACCGCCGATGCCGATCAGGTACATCAACCCGTACCAGTGGATTTTCAGCGGACCGATGGCCAGGGCCACCGGGTCGATCTGCGGGTAAGGCAGCATTGCGACTCCTCGTTAAATCATTCGTTATGGCGACCGGACCATGCCCGGGCGCGATTAAGCCTGCGTTACAGCAAAAAATTCAAACCGACACAAAACAGCAAGCCGGCGAACAACCGCTTGAGCAAGCGCGGCGACAACCGGTGCGCCAGGCGTGCACCGAAACGGGCAAACACCATGCTGGTCAGGGCAATGCCCAGCAGCGCCGGCAAATACACGAACCCTAGACTATGAGCGGGCAACAGCGGGTCATGCCAGCCCAGAATCATGAAACTTAACGCACTGGCCAGGGCAATCGGCAGGCCACAGGCGGACGAGGTGGCCACCGCCTGTTGCATCGGCACGCTGCGCCAGGTCAAAAACGGCACGGTCAGCGAGCCGCCGCCGATGCCGAAAATCGCCGAAGCCCAGCCGATCATGGTACCGGCCACCGTCAGGCCGAGCTTGCCCGGTACCGTGCGGCTGGCCTTGGGCTTGACCTCCAGGGCCAGTTGCACGGCGATGATCAGGGCGAATACGCCGATGACCTTCTGCAAGTGGGGGCCGGAAATCGCCTCGGCGGTCAGCGCACCAAAGCCGGCGCCGAGCAGGATGCCCACGGTCATCCAGACAAAGATCGGCCAACGCACCGCGCCACGTCGGTGGTGCTCACGCACGGCATTGACCGAGGTAAAGATGATCGTCGCCAGGGAGGTGCCCACGGCCAGGTGGGTCAGCACCTGCGGGTCGAAGCCCTGCAAGGTGAAGCTGAACACCAGCACCGGCACGATGATGATCCCGCCGCCCACGCCAAACAGCCCGGCGAGCACGCCCGCGCACGCGCCCAGCAGCAAATACAGCAGAAATTCCATGGGAGCCCCCAAACCAGGTCCGGCATGTTAACGGATGGAAGGCATGCGACCCAACTGGATACGATGGAACGCCGCTGCCGGTGTGGGTAGAGTGGCAAAAAACACAAACGGGAATCGCCTGATGTGCCTGATTGTTTTTGCCTGGCGGCCGGGCCATGCCCAGCCGCTGATCGTCGCGGCCAACCGTGACGAGTTCTACGCCCGCCCCAGCCTGCCGCTGGCGCAGTGGCCGGATGCGCCCGAGGTCTACGCCGGCCGCGACCAGGAAGCGGGCGGCACCTGGCTGGGCGTGAATACCGATGGGCGGTTTGCGGCCCTGACCAATATCCGTGATCCGCACCAGCCGCCGGCACGCAAGTCCCGCGGGGAGCTGGTGGCACGGTTTCTCAGTGGTTCGCTGCCGATTGACCAGTATTTGGCCGACGTTAATGGCCGTTCGATTGAATATGCCGGGTTTAACCTGCTGGTGGGGACGCGGGAAGAGTTGTGGCATTACAACGCCAATCACACCGAGCCGACGCAGTTGAAAGCGGGCGTGTATGGGTTATCCAATGCAGGGCTGGATACACCTTGGCCAAAACTGCTTAAGGCCAAAGCCGCGCTGAGTGAGTTGCTGAACGATCCCCGGCCCGAAGCGCTACTGGAGATTCTGAGCGATCCGCAGATTGCACCGTTTGCCGAGCTGCCGGATACCGGCGTGGGGTTGGCGACGGAGAGTTTGCTGTCGAGTGTGTTTATCGCCAGCCCCAGTTATGGGACACGGGCGAGCACGGCGTTGATTGTGAATGCCGATGGCACGCGGCGGATGGTGGAGCGCAGCTTTGGACCGCATGGTGGACGGCTCGGAGAGGTAGAACTCAAGTTCTGACGCTGATGCCGTCTTACCCAGCAGCGCGCCCTACGCAGCCTCGCGCGCTCGACAGCTGCTACGGGCGGGGCTGCGTATCGCCATTAAAGGGTCTTGGCAGACGCCGGGTTGATCATCCGCGTCAGCCCCAGGTTTTTCAGCGCCAATTGCAGCGAGCTGTGGATAACCTGCGGGTTGTCGATGGTCATCAACTCCGCCAGCAGATCCTTGGCCATGCTCAGTTCAACCTGGCGCAGCATCCACTTCACCTTCGGCAGGTTGGTGGCGTTCATCGACAGGCTGTCAAAGCCCATCGCCATCAACAGCACCGCTGCCGCCGGGTCACCGGCCATTTCACCGCAGATGCTCACCGGCTTGCCTTCGGCATGGGCGTCGCGCACCACGTGTTGCAGGGCTTGCAGCACCGCCGGGTGCAGGTAGTCGTAAAGATCGGCCACCCGTGGGTTGTTACGGTCCACGGCCAGCAGGTACTGGGTCAGGTCGTTGGAGCCCACGGACAGGAAGTCCACCTGCCGCGCCAGTTCCTTGGCCTGATACACCGCCGCCGGGATTTCGATCATCACGCCAATCGGCGGCATCGGTACGTCGGCGCCTTCGTCGCGCACTTCGCCCCAGGCACGGTGGATCAGGTGCAAGGCTTCTTCCAGTTCATGGGTGCCGGAGATCATCGGCAGCAGGATGCGCAGGTTGTTCAGGCCTTCGCTGGCCTTGAGCATGGCACGGGTCTGCACCAGGAAGATTTCAGGGTGGTCGAGGGTAACGCGAATACCGCGCCAGCCGAGGAAGGGGTTGTCTTCCTTGATCGGGAAATACGACAGTGACTTGTCGCCGCCAATGTCCAGGCTGCGCATGGTCACCGGCAACGGGTGGAAGGCGGACAGTTGCTCGCGATAAATCGCCAGTTGCTCCTTCTCACTCGGGAACCGCTGGTTGATCATGAACGGCACTTCAGTGCGGTACAGCCCCACCCCTTCGGCACCGCGCTGTTGCGCGCGTGCCACATCGGCCAGCAGGCCGGTGTTGACCAGCAGCGGTACACGGTGACCGTCGAGGGTCACGCACGGCAGTTCGCGCAAGGAATCGAGCCCGAGCGCCAGTTGCTTCTCTTCTTCCACCACCTCGGCGTATTGCTTGCGCAGGACTTCGCTGGGGTTGGTAAACACCTCGCCGCGATGGCCATCGACGATCATGTCGATACCGTCGACCTTGGAGTACGGCAGGTCCACCAGGCCCATCACCGTCGGAATGCCCATGGCCCGGGCCAGGATCGCGACGTGGGAGTTACCCGAACCCAGGACCGAGACCAGGCCCACCAACTTGCCTTCAGGCACTTCGCCGAGCATGGTGGCGGTCAGTTCTTCACTGATCAGGATGGTGTTGTCGGGGTAGACCAGGTTGGTGCTGCGGTCTTCCTGCAGGTAGGCCAGCAGGCGGCGGCCGAGGTCACGCACATCCGAGGCCCGCTCGCGCAGGTAGGCGTCGTCCATCAATTCGAAACGGTTGACGTGATCGGTGACCACCTGGCGCAGCGCGCCCTGGGCCCACTGGCCGGTCTTGATCACGGTCTTGACTTCGTTCCCGAGGGACGCGTCGTCGAGCATCATCTGGTACACATCGAACAACGCGCGCTCTTCGGGGCGCAGCTGGGTGGCCAGCTTGGTCGACAGGTTGCGCATGTCGGCGCGCACGCCTTCCAGGGCCGTCTTGAACAGTTTGATTTCAGCGTCGATGTCGTCGACGTGCTTGTCCGGCACCACATCGAGGTCGGCCGGCGGCAACATGACCACGGCAGTACCGACCGCCGCCCCCGGTGAACCCGGTACACCGACGAACTTGGCTTCCTGGATCCCCTTGCCCTGGCCGCCCAGGCCGCGAATCGAGCCGGTGGCTTCGGCGTGGGCGATAACCCCGGCGAGCTGCGCGCTCATGGTCACGAGGAAGGCTTCTTCGCCCTCGTCGAACTGGCGACGTTCTTTTTGCTGGATGACCAATACGCCGACGACGCGGCGGTGGTGAATGATCGGTGCGCCGAGGAACGAGGCGTAGCGCTCTTCGCCGGTTTCGGCAAAGTAGCGATAACGCGGGTGATCGGCCGCGTTTTCAAGGTTCAGGGGTTCTTCACGCGTCCCCACCAAGCCCACCAGACCTTCATTGGGCGCCATGCTGACCTTGCCGATGGAGCGCTTGTTCAAGCCCTCGGTGGCCATCAGCACAAAACGGTTGGTCTCTGGGTCCAGCAGGTAAACCGAGCAGACCTGGCTGCCCATGGCTTCCTTGACGCGCAACACAATAATCCCCAACGCCGCCTTGAGATCCTTGGCGGAGTTAACTTCCTGGACGATCTTGCGCAGCGTATTGAGCATGGCTCGGGGTCGAACTCCGTCGTCAGTCGCGCGCTAAAAGGCGCGGGGCAAGCTCTTTGAGAGCGCGACGATAAACCTCGCGCTTGAATGTCACCACCTGGCCCAGCGGGTACCAATAACTGACCCAACGCCAGCCATCGAACTCCGGTTTACCGGTCAAATCCATCCGCACCCGCTGCTCGTTGGAGATCAGGCGCAGGAGAAACCATTTCTGCTTCTGGCCGATGCACAGCGGTTGGCTGTGGGTACGCACCAGGCGTTGCGGCAAACGATAGCGCAACCAGCCCCGGGTACAGGCCAAAATCTGCACATCTTCACGCTCAAGGCCGACTTCTTCGTTCAACTCACGGTACAAGGCGTCTTCAGGGGTTTCGTCGGGGTTGATTCCGCCTTGAGGAAACTGCCAGGCATCTTGGTTGATTCGGCGAGCCCATAGCACCTGTCCGGCATCATTCGTAAGAATAATCCCGACATTAGGACGGAAACCATCGGGGTCGATCACGGCAACAACCTCGCAAACGCATGTCGCCGCATTGTTCCACAAAGGTTGTTCCAGCGGCAACGAGGCTTCTTACCTTATGTGCACTCTTGTGAAAAGACCGTATTCTGGACGCCTTTTTACAGACTTTTCAGCGAGTAACTGCAATGCGCCTGGCTTTATTCGACTTGGACAACACCCTTCTCGGCGGTGACAGCGACCACGCCTGGGGCGATTACCTCTGCGAGCGGGGGATTCTCGACGCGGTCGCCTACAAAGCCCGCAACGACGAGTTCTACCAGGACTACCTGGCCGGCAAGCTGGACAACGCCGCCTACCTGAACTTCTGCCTGGAAATCCTCGGCCGCACCGAGATGGCCCAGCTGGACGAATGGCATAACGACTATATGCGCGACTGCATCGAGCCGATCATGCTGCCCCTGGCCGCTGAACTGCTGGCCAAGCACCGCGCCGCTGGCGACAAGCTGGTGATCATCACCGCCACCAACCGTTTCGTCACCGCGCCAATTGCCGCACGCCTGGGCGTCGAGACGCTGATCGCCACCGAGTGCGAGATGGAAAATGGCCGCTACACCGGGCGCAGCACTGATGTGCCGTGCTTTCGTGAAGGCAAGGTGACGCGCTTGAATCGGTGGTTGGAAGAAACCGGGCACAGCCTGGAAGACAGTTACTTCTACAGCGACTCGATGAATGACCTGCCGCTGTTGGAGCAGGTGACGCATCCGGTGGCGGTGGATCCGGATCCGAATCTGCGCGCTGAAGCCGAGAAACGGGGTTGGCCGGTGATTACCCTGCGTAGCGAGTAACCGTGGTGAGCGGGCTTGCCCCGCGCTGGGCTGCGAAGCAGCCCCAAAACCTGCCAACCGGTCTCATCAGGAAAAATGCGGGCCTTTGTCGGGGCTGCTTCGCAGCCCAGCGCGGGGCAAGCCCGCTCACCACAGAAGCCCTCACCGCATTAAACCGGCTTGGCGCCCATGAGCCCAGCAATCGCCACAAACCCCACCAGGCTTACCCCGGCCAGCACCAGGGTGAAATTCAGGCTGCCACCCTCGCCTTTGCGCAGCCGGTTAAGCCGTGCCACCAGCCAGAACCAGGCCAGCGCGGCCACGGTGTAGAGGATGCTGGAACCCAGGATCCAGGCCTGCCCCAGCGGCCAGCCGACCAGGTGCACCAGCCACCAGCCGGTAAACGGCATGCTGACCATGCAAACGCCCATCAGTAACCACACGAACGCCCACGGGCGCTGCACGGTCACGGCCGGGCCGGCGCTGCGCTTGCGCCAGGCCAGCAGCGCCAGGCCGAGGCCGCTGAGCAGCAGCAACACCGTGGCGGCTACGTGGATAACTTTGAGGGTGGTAAGGGTTTCCATCTGTCGTTTTCCTTAAAGGCCGCCCCAATCAGCGTAGTCGCTCAACCGAGAAACAGTTTGTAGGCCGGGTTATCGCTTTCATCCCAATACGGGTAGCCAATGGCTTCCAGGGCCGCCGGGACCAGGTGACGCTCGTTCGCCGGCACTTGCAGGCCGGCGACCACACGGCCGTCAGCGGCACCGTGGTTGCGATAGTGGAACATCGAGATGTTCCAGCGCCCGCCCAATTTATTAAGAAAGTTGAACAAGGCCCCCGGACGCTCCGGGAATTCGAAGCGAAACACCACTTCATCACTGACCTGGGCCGCATGCCCACCCACCATATGGCGGATGTGCAACTTGGCCAGTTCGTTCTCGGTCAGGTCCAGCACCGGGAAACCCTGGCTGGTGAGGCTGGCGATCAGCGCACTGCGCGGGTCGTTTTCCGGGTGGGTCTGCACGCCGACAAAGATGTGCGCTTCGCTGCCGGAGTGGTAGCGGTAGTTGAACTCGGTGATCTGGCGCTTGCCCACCGCCTCGCAGAACGCCTTGAAGCTGCCCGGTTTCTCAGGGATGGTCACGGCAATAATGGCTTCGCGACCTTCACCCAGCTCGGCGCGCTCGGCCACATGGCGCAGGCGGTCGAAGTTGACGTTGGCGCCGGAGTCGATGGCCACCAGGGTCTGGCCGGTGACGCCACGGGTCTCCACGTATTTCTTGATGCCTGCTACGCCGAGCGCGCCGGCCGGCTCGGTGATGGAACGGGTGTCGTCGTAGATGTCCTTGATCGCGGCACAGATTTCATCGGTGCTGACGGTGATCACTTCATCCACATAGTGTTTGCAGATGTCGAAGGTGTGCTGGCCGATCTGCGCCACCGCCACGCCATCGGCAAAAATGCCCACGGTGGGCAGCACCACACGCTCGCCGGCAGCCATGGCAGCTTGCAGGCAGTTGGAGTCGTCCGGCTCGACGCCGATGATCCTGATCTCCGGGCGCAGGTATTTCACGTACGCCGCAATGCCCGCGATCAGCCCGCCGCCGCCCACCGGTACGAAAATCGCGTCCAGGGGCCCCGGGTGCTGGCGCAGGATCTCCATCGCCACGGTGCCCTGCCCGGCAATGGTGTGCGGATCATCGTAGGGGTGAATGTAGACGTAGCCTTTTTCGTCGACCAGCTTCAGCGAGTAGGCCAGGGCTTCCGGGAAGGAATCGCCGTGCAGCACCACTTTGCCGCCACGGGAGCGCACGCCTTCGACCTTGATCTCCGGAGTCGTCTTGGGCATCACGATCGTGGCCTTGACCCCCAGCACCTTGGCCGCCAGGGCCAGGCCCTGGGCATGGTTGCCCGCCGAGGCCGTGACCACGCCGCGCGCGCGCTCTTCAGCCGTCAATTGAGTCAGCTTGTTGTACGCGCCGCGAATCTTGAACGAGAACACCGGCTGCAAGTCTTCACGCTTGAGCCAGACCTTGTTGCCCAGCCGCTCGGAGAGCTGGCGGGCGGTCTGCAGCGGGGTTTCTACGGCAACGTCATAGACGCGCGAGGTGAGGATCTTTTTGACGTACTGTTCAAGCATCGGCGGAAATCACTGGGCGGGTTGGGCAGGGCCAAGGAGTCTAACCCAGCGTTTGGCCGGGCGACCACACGAATCCGGAGGTTTTGTTGGGTTATACTCGCGCCCCTCTTTACTCCCCGCCCGTTCCGGAGCCCGCATGACCCAGGATCAACTCAAACAGGCAGTGGCCCAGGCCGCCGTCGATTTAATCCTTCCCAAACTCGACGACAAGAGCATCGTCGGTGTCGGCACCGGCTCCACCGCCAACTGCTTTATCGATGCGCTGGCCCGGCACAAAGGCGCGTTCGACGGCGCCGTTGCCAGTTCCGAAGCCACCGCCGCGCGCCTCAAGGGCCATGGCATTCCGGTGTACGAGCTCAACACCGTGAGCGACCTGGAGTTCTACGTCGACGGCGCCGATGAAAGCGACGAACACCTGAACCTGATCAAGGGCGGCGGTGCAGCCCTGACCCGCGAGAAAATCGTCGCGGCGGTGGCCAAGACCTTTATCTGCATCGCCGACGCCAGCAAGCTGGTACCGGTGCTCGGCGCGTTCCCGCTGCCGGTGGAAGTCATCCCGATGGCCCGCAGCCACGTGGCTCGCGAGCTGGTGAAGCTGGGTGGCGATCCGGTGTACCGCGAAAGCGTGTTGACCGACAACGGCAACATCATCCTCGACGTGTTCAATATGCAGATCACCAACCCAGTGGAGCTTGAGACCCAGATCAACGCCATCGTCGGCGTGGTCACCAACGGCCTGTTCGCGGCGCGTCCGGCGGATGTGCTGCTGCTGGGCACTTCCGAAGGCGTGAAAACCCTTAAAGCCTGATGCAAAACCCAATGTGTCTCAGGGATTGGGTTTCTTGAACACGTAGAACAGGTTCGGCTCGCTGACCAGATACAACGTGCCCTCGTCATCCATGGCGATCCCTTCGGCCTGGGGCACCCGTTTTTTCAGGCCATGGCGCCCATTGAGCAGAGACAGGCTGCTCAATGGGCGACCGTCGATATCCAGCTCCAGCACCAGGAACGACTCATCCGACAGCGCCAGCAAATGACCGCTGCGCTCGTCGTATTGCAGGCTCGACAGGTCGCGCACAAACAGCCCGGCATCGCGCTTGGGGTTGTTGATCACGTGCACCGAGTAGGTTTTTTCCGGTTTGAAATGGGGAAAGCCGTGGACCTCGTAGATCAGCATCGGGTCGCGTTCCTTGGCCACGAACAGGCGCTTGCCCACCGAGTCATAGGCCAACCCCTCAAACCCCTTGTTGCCCCCGACATGCAGGCCCAGGGTCATCTGTTCCGCATCGGCGGCGTCGAGGAATTGGGTATCGTCGTCCACATGCACCTTGATCAGCCGCTGCTGGCGTTCGTCGGTGATGACATAGATGTTGTCGCTGATAAATTCCACCGCCTCGGCATCACCAAACCCCACCAACGGGATGCGTCGCAGGATCTTGCCCTCAAGGGACAGCTCGATCAGCTCGGCATTTTTATTGGTGACGGTAAACAGGCTCTTGCGTACCGGGTCGTAGGTGAGGGCCGAGACATCGTCGTCGAGCCCTTCGATAACCTGGGCCTCAAGGGTCACTCGGTAATCCGCCAGGCCGATGGAGCGCTCGTCCGCCGGCTGACGCCAGGCCTGCCAGTTGAACCAGGCGCGCTCGAACAGGCGAAAATGCTGCGCAACCGCCCCGGCGCTGACCAGGGCGATCAACACCAGCATAAAAAGAATGGGTTTGGGGCGGGCAAATCGACGCATCGGGCGGTGCTCAAAGTCAAAAGTGGCGAATGAATATCACGCCTGTCTGAATTTAAACTTAAACGCACCCTGATGTCTGGCGAATGCCGCTAATAGAGAAATATCCGACGTGATTCGTCTGTTATTTCTGCTTTTCGAAACGATAGAACAGGTTTGGCTCACTGACCATATAGAGCGTGCCGTCCTCATCCATGGTGACCCCCTCCGCACGGGGGATGGTGTTCTTGAGGCCGTTGAAGCCACCGAGCAGGGTCATGAAGCTGACTTGTTCACCCTTCTCGTCCAACTCCAGCAACAAGTGGGAGTCGGCCGATAACACCAGCAGATGGCCGGTGCGCGGGTCGATGGCCAGGGCCGAAAGGTTGCGCATGTCCAGCTCTTTGCTGGCCAGTTTCTGTTTATCGCCGACCAGGGTCTGGCTGCCGTCGCTTTTCCAGGTGAACAACGCCGGCGGCCGCTCTTCACCCAGCACAAATTGCTGATTGCGCTTGTCCCAGGTAAGCCCCTCGAACGCTTTGTTCTGATCCTTGGACGGGCCCAGGTCATAGCTCGGGAAGTCGGCCTTGTTCAATTGCTGGGTGGCAGCGTCGATCTTGACGATGGTCAGGTTGTGCTGGCGTTCGTCGACCACGGCCATCAGGCCATTTTCCATCACGGTCAAGCCTTCCGGGTTGTCCCAGCCATTGAGCGGCATCTTGCGCAATACGTCGCCTTGCAGGCTCAGCTCGACCAGGAACGGGTTTTTACCCATGACGGAAAACAGGGTTTTGGTCTGCGGGTTATAGGAGACGTCCGAGGCTTCGTCTTTCTCCATGCCCGGCAGAACCTTGGCGTCGATGACAACGTGATAGTCAGGCAACCACACACTTTCGCTGCGCTCGGCGGGCGTTTCAAAGCCCTCCAACAGCCACAGCACGCCGCGATCGTCCCAATGCATGGCCCAGGAAATGCCGTACACGATGGCACCCGCCAGAAATAGCCAGGAATACCAGCGCAAGGCAAAGCGAGAGCGCGGCTTGGGTGTGGCGGAAGGCAGGGACACGGCCATGGGGTGCTTTTCCGGAAAGTCAGCGGTAGGTGATAGCACAGGATCAATGGACCCGCGCGCAGGAGGCTGAGGATTATCCGGATGGGGTGTGAAAAAAATGCAAAAGCCGATGCACGAGATGGATTCGGACCCAATGTGGAAGGGGCAAGCCCCCTCCCACATCAGGTGCTTATCGAACGCTGCTTTCGAAGCGGTTTACGCCGGTCAATTCCAACACCAGGTCATCACCCACATTCAACGGGCCCACGCCGGCCGGGGTGCCGGTGAGGATCACGTCGCCGGCCTGCAGCGAGAAGCAGCCGGCCATGTACTGGATCATCGGCACGATCGGGTTGAGCATGCTCGCGCTGTTGCCGTCCTGGCGCACTTCGCCATTGATGGTCAGGCGAATGCCAATATCGGTCACGTCCGCGAAGGTGCTGCCGACCACGAACGGTGCAATCACCGCCGCGCCGTCGAAGGACTTGGCGATTTCCCACGGCAGGCCCTTGGCTTTCAGCTCGGATTGTTTGTCGCGCAGGGTCAGATCCAGGGCCGGGGCGAAGCCGGAGATGGCGTCCAGCACTTCTTCACGGCTGGGCTTGTTCGACAGCGGCTTGCCGATCAGCACCGCGATTTCCGCCTCGTAGTGCACCGAACCGCGCTCGGTCGGAATGCTGAAACCGCCTTCCAGCGGGACGACGCAACTGCCCGGCTTGATGAACAGCAACGGCTCGGTCGGCACCGGGTTATCCAGTTCCTTGGCATGTTCGGCGTAGTTACGCCCAATACACACCACTTTACCGACAGGAAAGTGGATATTGGTGCCGTCGACATACTTGTGCTGGTAGCTCATGAAACGACTCCTTCGGGGGCGGTTAAACAGCGAAGATCTTGCCAGGGTTCATGATCCCGTTCGGGTCGAACACTGCCTTCACTGCTTTCATGTATTCGATCTCAACCGGCGAGCGGCTGTAGGTCAGGTAATCACGCTTGGTCATGCCCACGCCGTGTTCGGCGGAAATCGAACCGTTGTACTTCTGAACGGTTTCGAACACCCACTTGTTCACGGTGGCGCACTTGGCGAAGAACTCATCCTTGCTCAGGTTTTCCGGCTTGAGGATGTTCAGGTGCAGGTTGCCGTCGCCGATATGGCCGAACCAGACGATTTCGAAGTCCGGGTAGTGTTCGCCGACGATCGCATCAATTTCCTTCAAGAACCCTGGTACTTTGGAGACGGTGACCGAAATATCGTTCTTGTAAGGCGTCCAGTGGGAAATGGTCTCGGAGATGTACTCGCGCAGTTTCCACAGGTTGTGCAACTGGGTTTCGCTCTGGCTCATCACGCCGTCCAGCACCCAGCCCTGCTCGACGCAGTGCTCGAAGGTTTCCAGGGCGTGGTTGGCGACTTCTTCGGTGGTGGCTTCGAATTCCAGCAGCGCGTAGAACGGGCACTCGGTCTCGAACGGCGCCGGCACATCGCCACGGCCGAGGACTTTGGCCAAGGCCTTGTCGGAGAAGAATTCGAAGGCGGTCAGGTCCAGCTTGCCCTGGAAGGCGTGCAGCACCGGCATGATCGAGTCGAAATCGGTGGTGCCGAGCACCATCGCGGTGAGGTTTTTCGGCGCACGGTCCAGGCGCATGGTGGCTTCGACCACAAAGCCCAGGGTGCCTTCGGCGCCGATAAACAGTTGGCGCATGTCATAGCCGGTGGCGTTCTTGATCAGGTCGCGGTTCAGCTCCAGCACATCGCCCTTGCCGGTGACGACTTTCATGCCGGCCACCCAGTTGCGAGTCATACCGTAGCGAATGACCTTGATCCCGCCGGCATTGGTGCCGATATTGCCGCCAATCTGGCTGGAACCGGACGACGCGAAGTCCACCGGGTAGTACAGGCCATTTTCTTCGGCGACGTTCTGCAATTGCTTGGTGACCACGCCCGGCTGGCACACGGCGGTGCGGTCGGTGAGGTTCACGTCGAGGATCTGGTTCATATAGTCGAACGAGACGACCACTTCGCCATTGGCCGCCACGGCAGCAGCCGACAGGCCGGTACGACCACCGGATGGCACCAGCGCCACCTTGTGCGCATTGGCCCAACGGACAATGGCCTGCACCTGCTCGGTGGTCTTGGGGAACACGATGGCGGTCGGCGCGGGCGCGAAGTGCTTGGTCCAATCCTTGCCGTAAGCCTCCAGGGAGTCGGCGTCGGTCAGCACTTTGCCGGGCTCAACCAGGGTCTTTAGCTCATCAATCAGGGCAGGATGGGTCATCGACAGAACTCTCGAACAATTCATGGTCATCCTGAGAACGCTTCACGTCGCAGGAATAGGTGTTTAGCGGGGCGCGTATGCTAGCATACCGCCCCCGCAGGACAGAGCCCAAGGGCGTTTCTGCGGTGACGGCTTTCCTGCCGTCCGGGTCAGCTTAAGCGATCCGATTCCCTGCCATTTTTCTCCGGGATACAGGTTTACGCAGATGAGCAAGACTTCTCTCGATAAGAGCAAGATCAAGTTCCTTCTTCTGGAAGGCGTCCACCCATCGGCCGTCGACGTACTGAAGGCCGCCGGGTACTCCAGCATTGAGTACATCACCAGTTCTCTGCCGGAAGCCCAGCTCAAGGAAAAGATCGCCGACGCGCACTTTATCGGCATTCGCTCCCGTACTCAGCTGACCGAAGAGATCTTCGATCACGCCAAGAAACTCGTGGCGGTCGGCTGTTTCTGCATCGGCACCAACCAGGTCGACCTCGACGCAGCGCGCGAGCGCGGCATTGCAGTGTTCAACGCCCCGTACTCCAACACCCGTTCCGTGGCGGAGCTGGTGCTGGCCGAGGCCATCCTGCTGCTGCGCGGTATCCCTGAGAAGAACGCTTCCTGCCACCGTGGCGGCTGGATCAAGAGCGCGGCCAACTCCTTCGAAATCCGGGGCAAGAAGCTGGGTATCGTCGGTTACGGCTCGATCGGCACGCAACTGTCGGTACTGGCCGAAGGCCTCGGCATGCAGGTGTTCTTCTACGACACCCTGACCAAGCTGCCATTGGGCAACGCCACCCAGGTGTCGAGCCTGACCGAGCTGCTGGGCATGTCCGACATCGTCACCCTGCACGTTCCGGAAACCGCCGAGACCCAGTGGATGATCGGCGAGAAGGAAATCCGCGCCATCAAGAAAGGCGGCATCCTGATCAACGCTGCACGGGGCACCGTGGTCGAGCTGGACGCCCTGGCCGACGCGATCAAGGACAAGCACCTGATTGGCGCCGCAATCGACGTGTTCCCGGTGGAGCCCCGCTCCAACGACGACATCTTCGAAAGCCCGCTGCGTGGCCTGGACAACGTGATCCTGACCCCGCACATCGGTGGTTCCACTGCCGAAGCCCAAGCCAACATTGGCCTGGAAGTGTCGGAGAAGCTGGTCAAGTACAGCGACAACGGTACCTCGGTCTCGTCCGTCAACTTCCCGGAAGTGGCCCTGCCGGCTCACCCTGGCAAGCACCGCCTGCTGCACATCCACCAGAACATCCCTGGGGTGATGATGGAGATCAACAAGGTCTTCGCGGAAAACGGCATCAACATCTCCGGTCAGTTCCTGCAGACCAACGAGAAGGTCGGCTACGTGGTGATCGACGTCGACGCCGAGTACTCGGACCTGGCGCAAGAGAAGCTGCAACACATCAACGGCACTATCCGTAGCCGCGTGTTGTTCTAACGCTGCAAACGCTGCATAAAAAATGGGAGACCCGCAGGGGCCTCCCATTTTTTTGTCTGAACAAATCTTACTTGACGTTAACC
The DNA here is from genome assembly GCF_900100935.1 of Pseudomonas sp. NFACC25. NCBI lineage: Bacteria > Pseudomonadati > Pseudomonadota > Gammaproteobacteria > Pseudomonadales > Pseudomonadaceae > Pseudomonas > Pseudomonas sp. NFACC25. Next base: position 308,855 of record NZ_FMUC01000002.1, read on the forward strand.
GTGATCACTTTCGAGGCTACAGTGGGCTCGAATTGGCGATGCACGTTGTCGCCTGCGACCAGTTGCAGGGTGTGCTTGCCTGGAGCCAGGGTCAGTTCGGTTTCAGTCTGCGCCTTACCGAAGTGAATCGACGTGGCGGTGGCTGGGATGGCCTCATCAGCCTTCAGCGACTGTACATCCTGGTCTACCAGCAGATGATGGTGGCCGGCGTTTGGTACTTGCTTGTCGATCGGCTCAAGGTCCAGGCCCTTGACGCCGAATTTGACGGTGAAGGTTTTGTCGACGGTCGCGCCATCCTTGGGCGAGACGATAAACACCTCAGCTCCCTTGGGCGCGGGGGTACGCGGAACATCGGCGGCATTCGCCAACATCGAGGCACCCAGCAACAGGCTGGCAATGGTTGCACGGGACAATAGGGCTTTCATTCGCTTCTCCAGTTTTTCCATGAAATCTGTAGGGTTCTGACAACTTCGCGACAAATTGCTGTCCAAGGCACTCACCACCATAGCAAAGCGATGCTGAACGGCGCCTCGCACATTCGAATTCTTTAGGAGTGACCATGCGCTTTTCGCCTGGCCTGTTACTGTTGCTGCCCCTTCTGAGCCCTCTGGCTCATGCCGAACTGATCGACGATGTAAACGATCGCGGCGAACTCCGCATCGCCCTTGAAGCCAACACACCACCGTACAATTTCAAGGAAGGCGACAAACTCACCGGCTTTGAAGTCGAGCTGGGTGAATTGCTGGCAAAGGAAATGGACGTGCGCCCCTCGTTTATCACCACCGATGACGCCGACATGCTGCCGGGGGTCTCAACCGGCAAATACGATGTGGCCATCAACCATGTCGCTATGACTGCCGAGCTTAAGGATCAGTTCGATTTCAGCGAGGCTTATCACGACAAGCCTGAGCTGGCGATCCCGTTCCAGAAGGGCAACCCGGCCTTCAAGACCAGCCTGGACGGTGCGCTGAAGCGGGTGAAGGACGATGGCCGTTTAAAGGCGCTCTCCCAGAAGTGGTTCGAGGACCAGGCCCCTACAGGCGCGCCAACGCCAGTGCCGCCGCAGGCAACTCCAGCTCACTGAACACCTGCACGCCATGGCGCTTGAGCAGCGCCGCCGTTACGCCTTCGCCACTGACCTTGACACCGGTGAAAGTGCCGTCATAGGTCAGCAGGTTGCCGCAGGACGGACTATTGGCCTTGAGAATGGCGATGCGGATGTGATGGCGCTGCACCAACGCCAAGGCTTGCCGGGCGCCGTCGAGGAAGGCGGCGCTGAAGTCTTCGCCCTCGGCCGTCAGCACCTGGGCGCGGCCTTCCCAGACATCGATGCCCTGCCCACCTGGAATCTCGGCGGAGGGCCTGGGCGTCGGCAGACCGCCCGACACTTCCGGGCAGATCGCAACCACGCGCCCTTCAGCCTGCCACGCCGCCAGTTGATCGAACGGCCCGCTGGCCCCACCGTCGTAGCGCACCTTGTGGCCAAGCAGGCAGCGGCTGATCAGAATCTTTTGCATGGTTAGAACGGCTCGTTACCGCGCCGACGGAACCACCCGGTGAGGGACAGGCGCTCGCGCGTAGCCGGCAAGACTTCGTGGGGCACCTCGCCCGACAGGAACACCACCAGGCATCCACCGCTGGGCACCACGTCGTATTCGACGCCGTCCTTGAGGTACATGCGCAGCTGGCCACCGTGCTCGGGCAACCAGGCGTCGTTCAAGTAGATCACCGCCGAAACCATGCGCCGATCATCGTCGCGGAACCGGTCCAGGTGCCTGAGGTAAAACGCGCCGGGGGGATACATGGCGAAGTGGCTTTCGAAATCCTCAAGGCCGAGGAACAAACCACGGTTCATCGCCAGGCGCAGCGTGTCCATCAACGCCATATAGCTGTCGCAGACCGCCGCGTCGCCCTCCTCCAGCCACTGGATATGGTCACCACGAATGCCCTCGCGAATCTCCTGGGCCGGCCCACGTCCCACGGCCGCCGGGGCCAGTTCACCCTCGGCCGCACGTTTACGGCACTCAGCCGCCAGTTCCAGGGTCAGAGCCTGGGGCAGGAAGCCGTTCTGCTGCGACCAGCCTTTTTCGGCCAGGTCATCGACGATGCGTTGCAGCAGGGGGTGATCGAGGGGTATTTGCATGGCGCGCATAGTATCCATACGCCTGTGAATCCGACAGAGCCGCCGAGCGTCTGAATACACTTTAGTCAGCTGACTGATAGGACTTCTCGACAAATCCTACGCCCGACACGGACAATAGTGGCCGACTGACAGGAGTCCATATGCGTCGTTTGTTTTTTTCCTTGCTGATGTTCTGCGTTTTGCCCGCCTGGGCAGACGGCCATGACCAGTTGTACAAGGTCGCCGGCTGGGCCGAACAACGTGCGCATTTCAATGACGCCCTCAGTGCTGCCCAGCAACGCTACCGTAACAGCCTGCCGCCGGCGGTGTACCAGGCGCTGGTGGACAACAGCAACAAGCGCTTTGCCGCCCAGGCCATGGACCAGCGCGCCGAAGCCCAGCTACGCAAGCACCTGGCAGACCCTGCGCCGGCCCTGGCGTTTTTCCAATCGCCCCTGGGCCGCAAGGTCGTTGCGGCCGAGTTACTGGCCACGCGCCGTGACCAGTTGGCAAAAAACGCCCAAGGCCTGCCGCACATCGAGGCTGACGCCACCCGCAGCCTGATCATCGGCCACCTGGCCCAGGCCCTGCCCGCCCGCGAAGCCGGGGCGGAGGTGAGCCTGGCGATCGCCGGCGTGGCCGCCGACAGCTTGAGCCAGATGATCCCCGGCCTGCTGGGTGGCGGCCAGGCCCAAGGCATGCTGAATGGCCAGCGCGAGCGACTGATGCAACAGATTGGCAATGACCTGAACAACACTCTGCTGTACGTCTATCGGGATTTGTCCGACCCGGAGCTGGAGGAGTTCGCGACGTTTGCGGAGTCACCGGAAGGTAAGGCGTATTACCAGGCGGCGCTGGCGGCGATTCGCGCAGGTCTGGCAGTCGGCCAGAGCACTTCAAGCCTGACACAGTAATAAAATGTGGGAGGGGGCTTGCCCCCGATGGCAGTGGGTCAGCTACAGATAAGCTGACTGATGCACCGCTATCGGGGGCAAGCCCCCTCCCACATTTGGATTGTGTTATTTCAAATGGTCTGTCAAATACCGGAAGTACTCTTCACGAATCTCAGGAATCTCATTCGCCAGGTGATGCCGGCCGCGCGGCAGCATCAACACCTCGGGCTGGTCGAACTTGCCCCGCAGCACCTGCAAGTTGTGCTGCCAATCCACCGTCATGTCTTCCTCACCCTGCACAATCACCGGCCGCCGAGGGCTGCGTGGTGCGGCCTCGATGCGTTTGATCCAGCGCGCCAGGGCGCCTACCCAGGCGGTGGGCAGTTGGCGGGGTTGCAGCGGGTCGGCTTCCAGGAACGGCTTGAACGCCGGGTCGTGAGTGTTCTCGCTGAAACGCCGGGCGATGCCTTTGACGAACGGGCGCAGCAGGTAATAGCTGACCTGTGACCATCCCCACGCGCGCGGCCGCACCAGCGGTGATAGCAGGAAGGTCTTGCCTTGCGCCGGACTGGTAGCGCCATGGTTGAGCAAGTGGTCCACCACCACCGCGCCGCCGGTGCTTTGCCCGAACAAGTGCCAGGGCTGCGGCAATTGCAGCGCTTGGGCCTGGGCGAACAGTGCCTGCACCACATCCTGGTACACGGCAAAATCATCGATGCTGGCGCGCGCGCCGCTGGACAAGCCATGGCCCGGCAAATCGCAGGCGATTACCACAAAGCCCTGGTCCAGGGCCCAGTCCACCACGTGGCGATACAGGCCCATATGGTCGTAGAAGCCGTGGAACATAAACATCGTCGCCACCGGCACGGGCGGCCACCACACCTGGGCGACCACCTCGAACCCAGCCACCTCGAAACGCCCCAGCCGACTCACCGCCGGCACTTTGCGTGCACTCAGGTCCAGCCCATAGAAACGCTGGTAGACCCGCGCTTCGGCTGAAAGCGGTTGCGCATCCACCAGGGGCCGCAGGCTTTCGCGAAGGTGATCAGGGTCAAAGGTCACAGGCATAAAGGGTTCCAGACTTGCGGCGAAGATGAATATCGAGCTGCGATATTCATCTGTCAGGACAAGCATGGCAAGCTACGCGACCTGCGAGGATAGATCCGAATGCGACAGCCTTACCGTAACGCCCTGTTCGCCAGCCTGATCCTGATCATCTGCGCCGGTGTGCTGTGGGCGGCGTATGACTGGTTCCAGGGCCGCTACCTGCGTGCCTTCAGCGAACACACCGCGGTATTCTCCGGCGACCCTCTGCGCCTGCCCGCCGAACTCAGCGGCCCCGGGCCGATCCGCCTGGTGCATTTCTGGGATCCGGCGTGCCCGTGCAACGTCGGCAACCAGCAGCACCTGGGCGAGTTGATCGAGCAATACGCGCCCCAGGGCGTCGAGTTCTATGCCCTGCAAAAAGCCGGCAGCCACGGCCAGTTGCCCGATAACCTGCGCAAGATGAAAACCCTCACCGCCCTGCCCGGCGCCGACCAGGTGCCGGCCAGCCCGGCCGTGGGCATCTGGGACCGCACCGGCAAGCTCGCGTATTTCGGGCCCTACAGCGAAGGGCTGACGTGCAACGCCAGTAACAGTTTTATCGAGCCGATCCTGAAAGCCCTTGAAGCCGGCCGAGATGTGAACGCCACGCACACCCTGGCGGTGGGCTGCTATTGTTCGTGGTCGAAAGATGAGTAGCCCGCCACCCCACTCTTGGTAAGGAATGTTCATGAAGCGCGTCCTGCAGGTTCTTGCGGTTCTGCTGGTACTGATCGGCCTCGGTGCGGGCTGGTACGTCTACAGCAAGCAACCCACCCGCCAGGGCACGGTTGAACTGGCCAACCTGCAAGGCTCGGTCACCGTGCGCTACGACGACCGTGGCGTGCCGCATATTCGCGCCGAGAACGAGACCGACCTGTATCGCGCCCTGGGCTACGTGCATGCCCAGGACCGCCTGTTCCAGATGGAGATCATGCGCCGCCTGGCCCGTGGCGAACTGGCCGAGGTGCTCGGGCCGAAGCTGCTGGAGACCGACAAGCTGTTCCGCAGCCTGCGCATTCGCGACCGCGCCGCCACCTACGTGGCCCAGCAGGACCATGAGTCGGCGCACTGGAAGGCCCTGCAGGCCTATCTGGACGGGATCAACCAGTATCAGGACAGCCACGCCCGCCCGATGGAGTTCGACGTGCTGGGCATCCCCAAGCGCGCGTTTACCGCCGAGGACACCATCAGCGTCGCCGGGTACATGGCCTACAGCTTTGCCGCTGCATTTCGTACCGAGCCCTTGCTGACTTACGTCCGCGACCAACTGGGCAGCGACTACCTGAACGTCTTCGACCTCGACTGGCAACCCAAGGGCGCCCTCAACCTCGCCGATAGTGACTGGAACACCCTCGGCGCCCTCGCCGCGCTGAGTGAGCAGGCCCTGGCCGACAACGGTTTGCCGCAGTTCGAGGGCAGCAACGCCTGGGCCATCAGTGGCAGTCGCACCAAGAGCGGCAAACCGCTGCTGGCGGGTGACCCGCATATTCGCTTCTCGGTGCCGTCGGTGTGGTACGAGGCGCAGCTGTCGGCGCCGGGCTTCGAGCTGTATGGCTATCACAACGCGCTGGTACCCGTAGCGTTCCTGGGGCACAACCTGGATTTCGGCTGGAGCCTGACCATGTTCCAGAACGACGACCTCGACCTGATCGCCGAAAAGGTCAACCCGGACAACCCCAACCAGGTCTGGTACCACGGCCAGTGGGTCGACATGACCCGCAGCGAGCAACAGATCGCCGTAAAAGGCCAGGCACCGGTCAGCCTCACCCTGCGCCAATCGCCCCACGGCCCGATCATCAATGACGTGCTCGGCGACAGCGGCGGCAAGACGCCGATTGCCATGTGGTGGGCGTTCCTCGACACCCAGAACCCGATCCTCGAAGGTTTCTACCAGCTCAACCGCGCCGACACGTTGGCCAAGGCCCGTACGGCGGCGTCAAAGGTGTCCGCACCGGGGCTGAATATCGTGTGGGCCAATGCCAGGGGCGATATCGGCTGGTGGGCGGCGGCCCAGTTGCCGATTCGCCCGGCAGGTGCCAACCCAGGGTTTATCCTCGACGGCAGCACCGCCGAGGCCGACAAGCTGGGCTTCTACCCCTTCAGCGCCAACCCCCAGGAAGAAAACCCGGCGCGGGGCTATGTGGTGTCGGCCAATGCCCAGCCGGTGTCGCCCACCGGCATGGAAATCCCCGGCTATTACAACCTCGCCGACCGGGGCCAGCAGTTGAACGCGCAGTTGAGCGACAAGAGCGTGAAGTGGGATGTGACCAACAGCCAGGCCCTGCAACTGGGCACCACCACCGCCTTCGGCCCGCGCCTGCTGGCGCCGCTGTTGCCGGTGCTGCGCGAGGTGGTCACGGACCCGGCGCAGTTGAAGCTGGTGGAGCAACTTGCCGGCTGGAAGGGTGACTACCCGCTGGATTCCACCAGCGCCACGCTGTTCAACCAGTTCCTGTTCAACCTCGCCGACGCGGCCTTCCACCCGAAGCTGGGTGACGGGATGTTCAAGACCCTGCTCACCACCCGCGTGATCGACGCCGCCCTGCCCCGCCTGGCTGCCGACCCGGCCTCGCCCTGGTGGGACGGCAAGCGCACCGCCACCGTCAAGCGGGCCTGGGACAACAGCCTCGCGCACCTCAAGGCCACCTTCGGCGATGACCCAACGCAATGGCAGTGGGGCAAGGCCCATACCCTGACCCACGGCCATCCGCTGGGCTCGCAGAAACCCTTGGACCTGATTGTCAACGTCGGCCCGTTCCCGGCCCCCGGCACCCACGAAGTGCCGAACAACCAGTCGGCCGTCATCGGCCCCGCGCCCTGGCCGGTGACCTACGGCCCGTCCACCCGGCGCCTGATCGACTTTGCCGACGTGGCCCACGCCCTCACCATCAATCCGGTGGGGCAAAGCGGCGTGCCGTTCGACAAGCACTATGGCGACCAGGCCGAGACCTATATCGAAGGGGGTTACGAGCAGGCGCATTTCAGTGATGAGGAAGTCACGGCCAATACCCGCGGCACGCTGAAACTGCTGCCGGCGCGATAGCCCCTTGGAAATCGGTCAACCTGTGGAAGGGGCTTAGACCGGTGCCGCAAAATTGAGCCGGAACTGTTGCGGCGTCACGCCCAGCCGGCGGTTGAACACACTGCGCATGTGCTGGGCATCGCGAAACCCGCATTGATAGGCCACGGTTTTCAGCGGCGCATGCGTGCTTTCGAGCATCACCCGCGCCGCATCCACCCGCGCCCGTTCGACAAACTCCGCTGGCGTAATCCGCGCCTCACGGGCAAACACCCGGGAGAAGTTGCGCGCGCTCATGTTGGCGGCCTTGGCCAGGTCGGCGATGGTCAGGTCGCCGGTCAGGTTCGCCAATACGTATAACTGCACCAGCGCCACCGCCGAGGTGGTTTCGGCGTGGGGCGTGAGGAACGGGCTGAACTGCGACTGCCCGCCCGAGCGCTGGGTGAACACCACCAGGCGCTTGGCCACGCTCAACGCCACTTCAGGGCCGTGGTCCTGGGCCAGCAGGTACAGCGACAGGTCGATGCCTGCGGTGACGCCCGCCGAGGTGTAGAGATTGCCATCCTGTACGTAGAGGCGGTCGGCTTCGACCTGCGCGCGCGGGCACAAACGCGCCAGGCCTGCCGCATCATTCCAATGGGTCGTGACGGTTTTTCCATCCAGCAACCCGGCGCGCGCCAGCATGAAGGCGCCGTTGCAGATCGAACCAAAGCGCTGCGCCCGGGCGGTTGCACCACGCAGCCAATCATCGAACGGCGCGCCGAAATCCTCGAAGGGCAATTGCGGGCCGCCGGCAACCAGCAGCAGGTCATAGGCTTGCAGGGCTTCGCTGTAATGCCGGTGGGCCTGCAATGCCAAACCGTTGGAGGCAACCAGGGTGCCGTGGCCCAGCCCGATGACCTCGATCCGGTAGTGATCCTGGGGCGGCAGAAAGCGGTTGGCCTCACAGAACACATCCATGGGGCCGCTCACATCCAGGGACTGGACGCCGGGGAAGATCAGGATGGCGACGGTTTTGTGCATGCTCACGGACACCTTTTTCAGCTGAATAAAATGCAAACCCTGTGGGATTTCCCCAGGCTTCGAGAGTGATATCGCCGGCTACACCCTAGCTGATTTTGCCTTGGCACGATGTCGCGGCAGATTGGCCGGGATCGCACCCTCGTGACCATGGCCGCTTAGCGGGCGCGCGACCAGACTGAAGGCTTTCCAGAGGAGAACCACCATGACCACCACCATCGCCGGTATCAAGATCCCGGACAGCGCCCTGGCCAGGGCCACCACCGAATACATCCGCGACATTGAGTCCGACCTGCTCTACCACCACTCCCGCCGGGTGTTTCTGTTCGGCGCATTGAGCGGTGAGCGCAAGCAACTGGCCTACAACCCGGAACTGCTCTACGTCGGCGCCATGTTCCATGACCTGGGCCTGGTGGCAGGCCATCGCAGTGATGACCAGCGTTTCGAAGTGGACGGCGCCAACGCCGCCGCGGCCTTCCTCAAGCCTTACGGGCTGAGCGACGACGATATCGAACAGGTGTGGCTGTCTATCGCCCTGCACACCACGCCGGGCGTGCCGCAGCACCTGCGCCCGACCGTGGCATTGGTGACCGCCGGTGTGGAAATGGACGTGCTGGGCATGGACTACGCCGCGTTCAGCAGCGTGCAGCGCGAAGCCGTGGTGCATGCGCATCCACGCGGTGAAGGGTTCAAGGAGTGCATCATCTGCGCGTTTGCCGACGGCTTGCGCCATCGCCCGCAGACCACGTTCGGCAACGTGAAGACCGATGTGCTGGTGGATCAGGAACCGGGGTTCAAGCCGATGAATTTTGTCGAGGTGATTCGCAAGTCGCCGTGGGCTGCATAGCCAATCTGGAATGCGGTCAAAACTGTGGGAGGGGGCTTGCCCCCGATTGCTGAGTGTCAGTCACTGCATCTATTGACTGACCCACCGCCATCGGGAGCAAGCCCCCTCCCACATTTGGACCGCACAGACCTTTAGACCGGCGCTGGAGCCCGACGCTTGTCCGGCTGCTGCCAGCCATCGGCAGCAGCTTCTTCAATCGCCTGCTGGATCGCTTTCTTGCGCATTTCTTCGGCACGCCGGCTGAAGAACCACACCAGGAAGGTCACCAGCGACACTGCCAGCAGAATCAGGCTGGCCACGGCGTTGATCTCGGGTTTAACCCCCAGGCGTACCGCCGAGAACACTTCCATCGGCAATGTCGTCGAACCCGGCCCCGACACGAAGCTGGCCAGTACCAGGTCATCCAGGGACAGTGCGAACGACATCATGCCGCCCGCCGCCAGCGACGGCGCGATCATCGGGATGGTGATCAGGAAGAACACCTTCCACGGCCGTGCACCCAGGTCCATCGCCGCCTCTTCGATCGACAGGTCCAGCTCACGCAGGCGCGCCGATACCACCACCGCCACATAAGCGGCACAGAACGTGGTGTGGGCGATCCAGATGGTGACGATGCCACGCTCCTGAGGCCAGCCGATCATCTGCGCCATGGCCACGAACAGCAGCAGCAGCGACAGACCGGTGATCACTTCCGGCATCACCAACGGCGCGGTCACCAGGCCGCCGAACAGCGTGCGGCCCTTGAACTGGCTGATGCGCGTCAGCACAAACGCCGCCAACGTACCCAGGGCCACGGCGGCCACCGCCGTGTAGCAGGCGATTTCCAGGGAACGTGCCACCGAGCCCATCAACTGGGTATTGTCCAACAGGCCCACGTACCACTTGATCGACCAACCGCCCCACACCGTCACCAGCTTGGATTCGTTGAACGAGTAGATCACCAGGATCAGCATCGGCAGGTAGATGAACAACAACCCCGCCACCAGCATGAAGCTTGAGAAACTGACGCGCTTCATATCTTGCCCTCCATCTCTTTGGCTTGGCTGCGGTTAAACAGAATGATGGGCACGATCAGGATCGCCAGCATCACTACCGCCAGGGCAGACGCCACCGGCCAGTCACGGTTGTTAAAGAATTCTTGCCACAACACTTTACCGATCATCAGGGTTTCCGGGCCGCCGAGCAGTTCCGGGATCACGAACTCGCCCACCACCGGGATAAACACCAGCATGCAGCCGGCGATGATGCCGTTCTTGGACAGCGGCACGGTGATTTTCCAGAAGCTGTTGAAGGTGCTCGAACCCAGGTCCGATGCGGCTTCCAGCAGGCTCTGGTCATGCTTCACCAGGTTGGCGTACAGCGGCAGGATCATGAACGGCAGGTACGAATACACCACGCCGATATACACCGCGATGTTGGTGTTGAGGATCTGCAGCGGTTCGTTGATCAACCCCATGGACATCAGGAAGCCATTGAGCAGGCCGTTGTTGCTGAGGATGCCCATCCACGCATACACGCGGATCAGGATCGCGGTCCAGGTCGGCATCATGATCAGCAGCACCAGCACGGTCTGCATCTCTTTGCGCGCGGTGGCAATGGCATAGGCCATCGGGTAGCCGATCAGCAGGCACAGCAGCGTGCTGAAGAACGCCATCTTCAGCGAGCCCAGGTACGCCGCGATGTACAGCTCATCACCTGCCAGCAAACTGTAGTTGGCCAGGTTCAGCACCACCTGCAGCTTCTGCTCGACGTAGGTGTAGATCTCGGTGTACGGCGGGATCGCCACGTCGGCTTCGGCGAAGCTGATTTTCAGGACGATGAAAAATGGCAAGGCGAAAAACAGGAACAGCCACAGGAACGGAATCCCGATGACCACCTGCTTGCCGCTGGGGACGATGCGGTGCAAGCGCCGCTTGAGCTTCTTCATGTTCATGTGCGCAGTACCACGCCGCTATCGTCTTCCCACCACACGTAGACCTGGTCACCCCAGGTTGGGCGCTGGCCACGGCGTTCGGCGTTGGCGACGAAGGACTGCACCAGCTTGCCGCTTGGCAGCTCGACGTAGAACACCGAGTGGCCGCCCAGGTAGGCGATGTCGTGCACCTTGCCGCTGGACCAGTTGTGCTCGCAGGTCGGCATTTCGGTGGTGACCAGCAGTTTTTCCGGGCGGATGGCGTAGGTCACCGACTTGTCTTCCACCGAGGTGGCGATGCCGTAGCCCACGTAGATGTCGCGGTCCAGGTCCGGGCACTTGAGCACCGCGTGACCTTCGGCGTCATCCACCACTTGGGTGTCGAAGATGTTGACGTTACCGATGAATTCGCACACCAGGCGGCTGGTCGGCGTCTCGTAGATGTCGATCGGGCTGCCGATCTGGGCGATCCAGCCCAGGTGCATGATCGCGATGCGCTCGGCCATGGTCATGGCCTCTTCCTGATCGTGCGTCACCATCACGCAGGTCACGCCGACGCGCTCGATGATCTCCACCAATTCCAGTTGCATCTGCGAGCGCAGCTTCTTGTCGAGGGCGCCCATGGGCTCATCGAGCAGCAGCAGTTTCGGGCGCTTGGCCAGGGAGCGGGCCAGCGCGACCCGCTGACGCTGGCCACCGGACAACTGGTGCGGCTTGCGCTTGGCGTACTGGCTCATCTGGACCAGCTTGAGCATTTCGGCCACGCGGGCATCGACCTCGGCCTTGGGGATCTTGTCCTGTTGCAGGCCGAACGCAATGTTCTGCGCCACGGTCATGTGGGGGAACAAGGCGTAGGACTGGAACATCATGTTGATCGGCCGCTCGTAGGGCGGCATGTCGGTGATGTCCACGCCGTCGAGGTAAATCCGACCTTCTGTCGGGCGCTCGAAGCCTGCGAGCATGCGCAGCAGGGTGGACTTGCCCGAACCCGAACCGCCGAGCAAGGCGAAGATCTCGCCTTTCTTGATTTCCAGGGACACATCGTCCACGGCAATCGTCTCGTCGAACTTCTTCGTGACCCGGTCGATTTTGACCAGCACCTTTTTCGGTGTCTGGTCGCCCTCGAGGGCTTTCTTATAGGCGCCGGAGGCAACTGCCATTTACGAAACTCCCAAAAAAAAGAGTGCAGTTCGCCCGAAGCGGGCGAACCTTGGATAGTTTGAGCCTTACTTGCCCGTCTTGACCTTGGTCCAGCTACGGGTCATTAGACGTTGCACTTTCGGGGGTAGCTCGAAGTTGACGAATGTCCGGTCGAGAACCGCCTGCGGTGGGTAAACCGCTTCGTCGGTGCGTATCGATTGCTCCATCAGTTTGTCCGCCCCTGGGTTAGGGTTGGCGTAACCGACGGTGTCACTGACCTGGGCGATCACCTCAGATTGCAGTAAATAGTTGATGAAGGCGTGGGCTTCCTTGATGTTGGTGGCGTCCTTGGGGATCGCCAGCACGTCAAACCACAGGTTGCCGCCTTCCTTCGGAATTGCGTAGGCGATGTTCACGCCTTTGCCCGCTTCGCTTGCACGAGCCTTGGCCTGGAATACATCGCCGGAGAACCCGGCGGCCACGCAGATGTTGCCGTTGGCCAGGTCGGAGATGTATTTGGAAGAATGGAAGTAGGTCACGTAGGGCCGCACTTTGAGCAGCTTTTCCTCGGCCTTCTTGTAGTCTTCAGGGTTGGTGCTGTTAGGGTCCAGACCCATGTAGTTGAGCACCGCCGGCAGCATTTCATCCGCCGAGTCCATGAACGACACACCGCAGGTGGCCAGTTTCTTCATGTTTTCCGGTTCGAACAGCACGGCCCAGGAGTCGATCTTGTCGACACCCAGCACTTCCTTCACTTTGTCGACGTTGTAACCGATGCCGTTGGTACCCCACAGGTACGGCACGGCGTACTGGTTGCCCGGGTCGTTCTTCTCCAGGCGCTTGAGCAGCACAGGGTCCAGGTTGGCGTAATGAGTCAGCAGCGACTTATCGAGTTTCTGGAACGCCCCGGCCTTGATCTGCTTGCCAAGGAAGTGGTTGGACGGCACTACCACGTCATAGCCGGTACGCCCGGCCAGTAACTTGCCTTCCAGGGTTTCGTTGGAATCAAACACGTCATACACGGGTTTGATGCCGGTGGCCTTTTCGAAGTTGGCCAGGGTGTCGGGACCGATGTAATCCGACCAGTTATAAATATGCACGGTCGGTGCGGCCTGCACGCTGACAGCCAGCGTGAGACCTGCACCTACCAGCAAGGCTTGGCGAAACAAAGAAATTGGCAAGTGGAGGTCCTCTTAAATAGTTGGGCCCAAAGTTGTTGCCCGGCAACAAAACCGGCGCGCAACTTACCCTCGATAAACCGATCCGGCAAAACTTTCTGTCATTTATTTGTTTCATTAACCACCGCGGGGCGCGCGGTGGTTAACGAAGGCCGGTTTATTTACCGGATTTGATCTTGGTCCAGCTGCGTGTCATTTCACGCTGGGTCGCAGCCGGCAAGTCCGCAATGGCGTAGAGCTTGGCTTGCACATCCGCTGGCGGGTAGATGCCCGGGTCATTGGTGATGTCTTTGTCGACCAGTGCGGTGGCCTTCTCGTTACCGTTCGGGAAACGCACGCTGTTGGTGATCGAAGCCATGACTTCCGGCTTGAGCAGGTAGTTCATGAACTTATAAGCGGCATCGACGTTTTCGGCATCTTTAGGGATGGCGACCATGTCGAAGAAGCTACCGGCACCTTCTTTCGGAATGTCGTAGGCCACCTTGACCTTGCCACCGGCTTCAGCCGCGCGGGACTTGGCCTGCTGGATGTCACCCGAGTAACCCACGGCTACGCAGATGTTGCCGTTGGCCAGGTCGGAGATGTACTTGGACGAGTGGAAGTAGCCGATCGAAGGACGGATTTTCAGGAACAGGTCTTCGGCTTGCTTGAGGTCGGCCTTCTTCTGGCTGTCGGTTGGCAGGCCCAGGTAATGCAGCGCGATCGGCAGCATTTCGGTCGGCGAATCGAGGAAGCTCACGCCGCAGCTTTTGAGCTTGGCGATGTTTTCCGGCTTGAGCAGCACGTCCCACGAATCGATCTTGTCCACGCCCAGCGCGGCCTTGACCTTGTCCGGGTTGTAGCCGATGCCGATCGAACCCCACATGTACGGGAAAGCGTGCTTGTTGTCCGGGTCGCTGACCGACACGGCTTTAAGCAGGGAGGTGTTCAGGTTGCCATAGTTGGACAGCTTGGACTTGTCCAGCTCCTGGTAGACACCGGCCTTGATCTGCTTGGCGAGGAAGTTGTTCGACGGTACGACGATGTCGTAGCCGGACTTGCCTGCCAGCAACTTGGCTTCGAGTGTCTCGTTGCTGTCAAAAACGTCGTACACCACTTTAATGCCCGACTCTTTTTCAAAGTTGGCGATGGTGTCCGGTGCAATGTAGTCGGACCAGTTGTAGACGTGCAGCACTTTATCGTCGGCCTGGACCGCGCCCGCCATTGCGCCCATCAGGGACAAGGCGAGGAGGGTCTTGCCAGCGTTCTTCAAACCTAATGCCTTCATTTGGTGATGCTCCAATTTTTCTTTTTTGGGCCACGTTCTTTTATGTTCAGCGACCCTTCCAGAGGGCAGCAAAACAGGGCGACAGTCTGGCAAGTTCAGGGGCCGGCTTTCAACCAAGGCCCCTGCATTTATAACTGCCCGGTGCGCTGCGCACTGAGCCTAGCACTTAGCCCTGCAATGCCGCCAAAGTCAGGTCCAGGCACTGACGAGCCTTGGTCACCAGTTCGTCGATTTCAGCCTTGCTGATCACCAGAGGCGGCGAAATGATCATGGTGTCGCCCACGGCGCGCATGATCAGGCCATTCTCGAAGCAGAAGGTTCGGCAGATCATGCCTACGCCCCGGCCCTCGTAACGCTTGCGCGTCGCCTTGTCCTGAACCAGCTCAATTGCACCGAGCATGCCGACACCGCGCACTTCACCCACCAACGGGTGATCCGCCAGCTCCCGCAGACGTTTCTGCAAATACGGTGCCGTTTCGTCGTGGACGCGGTTAACGATTTTTTCATCGCGCATGATGCGGATGTTTTCCAGGGCCACGGCCGCAGCCACCGGGTGACCGGAGTAGGTGAAACCGTGGTTGAAATCACCGCCTTCGTTGAGCACGGCCACCACGTCGTCGCGCACGATCAGGCCGCCCATGGGGATGTAGCCCGAGGTCAGGCCCTTGGCGATGGTCATCATATGGGGCTTGAGGTCGTAGAAATCGCTACCGAACCACTCACCGGTACGGCCGAAACCGCAAATCACTTCGTCGGCCACAAACAGGATGTCGTACTTGGCAAGGATTTCCTTGATGCGCGGCCAGTAGCTGTCCGGCGGCACGATCACGCCACCGGCGCCCTGGATCGGCTCGGCAATAAAAGCACCGACATTGTCCACGCCCAGCTCGAGGATCTTCTCTTCCAGTTGGTTGGCGGCCCAGATCCCGAACTCTTCAGGACTCATGTCGCCGCCTTCGCCGAACCAGTACGGCTGGGCGATATGGACGATGCCCGGGATCGGCAAGTCGCCCTGTTCATGCATATAGGTCATGCCGCCCAGGCTGGCGCCAGCCACGGTGGAGCCGTGGTAGCCATTCTTGCGGCTGATGATGGTTTTCTTGTTCGGCTGGCCCTTGATCGCCCAATAGTGGCGGACCATGCGCAACATGGTGTCGTTGCCTTCGGAGCCGGAACCGGTGAAGAACACATGGTTCATGCCGGCAGGCGCGATGTCGGCAATCGCCTTGGCCAGCTCCAGTACAGGTGGGTGAGCGGTCTGGAAGAACAGGTTGTAGTACGGCAGTTCTTTCATCTGCCTGGCGGCGGCGTTGGCCAGTTCATCGCGACCGTAACCGATCGCCACGCACCAAAGGCCGGCCATGCCGTCGAGGATCTTGTTGCCTTCGCTGTCCCACAGGTAAACGCCGTGGGCTTTGGTGATGATCCGTGGGCCTTTCTCTTTCAATTGCTTGAAGTCGCTGAACGGCGCCAGGTGGTGATCACTGCTCAAGGCTTGCCATTCACGGGTTTGCGGGTTGTTGCTGGACATACCAATCTCCTAGACTTTTCAGTGAAGGGCGCACGGGTTGCCCCGTGCGCCCGGCGCATCAGACGGCGAAGAGCAGGAATTCCCGCTCCCACGAACTGATCACGCGCTTGAAGTTTTCATGCTCGGCCCGCTTGACCGCGACGTAGCCTGTGATGAATTTCTGACCCAGGTATTTCTCGATGGTCTTGCTGTTTTCCATGCGTTCCAGGGCGTCTTCGATGGTCAACGGCAGGCGCAGGTTGCGGCGCTCGTAACCACGCCCCACCACCGGGGCGCTGGGGTTATGGCCTTCGACCATGCCGATGTAGCCACACAGCAGGCTGGCGGCAATCGCCAGGTACGGGTTGGCGTCGGCGCCCGGCAGGCGGTTTTCCACGCGACGGTTCTGCGGGCCGGCATCCGGTACGCGCAGGCCGACGGTGCGGTTTTCTTCGCCCCACTCCACGTTCACCGGCGCCGAGGTGTCGGGCAGGAAGCGGCGGAACGAGTTCACGTTGGGGGCAAACAGCGGCAGCAACTCAGGGATGAACTTCTGCAGGCCGCCAATGTGGTTGAGGAACAGCTGGCTCATGGTCCCGTCTTCATTGGAGAAGACGTTCTTGCCGGTGGCGATGTCGATGATGCTCTGGTGCAGGTGCATGGCGCTGCCGGGCTCGCCGGTCATCGGCTTGGCCATGAAGGTGGCCGCCACGTCGTGCTTGAGCGCGGCTTCACGCATGGTGCGCTTGAACACCAGGATCTGGTCCGCCAGGGACAGGGCATCGCCGTGACGGAAGTTGATTTCCATCTGCGCCGTGCCGTCTTCATGGATCAGGGTGTCGAGGTCCAGCTCCTGCAGCTCGCACCAGTCGTAGACGTCTTCGAACAGCGGGTCGAATTCGTTGGCGGCTTCTATAGAGAAGGACTGGCGGCCGGTCTCCGGGCGCCCGGACCGACCGATCGGCGGTTGCAGCGGGAAGTCCGGGTCTTCGCAGCGTTTGGTCAGGTAGAACTCCATCTCCGGCGCCACGATGGGCTGCCAGCCTTTGTCGGCGTAGAGCTTGAGGACTTTCTTGAGCACGTTGCGCGGCGACAGCTCGATCGGGTTGCCTTGCTTGTCGTAGGTGTCGTGGATCACCTGGGCGGTCGGCTCGATGGCCCAGGGCACCAGGAACACCGCGTTCTGGTCGGGGCGGCAGATCATGTCGATGTCTGCCGGGTCGAGCAATTCGTAATAGATGTCGTCTTCGACATAGTCGCCGGTCACGGTCTGCAACAGAACGCTCTCGGGCAGGCGCATGCCTTTTTCGGCGATGAACTTGTTGGTCGGCGAGATCTTGCCCCGGGTGATACCGGTCAGGTCGCCAATCATGCATTCGACTTCTGTGATCTTGTGGTCTTTCAACCAATCGGTGAGCTGGTCGAGGTTGTTACTCATAAATGCCTCTGGGCTGGGTTTCCTGGCATCCATTAAAGGCCAGGCGTTGGTTGACGCAGCATCCGCGTCGTTTTTTCGTTCAGGGTAGGAGCTTACCTGCCATTTGCTGCAGCGTTGCATTCCTCAAGCCAAAGTCGTGCAGAATCATGAGCGGCCGCGCGGATGGCAGCCGGTCAGTGGCAGTCGAGGAGGCAAAAAAGAGAGCGGATGGGCCGTCAAGAATATTGGCCGGTGCGTGGGCATTCACGCGGGACGAACGGACTGCGGACAAAGCCTGGCTGAAGCAGGCTGAGACGCCGATTGGCGGCAGGCGAGACATGAAGCACCCCGGTATTATTGCTGTTATGGGTTTGAATCGAGCTTAGCCTTGTTCATTTTTTTACACAACACCCCCGTAAAAAATACAACACGGCCCGCTCAAGCCTGCGAGTCCCAAGCCGGTCAAACCGAAAAAACCGCCCCAAAAAGCCCCAAAAGTGCGGTCACGGCGCTTTTTTAGGGCAAAAAAGGCCTCGCTTGACTTCGGCATGCCGTTCGGGTTGACTGAAACCAGAAAAGATCAATGATTGATATTTTTAACAACAAAGGTGTTGCATCATGTCGGTACCCCCGCGTGCCGTTCAGCTTAACGAAGCGAACGCGTTCCTTAAGGATCATCCTGAGGTTCTGTACGTAGACCTTCTAATTGCGGATATGAATGGTGTGGTGCGCGGTAAGCGCATCGAACGCACCAGCCTCCACAAGGTTTACGAGAAGGGCATTAACCTGCCTGCCTCTTTATTTGCCCTGGATATCAATGGCTCGACGGTGGAAAGCACCGGCCTGGGCCTGGACATCGGTGATGCTGACCGAATCTGTTATCCGATCCCTGACACCCTGTGCAATGAACCCTGGCAAAAGCGCCCTACCGCGCAACTGCTGATGACCATGCACGAACTTGAAGGTGAACCTTTCTTCGCCGATCCGCGCGAAGTGCTCCGCCAAGTTGTAAGCAAGTTTGACGACCTCGGTCTGACCATCTGCGCCGCCTTCGAGCTTGAGTTCTACCTGATCGACCAGGAGAACGTGAACGGCCGCCCACAACCGCCCCGCTCGCCGATCTCCGGCAAACGCCCGCACTCGACACAGGTCTACCTGATCGACGACCTCGACGAATACGTCGACTGCCTCCAGGACATCCTGGAAGGTGCCAAAGAGCAAGGCATCCCGGCCGACGCCATCGTCAAGGAAAGTGCCCCGGCGCAGTTCGAAGTGAACCTGCACCACGTGGCCGACCCGATCAAGGCCTGCGACTACGCGGTACTGCTCAAGCGCCTGATCAAGAACATCGCCTACGACCATGAGATGGATACCACCTTCATGGCCAAGCCTTACCCAGGCCAGGCAGGCAACGGTTTGCACGTACACATCTCGATCCTGGACAAGGACGGCAAGAACATCTTTGCCAGCGAGGATCCCGAGCAGAACGCCGCATTGCGTCACGCGATCGGCGGTGTGCTCGAGACCCTACCCGCCCAAATGGCATTCCTGTGCCCTAACGTCAACTCCTACCGTCGTTTCGGCGCACAGTTCTACGTGCCGAACTCGCCGTGCTGGGGCCTGGACAACCGCACCGTGGCGATTCGCGTACCGACCGGCTCGTCCGACGCCGTACGTATCGAACACCGTGTGGCCGGTGCCGACGCCAACCCTTACCTGCTGATGGCTTCGGTCCTTGCAGGCGTGCACCACGGTCTGACCAACAAGATCGAGCCGGGCGCCCCCGTGGAAGGCAACAGCTACGAGCAGAACGAACAGAGCCTGCCGAACAACCTGCGCGATGCCCTGCGCGAGTTGGACGACAGCGAGGTGATGGCCAAGTACATCGATCCTAAATACATCGATATCTTCGTCGCCTGTAAGGAAAGTGAGCTGGAAGAGTTCGAACACTCCATCTCCGACCTTGAGTACAACTGGTACCTGCATACGGTCTAAACGACGGCTGCATTGACTGTGGTGCGGGCTTGCCCCGCGCTGGGCTGCGTAGCAGCCCCCAACACAGGCGCCGAGTTCTTTCTGAAGGAACTCGGCGTTTTTTATGGGGGCCGCTTCGCAGCCCAGCGCGGGGCAAGCCCGCTCACCCCAACAAGCGGTATGGATCATCCCCAGGCTCTGCGTACAATGCCCGCTGCCTTGTAGGAGACTTCCATGCCCACCCGCCCCGCCGCCCCTCGCAAACCCCGCGCCCGCAGCCAGGCACGGATCGACGCGATTCTCGATGCCGCCCGCACCTTGCTGGCCGCCGAAGGCGTGGCGAGTTTGTCGATCTACAGCGTGGCCGAGCGCGCGCAGATCCCGCCGTCGTCGGTGTATCACTTTTTCGCCAGTGTGCCGGCGCTGCTGGAGGCACTGACCGCCGATATACATGCAGCCTTCCGCTGCGCCATCCAGGCCCCCATCGAGCATGATTCACTCAAGCATTGGCGCGACCTGTCCTACATCGTCGAACAGCGCATGCTGACCATCTACAGCAACGACGCCGCCGCGCGCCAGTTGATCCTGGCCCAGCACGGGCTGACCGAAGTGACCCAGGCGGACCGCCAGCATGATCTGGAGCTGGGGGATTTGATGCTGGAAGTGTTCGACCGCCACTTTGAAGTGCCGAGCTTGCCAACCGATGTGGATGTGTTTGCGCTGGCGTTGGAATTGAGTGATCGCGTGTATGCGCGTTCGGTGCATCAGCATGGGCTGATTACGCCGCGTATGGCTGAGGAAGGGATGCGGGTGTTTGATGCGTATGTGGGGCTGTATTTGCCGGCGTATCTGCCTAAGCGCTGAATCCTGGGTTGGCTGGGCCGGCCTCATCGGGGGCAAGCCCCCTCCCACATTTTGAATGTGCTCACAGATCAATATGTGGGAGGGGGCTACACCCCGATGACGGCCTCAAGAGCGACGCAAATCACAACTTGGCGATCGACACCTCAGTCGACTTCACAAAGGCAATCACTTCGCTGCCAATCACCAGCTCCAGCTCTTTGACCGAGCGGGTGGTGATCACGGACGTGACGATACCGGATGCAGTCTGCACGTCGATTTCCGACAGCACGTCGCCGACGACGATTTCCTTGATGGTGCCTTTGAACTGGTTACGCACGTTGATGGCTTTAATAGTCATGGTGGACTTCCTTCGTAGGACAAGTGAGTTATTGAGCCCAACGCAATTGCGTAGGCAGCGGTGAAACAGGTTCGGGTTCCGGCGGTGTGCCGGGCAACGACAGCACACGGTTAAGTACTTGCGCTTCCAGTGCGGCCAGGCGATGTGAGCCTCGGGCCCGTGGGCGCGGCAGATCGACGATCAGGTCGAGGCCGATTTCGCCGTCTTCGATCAGGATCACCCGGTCGGCAATGGCCACGGCTTCGCTGACGTCATGGGTTACCAGCAACACGGTGAAGCCGTGTTTTTGCCAGAGGTTTTCGATCAGTTGCTGCATCTCGATACGGGTCAGGGCGTCCAGGGCGCCCAGCGGTTCGTCGAGCAGCAGCAGGCGCGGCTGGTGAATCAAGGCGCGGGCCAGAGCCACACGCTGCTTCTGGCCACCGGACAAGGCCGCCGGCCACTCATTAGCACGCTCGGCCAGGCCGACCGCTTCCAGGGCTTCCAAGGCTTTAGGGCGCCAGTTGCCTTTGAGGCCCAGGCCGACGTTGTCGATAATCTTTTTCCACGGCAGCAGGCGCGCTTCCTGGAACATCAAGCGCGTGTCTTCAATCGCCTCGCTCAGCGGCGCCGAACCGGCCAGCAGCTCGCCGCCGCTGGCTTTATCGAGGCCGGCCAACAGGCGCAGCAAGGTACTTTTACCGCAGCCACTGCGACCAACCACGGCCACGAACTGGCCCGCCGGAATGTGCAGATCGATTTCCTTGAGTACTTCCCGCGCGCCGAAGGCCTTGCGCAATTTGCGCACCGCCAGGGGAATCCCCTTCAGCAGGCGCGGAGGTTGTTGAGCGGTCATGCCGCACCTCCTTTATTCACTTGGTAAGCCGGGTGCCAGCGCAGCCATACACGCTCCAGACCGCGAGCGGCCAGGTCGGCCAGCTTGCCGAGGATGGCGTACATCACGATGGCCAACACCACCACATCGGTTTGCAGGAATTCGCGGGCGTTCATCGCCAGGTAACCAATGCCGGAGCTGGCAGAGATGGTTTCCGCCACGATCAGCGTCAGCCACATAAAGCCCAGGGCAAAGCGCACACCCACCAGGATCGACGGCAGCGCACCCGGCAGGATCACTTGCCAGAACAGGCTGAAACCGGACAAACCGTAGCTGCGCGACATTTCCACCAGCGCCGGGTCGACGTTGCGGATGCCGTGGTAGGTGTTCAGGTAGATCGGAAACAGCGTGCCGAGGGCCACGAGGAAAATCTTCGCGGTCTCGTCGATGCCGAACCACAGGATCACCAGCGGAATCAGCGCCAGGTGCGGCACGTTGCGGATCATCTGCACCGAGCTGTCCAGCAGGCGTTCGCCCCACGTCGACAGGCCGGTGATAAACCCCAGCGCCAGGCCGATGCTGCCACCGATCACAAAGCCCAGGCCGGCACGCCAGCCACTGATAGCCAGGTGCGTCCAGATTTCGCCGCTGCGCACCAGGTTGACCCCAGCCTCAATCACCGCGCTGGGCGCCGGCAGGATGCGTGTCGACAACCAACCCGCGGACACCGACAACTGCCACACCGCCAGCAATAAAATCGGCAGCACCCAGGGCGCCACGCGATGGCTCAATTTTTCCAGGTTCATGGCGCCGCCTCAGCTCTGTGACGCAGCTTTGGGAAGGATGTCGTTGGCGACCATTTCGCCGAACGGGCTTACGTAACCGGCGCTTTTCGGCAGCTCGGGACGTTCGATATCCAGGTGCGGGAACAGCAGCTCGGCGACCCGATACGATTCTTCCAGGTGTGGATAACCGGAGAAGATAAAGGTGTCGATGCCCAGCGCTGCGTACTCCTTGACCCGCTCGGCAACCGTCGGGCCATCGCCCACCAGCGCGGTGCCCGCACCGCCACGCACCAGGCCGACGCCGGCCCACAGGTTGGGGCTGACTTCCAGGTTGTCGCGGTTGCCGCCATGCAAGGCCGCCATGCGCTGCTGGCCGACAGAATCGAAGCGCGCCAGGGAAGCCTGGGCACGGGCGATGGTGTCGTCGTCCAGATGGGAGATCAGTTTGTCGGCGGCTTTCCAGGCTTCTTCGTTGGTTTCGCGCACGATCACATGCAGACGAATGCCGAAGCGCACGGTGCGCCCTAGCTTCGCCGCCTTGGCCCGCACCTGTTCGATCTTCTCGGCGACGGCGGCCGGTGGCTCGCCCCAGGTCAGCACCATCTCCACTTGTTCGGCGGCGAGGTCCTGGGCCGCTTCGGAGGATCCCCCGAAGTACAGCGGCGGGCGCGGTTGCTGGATCGGCGGGTAGAGCAACTTGGCGCCTTTGACGCTGATGTGCTCGCCGTCGTAATCCACGGTTTCGCCTTCCAGCACGCGGCGCCAGATGCGGGTGAACTCCACCGAAGCCTGGTAGCGCTCTTCGTGACTGAGGAACAAGCCATCGCCGGCCAGCTCTTCCGGGTCACCACCAGTCACCAGGTTGAACAGCGCGCGGCCGCCGGACAGGCGGTCCAGGGTCGCGGCCTGACGCGCCGCCACCGTCGGGGAAATGATCCCGGGGCGCAGCGCGACAAGGAATTTCAAACGCTGGGTCACCGGGATCAGCGAGGCGGCCACCAGCCACGAGTCTTCGCAGGAGCGACCGGTGGGGATCAGCACCCCGCCGAATCCCAGGCGGTCAGCGGCCTGGGCCACTTGCTGCAGATAACCGTGGTCGACGGCGCGAGCGCCTTCGGCGGTGCCAAGGTAATGGCCGTCGCCGTGGGTAGGCAGGAACCAGAAAATAGTGAGGCTCATGGAGTTGTCTCCTGAAGAAATCGGATTACGGCGCTTTAGCCACGGCAGCCGGTGGCGTCCAGATCACGTCCTTGATGCTCAAGGGCTTGGGGATCAATTTGAGTTGGTAGAAGCTGTCGGCGATTTTCTGCTGGGCCGCCACCACTTCCGGGGTCAGGAACAGCGCGCCGTAGCCCTGGCGTTTCACCGAGGTCAGGGTAATGTCTGCCGGCAGGCCCAGCAGCGGCGCGACTTGTTCGGTCACTTCCTGGGGGTTGGCCTTGGACCACTCGCCCACCGCGCGCACTTCTTCGATCAGCGCCTTGACCACTTCCGGATGCTTTTCGGCGTACGGCTTGGTGGCCAGGTAGAACTGGTGGTTGTCGGCAATGCCGGTGCCGTCACGCAAGGTACGCGCTTGCAGTTGTTTCTCGGCGGCGGCCTGGTACGGGTCCCAGATCACCCACGCATCCACGCTGCCACGCTCGAAGGCGGCACGGGCATCGGCGGGCGGCAGGAACACGGTCTGCACGTCGGTGTATTTCAGGCCGGCGTCTTCCAGGGCACGCACCAGCAGGTAGTGCACGTTGGAGCCTTTGTTGAGCACGACTTTCTTGCCCTTGAGCTCGGCCACCGATTTGATCGTCGAGTCTTTCGGCACCAGGATCGCTTCACTGGTGGGCGCTGGCGGCTCGTAGGCCACGTAGAGCAGGTCGGCACCGGCGGCCTGGGCGAAGACCGGCGGGGTTTCGCCGGTGACACCGAAGTCGATGGAACCCACGTTCAGGCCTTCGAGCAGTTGCGGACCGCCGGGAAACTCGGTCCATTGCACCTGCACACCTTGGGCGGCCAGGCGTTTTTCCAGGGTGCCCTTGGCCTTGAGCAGCACCAGGGTGCCGTATTTCTGGTAACCGATCCGCAGGGTCTCGGCGGCTTGAGCCTGAACAATGGCGCCGAAGGACACAGCCGCAGCAAACAGTGCGACCAGACCACGACGCAAGATGACAGTGCGCATGGCGCTCTCTCCAAATAGTGCGATGAGGGGGTTGGCTGCACCTGCTTGGCCGTTGGCGGCTGAGTAAGGTGAGTACATCTATATAGCGGTGAGGCTGACTTAAATGCTCCAGCGAGCACTCAACAAACGTTCATTCAACACATGCGGGTCCAACGGTTTCGGACGACGGGCCATGGCGCCGTAAAGCGTCTCCAGGGCCTCGTGCAAACGGTGTTCGAGGACCGGTACCAGTTGTGCCTGGGCACTGCCTTCGCCGTAGGCGATCTGGCTGTCTTCGGCAAAGATGCCGTGGAGCAGCTCCTGGGCTTTGAGGGCCGACAATACCGGCTTCAAGGCGTAATCCACCGCCAGCATGTGAGCGATGCTGCCGCCGGTCGCCATCGGCAACACAACCTTGTGGGCCAGGGCGCGCTCCGGCAGCAGGTCGAGCACGGTTTTCAACGCACCGGAGAACGAAGCCTTGTACACCGGCGTGGCGATCACCAGGCCATCCGCGTTAGCCACCTGTTGCAGCAGGTCGATGACCTTGGGGCTGTCGAAGCGTGCATGCAGCAAGTCTTCAGCCGGGAAGTCCCGTATCTGGTAACTCACCACTTCAACGCCTTTGTCTTGCAACCACTGACGGGTTTTTTCCAGCAAGACCCCGGAGCGGGAACGCTGGCTGGGACTGCCTCCAAGTGTTACGACCAACATGCAGGAATTCCTTGAGCAAGTGCCGGCGGTTCGCTGTGTGGCGATGGCGCCAAGATGGAACAGACCTTATCAGCAGATTCATATATCTATAAATCTTATTTTTTCATTTGTTTATTCTTTAAATGCATATGAGGTTTGTAGGTCGCCAGGCGAAAAAAAAGGCCGTAGAAACGGCCTGAAAACCCCTGCTGTGAGTCAGTTTCAACGATTGGGCTGTGGAGTAAGCCGCAAATACGGCTTCACCGCCCGATAGCCCTTCGGAAAGCGCTTCTTGATCTCTTCCTCATCCTTGAGTGACGGCACGATCACCACCTCATCACCGTCCTGCCAGTTGGCGGGGGTGGCGACTTTGTAGTTGTCGGTCAGTTGCAGCGAGTCGATGACCCGCAGGATTTCGTGGAAGTTACGGCCGGTGCTGGCCGGGTAGGTGATGGTCAGGCGGATCTTCTTGTTCGGGTCGATCACGAACAAGGAACGCACGGTGAGGGTGTCACTGGCATTCGGGTGGATCAGGTCGTAGAGGTCCGAAACCTTGCGGTCGGCGTCAGCCAGGATCGGGAAGTTGACGACGGTGGCCTGGGTTTCGTTGATGTCTTCGATCCACTTGTGGTGCGAATCCACCGGGTCCACCGACAGGGCGATGGCCTTGACGCCGCGCTTGGCGAACTCGTCCTTGAGCTTGGCGGTGAAGCCCAGCTCCGTGGTGCACACCGGGGTGAAGTCCGCCGGGTGGGAAAACAACACACCCCAGCTGTCGCCCAGCCATTCGTGGAAACGAATCTTGCCGGCGCTGGAATCCTGTTCGAAGTCGGGGGCGATATCGCCCAGTCTTAGGCTCATGGTGTGGCTCCTGGTGAGTGCTTATGGAGCCCACTGTGCATGGATTGCGGATTATTTAAAAAGAATAAATATCGATTTATCTAGACGATAAAGGAATATTAAAAATCTGTTCATTGGACGCGGGAAAGGGCGAGGCGCAACATCGTTTCCAAGGTTCGAGAAGGCCTTGAGACGCTGTACAAAGAGGGGTTCAGGAAGGGCTTGCGGGGGTTTAGCCCGACTTGAAAAGCAAGACACCTTGCCCGGCGTGCGCCGGGCAAGGTTTTACGGTCTTACAACAGCTTCACGCGACTAGAACAGTGGCAGCGAGTAGCTGACGATCAGGCGGTTTTCGTCCTGGGAACGGGTGTTCGCCAGGTCGGTGCGCCACATAGCGTTTTTCCAGGCAACGCCAAGGTTTTTCAGCGGGCCTTCTGGAATCACGTAAGCAACGGTGATGTCACGTTCCCACTCGGATTGACCGGTGATTTCAGTACGACCAGCGTTGGTGCCTACGGTGTCGATGTCGCTACCCTTGAGGTAAACGACACCAGCAGTCAGGCCAGGTACGCCGACTTTAGCGAAGTCGTAAGCGTAGCGAGCTTGCCAGGTACGCTCGCCGGCGCGGGCAAACTTCTGGATCTGCATGTCAGTCGTCAGGTAAGCCGACGAACCGTCGCCCTGGTTCAACCAAGGGAAGTCGCTGCTGCCGTTGCTGACCTGGTAACCACCACCGAAAGTGTGGCCGGCAACGGTGTACAGGAACAGGCCGCTGTACAGGTTGTTATCAACCTTACCTTTGCCGCCGCTGAAACCGTTGTAGTTACCGCTGCTGTAGTAAGCAGGGGTGTTGCCGTTTTTACCATCGTCGGAGCTGTTGAAATAACGCAGGTCAGACTTCAAAACGCCCGGGCCGATTGCCCAGTTGTGAGTCAGGCCCAGGAAGTGCTGCTTGTAGAAGTCTTCCAGGTTGCCGTAGTAGTACTGGGCGGTCAGGTCTTTGGTGAGTTTGTAGTCACCACCCGCATAGTAGAACTTGTTAACGAAAGTGCCTGTGTTGTAGTTGGAGCTACCGTTGGCACCACCAATCGACAGGTTTTCGTTGTTGCTGGAGTTACGACCCTTGGCCTTTTCCACCTGACCAGCAACCAAGGTCAAATCCTTGATGTCGTTGGTAGTGATCTGGCCACCTTGGAAGGTCTGCGGCAGCAGACGACCATCGTTGGTCACGATAACCGGCAACTTAGGCTGCAGGGTGCCCAACTTCAGTTCGGTTTGGGAGATCTTGACCTTGCCGGTCACGCCCAGGCTGGCGAAATCGTTAACAGCCGTGTTGCCATCGCTCGGGAACACAGTACCGCCAGATGCGGTGCCGTTGTAGTTACCGTGTTCAGCACGACTCGAATCCAGGCGCACGCCGTACAGGCCGATCGCATCAACGCCGAACTGAACGGTACCTTGGGTGTAACCCGAGATGAAACGCAGGTCGAAGCCTTGGCCCCATTCAGCGTTCTTGCTGCGGGTGTTCGAGGTCGACGATGGGTGGCCATCACGGTTATCGGTGTTGATGTAAAAGTTACGCGCACTCAGTGTGGCGTGGCTGTCTTCGATGAAACCGGCAGCGCCTGCTTGCTGAGCGATTACGCCCAAAGCTACAGACAGTGCCAAGGTGGACTTCTTCATGTACCGCTCCTCTCGTTTCTAATTTTTGTATTTCTTTGGTCTCGGGTCTGACGCCCTCGATCCACAGATGCGCGATTAGCACCGGATAGTGACTGACAAGTCAATCGTAACCTTGTGTGTCTACTACCTTCGTCTAACCACCGTTGATTTGGTCCCTGCAGGGTAATGAGTTTTTCATACACCCAAAAAGAATTATTTCATTCTTTTTCATACGATTCAGGAATAAGACTTTCCGTGACGTGGACAGGCCAGCATAGACCACTCGCCACACAAGCTAATTCCTAAAGGGTATTTGTTAGAGCTTTTTTAGATCGATTAGTGTGGCCGCGCTGTTGCATACGTCACCCACGATCAAAAAGGCGACGCCATCATGGCCAAAGGCACATCCTCCCGTCAATTTGTTACAGTTTTTGTGTCACTAATCGTTTCTTTTGCTGTCCAAGCCGCCCACTCGACGATTCAGGTGTTTGCAAGCGCCCACACTCTATCCATAGCCGCCCACCTGTTATCGGCGTCAGATCAAGAATGCTTAAACTTTAGTCGTGCGTGACGGCAGGCTCTTACACGAGCCTGCCCGGTGACTTGGGGGTAGGGTTCTACAAGGCCTTCTCGAAAATCTTCGAGTTACGCTGGTAGTTGTACAGCGAGGCCCGTGCCGAGGGCAGGCGATCCACGCTGCTCGGCACAAAGCCGCGCTCACGGAACCAGTGGGCAGTCCGCGTGGTAAGTACGAACAGCGTCTTCAACCCCTGCGCCCGGGCACGGGTTTCGATACGCTCCAGCAGCTCATCACCCCGCCCGCCATGGCGATACTCCGGGTTCACCGCCAGGCAAGCCAGTTCACCCGCGTCCGAATCGGCGATCTGATACAACGCCGCACACGCGATGATCATGCCTTCGCGCTCAACCACGCTGAACTGCTCGATCTCACGCTCGAGCACTTCCCGCGAACGGCGCACCAGGATGCCCTGTTCTTCCAGGGGGCTGATCAGGTCGAGCAAGCCGCCGACGTCTTCAATCGCCGCCTCGCGCACCCGTTCGAATTGCTCCTGGGCCACCAGCGTGCCGCCGCCATCGCGGGTGAACAGTTCGGTGAGCAAGGCACCGTCTTCGGCGTAGCTGACAATGTGGCTGCGCCCTACCCCGCCCCGGCAAGCCTCGGCCGCTGCATCAAGCAATTCGGACTGGTAGTTGCTGCTGCCCAGGCGTTGCAGGTGTGCCGGTACTTGTTGCGGGCGCAGTTCGCGGACCAGGCGGCCATTTTCATCGATCAGGCCGAGATCAGCGCCGAACAGCAGCAGTTTGTCCGCCCCCAGGTCGATGGCGGCGCGGGTGGCGACGTCTTCGCAGGCCAGGTTGAAGATCTCCCCCGTAGGCGAATAGCCCAGGGGCGACAGCAGCACAATGGAGCGCTCATCCAGCAGGCGATTGATGCCCTTGCGGTCGACCCGGCGCACTTCGCCGGTGTGGTGGTAATCCACGCCTTCAAGCACGCCGATAGGCCGCGCCGTCACCAGGTTGCCGCTGGCCACCCGCAGGCGCGAGCCCTGCATCGGCGACGAGGCCATGTCCATCGACAGGCGCGCTTCGATGGCGATACGCAGGTGGCCGACCGCGTCGATCACACACTCCAGCGTCGCGGCATCGGTGATGCGCATGCCTTCATGGTAAGTCGGGACCAGGCCGCGCGCTTCAAGGCGCGCTTCGATCTGTGGGCGCGAACCGTGCACCAGCACCAGGCGCACGCCCAGGCTGTGGAGCAGCACCAGGTCGTGGACGATATTGCCGAAGTTCGGATGATCCACGCCGTCGCCGGGCAACATGACCACAAAGGTGCAGTCGCGGTGGGCGTTGATGTAGGGCGAAGCGTGACGAAGCCAATTAACGTAGTCGGGCATGGAACCTGGGCCTGTAATAAAAAGCAGCCGAAAAAGGATGAGTCGTGAAAACGCACAGCGGGCTGATGGTTATCGTCGGAACAGGCTTGGCGACACGCTCGCTCTCCTTATGTACGAATGGACAGGGGTTAATTTACGCAGGTTTCAGGCAGTAATGTTCGATCAGTTCCCGCAATAGACGCACTGTAGGCGTCAAGCGTGACATTTCGAGGTATTCGCCCGGTTGGTGGGCACAGGCGATGTCGCCAGGGCCGAGCACCAGGGTTTCACAACCAAGGCGCTGAAGATAAGGCGCTTCGGTGCCGAACGCTACTGCTTCGGCACGATGCCCGGTCAATCGTTCCGCGACCCGCACCAACTCGGCGTCTTCGACCTGCTCGAACGGCGGCACTGCGGGGAATAACGGCGCGTAGTCGATCTTGACTTTATGGCGCTCGGCCAGGGGTTCGAGCTTTTGCCGGATCGCCGCACGCAGCACTGCGGGGTCCATGCCCGGCAAGGGCCGCAGGTCGAATTCCAGGGAGCATTGGCCACAGATGCGGTTGGGGTTGTCGCCACCATGGATACAGCCGAAGTTCATGGTCGGTTGCGGCACGCTGAATTGCGGGTTGCGGTACTCGCGCTGCCAGGCCAGGCGCAGGCCGCGCAGCTCGCCGATGGCGTCATGCATGGCTTCCAGGGCGCTGTGGCCCAGGCTTGGGTCCGACGAATGGCCGCTTTGGCCGAGAATGTCGATGCGCTCCATCATCACGCCTTTGTGCAGGCGGATCGGCTTGAGGCCGGTCGGTTCACCGATCACCGCCGCGCGGCCCAGCGGGCGCCCGGCTTCGGCCAATGCCCGGGCACCGGACATGGAGCTTTCTTCATCGCAGGTGGCGAGGATCAGCAACGGTTGCTTGAACGGTTGGTCCAGCAGCGGCAACACCGCTTCAATCGCCAGCGCGAAAAAACCCTTCATGTCGCAACTGCCCAATCCTACCCAGCGGCCGTCGACTTCCGTCAGCTTGAGCGGATCGGTCTTCCACAACGCAGCGTCATAAGGAACGGTGTCGCTATGGCCGGCCAATACCAGGCCGCCGGGGCCTGTGCCAAAGCTGGCCAGCAGGTTGAATTTACCGGGGCTGACCGGTTGGATGTCAATGGAGAACCCCAGGTCGCCCAACCAACCGGCGAGCAAATCGATCACCGGTCGGTTGGTCTGGTCGAGAGACGCCTGGGTGCAACTCACCGAAGGCGCGGCAATCAGCGCGGCGAACTGCTCTTTCATGGACGGTAACGGCATACGCGGTCTCCCTACTTCCCGGATGAGCCCCACTATAGAGGCATCTGCACGAGACAATAAACCGTTGCGGCGCGTTGCCGGGCTCAGTCCTGTACACTGCACGACCTTGGCAGCCACTCTTTTCCCCGGCTGCGCTCCCGATCCTGGATTTTCCGGCCATGCAGAAAGAAACCGAAATCAAGCTCCGCGTCAGCCGCGAAACACTCGCCGCGCTGCGTGAGCACCCGCTACTGAAAAAACGCAACAAAAGTGGCTGGGAACGCCGTGAGTTGATGAACCAGTACTTCGACACCCCCGAGCGTGACCTGGCCCAGGCCAAAGTCGCCCTGCGCCTGCGCAAGGACGGTGACGAGATTATCCAGACCCTCAAGACCCGTGGCCAAAGCGTCGCCGGCCTGTCGGAACGCAATGAGTACAACTGGGACCTGCCCAAGGCCAAGCTCGACGTAAAGAAACTCGACGGCGATTGCTGGCCCGAGCAACTGGCCGAGCTGGACAAAAAGACCCTCAAGCCGATCTTCACCACCGACTTCGTGCGCGAGCGCGCCGAAATCGCCTGGGGCCGTGGCAAGGCCAAGGTGGTGATCGAAGCCGCCCTGGACCTGGGCCATGTGGTCGTGGGTAAGCAGAAAGAAGAAATCTGCGAGCTGGAACTGGAACTGCGCGAAGGCGAGCCGGCTGCGCTGCTGGAGTTGGCCGCCGAGCTGGCCGCCACCCTCGCACTGATGCCGTGTGACATCAGCAAGGCCGAGCGCGGCTACCGCCTGTACGACGCCAGCAGCTACTCCCTGAGCCTGCCGGCGCCGCAGATCCACGCCGAAATGCCGCTGGACGACGCCTTCGCCGCAATCATGTGGCACCTGCTCGGCAGCAGCCAGCGCCTCGCCGAGCAATACCGCTTCAATGGCCACTGGCGTCTGCTGCAGGACTGGGTCGACAACCTCGGCGAACTGCGCGCCCTGATCGGCAGCCTCGGCCAGGCCGCGCCGCGTCAATCCACCAGCGAACTGCGCAGCGCACTCGATGCACTGCTGGAAGACTGGCGCCCGCTGGTCCAGGCCGGTGACGACGACGAAGACATCCGCAAAGCCGCACCCGAGCAGTTTGCCGAAGAATTGGACGACGTGCGCTGGGGCTTGTTCTCGTTGAACATGTCACGCTGGCTGATGGCCCGCACCTGGACTGCCGACCGCAACGTGCGCGGCAACCGCCAGGGCGCCGCGCAAATCACCAACTGGCTGCCGCGCCTGCTGGCCGACGATGCCGTCGCCCTGCAACTGCCGCGCTACCAGCAGCAACCGGAAGACCTGGCCGAGCAACTGCCGCGCATCGAACGCATCCAGGCCTGGCTGCACCATGCGCGTAACGTGGTGGACATTGCGGAACTGGATCGTTTGTACGGCGAGCTGAACAAGCTGGCGCAACTGGCCAACCAGCCGATCACCGACGAGTCGCTGGATGCGCGCATGCATCAGGCGATTGCGGTGTATCAGAACCGTGCCTGGAAGACCCTGCTGCGCCTGTAATATCGCCATCGGGGGCCTAGCCCCCGATGAGGCCGATCCTGTCAGCGCAATACTGGCAGGCTGGTGGTCGACTTGATCTCGGACAGCGCCACGATCGAGTTGACCTCCTGAATCCCCGGCACCATCGATAACTTCTCGAAGAAAAACCGCTCGTACGCCTCAATGTCCGACGTCACGATGCGTAGTAGAAAGTCCACCGCCCCCATCAGCACATAGCACTCCAGCACTTCCGGAAACCCACGAATCGCGTCGGTGAACTCGGTGAAGTTGGATCGGCCGTGGGCGTTGAGTTTGACCTCGGCAAAGATCTGCGTATTCAGGCCGATCTTCTTGCGATCCAGCAGAGTGACCTGGCCGCGAATCACTCCTTCTTCCTTGAGCCGCTGGATGCGTCGCCAGCACGGCGACTGGGACAGGCCGACCTGTTCGGCGATCTGCGCGCTGGACAGCGAGGCGTCCTCTTGCAGCAGGGCCAGGATGCGGCGGTCGTAGGCGTCCAATTCGCTGTGCATAAAAATACCTTGAAGGCTGTCTTTTCTGAATTGAACGATTCGATTAATCGCAAATCATGCCCATCTTAGATAAGAAATCTCCCGAAGCGAATGTAAAAATTTCTCCATTCGAATCTGGAGAGTCAGCATGCATGCCGTCGAAACCACCCACCCTCTGACCCGCGTCGATGCGTGGGCTGCCAGCAGCACCCATTGCCAGGCGCATTACCGGATCGTCGCCGAGGCGGAGCCCGATGTGTTGTGTCGGGTACTCAACTATTTTGCGTTGCAGTTCCTGACACCGAGCCAGGTCAACGTGAGCCGCCAGGAAGACCTGCTGAACATCGATATCGTGATGGATAGCCTGAGCTGGCATCGCGCCCAAGTGATCGCCGAAAAGATTCGAAACCTGATCAGCGTGTGCACGCTGCATGTATGGCGCGCTGATTCCGTGGGGCCGGTGGCCGTGGCGGCAGCAGCTCGGTAAAGGCCTGCAACATACGCTGGGAGGAAGATATTCGGCGGCTGGCTAGCCTGAAATGTCGTCCGAGGCTACCCAGGAACACCTTCATGTCTGCTGATCACCGATTGGAACTGCATCAGTTGCTCCCGGCGCTGGTCGAGGGAGGGCTGATTGCTCCCGACATCGCGCAGCGCTTATCAGCGCTGCCCGCCGGCAATGCCCAGCACCCGTTGGAGTGCATCGCCGCCCATGGGCCTTCCCTGGAAACCCTGACCCAGTGGCTTGCCCAACATGTGGGGCAACCTTATTGGCGCATCGACCCGCTGAAGATCGATGTTGCAACGGTCGTGCCGCTGATGTCCCACGCATTTGCCCAACGCCACGCCATCCTTGCGGTGGCCGTGGACGCGCAGACCGTCACCGTTGCCAGCGCCCAGCCCCATGTCACCAGTTGGGAATCGGGACTGGCACAAGTGCTCCAGCGCTCGATCAGGCGCGTGGTTGCCAACCCCCAGGACATTCAGCGTTGTATCAGCGAATTCTACCGGCTGGCGAAGTCCGTCAGCGGTGCGGATCAAAAGGTCGCGGGGCCTGGCAACGTCGAGTTGCTCAACCTCGGCGCCAGCGACCAGGAGCCGGACGCCAACGACGCGCATATCGTCAATATCGTCGACTGGCTGTTGCAATACGCGTTCGCCCAGCGGGCCAGTGATATTCATATCGAGCCGTGCCGTGAACAAGGCCGCGTGCGCTTTCGCATTGATGGGCTGCTGCACGACGTCTATCAATTTCCACCCCAGGTGACGATGGCGGTGGTCAGCCGCCTGAAAAGCCTCGGGCGGATGAACGTCGCGGAAAAACGCAAACCCCAGGACGGCCGGGTCAAGACCAAAAGCCCTGCAGGCACAGAAGTCGAGTTGCGGCTGTCGACCCTGCCCACCGCCTTTGGCGAAAAACTGGTGATGCGGATTTTCGACCCGCAGGTGCTGCTCAAGGACTTTGACGAGCTGGGCTTGTCGGCCGAGGACCAGCAGCGATGGCACGACATGACGCGCCACACCAACGGCATCATCCTGGTCACGGGGCCTACCGGTTCAGGCAAGACCAGCACCCTCTACACCACGCTCAAACACTTGGCGACCCGGGAGGTCAATCTTTGCACCGTGGAAGACCCGATCGAGATGGTCGAGCCGGCGTTTAACCAAATGCAGGTACAGCCCAATATCGACCTGACCTTCGCCAGCGGCATCCGAGCCCTGCTTCGCCAGGACCCGGACATCATCATGATCGGCGAGATCCGCGATCGGGAAACCGCCGAGATGGCGATCCAGGCCGCATTGACCGGGCATTTGGTGCTCTCGACGCTGCACACCAACGATGCGCCCAGCGCCATCAGCCGCTTGCAGGAACTGGGCATTGCTCATTATTTGATCAAGGCCACGTTATTGGGCGTAATGGCGCAGCGCTTGGTGCGCTTGCTGTGCCCTCATTGCAAGCGGGTGGCGGGCGATGCTCACGAAGCGGTAGGGTGTGCAGAATGTCGAAACAGCGGCTTTCGCGGGCGCGCCGGGGTCTACGAGATCATGGTGCTGAATGACTCGCTCAAGGCGCTGATCACGCCAGGCGCCGACGCGCAGTCCCTGCGCAGGGAGGCGGTGGCGCAAGGCATGTGCGGCCTGCGCATGGCCGGCGTGGGTAAAGTCAAGGCGGGGCTGACCACAATGGCCGAGGTATTGCGAGTGACGCCTGGGGATTCGGTAACAAATGCGTTGATTACGCCGTGCTGAAACCGTTCTTATCGGTGACAAGACCGTTACAATCCGCCGAACGTCGTTTAACTGACACCATCAGATAGGGAATCGCTATGCAGATCGGAACCGTACTGCTTCTTTTCGTGGGCCTGGCCATCGCCATCCTGTTCATGGGCTTCAAGGTGGTACCCCAGGGCTATCAGTGGACCGTCGAGCGCTTCGGCCGGTACACCAACACCCTCAAGCCGGGCCTGAACATCATCATCCCGGTCATGGACCGCATCGGCCGCAAGATCAACGTGATGGAAAGCGTGCTGGATATCCCGCCCCAGGAAGTCATCACCGCCGACAACGCCACCGTGCAGATCGACGCCGTGTGCTTCTTCCAGGTGGTCAATACCGCCCAGGCCGCCTACGAGGTCAACAACCTCGAACACGCTATCCGCAACCTGCTGCAAACCAATATCCGCACGGTGCTCGGCTCCATGGAGCTGGATGCCATGCTCAGCCAGCGTGACGGCATCAACGAAAAACTGCTGCGCACCGTCGATGAAGCCACGGCGCCGTGGGGCATCAAGATCACCCGGATCGAAATCAAGGACATCAGCCCGCCCGCCGACCTGATGGCCGCCATGTCCGGCCAGATGAAAGCCGAGCGGATCAAGCGTGCACAGATCCTGGAAGCCGAAGGCCTGCGGGCATCGGCGATCCTGACGGCCGAAGGCAAGAAACAGGCACAGATTCTTGAAGCCGAAGGTGGGCGCCAGGCCGCGTTCCTGGAGTCTGAAGCCCGTGAGCGTCAGGCAGAGGCTGAGGCCCGCGCGACCCAGGTGGTTTCCGAAGCGATTGCCACCGGCAACGTACAGGCCATCAACTACTTCGTCGCGCAGAAATACATCGATGCCCTTGGCAAATTGGCGTCGGCCAATAACAGCAAAGTGATCCTGATGCCGCTGGAAGCCAGCCAGGTGATCGGCGCTGTCGGCGGCATCGGCGAAATCGTCAAGGCAACCTTCGACAACAAGAAAGCCTGAGGCGATCGCCATGTGGGATTTCCTGCAGCATCTTTCGTTCTGGGATTGGCTCGCACTGGGTACGGTGCTATTGATTCTTGAAGTATTCGGCGCCGGTGGCTACCTGCTGTGGATGGGCATAGCTGCGGCAGCCGTGGGCGTGATCAAGTTTCTGGTGCCGCCGCTCGGGCTGGAGTGGCAACTGTTGCTGTTCGCTGTGCTGTCGATATTGACAGCGGTGTACTGGTGGAAACGCCAGCGCAGCAGTGCCAAAGCCAGTGACCAGCCGGGGCTCAACGAGCGTGGCTCGGAGCTGATCGGCCGTGTGTTCGTGGTGCATCAGGCGATTGTGGAGGGTCGGGGCAAGGTAAAAGTCGGTGACGGCGTCTGGATGGTAACCGGCCCTGACAGCCCTGTAGGCGCTCAAGTGCGTGTGGTGGGCCTGGATGGCGTGATCTTGAAGGTAGAAACTGTTTAGTCAGTGATGGAACTCGGCTGGGCTAACTGCAATCAAACGGTACAGATCACCCACCCGGAGTCACCCATCATGCGTCTTAAATATGCTGTCGCTACCCTCGCTGTGCTTTCCCTTCCTGTCGGTTCAGCCATGGCCGACAGTTTCTGGCGCAATGTCATCTCGTCGGGCGCCACGACCGGCTCGACCTACCTGACCTTCAAGGACCACAAACTGGTGGTTGCCGCACAAGACGACGCAGGCAGCTTCGTTGCCAGCGACGGCGGTATCCGCGGCCCGTACCTGGAATCCGCCATGCAGAAAGTCCGCGCCGATAACCCTGGCCTGCAGGCCACGGATATGGAACTGGCCAACGCCATCCTGGCGAAAAACGCTATCGCCGCCGAGTAAAACCGCCGGTTAAAACAGCCGCTCCCTGGGAGCGGCTTTTTTGTGCCGCTTTTCTTCCTACAGCAAAGACTGATGAGTTGACGATTGAACAGGAGAAGTCCTCTCGATCACTGCACTCGCCCGACGACAAGCTATCGATTCCACCCTTCCCCTCAGTGAATCGATAACCATGCGAAAACTATCTTCCTTTCTGTTCCTCACTGCTATTGCAACGCCTTATGCACAGGCAGAGGCCTGGTACGGCTCGGCAAAATTCAACAGTGCACGCCAGAATCTATCCAGCGCACTGTTGACCAGCCCGCGCGTCAACGAACGAGTGGAAGCGCCTGATAGCACTAAAACATTCACCGGATCCTACGCGGTAGGTTATGCCTTCGCCAATGGCTGGCGCGCGGAAGGGGAATACACCCTCTCCGGCAGCTCGACCTTCGACTCCTTCTGGTCGCCCTTCAATGCCAACGTCAACCGTCTTGAAGCGGACAGCCAGCGCTTGATGGTCAACGGCTATAAAAACATACCGCTCACCCATTGGCTCTCGTTCTACGGCATGGCGGGGATGGGCGTCGCGCAAATTGATGCCGAGGGTTTTCAGAGCAATGACACCCGTCGCTTTGCCAGCCACCGCCAATATAATTTTGCCTACAGCGTAGGCTTGGGCCTGGATGCCAAGGTCAACGACCGCATTGCCTTTGGCACAGGTTGGCGCTACGTGGACATGGGCCGTATCGAGACCGGCTACAACACCTTCACCAACCGGATAAACGCTCGTGATGAACAGCTCAAGGGCAAGCTCAAGGAGCAGAGTGTGTTCTTTGAAACCCGTGTGTACTTCTGACCGGCAACAGGACATGCCGCCGTTCAAGCGGCACTTCCGTGTCCGTGGCATGACGATTCATTCACAGGCGACAGGCTATATTCAGTCTAACCGTGCCACCATGCCGGGACTGAACCCTCGCTTACTCATCGCCAATCTGAAACGGATGCCTTCGTCGTCATGAGCCAACAGCCCTTTCTGCCGTTCTCCAAACCTACCATCGATGAAGCCACCATCTCGGCGGTCGGCGATGTACTGCGCTCGGGCTGGATCACCAGCGGACCGAAAGTGCAGGCTTTCGAGGCGCAGCTATCGGAATACTTTGGCGGCCGGCCGGTGCGCACCTTCAACTCGGGCACTTGCACCATGGAGATCGCCTTGCGTATCGCCGGTATCGGGCCCGGCGATGAAGTCATCACCACACCGATCTCCTGGGTCGCAACAGCCAACGTGATCCTGGAAGTAGGCGCCACGCCGGTGTTCGCCGACATCGACCCGGTCACCCGCAATATCGACCTGGCCCAGGTGGAAGCCGCAATCACCCCGCGCACCAAGGCGATCATCCCGGTGTACCTGGCCGGCCTGCCCCTGGACATGCCGATGCTGTACGCACTGGCCAACAAGTACAACCTGCGCATCGTCGAAGACGCCGCCCAGGCCCTGGGCTCCAGTTGGGATGGCGAACGCATCGGTTCCACCGGGGACTTTGTATCGTTCAGCTTCCAGGCCAACAAGAACATCACCTCTTCCGAGGGCGGTTGCCTGGTGTTGAACAATGCCGAAGAAGCCCGCCTGGCGGAAAAATACCGCCTGCAGGGCGTCACCCGCACCGGCTTCGACGGCCTGGACGTGGATGTACTGGGCGGCAAGTTCAACATGACCGACATCGCTGCAGCCATCGGCCTGGGGCAGTTTGCCCACATCGAGAAGATCACCGCCCATCGCCAGCATCTGGCCCGGCACTACTTCAAATGTTTCGGCAGTGATTTCGAAGAAAAGTACGGCGCGCAACTGCCGCCGGCCGACTTCGAAAACAGCAACTGGCACCTGTTCCAGTTGGTGCTGCCGGAGCGCCAAGACGGGCTGCCCGCCCGCGCCACCTTCATGGAGAAAATGCAGGCACAGGGTGTTGGCATTGGCTATCACTACCCACCGATTCACCTGCTGAGCCTTTATCGGGCACAGGGGTTCAAGGAAGGTATGTTCCCGGTTGCGGAAAAGGTTGGACGTTTGATCGTGTCGTTGCCGATGTTCACGGCGATGACAGAGGCAGATGTGGAGCGGTCGGTGGCGGCGGTAAAGGCGGTCCTGAAGGCGGACTGAACACTCACGGCCCAGCACGATTGAATGTGGGAGGGAGCAAGGCCCCTCCCACAGGGGGCTCGCGCTTACTCGCCGATGACTGCTTTGTAGCCAGCCGCATCCAGCAGCTTTTCCAGATCAGCCGGGTTGCTTGGCTTGAGCTTGAAGATCCACGCGCCGTAAGGGTCGGAGTTCAGCAGCTCAGGGCTAGCACCCAGCTCCTCGTTGACGGCAATCACTTCACCGGCAACCGGGGCGTAGATATCCGAAGCAGCCTTCACCGACTCAACCACACCTGCCTGGCCTTCGGCTTCAAACGTAGCGCCGACTTCGGCCAACTCAACAAACACCACATCACCCAAAGCTTCCTGAGCATGGTCGGAGATCCCGACGGTCACCGTACCGTCAGCTTCCAGACGGGCCCATTCGTGACTTTCGGCAAAACGCAGGTCGGCAGGGATATCGCTCATAGTCTGTGTCCTCAAGAAGAAATGTCAGCAGCCATTGGCCTGCCGGAAATAGTTAGATCAAGGTTTTGCCATGGCGCACGAAGGTCGGTTTGACCACTCGAACCGGGTACCACTTGCCGCGGATTTCCACTTCGGCCCGATCGGCAGTCGCCGTCGGTACACGCGCCAGGGCAATGGATTTGCTCAGCGTAGGAGAGAAACTACCACTGGTGATCTCCCCTTCGCCAACATTGGCGATGCGAACCACCTGGTGAGCGCGTAAAACCCCACGTTCTTCCAGTACCAGCCCGACCAGTTTGAACTGCACACCGGCGGCCAACTCTGCTTCCAGCGCCGCTCGCCCGATGAAATTGCGCTCGGCAGGTTCCCAGGCGATGCTCCAGGCCATGTTGGCCGCCAGGGGCGAAACGTCCTGGTGAATATCCTGGCCGTACAGGTTCATGCCGGCTTCCAGCCGCAGGGTGTCCCGCGCGCCGAGGCCTATGGGGGAAATCCCCGCACCGACCAGATCGTTGAAAAACCCCGGCGCCTGATCGGCAGGCAGGACAATTTCCAGGCCGTCTTCGCCGGTGTAACCCGTGCGGGCGATAAACCAATCGCCGTCGGCATGCCCTTCAAAGGGCTTGAGCTGGTGGATCAGGGTACCGCGAGACTGGGTGACCAGCTCGGCAATCTTCTGCCGGGCATGGGGACCTTGAATGGCGAGCATGGCTAACTCGGGCCGCTCATGCAGGTGCACCTGATAGCTGCCAAGTTGCGCCTGGATCCAGGCCATGTCTTGGTCTCGGGTGGCGGCGTTGACCACCAGCCGGTATCCGGTCTCGGTGCGATAGACAATCATGTCGTCCACCACGCCACCCTGCTCATTGAGCATGGCGCTGTACAACGCACGGCCACAGCCATGCAAACGCTCGACATCATTGGCCAGCAGGTGCTGGAGCCATTCCTTGGCCTGGGGGCCGGTGATATCGATCACGGTCATATGAGATACATCGAACACCCCGCAGTCGCGCCGCACCTGATGGTGCTCCTCAACTTGCGAGCCGTAGTGCAAAGGCATATCCCAACCGCCAAAATCGACCATTTTCGCGCCGAGGGCGAGATGCAGGTCATACAGAGGCGTACGCTGTCCCATGGGTTTCTCCTTCCGGGCTTGGCGAAGGTGCGCAGGCCGTTGCCCGTGCCGGACACCTTGAATAACAAGGCCTGCAGCCACGTACAGCGACTCGATCCGAAGGACGGACCGCACCGAATGCCGCGCATTGTAGCCGCAAGCCGTAGGACTGGCACCTAACCGATTGGTCGGGCGGAGCGTCGGATCAGCCCGATGACCGGCAGCAGCCCCACCAGCACCAGCGTCAAGGCCGGCAGAGAAGCCCGCGCCCACTCGCCTTCGCTGGTCATTTCAAAGATCCGCACCGCCAGGGTGTCCCAGCCGAACGGGCGCATCAGCAGTGTTGCGGGCATTTCCTTGAGCACGTCGACGAACACCAGCAGTGCTGCACTCAGGGTGCCGGGCAGCAACAGCGGCAGATACACTTTGCAAAACAGTCGCGGCCCACTCACGCCCAAACTGCGCGCTGCTTCCGGCAACGAAGGCCGGATGCGCGCCAGGCTGTTTTCCAGCGGCCCGTAGGCCACGGCTAGAAAGCGCACGAGATACGCCAGCACCAGCGCCGACAGACTGCCCAGCAACAATGGCTTGCCCGCCCCGCCAAGCCAGCCGGACAGCGGCACCACCAGCTCACGGTCCAGGTAACTGAACGCCAGCATGATCGACACCGCCAGCACCGAGCCCGGCAAGGCATAGCCGACATTGGCCAGGCTGATACCGGAGCGAATCGTCCGGGTCGGCGCCAGGCGGTTGGCGAAGGCCAGTACCAGCGCCACGCTGACCGTGATCAGCGCCGCGATACCACCCAGGTACAGGGTATGGACGATCAGGCCCGAATAGCGCTCATCCAGGTCGAACCGGCCGCGCTGCCAGAACCAGGCGACCAATTGCAGCATCGGGATGACAAAAGCACAGGCAAACACCAATCCACACCAGGCACTGGCCGCCGCCGCCTTGAACCCGCGCAAGTGGTACAGCGCCTTGCCCCGTGGCCGTTCATTGCTGGATCGACTGGCGCCCCGGGCACGCCGTTCGCCATACAGCACCAGCATCACCACCAACAGCAACAGGCTGGCCAGTTGGGCCGCGCTGGACAGGCTGAAAAAGCCGTACCAGGTCTTGTAGATAGCGGTCGTGAACGTATCGAAGTTGAACACCGACACCGCACCGAAATCCGCCAGGGTCTCCATCAGTGCCAACGCCACCCCGGCCCCTATCGCCGGTCGCGCCATGGGCAGGGCCACATGCCAGAACGCCCGCAAGGGCGACTGTCCCAGCACCCGCGCCGCTTCCATCAGGCCCTTGCCCTGGGCCAGGAATGCGCTGCGCGCCAACAGATACACGTAGGGATAGAACACCAGCACCAGCACAATGATCACGCCGCTGGTGGAGCGCACCCGCGGCAGGCGCAAGCCGGTGCCGAACCACTCGCGCAGCAGGGTCTGCACGGGGCCTGAAAAATCCAGCAGGCCGACAAACACGAAGGCCAGCACATAGGCGGGAATGGCAAAGGGCAGCATCAACGCCCAGTCGAGCCAACGCCGGCCGGGGAATTCGCAGAGGCTGGTGAGCCAGGCGAGGCTGACGCCCAACAGGGTTACGCCGACGCCGACCCCCAGCACCAGGGTCAGGGTGTTGCCCAGCAACCGCGGCATCTGGGTTTCCCACAGGTGGGACCAGATTTGCGCGTCGATGCTTTGCCAGGACAGCAACAGCACGCTCAGGGGCAGCAGCACCAGGGCGGCGACGCTGAAGACCGGCAGGTACCAGCGGCGTTGGGCGGGGTGGGCCAAGGGTGGGTTCTCAATAATGAAATCTTCAAATCACCACAATCCAATGTGGGAGGGGCTTGCCCCCGATGTCGGAGTGTCAGTCCACGATGAGTAGACTGACACTCCGACATCGGGGGCAAGCCCCTCCACATTTGGATCTGCGGCGTCCTACAAATTGTACTTAGTTCCAGCCCGCCCGATCCATCAGGCGAATGGCTTCAGCCTGGCGCTTGCCCGCCACTTCCACCGGCAATGTATCCGCCACGAACTTGCCCCAGGTCGCCACTTCAGCCGACGGCGGTACCGCCGGGTTGGCCGGGAATTCCTGGTTCACGTCGGCAAAGATCTTCTGCGCCTCAGGCGTGGTCATCCACTCCACCAATGCCTTGGCGGCTTCCGGGTGTGGCGCGTGTTTGGTCAAGCCGATGCCCGACAGGTTCACATGCACGCCACGGTCGCCCTGGTTCGGCCAGAACAGCTTCACCGCCAGGTCCGGCTTCTGCTTGTGCAGACGACCGTAGTAGTAGGTATTGACGATACCCACGTCGCATTGCCCGGCGTTGATCGCCTCCAGCACGGCGATGTCATCCGAGAACACGTCGGTGGACAGGTTATTCACCCAGCCCTTGACGATTTCTTCGGTCTTGGCCGCGCCGTGGGTTTCGATCAGGGTGGCCGTCAGCGATTGGTTGTAGACCTTTTTCGCCGTGCGCAGGCACAGGCGGCCTTCCCACTGTTTGTCGGCCAGGGCTTCGTAGGTGGTCAGGTCACCCGGTTTGACCCGGTCGGTGGAGTAC
Organism: Pseudomonas sp. NFACC25; assembly: GCF_900100935.1. NCBI lineage: Bacteria > Pseudomonadati > Pseudomonadota > Gammaproteobacteria > Pseudomonadales > Pseudomonadaceae > Pseudomonas > Pseudomonas sp. NFACC25. The sequence goes on from NZ_FMUC01000002.1 coordinate 351,966, forward strand.
GCGATGGTCCGCGCGCGCAGGCTCAAACCGGTCCAGGCATGCGCCGAAGAGCGGTATTGCAGGGGAATGTTCTTGTCGATTACCGGGGAAGTGAACGGTTGCAGAATGCCCATTTGCTCGGCCTGCCAGAGGTTGCCGGCATCCACGGTGAGCAGCAGGTCGGCGGTGGCGTTTTCGCCCTCGGCCTTGATGCGCTGCATCAGAGGCGCTTCCTTGTCGGTGATGAACTTCACCTGTACACCGGTCTTTTGGGTGTAGGCGTCGAACACCGGTTTGATCAGTTCGTCGATACGCGAGGAGTAGACCACCACTTCGTCGGCTGCCTGCACGGTGGTGCTGCCGATCAGGGTGAGTGCCAGGGCAGTCAGGAGGCGCTTGGGTGCCAACATGGGTGCGGTCTCTCATTTGCAAAATAAGCGCAAATGATAGGGACTCACATTTGGTAACGCTCGGCGGAGCCGTTACCAAATGTTGCACAAACCTGTCAGGGCTTGGCCAGGTCCGGCAGATCCCCGCTCAACCCGAGGGCCTGGCGCACAAACACGGCCTTGGCCTCGGGCATCTGGTCGACCATCTTCAACCCGGCATTACGCAACCAGCGCAGCGGCAGTTGATCGGCCTGGAACAAGCGCTCGAAGCCTTCCATCGCCGCCATCAGGGCCAGGTTATGGGGCATGCGTCGGCGCTCGTAACGGCTGAGCACCTTCACATCGGCCAGACGTTCACCGCGCTCGGTGGCCGACAACAACACTTCAGCCAGCACCGCCGCATCGAGGAAACCCAGGTTGACGCCCTGCCCGGCCAATGGGTGGATGACATGGGCGGCGTCGCCGATCAATGCCAGGCCCTCGGCCACATAGCGTTTGGCGTGGCGCTGACGCAAGGGCACGCACACACGCGGATCGGCGCTGACCACGCTACCGAGGCGCCCTTCAAAGGCGCGCTCCAGTTCACGGCAGAAGCTTTCATCATCCAGCGCCATCAGGCGTTCGGATTCGGCCGGCGTAGTCGACCAGACGATCGAGCACCAATCTTCCTGCCCGTCCCGTTCCAGCGGCAAAAACGCCAACGGACCGGTGTCGGTAAAGCGTTGCCAGGCCGTGCGCTGGTGCGGCTGGCTGCTGCGCACACTGGTAACGATGGCGTTATGCAGGTAGTCCCATTCACGGGTCGCGGTACCGGTCAGGCGGCGCACGGCGGAGTTGGCGCCATCGGCGGCCACCACCAGCGGCGCGCGCAATTTTCGGCCATCGGCCAGGGTCAGCAGCCAGTCATCGCCGGAGCGGCGCATCTGCTCCAGGCGCGCATTCGCCAGCAGGCCCAGGGCGCAGTCGTGCAGACGCTCGAGCAAGGCATCCTGGACCACGCGGTTCTCGACGATATGCCCGAGCACTTCGGCATGCACACTGGCCGCCGAAAAGTGAATCTGCCCGGTGCCGCTGCCATCCCACACCTGCATCTCGCCGTACGGGCTGGCGCGTCGTTCAACGATGCCATCCCACACACCGAGGCGCTCGAGGATGCGCTGGCTGGCCGCCGACAAGGCACTCACACGGGGCTCGAAGGCCGCCTCGTGGTCGAACGGCTTGACGCTCAGCGGGCTGCCGTCGAGCAGCAGCACTTGCAGGCCGCTGCCTTGCAACGCCAGCGCCAGGGCGCTTCCGACCATTCCGGCCCCGACAATCAGCACATCTGCGCGCATGTCCATGCTTTAAGCCTGTCTCGCTGGCGGCTTGCACCGCACGTAAAAGGATTGATGAGTCTCACGCATCGGGACGCGTCCCCAGGCCCATGGCCTGACGGGCGAACCAACGCTTGGCCGGCGGCAACAGGTCCAGGCCCAGCAGGCCCATATTGCGGCCCAGGGCGACCAGCGGTTGCGCGCTGCCAAACAGCCGCGTGACCTGGTCGGAGAAACCCACGGTCAACTTCTGATCCATGCGCTGACGCTCGCGATAAGCCTGCAATGTCGCCAGGTCGCCCGGCACCGCCGGCCCGGCCAACAGGGCCTCGGCCAAGGCGTGCGCATCACGCAGGGACAGGTTGAACCCCTGCCCGGCAATCGGGTGCAGGCTGTGGGCGGCATTGCCGAGGATCGCCAGGTGCGAGCGCACTTGCTCTTCGGCTTCCACCAGGGTCAACGGATACAGATGACGGGCGCCGACTTGCTTGAGGGTGCCCAGGCGGTAGCCGAACACGCCCTGCAACTCGCTCAGGAAGCTGCGTTCATCGAGATTGGCCAGGCGCTGTGCGTCCATGCCGATACGGGTCCATACCAGTGCGCAACGGTTGTCCGGCAGCGGCAGCAGGGCCATCGGGCCTTCATCGGTGAAACGCTCGAACGCTTCGCCGTTGTGGGCTTCGCTCGGGGTGATGTTGGCGATCAGTGCGCTCTGGTTGTACGGGCGGGTTTTCACGCCAATGCCCAGTTGCTCGCGCAGGCCGGAGCGGCCGCCGTCGGCGAGCACCGCGAGGTCGCATTCCAGCACGGTTTCATCGTTGAGGGTCAGGCGGTAGCCATCGGGCAGCGGCTCCAGGCGTGTGACTTCCGCCGGGCAGCGCCAACTCACCACGTCCTTGTCCAGGCCTTGCCACAGGCATTGGCCGAGCCAGGCGTTTTCCACCACATAACCAAGGGCCGGCACGCCCTCCTCCATGGCGGACAGTCGCGCGGTGGAGAAGCGTCCACGGTCCGACACATGGATCTGCTTGATCGGCTCGGCGCGGCGCGAGATCTGCTGCCACAGGCCCAGGCGCTGATAAATCTGCCGGGCGCCGTAGGACAGCGCCGAAGAGCGCGCATCGTAGCTCGGCTGGTAGCTGTCGCCGGGCGCGAAGGGTTCGATCAGCACGATCTTCCAGCCACGCGCCTTGGCACCGGCCTGCAACGCCAGCGCCAGGCTCGCGCCCACCAGGCCGCCACCGATAATCGCCAGGTTGACCCGGCTCATCGGGCGGCCGCCATCAGGGCTTCGATTTCAACGACGCTCTTGGGGGCGCCGCCGGTCAGGATTTCACAGCCTTGCTTGGTCACCACCACGTCGTCCTCGATACGTACACCAATGCCACGCCATTTTTTCGCGACAGTCTGGTTATCCGGTGAGATATAAATGCCCGGTTCCACCGTCAGCGCCATGCCAACTTCCAGCACACGCCACTCGCCACCCACCTTGTACTCGCCGACGTCATGCACATCCATTCCCAGCCAATGGCCGGCGCGGTGCATATAGAAGGGTTTGTAGGCTTCACTGGCGATCAGTTCGTCGACGTCGCCCTTCAGCAACCCCAGCTTCACCAGCCCGGCAGTGATGACCTGCACCGTCGCCTCGTGGGCCTGGTTCCAATGCTTGTTCGGCGCGATCTCGTCAAAGGCGGCTTCCTGGGAAGCCAGCACGATTTCATAGATCGCCTTCTGTTCCGGCGAAAATTTGCCATTGACCGGCCAGGTGCGCGTGATGTCGCTGGCGTAACAGTCGATTTCGCAACCGGCATCGATCAGCACCAGGTCGCCGTCCTTGAGCACGGCGTCATTCTGCTGGTAATGCAGGATGCAGCTGTTGCGCCCGGTGGCGACGATGGAGCCATAGGCCGGCATCTTCGCGCCGCCCTTGCGGAATTCGTAATCCAGCTCGGCTTCCAGGCTGAACTCATGCAAGCCGGCGCGGCTGGCCTGCATGGCCTTCACATGGGCCGCGCAGGAAATTCGCGCAGCCTCGCGCATCACCTTCACTTCCGCCGCCGATTTATACAGGCGCATGTCGTGGAGTAGATGATCCAGGGCAACAAACTCGTTCGGTGGCTGGGCGCCAAGGTGCGCTTTGGAGCGGATGACGTTGATCCACTCCATCAGGTGCCGATCGAATTCGGCGTTGCTGCCCATGGCCGAATACACCCGGTCGCGGCCTTCGATCAGGCCGGGCAGGATGTCGTCGATATCGGTGATGGGGAAGGCATCGTCGGCGCCAAAGTCACGGATGGCGCCTTCGGTACCGGCACGCAGGCCGTCCCACAATTCGCGCTCGGCATTGCGTTCGCGGCAGAACAGCACGTACTCGCCGTGCTGGCGACCGGGCATCAGCACGATCACCGCTTCCGGCTCGGGGAAGCCGCTCAGGTACTGGAAGTCGCTGTCCTGGCGATAGACGTGCTCCACATCGCGATTGCGGATCGCCACGGCGGCAGCCGGCAGGATCGCGATGCTGTTAGGTTCCATCTGCGCCATGAGCGCCTTGCGACGCCGGGTGTATTCCGCTTTGGGGATATGGATCATGGGCAGATGGGCTTCCTTTTCTTAGTGCAGCGAAGGCTTGGGTGCAGCAGGCTCAGCGGACTTCCTGGTCTCGGTGAACAGCAGCAATGGCGCGACGCGCAGGTATTCCATGACTTCCATGTAGTCGCCTTCGCCATCTTCGGACTCTTCCAGGGCATCTTGCACCTGGGAGATGGCCGCCAGGTCCTGCAGCACTTCCTTGGCGTCGGTGCTCAGTTCCAGGCCGCCGGCGTTCACGCCAAAACCGTGGAGGAAGCCCTGGCACCATTGGCCCAGTGCGGCGGCGCGTTCGGGGAGCGGTGCATCGTCGGTCGGCAGCAGCAGGACCACGGTGACGTCATCACCGGTCAGTTCGCCCTTGACCATCTCTTGCAGGCCGATCAGCGCGTTGCGCACGTTGTCGGTCGGTTCGGTTTCCAGCAGCTCGGCCACATCGGCCAGCCAGTTGTCGGCATCAAAGCCAACACCGGTGCAACTGCGGCCGAGCAGCACGCCATGCAGCTCGGCGGGCGAGCAAGGATGGCCGCTGGTGCTCAGCAGTTTGGAAAAAGCATCGTACGGGGAGTTCTGAATGGGCATGGTGAGCTAGGCGCCAGACGGCGCAATGTCTAGAATGGAGCGCTGTATCCTAGCACCGGCAGACGTACCAAGACTATCGAGGGCGTCAGATCGTTTATCCTGCAGTTGCCATTCATCAGACAAATCCAGTGGAACCCAATGGAAGACACCGACCTGCAAGCGCTGATGGCCAGACTCGAATTGCTAATTACTCGGGTCGAGCAACTTAAGAGTCAAAACGGACTCCTATTAGCTCAGGAAAAGACCTGGCGCGAGGAACGCGCTCACCTCATTGAAAAAAACGAAATCGCCCGGCGTAAGGTCGAATCGATGATTTCGCGCCTGAAGGCCCTGGAGCAAGACTCATGAGTTCAAGCAATAGCGTCACCGTGCAGATCCTCGACAAAGAATATTCGATCATCTGCCCCCAGGAAGAGCGCAACAACCTGGTGAGCGCCGCCCGCTACCTGGACGGCAAGATGCGTGAAATCCGCAGCAGCGGCAAAGTCATCGGTGCCGACCGCATCGCCGTAATGGCCGCCCTGAACATTACCCACGACCTGCTGCATAAGCAGGAGCGCCCTGACGTACAGGCCAGCGGCTCGACGCGCGAGCAGGTGCGCGACCTGCTCGAACGCGTCGACCTGGTGCTTTCCAGCGACACAGAGCAACCCAAGGGCTGATTGCCGCGACTGTTTAAGGTATACTCGCCCCACTCCCTGGCGTGCTTGCCAGTCGGCGATGTCCCGGAGCCGATTCGCACTACCCTGGAAGTTGCACGTTGGGCTGGTGTGCATGTCCGCTAGACGGAAAGCCTTAAAGCCTACTGCTTCTTCCACCTTGAACTTTCGGGTTCAAGGGCTGAGTCGACAGCGGCTCTGTCGGGGAGCCTGAATTCCAGAACTCAATGCCAGTCCCCGGACTGGCATTGTTTTATGAGCCGAAAAACCATGAACGAACCTGCGCCGCTTTCCCGTCCGCACCTTCGACGCATGTTGCGCAAAGCCCGCCGCGCCCTCACGCCCAGCGAGCAGCGCCAGGCCGCCCATGGCCTGTATCGGCAACTGGCACAGCACCCGCTGTTTCGCCGGGCCAAACATATTTCCCTGTATCTACCGACGGACGGTGAAATCGATCCGCGCCTGCTGCTGCGTGCGGCACAGCGCCGGGGCAAGGCCACTTACCTGCCGGTGCTCAGCGCCTGGCCACGGACCAAGATGGTGTTCCAGCGCGTGAAGCCTGGGGAAACGCTGCTGCCCAATCGCTTTCGCATTCTGGAGCCACGGGTCAATGCCAGGCGCCAGCGCAAGGTATGGGCGCTGGATCTGGTGTTGCTGCCGTTGGTGGGGTTCGATGATACCGGTGGCCGCCTGGGCATGGGCGGCGGTTTCTACGACCGCAGCCTCGCCTATCTGGCACGCCGCAAAAGCTGGCGCAAGCCGGCGCTGCTGGGCCTGGCCCATGAATGTCAGAAGGTCGATCGATTGGCACAGGCCAGCTGGGATGTGCCGTTGGCTGGCACCGTTACCGACAGGCAGTGGTATGTCGCAGAAACGCCGCAGGAAGCTACGGCGCCTTGAAGAAGGGTCAGCGCTTGAAGGGTTGCGGCTGCTGCTGAGTCAGTTCAACTGGCGCATCGGTCTTGTTCGACCACAAGCTTTGCGCATACCCGGTGGTCACGACGCCCAGACCAAACAAAATCACCAATATCCATAGTAAATCCGGTTTACGTTGCATCGATTGCCCCCCTTCAGGCATCTCGTACACGATGACAACAACGTTCCAAAGTAGTCCGTTGCAGCTGCGTCAAGCTTAAAATCCCGGCATTCTGCGATAACGTGAACCAACACGCAAACCTTGACGCCAACCGACTGTCGGTTTGTCATCAAATTGCCTGACAACTTGCCCACTGCTTTTTCAGGAGCGCAAAAATGGCCTACTGGCTGATGAAATCCGAGCCCGACGAACTCTCCATCAACGGCCTGGAAACGCTGGGCGAAGCGCGCTGGGACGGGGTACGCAACTACCAGGCACGCAACTTCCTGCGCGCCATGGCGGTGGGTGACCAATTTTTCTTCTACCACTCCAGTTGCCCCGAGCCCGGCATTGCCGGCATCGGCAAGATCATCGCGGCCGCCTATCCGGACCCTACCGCGCTGGAACCGGACAGCCATTACTTCGACGCCAAGGCCACCCCGGAGAAAAACCCGTGGAGCGCGATCAATGTCGCGCACGTCCAGACCTTTCCCAAGGTGCTGGGCCTGGGCTACCTGAAACAGCAAACCGCCCTCGCCGAATTGCCCCTGGTACAAAAAGGCAGTCGCTTGTCCGTGATGCCGGTCACGGCAGAGCAATGGGCGGCGGTGCTGGCACTGCGCTGACCAGAACCCTGCGGTCACGCTCCCGGCGCATGCATCTGCACCTGAACCGGGTTAGGCTTGCGCTTCATTTGACCGGCATCAACGCCCCTCGGGCTGCCTCGGTCAAACTAGGACGCTAACGCCGCAGGATGCACCCATGTCGATCACGCCCCGCTCCTCCCACCTGTTTGCCGCTTTGTTGATTGCCTTGTTGCTCGCCGCCGGCGGCTTCGGTTACTGGAAGTCCACCCAGGATCGCCTGCCCGAAGGCTTGGGCATGGGCAACGGCCGCCTGGAATCCACCGAAGTGCAGATCGCCGCCAAGATCCCCGGTCGCCTGGCCGAGGTGCGGGTGGATGAAGGTGACAAGGTGCTCAAGGGCCAGTTGCTGGCGCGCATGGACACCCGCACCCTGGAAGCCCAGCGCGCCCAGGCCGAAGCCGAAGTGCTGCGCGCCAGGGAAAACTTCGCCGCCGCCGAGGCCAATGTGCAACTGCGCCAAAGCGAGCAACTGCTGGCCAACCAGGAACTCAAGCGTACCCAGGAACTGTACAAGCGCGGCTTTGCCAGCAGCCAGTTGATCGACCAGCAGCAGGCCCGCCAGAACACCGGCAACGCCGCCGTGATCGCCGCGCAAGCCCAGGTCAATTCGGTCAAGGCCGCCATCGGTGCCGCCCAGGCCCAGGTCGCCCAGTTGACCAGCGAAATCGATGACAGCAGCCTGCGCGCGCCCATCGACGGCATTATCCAACTGCGCCTGGCCGAGCCCGGCGAGGTCCTCGGTGCAGGCGGGCGCGTGCTGTTGTTGATCGACCCCGAGGATCAGTACATGAACCTCTATCTGCCCGCCTCCGTCACCGGGCGCCTGACGGTGGGCAGTGACGCACGCATCCTGCTCGATGCCCTGCCCCAGCAACCGCTGCCGGCGAAAATCAGTTTTGTTGCCGCCAAGTCGCAGTTCACCCCCAAGGAAGTGGAAACCCGCGACGAACGCCAGAAGCTGGTGTTTCGCGTCAAGCTGCGCCTGACCCAGCCCAGCGCCGTGCCCCAGGCCAAACCGGGCATGCCCGGCGCCGGCTACGTGCGCATGGCTGACATCGACTGGCCGGCCAACCTGCAATGACCGGCCTGGCGCTGCACGCCACCGCCATCAACCACCGTTACGGCAAGCAGCAGGCCTTGATCGACATCGCCTTCAGCCTGCCCACCGGCACCCGCTGCGGACTGATCGGCCCGGATGGTGCAGGCAAGTCGAGCCTGTTGGGGTTGATCGCCGGGGTTAAAAAGCTCCAGGACGGCCAACTGGAGGTGCTCGGCGGCTCCATCGCCGACCGCCGCCACCGTAACAGCCTGTACCCGCGCATCGCCTTCATGCCCCAGGGCCTGGGCGGCAACCTGTACCCCGAACTGTCCATCAGCGAAAACATCCGCTTCTTCGCCACGCTGTTCGGCCTGTCCAACGCCGACTGCGACCAGCGCATGCACAACCTGCTGTTGGCCACCGACCTCGCGCGCTTCGCCGAGCGCCCGGCCGGCAAGCTCTCCGGTGGCATGAAGCAGAAGCTCGGCCTGTGCTGCGCGCTGATCCACGATCCGGACCTGTTGATCCTCGACGAACCCACCACCGGTGTCGACCCGCTGTCGCGGCGGCGCTTCTGGGAACTGGTGGAGACCGTCCGCAGCGAGCGCCCGCAACTGACGCTGCTGGTAGCCACCGCCTACATGGAAGAAGCCGAGCAATTCGAACATTGCCTGATGCTCGACCGTGGCCAACTGATCGCCGACGGGCTCAGCAGCGAACTGGCGGCAGCGACCCCCAGCGGCAAACTGGATGAGGCCTTCACCCACTTCCAGGGCGACAGCGCCCACGACAACCAACCCCTGGTGATCCCGCCAAGGGAAAACGCCAACACCGATATCGCCATCGAAGCCCACGACCTGACCCTGCGCTTCGGCGACTTCACGGCGGTGAACAAGGTCAGCTTTGCCATCGGCCGTGGCGAGATCTTCGGCTTCCTCGGCTCCAACGGCTGTGGCAAGACCACCACGATGAAAGTCCTCACCGGGCTGATGCCGGCCACCGAAGGCAGCGCCACGCTGCTGGGCAACCCGGTGAACGCCAAGGACCTGGCCACCCGCAAGCGCGTAGGGTTCATGTCGCAAAGCTTCTCGCTGTATGGCGAGCTGAGCGTGCGCCAGAACCTGGTGTTGCACGCGCAACTGTTCGATTTGCCCAAGGCCGACAGCGGCCCGCGCATCGATGAGCTGATCCAGCGTTTCGACCTCGGTGAAGTGGCCGAGCAGCCCTCCGGGGAACTGCCCCTCGGCCTGCGCCAACGCTTGTCATTGGCCGTGGCGGTGCTGCATCGCCCGGAAGTATTGATCCTCGATGAGCCCACCTCGGGCGTCGACCCGGCGGCCCGGGATGATTTCTGGCGACTGTTGATCGAGTTGTCCCGCGAACAAGGGGTGACGATCTTCCTGTCTACCCACTTCATGAATGAAGCCCAGCGCTGCGACCGCATCTCCTTGATGCATGCCGGCAAGGTACTCGCCTGCGATACACCGGACGCACTGCAACGGCAATTCAACGGCGACACCCTGGAAGCCGCGTTCGTCACCTGCCTTGAGCAAGCCCAGGGCGATGCCGAACCTGCCACGTCGGCCAAAACCGTCAGCGAAACCCATGCGCCGCCCCTCAGCAAGCGTGGTTTCAGCCTGTCTCGCCTGCTGGCCGTGGCCAGCCGCGAAGGCAAGGAACTGCTTCGCGACAAAGTACGCATGGCCTTTGCCCTGCTCGGTGCGATGTTCATGATGGTGATCTTCGGCTACGGCATTTCCCTGGATGTGGAAAACCTCGCCTTCGCCGTCTACGACCAGGACCAGACGCCACAAAGCCGCGCCTATCTGGAAGCCTTCCGCAGCTCGCGCTACTTCGCCGAGCAGGCGCCGATCCAGGACGCCCCCGAATTGCACCGACGCCTGCAACGCTCGGAAATCAAACTGGCCCTGGAGATCCCGCCCGGCTTTGGTCGCGATCTCTATGCCGGGCGCCAACCCACCGTGGCCGCGTGGCTCGATGGCGGCATGCCGTTTCGTGCGGAAACCAGCCGCAACTATGTGGAGGCGGTGCACCAAGGCAACCTGCAGCAACTGGCCGAACTGAGCAGCCTGCAGCGCAGCACCCAGGCAGCCGCCAAACTGGAAACCCGTTTTCGCTATAACCAGGACGTGGTCAGCGTGAATGCCATCGGCCCCGGCGTGATGGCACTGATCCTGGCGTTTATCCCGGCGATGCTCACCGCCCTGGGCATCGTGCGCGAGAAAGAACTGGGTTCGATCACCAACTTCTACGCCACCCCCCTGACGCGCCTGGAATTCCTGCTCGGTAAACAGGCGCCTTACCTGGCCGTGAGCCTGGTCAACCTGGCGCTGCTGGTGGCGATGAATCGCTGGCTGTTCGGCGTGCCGTTCAAGGGCAGCGGCCTGACGCTGGCGTTTGGCGGGCTGCTGTATGTGCTGGCCACCACCAGCATGGGCCTGCTGATTTCCGCGTTCACCCGCACCCAGATCGCGGCGATCCTCGGCACCATGATCATCACCAGCCTGCCAACCATCCAGTTTTCCGGGCTGATCGTGCCGCGCTCGTCCCTGGAGGGCGCCGCCGCCTTGATGGGCGCACTATTTCCGGCCGGGCACTTTTTGGATATTGCCGTGGGCACCTTCACCAAGGCCCTGGATCTGCGCCAGTTGTGGCCGCAATGCCTGGCGCTGTTCGGCTTCTTTATCGGGTTCACCGGGTTGAGCCTGGTCATGCTCAAGAAGCAGGAGGCCTGATGCACAAGCTCGCACACATCTTCCGGCTGGGCATCAAGGAACTCACCAGCCTGCGTCACGACAGCGTCTTGCTGCTGTTTCTGTTCTACGCCTTCACCGTCGCCATCTACATGCCCGCCGCCGGCTCGGTGATCGGCGTGCACAACGCCAGCGTGGCGTTTGTCGATGAAGACCACAGCGCGCTCTCCCGGCAGATGGCCGAGGCGCTGCAACCGCCCGAATTCCAACCACCGGCACCGTTGGCCTATGACCAGCTGGACAAGGTGATGGACAGCGGCCAGTACACCTTCGTGATCAACGTACCGGCCAACTTCCAGGCCGACCTGTTGGCCGGTCGCCAGCCTGGCGTGCAGGTGAACGTCGACGCCACGGCGATGAGCCAGGCGTTCATGGGCGCGGGCTATATCGGGCGGATCTTCCAGCGCGAATTGCTCAGCTACAGCGGGCAAACCGACGCCACCCGCCAGGCGCCCGCGCTGCTCACGACCCGAGCACTGTTCAACACCAACCTGGAGGGCGGCTGGTTCCTGGCCGTGATCCAGATCGTCAACAACATCACCATCCTGGCCATCGTGCTCACCGGCACCGCATTGCTGCGTGAGCGCGAGCACGGCACCCTCGACCACCTGCTGGTACTGCCGCTGACCGCACTGGAAATCATGCTGGCGAAAATCTGGAGCAATATGCTGGTGGTGGTGCTGTGCACCTGGCTATCGCTGGAGGTGGTGGTCAAAGGGCTGCTCGGCGTGCCGCTGGCCGGGTCGCTGGGGTTGTTCCTGTTTGTGACTGCCCTGTATCTGTTTGCCAGTACGGCACTGGGGATCTTCCTCGCCACTCTCGCCCGCTCCACGCCGCAGTTCGGCTTGCTGGCGATCCCGGTGATTATCCCGATGCTGCTGTTGTCAGGCGGCAGCACGCCGCTGGACAGCATGCCCGAGTGGTTGCAGTGGGTGATGCAGGGCTCGCCGTCGACGCACTTTGTAAGCCTGAGCGCAGCGATTTTGTTTCGCGATGCGGGGGTGAGTGTGGTGTGGCCGGACTTGCTGGCGCTGGCGGGGATCGGGCTGTTGTTTTTTGCGGTGGCGTTGGCGCGGTTCAGGAAGAGCCTGGCTTCCTGAACCGCAAGCCAGGCTGTTTACTGAATGATCAGGTTATTGAACAGCAGGTCTTCCACCATGGGCTTGCCCGTCTCGTCGTTCATCACTTGCTGGGTTTGCTTGAGGGCTTCCTGGCGCAGCTTCTCCTTGCCGTCGACCGTGCTCATGGCCTCGTTGGTCTGCTGGGTGAACAGCGCGACCAACTGGTTACGGATCAATGCGTCGTTGGCCTTGACCGCTTTGGCGGCTTCTTCGCCGGTCACGCGCAGGGCGATGTCGGCCTTGAACACTTTGAGCTTGGCTGTGCCATCCAGGCCGTAGTTACCCACGAACGGCGGGCTCAGGCTGATATAGCTGACCTTCGGCGCCTCGCCTTCTTTGGCTTCTTCGGCCTGGGCTGCCATCGGCAAGGTCAGGGCCAGCATCAATAGGATCCACGCTTTCACAGTTCATTCCTCACATTCGGTTGCCGGGTAGCATAACGCTAGCAAGGCAGAGCACAAGCTTATGGCGACTTATCAGGGCCGAGCATGCTCGTTGACCCACAGGCCTACCCTCCTACACTTATCGGCCACGACACCAAAAGGAATAGCCCGATGAAAGCTGTGCTGTGCAAAGCCTTCGGCCCCGCCGAAACCCTGGTGCTGGAAGACGTCGCAAGCCCCACGATCAAGAAGAACGAAATCCTGCTGGACGTGCATGCCGCCGGGGTCAACTTCCCCGACACCCTGATCATCGAGGGTAAATACCAGTTCAAGCCGCCCTTCCCGTTCTCGCCGGGTGGCGAGGCATCGGGGGTGGTCAGCGAAGTCGGGGAAAAGGTCAGCCACCTGAAAGTCGGCGACCGGGTCATGGCACTGACCGGCTGGGGCAGCTTTGCCGAACAGGTCGCGGTGCCAGGCTACAACGTGCTGCCGATCCCGCCGACCATGGACTTCAACACCGCCGCCGCCTTCAGCATGACCTACGGCACCTCCATGCACGCGCTGAAACAACGCGCCAACCTGCAACCCGGCGAAACCCTGCTGGTGCTCGGTGCTTCCGGTGGCGTGGGCCTGGCCGCCGTGGAAATCGGCAAGGCCATGGGCGCGCGGGTGATCGCCGCCGCGAGCAGTGCCGACAAACTCGCCGTGGCCAAGGCCGCCGGCGCCGATGAACTGATCAACTACAGCGAAGCCAGCCTAAAGGACGAAATCAAGCGCCTGACCGACGGTAACGGCGCCGATGTGATCTACGACCCGGTGGGCGGCGACCTGTTTGACCAGGCCATTCGCGCGATTGCCTGGAACGGCCGCCTGCTGGTGGTGGGTTTTGCCAGCGGGCGCATCCCGGAGCTGCCGGTGAACCTGGCGCTGCTCAAGGGTGCGGCGGTGGTCGGGGTGTTCTGGGGTTCGTTTGCCCAGCGCCAGCCCCAGGACAATGCGGCGAACTTCCAGCAACTGTTCACTTGGTACGGTGAGGGCAAGCTCAAGCCGTTGGTGTCGCAGGTGTATCCGCTGGAGCAGACTGCCCAGGCGATTAATGACCTGGGCCAACGCAAGGCGGTGGGCAAGGTGGTCGTTCGAACCCGCTGACCGACCTGAAATGCAATCAAATGTGGGAGGGGGCTTGCCCCCGATGGCAGTGGGTCAGCTACAGATAAGCTGACTGACCTACCGCTATCGGGGGCAAGCCCCCTCCCACATTTGATCTTCGCTGTTCGTAAGAGAACATGCTCCTACTCTCATTTCCTGTATTTGCAGATAAGAGGCAATGCTATTTTCGGTAACGAAACTGTAACATTCGAATCCGCAGTCAAAACAAGAAATTTGGAGCTCTTGAATGTTTGCTTTCTTTCGTCCTGCCGCACACCAGGCGCCTCTGCCTGAAGAAAATATCGACAGTACCTACCGACGGCTGCGCTGGCAGATCTTCGCCGGTATTTTCTTCGGTTATGCCGGGTATTACCTGCTGCGCAAGAACTTCTCCCTGGCCATGCCCTACCTGATCGACGAGGGTTACACCCGGGGGGAGCTGGGCCTGGCGATGTCGGCCATCGCGATCGCCTATGGCCTGTCCAAGTTCCTCATGGGCCTGGTATCCGACCGCTCCAACCCGCGTTACTTCCTGCCCTTCGGCCTGCTGGTATCGGCGGGGGTGATGTTCATTTTCGGTTTCGCGCCTTGGGCGACGTCCAGCGTGACCATGATGTTCATTTTGCTGTTCATCAACGGCTGGGCCCAGGGCATGGGCTGGCCGCCCAGTGGCCGGACCATGGTGCACTGGTGGTCGCAGAAAGAACGCGGCGGCGTGGTGTCGGTGTGGAACGTGGCGCACAACGTCGGCGGCGGTCTGATCGGCCCGCTGTTCCTGCTGGGCATGGCCTGGTTCAACGACTGGCATGCGGCGTTCTATGTACCGGCCACGGTGGCCTTGGCAGTGGCGGCATTTGCCTTCATTACCATGCGCGACACCCCGCAATCGGTGGGCCTGCCGCCGATCGAGCAGTACAAGAATGATTACCCGGAAGGCTACGACGCCAGCCACGAAGACGAATTCAGCGCCAAGGAAATCTTCGTCAAGTACGTGCTGCGCAACAAAATGCTCTGGTATATCGCATTCGCCAACGTGTTCGTCTACCTGCTGCGCTACGGCGTACTGGACTGGGCGCCGACCTACCTCAAGGAGGCCAAGCACTTCACGGTGGATAAATCGTCCTGGGCGTACTTCTTCTACGAGTGGGCAGGTATTCCGGGCACGCTGCTGTGCGGCTGGATGTCGGACAAGATCTTCCGTGGCAACCGTGGCCTGACCGGCATCGTGTTCATGGCGCTGGTGACCGTGGCGACCCTGGTGTACTGGCTCAACCCGCCGGGCAACCCGATGGTCGATATGATCGCGCTGATCTCGATCGGCTTTTTGATCTACGGCCCGGTGATGCTGATCGGCCTGCAGGCGCTGGAACTGGCACCGAAGAAAGCCGCCGGTACGGCTGCGGGCTTCACCGGTCTGTTCGGCTACCTGGGCGGTTCGGTGGCAGCCAGTGCGGCCATGGGCTACACCGTGGACCATTTTGGCTGGGACGGTGGTTTCGTGCTGCTGATCGGCGCGTGCGTGCTGGCCATCGCATTCCTGATCCCAACGCTGTGGCACACCAACAGCGTCAGCTCGGCGCGTTAATCGCCTGAGCAATCCTTGGCACAACGCTTGAGCCGCGCCTCCAGGTTTTTATCTGGCATGGCGTGGCTACGCAGGGCGTTGACGGTCTGCTCGACATAATCGCGAGTGGTGCCGTAACGCCCACAAGCGCTTTGCAGCACGTGGTTCAGCACGATATCGGGCAGGTTACCGGCGTAGCTGGGCAAGTGCCGCTCCAACACAAACCCCAACGCCTGCACCTGACTGCCATCTTCAAGGCGGCAACTGAGCCAGTGCGGCCGGTAGGACGGGTAAGGCATCTCGCGCTGCCACAAGGCGTAAAGCGAAGCCTCCAGTTGATCTTCCGGCAAGCGGTAGGCAAAGCCGCTGCACGAGCCTCCGCGATCCAGGCCAAAGACCAGGCCCGGCAACTCCGGCGTGCCCCGATGCTCGTGGGACCACAGGTACAAACCCCGGTGATAACCGTGGACCCGTGCCCGCACCCGCTCAGTCGACGAACATTCCGGGCGCCAGATCAGCGAACCATACGCAAATAGCCAGACCGGGCCACCCTTGTGCCGGCCCATGGTGGCCTGCATCGAGCTCATTAACTGTTCGTGAGTGAGTTGCGGCCCCAGATCGAGCCGCGGAGGGTAAGCCAATTGCAGAAGATCGGATTCAATGGCGGTCATGGCGAAAAGCGGTGCGCCTCCTGTGTGTTACCAGTTGTAAGCAACTTTACCGTAATAAAACGCGCCGCTGTAACCGTACGGCGAAAAAGTGCTATAGGCCAGGTTGCCCCCACTGCTGGCAAAGGCGTTGACCTTCTCCGGGTATTTATCGGTGACGTTGTCGCCGCCCAGAGTGAAGGTCCAGTTCTTCAGCCTGTAGTCCGCCGACAGGTCCAGCACCCAGGCGGCCTTGAAGGTCTGGTCGTTGACCTTGTCCGCCTGGTAGCTGGTGAATTCACCATAGCGCACCAGGTTGCTGTGCAGGGCCCAACGGCCGTAAGTGAAGTCGTTACCCAGGCTCAGCTTGTGCTGCGGCGTGGTATCCCCCAGCAAACCGATGCGCTCGCGGCGGTCCACACGCACCAGGTTCGCGCCCAGGCTGTCGAGGATGGCCGGGTTGGCCTTCACGTCCGTCACCTTGGTGTGGTTGTAGTTGTAGCCCACGGTGCTGTTCCAGCGGATGCCGCTGTCGAACTGGTAACGATAGTTGGCGACCAGGTCGACGCCGTCGGTGCTGGTGTCGGTGGCGTTAGTGAAGTAGCGGGCGGTGGTGTAGTCGATATTGCCAACACCGTTGGCCTGCAAATAGGCGCGCGTCGCCGCGTTTATACCGAGGTTGGACGACAGGCTGATACGGTCACGGATGTCGATGCGGTACACATCCACCGTCACCGTCAGGTCATCGGCCGGCTCCAGCACCAGCCCAAGGCTGTAGTTGCGCGACTTCTCGGCCTTGAGGTCTTCGGCGCCGAGCAAACGCGCCACCTGGCTGTTGGCCGGGAACGTGCCGGCTTCCTGGATGGTGCTGCCGATCAGCTGCGATGAGGTGTAGGCGAAGTTCTGCTGGGCCAGGGACGGCGCGCGGAAACCGTTGGAAACACTGCCGCGCACGGCCACCTGCGGGGTGAAGTCATAACGGGCTGAGAGCGAGCCACTGACATTGGAGCCAAAATCGCTGTAGTCCTCGTGGCGCACCGCCGCCGAAGCACTGAGTTTTTCGGTGAAGTTGGTTTCCAGGTCCAGGTACTGGGCCCAGTTGTGGCGCGTGCTGGTGCCCGCGTCGGCATCACGGAAACCACCCAGGCCAGAGCTGCCGGTCTGGTAGTAGGAGGCCGGCTCGCCCGCCTCGATTTCATAACCCTGGTGCAGGTATTCACCGCCAAACGCCACGGACACCGGGTAAGGCAGCCAGCCCACGTCGAACTCGCGGGACAGGTCCAGGCTGACTTGCTTCTGGTCGTTGCTCAGGGTGCCGTTGTCGAATTTGCGCGGCGTGGCCAGGCCCAGGGAGGTATTGATGGTTTCGGTGCTGAGTGCGTACTGGTTCTTGCCATAGTTGGCCGACAGGTCGTAATGCCAGTCGTAGGCCAGCAAACCGCGCAGGCCCACCACCAATGAGGTGTCTTCAAGGTTGCCCTTGATCAGCGGCAGGTAACCGTTGGGGTTGAGCGCCGGGATGTTGTTGGACGCATTGCTCGCCCGGTAGAACGCCGCCGTCTCGCCGCGCCGCTTGCTGTAGCCGCCGAAGGTGTAGAGCTCAGCCGCATCGTTGAAGGCGTATTCGGAGTTGAACTGGAACTTGCCTTCATTGGTGGCCGGCTCACCCTGGCGGAACACCTGCTGGCCGTAAGTGGTAGAGCCAACGCTGCCAGGCCGGAAGTCTTTACCGGCACGGTTGGTGTAATCGTTATCGGCACCCTCGGCCGACAGGTTGATAAAACCGTTGTCGCCCAGTGCCAGGCCGGTATTGCCGCTGACATTGCGCTGGATACCATCGCCCTTCTTGTATTCGCCGAATTTGGTGGAGATCGAACCGCCATGGTCGGCGTGCTTGAGGATCACGTTGATCACCCCGGCAATCGCATCCGAGCCGTAGCGCGCGGAAGCACCGTCACGCAGCACTTCGATATGGTCCACCGCCGACAGCGGGATCGCATTCAGGTCCGCCGGTGCCGACCCACGGCCCACCGCGCCGCCCAGGTTGACGAAGGCACTGGTGTGGCGGCGCTTGCCGTTGACCAGCACCAGCACCTGATCGGGCGACAGGCCGCGCAACTGCGCGGGGCGCACCAGCTCGGCGCCATCCACCAGGCTTGGGCGCGGGAAGTTGATCGACGGAATCAGGCGCGCCAGCACCGCCCCCAACTCATCAGAGCCCGTGCTGCGCAGGCTATCGCCGGAAATCACATCGATCGGAGACAGCGAAGCACTGGCGGTACGCTCCTGGGCGCGGGTGCCGGTGACGATCACGGTGTCGAGTTTGGGTGCATCGGTGGCGGGCGCTTCGGCCGCCAGGACAGGATTGAAGCCCACAGCGGCCAGCAAATTAGCCGACAAAATCGCTGTGTACAGCGCGTGTTGCGTGTAGCTCCCCATACCGCTCCCCTTTGAATCAAGAATCAGAACGTCAGTGTTCTGAGTTCGCAAGATCGATCCGGCTGGCGGGCGGTGGCGGTCAGTTAATGGTTATTGGAAGAAAATCGGTAGTCCGTTGCGATATAGCTTAAGGATATTTATGTAACAAATTAAATACCTTTAAAGCATAAGCGAATGCATAAGCCCGATGCCCCTTTCGTCAGGATTGCACAGGGCATTCCAGCTACTTTCAGCCCCGGTTCAGCCTGGGAGCACGCCAAGCCGTCAAACTGGCGCGCACGTCCACGACCCACCTAGCCGCCCATCAAACCGCCTATCGAGGTCGCACCCATGAAGAAATTTCGACTGCCTGGCCTGCTGTTCCTGGCCCAGGCCACCACCGCACTGGCTGGCGAAACACCGCCTGCCGAGGACGACAAAGGCTTCTGGTACGCGCAGACCAGCGTCTATACCCGGCACTTCGCGCCGGACAAAGACCACAACAACAACCAGGACCTGATCGGCCTGGAGCGCAATGAGGCATCAGGCTTTGTGTATGGCGGGGCGACGTTTCGCAACTCGTTCAGCCAGCGCTCTTACTACGCCTATGCAGGCAAGCGCTATGACATGGCCGACTCTGCGGTGTACCTGAAGGTCACAGGCGGGGCGATCCAGGGCTATCGCGGCAAATACCGCGACAAGATCCCCCTCAACCGTTTCGGTGTGGCGCCGGTGATCATCCCGTCGGTAGGCACCCATTACGGGCCGGTGGCGGCGGAACTGGTGCTGCTGGGGTTCAATGCGGCGATGGTGACGACCGGAGTACGTTTCTGAGCGTGCGCATGCCCCGTTCCACCGTTCCGTTGCGTCAGGGCCGCGGGGCGTAGGCGAATACGTCGGCGCGCATCTGGTGCGCATCCATGCCGGCATCGACCAGTGCATCCAGCGTGCCGTAGATCATCGCCGGTGAACCGCTGGCGTAGACATGCACCGCCTTGAGGTCGGCAATGTCTTCGCACACCGCTTCATGCAGCAGGCCGCAGCGCCCTTCCCAGCCACACAGGTCGCTGACCACCTTGTGCAGGAACAGATTGGGCAGTTGCCGCCATTGGTCCCAGTGCTCGATCTCGTAGAAATCTTCCGGGCGCCGCACGCCCCAGTACAGGTGCACCGGGTGCTTGAAGCCGGACGCGCGGCAATGCTCGATCAGGCTGTGCATCTGCGCCATGCCGGTCCCGGCGGCGATCAGCACCAATGGCCCGTCCGGCAGCTCGGCCAGGTGGGTGTCGCCAAAGGGCAGCTCGATGCGCGCCATCTGGTTGCGCTGCAATTGTTCCAGCAAGTTGCGCGCGCTGTCCTCGCGGGCCAGTACATGCAGTTCCAGCTCGCGACCGGCGTGGGGCGCCGACGCCAGGGAAAATGCCGACTTCTCGCCATTCTCCCGCTCGATCATCAGGTATTGCCCGGCGTGGTAACGCACCGCCTTGCCGGCCGGGGCCCGCAGGCGCACGCGCCACACATCTCCGCCCACTTCCACGCACTCACTCAATTGGCACGACAACTTGCGCAACGGCAACTCTCCCGGCGCCAGCACGCCATCCCACAACACAATGCAATCTTCCAGCGGCTCGGCGATGCAGGTGTAGAACTCGCCATGGTCGCGAACCTCACCGGCTTGCTGCACCCGGCCCTCCACCAGCAGTGCGGCGCACACGTGGCACACGCCATTGCGACACGCCTGGGGGCATTCGTAGCCCAGGCGGCGCGCGCCTTCGAGGATTCGCTCGCCGGGGACCAGCTCCAGCACGGCGCCGGAAGGTTGCAGGGTTACACGCATCAATCTATTCCCAATTCTTTCCAAATCGCATCGACACGTGCCGTGACGGCCTCATCCTTGACGATCACCCGGCCCCACTCGCGGGTCGTTTCACCCGGCCATTTGTGGGTAGCGTCCAGGCCCATCTTCGAGCCCAGGCCCGACACCGGCGACGCGAAGTCGAGGTAGTCGATCGGCGTGTTGTCGATCATCACCGTGTCGCGCTTGGGGTCCATGCGCGTGGTGATGGCCCAGATCACATCGTTCCAGTCCCGGGCATTGATGTCGTCGTCGGTGACGATAACGAACTTGGTGTACATGAACTGTCGCAAAAACGACCACACACCCAGCATGACCCGCTTGGCATGGCCGGGATACGACTTCTTCATGGTCACGATGGCCATGCGATACGAGCAGCCTTCCGGCGGCAGGTAGAAGTCGGTGATTTCCGGGAATTGCTTCTGCAGGATCGGCACGAACACTTCGTTCAGCGCCACACCCAGAATCGCCGGCTCATCCGGCGGACGGCCGGTGTAGGTGCTGTGGTAGATCGGCTTGATTCGATGGGTGATGCGCTCCACGGTGAACACTGGGAAGCTGTCGACTTCGTTGTAATAGCCGGTGTGGTCGCCGTAAGGGCCTTCATCGGCCATCTCGCCGGGGTGAATCACGCCTTCCAGGATGATTTCGGCGGTGGCCGGTACCTGCAGGTCGTTGCCACGGCACTTCACCAGTTCGGTACGGTTGCCACGCAATAACCCGGCGAAGGCGTATTCGGACAGGCTGTCGGGCACCGGGGTCACGGCGCCGAGGATGGTCGCAGGGTCGGCGCCCAGGGCCACGGAGACCGGGAACGGCTTGCCGGGGTGCTTCTCGCACCATTCACGGAAGTCCAAGGCACCGCCACGGTGGCTCAGCCAACGCATGATCACCTTGTTGCGGCCAATCACTTGCTGACGGTAAATACCCAGGTTCTGGCGGTCCTTGTTCGGGCCCTTGGTGACGGTCAGGCCCCAGGTGATCAGCGGGCCGACATCGCCGGGCCAGCAGGTTTGCACCGGCAGCATGGCCAGATCGACATCATCGCCTTCGATGACCACTTCCTGGCACACCGCGTCCTTGACCACCTTGGGTGCCATGGCAATGATCTTGCGGAAGATCGGCAGCTTCGACCAGGCATCCTTCAAGCCCTTGGGCGGCTCGGGTTCCTTGAGGAACGCCAGCAGCTTGCCGATCTCGCGCAATTCGCTGACCGCCTCGGCGCCCATGCCAAAGGCCACACGCTCGGGGGTACCGAACAGGTTGCCGAGCACCGGTATGTCAAAACCGGTCGGGTTCTCGAACAGCAGCGCCGGGCCCTTGTTACGCAAGGTGCGGTCGCAAATCTCAGTCATTTCCAGCACCGGTGAAATCGGCATCTGGATACGTTTCAACTCTCCGCGCTGCTCAAGTTGCTGCACGAAATCCCGAAGATCCTTGAATTTCATTAACCATGCCACCCGTAAAATAGGCGTACATCCTACCTGCTCTGAGGGCTGCTGGCAGCTTATCGAGGTGCATTTGGCCGTTGCAGGGACCGAAAAACCGACACAAAAAAAATGGCGCCCCTGGGGGCGCCATTTCTTCGGACCTGAAACGTCGTGATTACTTACGTTTCATCGACAGGAAGAACTCGTCGTTGGTCTTGGTGGTTTTCAACTTGTCGATCAGGAACTCGATGGCTGCCACTTCGTCCATCGGGTGCAGCAGCTTGCGCAGGATCCACATGCGCTGCAGTTCGTCGTCGGCGGTCAGCAACTCTTCGCGGCGGGTGCCGGAGCGGTTGATGTTGATCGCCGGGAACACGCGTTTTTCCGCGATGCGACGGTCCAGGGGCAGTTCCATGTTGCCGGTACCCTTGAACTCTTCGTAGATCACTTCGTCCATCTTCGAACCGGTTTCAACCAGTGCGGTGGCGATAATGGTCAGCGAGCCGCCTTCTTCGATGTTCCGCGCGGCGCCGAAGAAACGCTTCGGTTTCTCCAGGGCGTGGGCATCGACACCACCGGTGAGGACCTTGCCGGAGCTCGGGATCACGGTGTTGTAGGCACGGGCCAGACGGGTGATGGAGTCGAGCAGGATCACCACGTCCTTCTTGTGTTCGACCAGGCGCTTGGCCTTCTCGATCACCATTTCGGCAACCTGCACGTGGCGGGTCGGCGGCTCATCGAACGTCGAGGCAACCACTTCGCCGCGCACGGTGCGCTGCATTTCGGTGACCTCTTCCGGACGCTCATCGATCAACAATACGATCAGGTGAACTTCAGGATTGTTACGTGCGATGTTCGCTGCAATGTTCTGCAGCATGATGGTCTTACCGGCTTTCGGCGGGGCGACGATCAGGCCACGCTGGCCTTTGCCGATCGGGGCACACAGGTCGATCACGCGACCGGTCAGGTCTTCGGTGGAACCGTTACCGGCTTCCATCTTCATGCGCACGGTCGGGAACAGCGGCGTCAGGTTCTCGAAGAGAATCTTGTTTTTCGCGTTCTCGGGACGATCGAAGTTGATCGTATCGACCTTGAGCAGGGCGAAGTAACGCTCGCCTTCCTTCGGTGGGCGGATCTTGCCAACGATGGTGTCACCGGTGCGCAAGTTGAAGCGACGGATCTGGCTCGGCGAGACATAGATGTCGTCTGGGCCGGCGAGATAGGAGGCGTCTGCAGAGCGGAGGAAGCCGAAGCCGTCCTGGAGAATCTCCAGCACGCCATCACCGGAGATTTCCTCGCCGCTTTTCGCGTGCTTTTTCAGCAGGGAGAAAATCACGTCCTGCTTGCGCGAACGGGCCATATTTTCTATGCCCATTTCTTCGGCCAGTTGGAGCAGGTCGGTAATCGGCTTTTGCTTGAGTTCAGTCAGATTCATATAGGAATGACGTAATCATTTATGGAGGGGGGGAAATTAAGCTTTTGGCTTAATGAGGCCGCGCCGCGGAGAAGGCGACAGGATCGCGTACTAATCGAAAAGGAATGCGTCGGCGACGGCTTGCAGGGGGCAGTGGAGAAACCAGTGCGGGGCCGAATGTACCACCTGAGTTTCGGAGCGTCTAGCCCTGTTTCACGAAAAAGCCCCGCTATTTGCGGGGCTTTTTGACGACGCTTAGATGTTGGCGTCGAGGAAAGCTTGCAGCTGGGACTTCGACAGCGCGCCCACCTTGGTGGCTTCGACGTTGCCGTTCTTGAACAGCATCAGCGTAGGAATACCGCGCACGCCATGCTTGGCCGGGGTTTCCTGGTTGTCGTCGATGTTCAGCTTGGCAATGGTCAGCTTGCCTTCGTAGGTGGTTGCAATGTCGTCCAGGACCGGAGCGATCATTTTGCAAGGGCCACACCATTCAGCCCAGTAGTCAACCAGCACCGGGCCAGCAGCCTTGAGTACTTCGGCCTCAAAGGTCGCGTCGGTGACGTGCTTGATAAGATCGTTGCTCATGGATGTCTCCGGATTGTAAGCAAAAAAAACGTTGCCCATCATAGCCGCCCTTCCCCCGTTCAGGAAGCCGCCTCTGATTGAGTCTTCCTATGATGGCGCATGAGTTTGCGCATAGCCCAACTCAGGGCGCAACAGGAGTCACGAAGGCAATCCCCGTGCGCAACGCCGCGTTGCGTACGTGTTCCTGCATGGTTTTCTGCGCCGACGCACTGGCCCGCCGGGCCAGGGCGCGCAGGATCTTGCGATGTTCCTGCCAGGTTTCCATGGCCCGCTCCGGCCGGATGAACGGTAGTTTCTGGCTTTCCAGAAACACCTCGGCACGGGCACTCAGGATGCTCACCATTGCCTGGTTGCCACTGGCCAACAGGATGCGCTGGTGGAACTCGAAGTCCAGCCGCGCGGCTGCTTCGAAGTCACCGGCCTTGAGCACCTTGCGCATCGCTTCGACGTTGTCTTCCAGGCTGTCCAGCTCATCGATCGTCAGCGTGACCGCCGCCAAACCCGCCGCAAACCCTTCCAGCGCATAGCGCAACTGGAAGATATCGAGCGGCGTGGCCTGGGCTGCAAAAGGCCAGGCAAAGCCCGGCGCATCCTCAACCGCCTGTACGAACACACCTTTGCCCGGCTGCACACTGACCACACCCAAGGCGCTCAAGGACGACAGCGCCTCGCGCAGCGACGCCCGACTGACGCCCAACTGCACCGCCAGGTCGCGCTGGGACGGCAGTGCATCGCCCGGCCCGAAGCCTTGCTCCTTGATCAGTTTGCGGATGGCCTGCAGGGCCGCTTCCGGTACGGCTTGGGCGATGGAATTCATAAAAAACTCAAGATTTGCGTCAACAGAGCGGCTAGTTGTAAAGCTATTCAGGAGCCACGGCAAGCCACGCCCCAAAGGGGCTCGCGCAGTTTTACCGACGCTCGAAAAGGGTGCGAAAACCCGCACAGCTGTTCAGACCAGTAAGACCACCAAAGCTCAACAAACTCGCGCCTCGCAGACGGTCCGCGCAGTACTGGCATGGGCTGTGCACTGAGCAAATCCAGAAAATTCCTTCGCCCTTCTCGGAGAGTTGCCATGACCAAGCGCTACAGCGCCCTGCTCACTGCCCTGTTTGCCAGCCTGATGCTGAGCCAGGCACCCGCCCAGGCCAACGGTCTGGACGATATCGTCGCCCGTGGCACCCTCAAGGTCGCCGTGCCCCAGGACTTCCCACCGTTCGGCTCGGTGGGCCCCGACATGAAACCCCGCGGCCTGGACATCGACACCGCCAAACTGCTGGCCGACCAACTCAAGGTCAAGCTGGAGCTGACCCCGGTCAACAGCACCAACCGCATCCCGTTCCTCACCACCGGCAAGGTCGACCTGGTGATCTCCAGCCTGGGCAAGAACCCCGAGCGCGAAAAGGTCATCGACTTCTCCAAGGCCTACGCACCGTTCTACCTGGCCGTGTTCGGCCCGCCTGATGCCGCCATCAGCAGCACCGACGACCTCAAGGGCAAGACCATCAGCGTGACCCGTGGCGCCATCGAAGACATCGAGCTGACCGCCGTAGCACCGAAGGAAGCCATCATCAAGCGCTTCGAAGACAACAACTCCACCATCGCGGCCTACCTGGCCGGCCAGGTCGACCTGATCGCCAGCGGCAACGTGGTCATGGTGGCGATCAGCGAGCGCAGCCCGAAACGCGTGCCGGCGCTGAAAGTGAAGCTCAAGGACTCGCCGGTGTACGTGGGCGTGAACAAGAACGAGCCGGCGCTTCTGGAGAAGGTCAACCAGATCCTGGTCGCGGCCAAGGCCGATGGCAGCCTGGAAAAGAACGCGATGCAGTGGCTCAAAGAGCCATTGCCTGCTGATCTCTGAAGCGGAGCTGATTGATGGCCTATCAATTCGACTTTGTGCCGGTGCTGGCCAATACCGATCTGCTGTTGCGCGGCGCGCTGTTCACCCTTGAGCTGACGGCTATCGGCGCAATCCTGGGCGTCGCCCTGGGCACTGTCGGCGCCGTGGTGCGGGCGTGGAAGATCCAGCCCTTTGCCTGGTTCTTCGGGGTGTATGTCGAGTTGATCCGCAACACGCCGTTCCTGGTGCAGTTGTTCTTCATCTTCTTCGGCCTGCCCTCCCTGGGATTGAAAATCACCGAGTGGCAAGCAGCCGTATTGGCGATGGTGATCAACCTGGGGGCCTACTCCACGGAGATCATCCGCGCCGGCATCCAGGCCATCCCGCGCGGGCAACTGGAAGCCGCCGCCGCGCTGGCGATGACGCGTTTCGAAGCGTTTCGCCATGTGGTGCTGCTGCCGGCGCTGGGCAAGGTGTGGCCTGCCTTGAGCAGCCAGATCATCATCGTGATGCTCGGTTCGGCGGTGTGTTCGCAGATCGCCACCGAGGAGCTGAGCTTTGCCGCCAACTTTATCCAGTCACGCAATTTCCGCGCGTTCGAAACCTATGCCCTGACCACCCTGGTGTACCTGTGCATGGCGTTGATGATTCGCCAGTTGCTCAACTGGATCGGCCGCCGCTTTGTGATGAGGAACAGCCGATGAGTGATTTTTCCTTCTGGGACATCGTGCGCAACCTGCTTACGGGCCTGCAGTGGACGCTGTTGCTGTCGCTCGTGGCGTTTATCGGCGGCGGCCTGATCGGCTTGCTGGTGATGACCCTGCGCATCAGCCGCAAGGCATTCGCGCGCAATCTTGCGCGTACCTATATCGAGCTGTTCCAGGGCACGCCGCTGCTGATGCAGCTGTTCCTGGTGTTCTTCGGCATCGCCCTGCTGGGGGTGGATATTTCACCCTGGCTGGCAGCGGCGATTGCCTTGACGTTGTTTACCAGCGCCTACCTCGCCGAAATCTGGCGCGGCTGCGTCGACTCCATCGCCCATGGCCAGTGGGAAGCATCGGCCAGCCTGGCGCTGAACCCGCTTGAACAACTGCGCTACGTGATCCTGCCACAAGCCCTGCGCATTGCCGTGGCGCCCACCGTTGGGTTCTCGGTGCAAGTGGTCAAAGGCACCGCCGTCACTTCAATTATCGGCTTTACCGAACTGACCAAGACCGGCGGCATGCTCGCCAACGCCACCTTCGAGCCCTTCATGGTCTACGGCCTGGTGGCCCTCGGTTACTTCCTGCTCTGCTACCCCTTGTCCCTCAGTGCGCGCTACCTGGAAAGGAGACTGCATGCCTCTGCTTAGAATTTCCGCCCTGCATAAGTATTACGGCGATCACCACGTCCTCAAGGGCATCGACCTGACCGTTGAAGAAGGCCAGGTCGTGGCAATCATCGGCCGTAGCGGCTCGGGCAAGTCCACCTTGCTGCGCACCCTCAATGGCCTGGAATCGATCAACGACGGCGTGATCGAGGTGGATGGCGAATACCTCGACGCCGCCCGCGCCGACCTGCGCAGCCTGCGGCAGAAAGTCGGCATGGTGTTCCAGCAGTTCAACCTGTTCCCGCACCTGACCGTGGGTGAGAACGTCATGCTTGCACCGCAAGTGGTGCAGAAAGTGCCCAAGGCCAAGGCCGCCCAATTGGCCAGGCAAATGCTGGAACGCGTGGGGTTGGGTGAGAAATTCGACGCGTTCCCCGATCGCCTGTCCGGCGGCCAGCAGCAACGCGTTGCCATCGCCCGCGCCCTGGCCATGTCGCCCAAGGTGCTGCTGTGCGATGAAATCACCTCGGCCCTGGACCCGGAACTGGTCAATGAAGTACTCAGCGTGGTGCGCCAACTGGCCAAGGACGGCATGACCTTGATCATGGTGACGCACGAAATGCGCTTCGCCCGGGAAGTGGGCGACAAGCTGGTGTTCATGCACCAAGGCAAAGTGCATGAAGTCGGCGATCCGAAGGTGCTGTTTGCCAACCCGCAGACTGCTGAGTTGGCGAACTTCATCGGCACTACCGAAGCGCACGCCTGACCGCCCAGCCATCGGGCACCATTTCGAAACGGCCTCCCCCCTCCAGCAGGGTTTTATCGCGCACGGCGGGGTGGGTGCCCGCTAGATAGGTATCGACCTGCACCTGAGCCGAAAAGACTCGACCGGCGATTGGCTGCCCGGCCCTCAGTGGCACCAGCACACCGCCGGGGCGCAGCTGCCCGTCTCGTTCAGTGCGGTTGTGCATCGACACCAGTTCGACGGCCTGGCCATCCAGCAATGCCTGTCGAAGGCTCAGATCAAAGCGCCCGTGAGGGCCAAAACTGAAACCCTGCGCATCGGCTGGCGCACCGCGGAAACGCAGCGCAATCACCGCCGCCTCAGGGCAAACCACGCTGAGGTGCACCGTGCGTCTACCGATGGAAATACCGTGGGGTCCGGGCTGTGTGTCGACGCGCAACGGCCCGTAGTCGATCTGCGGCCGGCTCAATGACAGGTGGCATTCCGACGCCGAAACGTCAGCAATCATCAAGAGACCCACCAGTAATCCCACCCCGCCTGGAAAGCGTCCCGAGGCAAGGGCAGCCTTAACGACAGACCGCTGAGGAGGTTTCATACAGTTGGCCGTCATAGCTGTGCTCCGCCAGATCGAGTTGCAGTTTGCAGGGAGTCGCATTCGGCGACGACAAGGTCAGTACCTGGGAATGCTCAATATTGTTGAGGAAGATCATTCCGTCCCCCACCACCGTGGTCAGGAACGTGTTATCGGCGGCAAGCACCGACGTCCCCTTGGGCAACGGCTGCCCGCTTGGGTCGCTGACACGCACCAGCATCCGGCGAACCTTCGAGACCTCAAACTCGACCGTACTGAACGAGCCTCGCCCGACCTCCAGCATCTTCGTGCCATTATTGAGATCAACCTGGCGTGGCAAGCTTTTACCGTCCACCTCGACAAGGCTGCCCTGATAAGCGGGTAAGCCGGGAATCACGGCCATTCCCCAGCGGTCGGTCCAGACGGGCCCCTGAGGGGTACTGATGCGAGCCCCCGGAATATTCCCCACCGACGCCACACCGAAAGTGTCCTCGACACGGTAGGGAGACAGTGTCAGGCCTCGCTCGTGAGCAACCACGGCGCCTTGTAGCTGCCCGCTATAGATCGTGCTGGACGAGTCTCGATTGAGCCCCAGGCCGAGCTGGGTATAACGAGACGTCGCGTTGAGCGTTCCACCCACCGACTGATCGCTGGTACCTCTCAGGTCGCGCTCGCCCCTTAACTCGTAGTTCAGGGTGTCATTCACGCGCTCGCTGTAGGCTGTACCGATACCGGCATGACGCCCTTGGCGTC
Organism: Pseudomonas sp. NFACC25; assembly: GCF_900100935.1. Taxonomy (NCBI): domain Bacteria; kingdom Pseudomonadati; phylum Pseudomonadota; class Gammaproteobacteria; order Pseudomonadales; family Pseudomonadaceae; genus Pseudomonas; species Pseudomonas sp. NFACC25. The sequence continues at coordinate 380,790 of NZ_FMUC01000002.1, forward strand.
GAACCGTCGAGGTCACGGAGCGGTCACTGCCCAGTGGAACAGTGATCTGCAAGCGCATGCCCAAGCCATCATTTTTGTCTCTGGAGTCGCCTGACGCACCTACCTGGGAGTCAATGCTCACGGCAACATTGGCGTGCCTGAAGTTTTTGTTCCACGCGCCGTAGATATGCTGGGAAGTACGATTGTCGAAATGAGCCGAACGGGAATAACCGACAGCGAAGCCACCCAATTGAGGGTCTGACCAACTGAAGCCTGCCGTGTACTGGTGCCTGGCGCGCGCCCCCTGTACCTCGCCAGGCTCGCCGCCAACAGCTTCGAGCACATCCCGGTAACCCGAGGTCTGGCGAGTGGCGCTCAAGTTCATCTGGACGTTGCCCGGCAGCGTACTGCCAAACGAAACGCCGCTACGCGAACCGCGTACCTTTTGCTTACGGTCATGGGAAAGGTTATTGCGCAATCCCAGTGAAAACCGCTGGTCAAAGCTGCTGTCCAACGCCAGGCCCACCGAGTGGTAGTTGTCCGTGCCCTGAACTCCCGAACTGAGGGCCGCGTCCTCCCCTAACGCCCACGTTCCGCTGGCCATCGCCAACAGAGGCTCGGCGGCGCCCCTTCGATCCACATCACGCACCTTCCCTATTGCAGCGGTATATCCCGATTTAATCGGAACCGATCCACGGAACGAGGCGGCCGGCACGATAAAACTGTGTTGCCCCCCCTTGATTTCGATAACCCTGACGTCGAGGTCGCTGGTGCCATTGAGCAGTGGCAAATTGCGCAAGGTGAACGGTCCTTCCGGGACGAGAGTGGTATAAATCAATGCGCCGGACTGCCGGACTTCCACCCGCGACTGACTCCGCGCCCGCCCTTCAACCAAAACGCCATTGCTGCTGGTGCGGTTTTCCATTCCGTCAGGAAACAGCTGTGCACCGATCAGTTGAACACCACCGAACACGGGGCTATCAGCCGATATCTGGCCTGCCTGAAATGTCGAAGCCAAGGGAGCGATATCGCGCTGCGCGTATGCATACAGATGCTCAGTCGCCGAACGCTCATCGTTGGAGAGATAGAGCTGACGACTGCGGACGATCCAATCGCCCACGTTGAAACCCATTTCCGTTGAAGCGGATAAAAAGCGCCCTCGATCCCCCCGCGAGTGGGCATTGACGCCTTGGACATCGTAGTTGACCAGCGCCGCTGCACCTCCCCGGGCGTAATGACCAGTGCTTTGTTGCATGTCGCGCAGCGCCTGGGTCGGGACGACCAGCACAACCTCCTCACGCCCTGGGCGCAAGGTCACTACCGTTTTCGGATACTCGGCAATAAAGTCATGACAGGCCTGGGCGGCAGAGACTTGCTTATCGATCACCCTGGCGGGAATCTGCAGTCCCGCCCGATCCAATAGCCCACGGTTGAAACACAGCGCGCCTTCATGGTTAAACCGCGCGTCAGTCAACCCGATGGGATTACCGTTGACCGTCAAATCGACGACGCGCGTGCCCTCGCTGAACCGAGGGGCTTGCTGAAAGTAGCGCGCAACTGAAGGGTCGATACCACGCGCCTGCAAGGTGGCAAGGTCAAATCCGAGCACCGCCGCCGGCGCGGCGTAAACGTCAGCGGCCATTCCCGACACCACCGCCGCCCAAACCGAAAGGCTGATTCCGCTTCGCCTGAAAGCCTCCTCAGGTTTTATTGGCGCCCGGGATGGCTGCCCACGTACGGCGCTACAAAACCTGCTGGCTTTTTTTCCCATGGCAGGTCACGGCTGATTCGCTACGAGCAAAGCCTCGTAGCTATCGACGGAAAACCCATAGAGCGTGGCCGGCATAAGGGTGACCGACGTGGCGGCAGAACGTTTTTCCACGGCAACGCTGAGGGTTTCGCCCGGCAAGATATAGGTACGCGGCAAAAGCGCATTCACCTTCTGCGGGTTCAAGACCACCTCAGCCGCCAGGCGCACCACATAGGGGCTGTTGTTGCGTGCGCTCAAGGTATTGCCGTGAAGGCTCCAGGTCAGCAGCTCCCACGGTGCATGATGTTGAGGTAAACCTTTGGGGTGGAGAATGAGCGGCAGGTTTTGCCGTAGGCTGATACCAATTGTCGCGCCCGAGCCGGGTTGGGCCTGGGGAATACCTTCAAACGTAATGCGCTTCAAACGTTGGGTTTTGAGAGGTTCCTTATTGATTGCCATAACCCTGACCATTTGCCGCTCACCGCTATCGACACGCGCAACGGGCTGAGTAATGACGGCTAAAGGCTCCGGGTCTTCCGGTATATCTTCGATAACTGAATGAAGCAAGGCAGGACTTGGGTCCGTATTGGTGACATTGATGCTGACTTCACCATCCGCCTCATTGAGAATGACAACTGTTGTTTCCGGCTCCATGCCGTCTGCATACGCGGCACGGCAGAAAACAAAACCCAGACACAAACAACCGGCCAGAATAGATTTTTTTCTTGTAGAAACAAGCATCAACACTTCCTTCACAGCAATAACGAAACACGCCGAATCAGGTTGGCTGCCGCCAAAGAGACTGCAAGCCGACCTGAATCGCCTGGAAGCTTTTAGAGATAGACCAATTCCAGGGTTGTATGGCCATCAAGTTTTATTTCGTTATTCATGCTCAGCGCAGATGTTTTATTGATCACTGGCTGGACATTCAAATTCCCCGAGACGACGGTTATTTTAATCGGCGAATAGCTGGCGTTCGTACGCCAACTTCCAACCTTGGCTGACTGCCCCAAGACAGGATCGGTGATCCCCCAACTCGCGCCATTATTATTAGACCGCGCAACCAGTACAGCTTTACCATCGGCAATGTTGTTTTCCATGAAAACCACGTAGCCGCCGATTTTTTCATTCTTCGAGGTAAACCCAAGACCATAATTGAAATCATCGTTATAAGTAATATTGTACTGACTCACCATCATGCCGCGCACCTTGCTGGACGCGCGGTTATCCTGTGTCTTAATACCAACAAACGTGGGCGATGCACACCTGACGGTGTAAGGCGTCCCCTTTTTAGCCAGTTTGGTGTAGTTAGTAGCACTCAGTGACCTAGGATCAATCCGACCGTAATCTATCGTTGAATTAACAATAGTAAAACTGCAACTGGCAGGCGCAATGGAGCCTCTCACTCGTAAGTCCGCGGCTTGCACACTCAAACCCAGCATAGCGAGAAACATACCTGATAACGAAATAATCTTCTTCATAGCAATCATCGACAATAGCCAAAGAGACACGTGCTGATTGACACTTCATAGTCAGCACGCCATGGATACCTGTGTGGAGAAATCTAGAGGTAGCGCAACTCCAGGGTGAAATGGCCGTCCAGGTTGATCTGGTTGCTCATATCAAGTTCGGACGTCTTGTTGATGACGGCTTGAACTTCAACATTGCCGGAAACAGCATTAACCAATATAGGCGCATACACATTCCCCGCACGCCAACTGGCTATATTGGCAGTGTGGCCTACTGCCTGGGTACTGTTTGGTTCCCATCGTACGCCGTTATTTTCCGAGCTAACAATCCCTACCGACTTGCCGTCAGCTACAGAATTTCGAAGGTGCACTACATAACCTCCGATTTTTTGCCCCCTGGAAGTGGCCCCCAGACCAAAATTGTAGAGATCCTTGTAGTTCCCGCCAAACTGCCCCAGCATCATGCCTGGTATTCTCGAGCCAGCTCGATTATCAACGCTCCTGATACCCACTTTTATTTTAGACTGACCACTGCACCTCACCGTATAGGGAACACTCTTCTTATCCAGCTTGGTATAACTTGTCGGACTCAGGCTGCTCGGGTGAATAGTTCCATCGTCAATGACCGAGCGGGTGAGTGTAAAACTGCAACTGGCTGGAGCGATCGCGCCTTTTACACGTACATCGGCAGCCTGGACAGTCAGGCTCGCAACGACGAGGCATAGACCCGCCACTACTGGGTAATTCTTCTTCATCTAACGTTCATCCATAGTAATGACCATAGGCTGGCCAGTTATTGAATGATCAGAACACCTCCCCTGCGTCACGCCTGGTGCGCATATGAATATCTCGTCCTTGAAGCTCCGACCTATAAACACCACCCGGGACAGGTGCCGAACGTGAGTATTCATATTCCAAGAGAATAATAAAACCGGAAAAAATGACACCTCATGTAAGAGTGATCCCTATCTCCACTCTAAAAAACAACCCCATGTATACGAACAGGGAAACAGCAAGTTAGGACAAACATAAAACGGCGTAAGACTTATCGACAAACTCAATAAAACCAAGAATAGCCAGTACAAAACCCCGTGCTTTCTGGCTTTGTAATACATCATTTGTGGGCCGGTCCTACGCGCCACGCAGAAAGCACTTATAGGTATACGAGGAAAAATCCTCTGTTACTACGCGTTGGCTCCAGCGATCGATCGTGGCACGATGGCAAGGTTATCGACCGAGACCCCCAAACCATGCCGCAATCCCAAGCCAAGAATCTGTCCCTGATCGCCGCCATCGACCTGGGCTCCAACAGCTTTCACATGGTCGTGGCCAAGGCCCAGAACGGCGAAATCCGCATCCTTGAGCGGCTCGGAGAGAAAGTGCAACTGGCTGCCGGGATCGACGATGAGCGCCAGCTCAATGAAGAATCCATGCAACGCGGGCTCGACTGCCTCAAGCGTTTTGCACAGCTGATCAACGGCATGCCCCTGGGCGCCGTGCGAATCGTCGGCACCAACGCCCTGCGCGAAGCCCGTAACCGGGGCGAATTCATCCGTCGCGCCGAGGAAATCCTCGGCCACCCCGTAGAAGTCATCTCCGGCCGCGAAGAAGCACGCCTGATCTACCTCGGCGTGTCCCATACACTCGCAGATACCCCCGGCAAGCGCCTGGTGGCGGACATCGGCGGTGGCAGTACCGAGTTCATCATCGGCCAGCGCTTCGAACCGCTGCTGCGTGAAAGCCTGCAGATGGGCTGTGTCAGCTATACCCAACGCTATTTCAAGGACGGCAAGATCACACCGGCGCGCTACGCCCAGGCCTATACGGCAGCGCGTTTGGAGATCATGAGCATCGAGCACGCCTTGCACCGCCTGACCTGGGATGAAGCCATCGGCTCGTCCGGCACCATCCGTGCCATCGGCCTGGCGCTCAAGGCCGGCGGCCATGGCACCGGCGAGGTCAACGCCGAAGGCCTGGCGTGGCTCAAGCGCAAGCTGTTCAAGCTGGGGGATGCCGAGAAGATCGACTTCGACGGCATCAAGCCGGACCGTCGCACCATCTTCCCGGCCGGCCTGGCGATTCTCGAGGCGATCTTCGACGCCCTCGAACTGCAACGCATGGACCACTGTGACGGCGCCCTGCGCGAAGGTGTGCTGTATGACCTGCTGGGCCGCCATCACCACGAGGACGTGCGTGAACGCACGCTCACCTCGCTGATGGAGCGTTATCACGTCGACCAGGAGCAGGCAGCCCGCGTAGAGCGTAAAGCACTGCATGCGTTCGATCAGGTCGCCGAGGACTGGGACCTGGAAGACGGCGTATGGCGCGAACTGCTCGGCTGGGCGGCCAAGGTGCATGAAGTGGGCCTGGATATCGCCCACTACCACTACCACAAGCACGGCGCCTACCTGATCGAGCACTCCGACCTGGCGGGTTTCTCCCGGGAAGACCAGCAGATGCTCGCACTGCTGGTGCGCGGCCATCGTCGCAATATTCCCAAGGACAAGTTTGCCGAGTTCGGCGATGAAGGCATCAAGCTGATCCGCCTGTGCGTGCTGCTGCGCTTCGCGATCCTGTTCCACCACATTCGTGGCACCCAGCAGATGCCCCAGGTGACCCTGCGCGCCAATGGCGACAGCCTGGATGTCGTGTTCCCCAAAGGCTGGCTGGATGAGAACCAGCTGACCCAGGCGGACTTCGCCCAGGAAGCGGAGTGGCTGACGCGGGTGGGGTTCAGCCTGAACCTGCGCTAACCCGATCTCATGAACACTGCAAAAACAAATGTGGGACGGGGCTTGCTCCCGATTACGGTGTGTCAGTCGCGAATACTTTGACTGAACCACCGCAATCGGGAGCAAGCCCCCTCCCACATTTTCAGAGCGTGTTGTCTATTAGTTCACCGACAGAATCGGGCTACCCAACTTCTCCAGCAACGTCGCCTGGGCACTGCGCGGGTTCTGGTTGCCGGTCGGCGTGTTACGCACGTAACGGCCATCCGACTGCAGGCTCCAGCTGTGGGTGTTATCGGTGAGGTAGCTTTCCAGCTCCTTCTTGACCCGCATGATCAGCTTCTTGCCCTCGACCGGGAAGCAGGTCTCCACACGCTTGTCGAGGTTGCGCTCCATCCAGTCGGCACTGGAGAGGAACATCTGCTCCTCGCCGCCGTTAAGGAAGTAGAACACCCGCGTGTGTTCCAGGAAGCGGCCGATGATCGAGCGCACATGGATGTTATGCGACACGCCGACAATGCCCGGACGCAGGCAGCACATGCCGCGCACCACCAGGTCGATACGCACGCCGGACTGGCTGGCCTTGTACAGCGCGCGAATGATCTTCGGATCGGTCAGAGAGTTGAACTTGGCGATGATGTGCGCCGGTTTGCCCTCGAGGGCGAACTGGGTCTCGCGGGCAATCATGTCGAGCATGCCCTTCTTGAGGGTGAACGGCGCGTGCAGCAGCTTCTTCATGCGCAAGGTCTTGCCCATGCCGATCAATTGGCTGAACAACTTGCCGACGTCTTCACACAAGGCGTCGTCGGAAGTCAGCAAGCTGTAGTCGGTATAGAGCTTGGCGTTGCCGGCGTGGTAGTTGCCGGTACCCAGGTGGGCGTAACGCACGATCTCACCAGCTTCGCGGCGCAGGATCAGCATCATCTTGGCGTGGGTCTTGAAGCCAACCACGCCGTAGATCACTACCGCGCCGGCCGCTTGCAGGCGGCTGGCCAGTTGCAGGTTGGACTCTTCGTCAAAGCGTGCGCGCAACTCGATCACCGCAGTGACTTCCTTGCCGTTGCGCGCAGCGTCTACCAGCGCGTCGACGATTTCCGAGTTGGCACCGGAACGGTACAGGGTCTGGCGCACGGCCAATACGTGCGGGTCCTTGGCGGCCTGGCGCAGCAGATCGACCACCGGGGTGAAGGACTCGAACGGGTGCAGCAGCAGGATGTCCTGCTTGCTCACCACGCTGAAGATGTTCTCGCTGTTTTGCAGCAGTTTCGGGATCTGCGGGGTGAACGGGGTGTATTGCAGCTCCGGATGGCTGTCCAGGCCGGTGATGCTGAACAGGCGCGTGAGGTTCACCGGGCCATTGACCTGGTACAGCTCGGTCTCGCCCAGGTTGAACTGCTTGAGCAGGTAGTCCGACAGGTGTTTCGGGCAGGTGTCGGCCACTTCCAGGCGTACCGCATCCCCGTAGCGCCGCGAGAACAGCTCACCGCGCAGGGCACGGGCCAAGTCTTCGACGTCTTCGGAATCCAGCGCCAGGTCGGCGTTACGGGTCAGGCGGAACTGGTAGCAGCCCTTGACCTTCATGCCTTGGAACAGGTCATCGGCGTGGGCATGGATCATCGACGACAGGAATACATAGTTGTCGCCAGCGCCCCCCACCTCTTCGGGTACCTTGATAATCCGTGGCAGCAAGCGTGGCGCCGGGATGATCGCCAGGCCCGAATCGCGACCGAAGGCGTCGATCCCTTCCAGCTCGACGATGAAGTTCAGGCTCTTGTTCACCAGCAGCGGGAACGGGTGCGTCGGGTCCAGGCCGATCGGCGTGATGATCGGCGCGATTTCGTCGCGGAAGTAGCGGCGCACCCAGGTCTTGATCTTGGTGGTCCAGTGGCGGCGACGGATGAAGCGAACCTGATGTTTTTCCAGCTCCGGCAGCAGGATGTCATTGAGGATCGCGTACTGGCGATCCACATGACCGTGCACCAGCTCGCTGATGCGCGCCAGCGCCTGGTGCGGCTGCAGGCCGTCCGCGCCAGCTTGTTCACGGGCGAAGGTGATCTGTTTCTTGAGGCCGGCGACGCGGATCTCGAAGAACTCATCCAGGTTGCTGGAGAAAATCAGCAGGAATTTCAGGCGTTCCAGCAACGGGTAGGACTCATCCAGTGCCTGTTCAAGCACGCGGATGTTGAATTGCAGTTGTGACAGCTCGCGGTGGATGTACAGGCTGCTGTCATCCAGGTTGGTCACCACGGCGGCCACCGGGGCCGGGGCTGGCGCTTCGGCTACCACCACAGGCGCGGCCGGCTCGTGCTCCGGCGGGGTCTCGGTGACTTGTTCCACCACCGGGTGAGCGTCTTTTACGGCAACTTCGGAAAGTCCTTCGGTATTCATCGAATGTTCCTGTGAGGGCTATTGTTGCTCTCTAAGCAATTGGGCGGCGCGGGCGGCGAAATAGGTCAGGATGCCATCAGCCCCGGCACGTTTAAAGGCCGTCAAGGATTCTAGGATTACCCCTTCACTCAACCAGCCATTTTGGATTGCAGCCATGTGCATGGCGTATTCGCCACTGACCTGATACACAAAGGTCGGCACTTTGAATTCCTCTTTGACCCGGTAAAGGATGTCCAGGTACGGCATCCCCGGCTTGACCATCACCATGTCGGCGCCTTCGGCCAAATCCGCCGCCACTTCGTGCAAGGCTTCATGGCTGTTGGCCGGGTCCATCTGGTACGAAGCCTTGTTGGCCTTGCCCAGGTTCAGCGCCGAGCCCACCGCATCGCGAAACGGGCCGTAGTAGGCGCTGGCGTACTTGGCCGAGTAGGCCATGATCCGTACATTGACGTGGCCGGCCAGTTCCAGGGCTTCGCGAATCGCCTGGATGCGGCCGTCCATCATGTCCGACGGCGCAACCACCTGGGCGCCTGCTGCCGCATGGGACAAGGCCTGCTTGACCAGCGCATCGACGGTAATGTCGTTCTGAACATAGCCGTCTTCGTCAAGAATGCCATCCTGCCCGTGGGTAGTGAACGGGTCCAACGCCACGTCGGTGATCACCCCCAGCTCCGGGAAACGCTCGCGCAGGGCGCGGGTGGCGCGCTGGGCGATACCGTCCGGGTTCCAGGCTTCGGCAGCATCAAGGGACTTGAGTTCAGACGGCGTGACCGGAAACAACGCCAACGCCGGAATCCCCAGGTCGACCCAGCCCGCCGCCTCTTCAAGCAGCAGATCAATGGTCAGACGCTCTACACCCGGCATCGACGATACCGCTTCCCGGCGATTTTCACCGTCGAGTAAAAACACCGGCAGGATCAGATCATCCGTCGTCAGTACGTTTTCACGAACCAGGCGGCGAGAAAAATCATCACGGCGATTACGGCGCAGGCGGGTAGCAGGGAACAGGCGATTGGCAGGGGTAAAGCTCACGACAGACTCCTGAGCCCGGGTTCACGGGCGAGCGTTGCAGTTATAAGCGGGCATTATGACGAAGGTATGACAGTTGTGCTTAACGATGCGACCTGTAGTCGCATTCGTCGGTTAATGTAGGAATTGTTCACTTCGTGACACATCTCGATACTTTCATGAATGTTCACGAAGGCGTAGGCTGCGCGTTCATTTCGCCAGCACCCAGACCATGCTTCAACAATTTCTGCATGACTTCGGCTACTTTGCCCTCTTCCTAGGCACGTTCTTCGAAGGCGAAACCATCCTGGTTCTCGCAGGCTTCCTGGCGTTCCGTGGGTACATGGATATCAACCTGGTGGTGGTCGTTGCCTTCTTCGGCAGCTACGCCGGCGACCAGCTTTGGTATTACATGGGGCGCAAGCACGGCCGCAAACTGTTGGCGCGCAAGCCGCGCTGGCAATTGATGGGCGACAAGGCCCTGGAACATATCCGCAGGCACCCGGATATCTGGGTGCTGAGCTTCCGCTTTGTCTACGGCTTACGCACGGTAATGCCCGTTGCGATCGGCCTGTCAGGCTACCCGCCACTGCGCTACCTGATCCTCAACGGTATTGGTGCTGCAATCTGGGCGGCGGCCCTGGGCGCGGCGGCCTATCACTTCGGCGCGGTGCTGGAAGGCATGCTGGGCAGCGTCAAGAAATACGAGCTGTGGGTGCTGGGCGCCTTGCTGCTGCTGGGCTTTGGCCTGTGGCTGCGCCGCCGCTTCAAGAATGCCCGTATCGCCCGCCAGGCCTGTGCCGATGCCAAGGCGCGGCTCGCCGCCGCCGAGCCCGTCCCGGTAGAAGCGCCTAAGACACCAGTCGAGTAAGCCGGCCCCTGCAACAGTAGAGGCCAATCACGCTGAGCAGGCTGTAGCTCACCAGGCCCAGCCAGCCCAGGTTGCTGGCCGGCCACAGCCCGACCACCGGCGCCAGCCACACCAACGGCACATTCAGCGCCAGGCGTGTCAGCTCTGCCTTTAACGCCCACGGGCGATTCTCCAGGGCCACCCCCAGGGTAAACAATCCAAGCGCCATCGCCCCCCAGCCGACAACCAGCGCTGCGCTGGGCAGCCCCTCGCCGAAATTCATCAAGTAGCTGCCAAACCCCACATACGCCGCGAACTGCAGGGCGATATAGACCTGTTGGCGCGTGTCCAGCGGCACGTCGAATTTGCGGAACTGGCTCAAGTCGGGCTTGGCCAATGGATACTTGGCCTTCACGTCCGCCGGGCGCCAACCGGTGCGCATGAACCAGATGCGCAGCTTGTCCCACTTACTTTCGGTACGCCGCGCATCACGCCAAAGCTGTGCATAAAACTGCAGGTTGGCCCATAACGGATTCCAGCTGGCCAAGGGTGTGGTCACGCCGAAGATCACCGGCTCGTTGTCGTCTTCTTCCTGGAAGGTGCCGAACAGCCGGTCCCAAAGAATGAACACACCGCCATAGTTGCGATCCATGTAGAGAGCGTTCTGTGCATGATGGGCCCGATGATTGGAGGGCGTGACGAAAAACCACTCGAACCAGCCAAGCTTGGGCACGTGCCGGGTATGCACCCAGAATTGATACAGGAGGTTGAGGGACGCCACGCTGATAAACACCACCAGCGGCACGCCAAGCACGGCCAGGGGCAGGTAGAAGATCCAGCTCAGCAGGAAGCCGGTGCTGGTCTGGCGCAGGGCGGTGCTGAGGTTGTAGTCCTCGCTCTGGTGATGCACCGAGTGCGCGGCCCACAGGATGTTGCGCTCGTGCCCCATCCGGTGCAGCCAGTAGTAGCAGAAGTCGTAGAACACAAAGGCGAACACCCAGGTCCAGGCGCTGTGGGCAGGCAGTTCGATCAACGCCAGGTGCTTGAGGGCGAACGCGTAGGTCAGCAGCCCCACCCCCTTGGTCAACAGCCCGGTGGTGGTGGACAGCACGCCGGTGCTGAGGCTGTTGATGGCGTCCGCCACCCGGTAGTTGCGCTGACCACGCCAGCGGTCGGCGAGCAGCTCCACCACAATCAAGGCAATGAAAAACGGTACCGCGTAAGGCACGAAGTCCATGGTCTGGTCCGGTCTATTTTTGTTACATCAAGATTAGGTGCAGCGGCGCGAGATCCCATTGGCAACAGGTGACAAATTAGTAGACATTTAACGCCAAGACTCCAGGAGAAATGCCCATGAGCAAAAAGATTGCAGTGATCCTTTCCGGCTGCGGCGTGTACGACGGCGCAGAGATCCACGAAAGCGTGATCACCCTGCTGCGCCTGGATCAGCGCGGTGCTCAGGTCCAGTGTTTTGCACCCGATATCGCCCATTTGCATGTGATCAACCACCTGACCGGCGAGGAGATGCCCGAGTCGCGCAATGTGCTGGTGGAGTCGGCCCGCATTGCCCGGGGCGAGGTCAAGGATATTCGAGACGCCAACGCCGACGAGTTCGATGCGCTGATCGTACCCGGTGGGTTCGGTGCGGCGAAGAACCTGTCGAACTTTGCCGTCGAGGGCGCGGGTTGCAGCGTCAACCCGCAAGTGCTGGAACTGGCCGAAGCCTTTGCCGAAGCGGGCAAGCCGGTGGGGCTGATCTGCATCTCGCCGGCCCTGGCCGCGAAGATCTACGGCCCGGGCGTGACCTGCACCATCGGCAATGACACCGACACTGCCGCAGCCCTGGACAAGATGGGCGCCACCCACCAGGAATGCAGCGTGGAAGACATTGTCGAGGACACCGCACGCAAGTTGGTCAGTACGCCCGCCTATATGCTCGGCAAGAGCATCAGTGAAGTGGCCTCAGGCATCAACAAGCTGGTGGACCGGGTGCTGGAGCTGACCCACGAGAACGATTAGTGGGGATGCCGGGCTCCCTCTCCAACGGATCAGGACTGGCGCATTAACCGCGTCAGTATCCTGTCGAGTGAGTTGGCAAACGCCTGCTTGTCCTTCTCCCCATGGGGCGGCGGTCCACCGCCCATCTGGCCCTGCTCGCGCAGGTCGGCAAACAGGTTGCGCACCGCCAATCGCTCACTCATGTTCGCCGGGCTGAACTCCTTGCCCCGAGGGTCGAGGGCCGTGACGCCCTTCTTCACCAGGCGGTCGGCCAGGGGCACATCGCTGCAGATCACCAGTTCGCCGGGCACTGCGTGCTCCACCAGATAGTCATCTGCTGCGTCCGGACCGCTGGGCACCACGATCAACTTCACGCACGAGAAGCTCGGCTTGATCTGGCTTTGGCCGGCCACCAGGACGACCTCGAACTGGCGCTTGAGGGCGAACTTCACCACCTGGTCCTTGGCGGCCCGGGGGCAGGCGTCTGCATCGATCCATACGCGCATGTTATGCCGCCACTCGCTGCTTTTCTGCCAGCCGGCTGCGGCCGTAGAGCACCACAATGGCCAGGATCGCCACGGCCTGTGCGCTCAACGAGTACGCATCGGCGTGGATGCCCAGCCAGTCGAAGTCAAAGAACGCCACCGGCCGCGTGCCGAAGATGCCGGCTTCCTGCAACGCCTTGACGCCATGCCCGGCGAACACCACCGACAACGCGCACAGCAGCCCCGCATTGATGCCGAAAAACAGCGCCAGCGGCAGTTTCGCCGAACCGCGCAGGATCACCCAGGCCAGGCCCACCAGCAGCACCAACGCCGTGGCACCACCCGCCAGCACCGCGTTGTGCCCGGCCGGGCCCGCTTGCAGCCACAGGGTTTCGTAGAACAGGATCACTTCGAACAGCTCGCGGTAGACCGAGAAGAACGCCAATATCGCAAAACCGAAACGCCCACCGCCGCCCACCAGGCTGCTCTTGATGTAGTCCTGCCACGCTGCGGCATGGCGGCGGTCGTGCATCCATACGCCAAGCCACAGCACCATCACACTGGCGAACAGCGCCGTGCAGCCTTCGAGCAATTCGCGCTGGGCGCCGCTGACGTCAATCACATACGCCGCCAACGCCCAGGTGGCCAAGCCGGCCAAGAGCGCCAGGCCCCAGCCGACGTTGACGCTGCGCACCGCCGATTGCTGGCCGGTGTTGCGCAGGAATGCCAGGATCGCCGCCAGCACCAGGATCGCTTCCAGGCCTTCACGCAGCAGGATCAGCAGACCGGAAATGTAGCTCAACGACCAGCTCAAGCCATCGCTGCCCAGCAAGCCTGCGGACTCCGTGAGCTTGCCCTTGGCCACGTCCAGGCGCTGCTGCACCTGCTCGATCGGCAGACCGTCCTGTAACGACTGCCGGTAAGCCATCAGGGCCTTCTCGGTGTCCTTACGCACGTTGGCATCGACGTTATCCAGTGAGCTTTCCACCAGCTCAAAGCCTTCCAGGTACGCCGCCACCGACAAGTCATAGGCTTGCTCGTGGTCACCGCTACGGAACGCCGCGAGGCTCTTGTCCAGGGTGCTCGCGGTGTAATCGAGCAACTGCGCCGGGCCACGCTTGACCTGCGGCGGTTGCGCACGCTGGGCGCGGAAGGTCGCGGCAGCGGTTGGGCCGTTTGCGGCCAGCACTTCATTAGGCGTCTGGCGGGCCAGGTCGGCGAGGTTGAAGGGCTGCTCGCTTTTCGCCGCAGCCGGGTCGGCGGTGAAGCCGGCGATGTAGGTGGCCAGGTCCCAACGCTGGCGGTCGTCCAGTTGGTCGGCGAAGGACGGCATGTCAGTGCCTTCGACACCCAGGCCCAGGGTGTTGTAGATCGCGTAGAGGCTCAGGCGATCCAGGCGCGCAGCATCCGTCAAGTTGGCCGGAGGCGGCGTCATCCCCACGCCGGCCGGACCATCGCCGGCACCGGCAGTGCCGTGGCACACCGAACAGTGCTGGGCGTAGAGCGGTGCGCCGCGCGTCGGGTCGGGCGTGATGGCCGGGGCTTGGCTGACTTCATACGCGACTGCCAGCTTGGCGCCCAACTGGCGGGCCTGGCGAGCGACGGTCGCGCCGTCTGCATGAGCGGTGACAGCCGCCAGCAGTTCCTCGACCCCCTTTACCAGTTCCGCGCGCTCGGGCTTTTGCGGCAAATCCGCCACCAACCCCTGCAAGACCCCAAGAAACTCCACCTGCTCGCGGTATTCCGAATCATCCACCACCTTGCCCGCCTCTACCGTCGGTGGGTAGTCGGCGCCAATGTAGTCCAGCAGATGCAGGGCTTGTGGAGCGCCCTCGGCAGTCGCGGCCAGCAGGTTGAAGCTGCACGACATCAATGCCGGCAACAGCAGCCAGGCGAGAAAACGGAAGGGCGCAATCATGAATGAATCTCAAGTGGAAATACGAAGTAACACATTGTTAAGCGTTAAAGGGTTTGACTCAAGGCGTTAGTGATTTGTCGTGTGGGCGGACGGGGCATTTTGGAGATGGGTTACTGGCATCGCTGTCAGCTCAATCGAGGCAAAAAGCCATTGTTTTGCCAGTAACGATGCTTATAATGCCGCGCCCTGTTAGTGCGAAAGGGAATTTCGTTCCTCGGTTTTATGAGGAATAACCATATTGGTTGACTACTTTCAGGGAAGAAGTGACATGGTTTTTCGCGCCTTACCTCCGCTCGCGCTCGCGGCAGTCACTTTGCTCAGCGGCTGTTCAATGTTCCGCAGCTACGACGCCGAGCTGCAAGCCACCAACCAGCAACTCGCCACCGGCAATGTCGACGCCGCCCTGACCCTGCTGGAAAAGAACAACACCGGCGAAGACAAAGACCTGCTGTATTTCTTCGAAAAGGGCGAGTTGCTGCGGGCCAAGGGCGACCTGACCGGCAGCCAGACCGCCTGGCGCAGCGCCGACCTGCAAGTCTACAAGTGGGAAGAGTCGGTCAAGTTCGACAGCGCAAAATACCTGTCCCAGTTCGGCAGCTTCCTGGCCAATGACAAGGTGCGTCACTACGAAGGCTATGACTACGAAAAAGTCATGCTGACCACGCAGATGGCCCTGAACCTGCTGGCCTTGAACGACTTCGACGGCGCACGCACCGAAATCAAGAAGACCCACGAACGCGAAGCGGTGATCGCCGACCTGCGCGACAAGGAATACCTCAAGCGCGAAGACGAAGCCGAGCAACAGGGCGTGACCACCCAGATCAAGGACCTGCACGGCTACCCGGTGCAAGCCCTCGACGCGCCGGAGGTGGTCGGCCTGAAGAACAGCTACCAGAGTGCGTTCAGCCATTACCTGGCCGGCTTCGTCTACGAAGCCCTGGGCGAAAAAGACCTGGCCGCCCCCGGTTATCGCAAGGCCATCGAGCTGCGCCCTAACACGCCACTGCTGGAAAAAGCGCTGCTCGACCTGGACAAATCCAAGGTCGGCAGCGATGAAACCGACGTGCTGATCGTGGTGCAGAGCGGCCTCGCACCCGCCCGCGACTCGATCCGCCTGCCGCTGCCGATCCCGATCAATGGCAACCTGGTGATCACCCCGCTGTCGTTCCCGGTGATCAAGGCCGACACCTCCACGGCGACCTTTGCCCAGATCGGTGTCGACGGCCAGCAACAGAACCTCACGGCGCTCAACAGCACCACGGCCATGTCCCGCCGCGCCCTGCGTGATGACATGCCAGGCATCATCCTGCGCACTACTGTGCGTGCGGTAAGCCGTGGTGTGGCGCAGAACAACCTGAACAAGACCAACCCCATGGCAGGCCTGGTACTGGGTATCGCCTCGGCCGTGACCGAAGGCGCCGACACCCGCACCTGGCGCACCCTGCCGGACATGACCCAAGTCACGCGCCTGCGCCTCAAGCGTGGTGAACACCAGGTCAGCCTGCCCAACGCCCTGGGTGGCACGCTGGTAACGATCAAGACCGACCAGCGCTACCAGGTGATCACCCTGCGCGTGGTCGGCAACCAAGTGTTCGCCGGTGGCCTCGCCGCCCATGTGCTGCCCGGCACGACAACCCAGGCCATCGCCCTCAAACAACCTTAAGGAGCACCCTATGCGTCACTTTATCCTCGGCGCACTGGCGCTGGTCCTGCTTGCCGGCTGCGCCACCCCGCCACCACCGGAACCTGGCAGCGCCGCGAGCAAGATCGTGGTGATGGGCAAGTTCAAGGGCATCGCGGTCGGCGCCATTCGTGTGGCCCGCGAGAACGGCTTCCTCACCACCAAGGTGCAATTGAGCAACATCACCAGCAGTAACCAGATGATGTATTACCGCTTCGCCTGGCTGGGCGCCGATGGTTTCCCGGTGGGCGATGAAGAGACCTGGAAAGTGCTGAACCTGTACGCCAACCAGGCGACCTTCCTGCCCGCCATTGCCAATGTGCCCCAGGCTGCGGACTTCCGCCTTGAAGTCAAAACCCCTTGAACCGTTCATTCATTTTGCTGCCGAGAGATTTCCCCATGCTTGCACGCTTCTCGATTCTCGCCGTGGTTGCCGTCCTGGCCAGCGGCTGCGCGAATACCTCCCCGGTACTGGGTGGTAAAAACATCAGCTACGGCGACACCAAGGCCGTGGAGCTGGTGACCAACGAGTTCGGCTCCACCGACCTGCAGATGATCGCCGAAAGCATGACCCGCTCCCTCGCCCAGTCCGGCATCCTGCAAGGCCGCCCGGTGGTGCAGGTGTATGACGTGAAGAACAAGACCAGCGAGTACATCGACACCCGTGAGATCACCACGTCGATCAAGACCCAGCTGATGAAGACCGGCACCGCACGCTTCGCCAGTGACAACACCGACATGCAAAGCCAGGTCGACCAGCTCAAGCTGCAGAACCAGAGCGGCTTGTACAAGAAGTCCAGCGTCAGCAAGACCGGCAACATGGTCGCGGCCAAGTACCGCCTGGAAGGCTCCATCAGTTCCATCGTCAAGCGCAGCTCGGACTACAAGGACGTGTTCTACAAGTTCAGCCTGCAACTGATCGACGTCGAGAGCGGCCTGGCCGAATGGATGGACGAAAAAGAAATCCGCAAGACCACGGAGCGCTAGGCAATGCGCGCATGGATTGGTTTGATCGGCCTGTTGTGCGCCTTTGGCGCCTCGGCTGCACCCAAGATCGCGGTGACCGACCTGGCCTACCAGGCGCAGGTCGAGGAGTACATCCACCAGGTTTCGGCCAGCAACAACTTCCAGGCAAGCAGCTACAACGCCAGCGGTGCATCGAACTACAGCGAGTACGAGAGCCGTAGCAGCTACATCGAACAAACCGAACTGCGCAAGTTCAGCGGTGATATCAAGGGGGAGATTCTCAAGTCCCGCCAGTTCCAGCTGGTCCAGGGCACGCCCTACACCGCCGATGCCAAGGGTGACGTCTATGACGTGATCAAGCGCATCAAGGCCGGTCACTTCAAGGGCGCGGACTATGTGCTGTTCGGTACGCTGTCAGACATCGACTTCACCCAGGACATCAACGCCCTGGACCACACCAACAGCTACTCGGCGGTGCTGGGCCTGACGCTGGTGGCGGATTTCAGCCTGATCAATACGCGCACCTACGAAATCACCTCGGCGTTTACCGCCATGGGCGAAGGCCAGGACACCAAGCTGGTGAACAGCCGCGACATACGCGTGAGCCTGAACCGGCCGCGGGTGGTGAAGGAAGTGTCGAAGGCGCTGGGTGAGGACGTCGCCAGGCAGTTGGCGGAACAGTTGGGCGGTGGGTATCAGGACCCGGGCCAGCCGGTGCCGCGCAACCACCTGCCACGGGATGAAGCGCCGAAGATCTTGCACTGAACGGTAATCCTCAAGGCAACACAAAACCAATGTGGGAGGGGGCTTGCCCCCGATAGCAGGGTGTCAGTCAGCCTAGCTGTAGCTGAGACACCGCCATCGGGGGCAAGCCCCCTCCCACACGTTCAAGTACCGAGGTTTACGCCGTTGCGCGATGCAAGCTGGCCAGGAAACCCGCAGCCCCCACGAACAACCCGGCAAACGTCCGGTTCACGCGCTTCTGCTGCTTGGGCGTGCGCAACAGGCGCAGCACTTTGGACGCCAACCCCGTATACCCCGCCATCACGATCATATCGACGCTGATCATCGTCGCACCGATGATCAGGTACTGCACCAGCAACGGCGCCTGGGGATTCACGAACTGCGGCAGCACCGCCAGCATGAACACCAGGGCCTTGGGGTTGCTGGCGTTGACCAGGAAACCACGGAACATCATCGCCATCGGCTTGCCGAGCGGGCGTATCGCCGCGTCATCGGCCATGTCCATGGGCAAGGCACGCCATTGCTTGACGGCCAGGTACACCAGGTACGCCACGCCAAACCACTTGATCGCATAGAACGCGGTCGACGACGCCGCCAGAATGGCACCCAAGCCGCCCGCTACCACGGCAATCTGCATGGCCAGGCCCAGTTGCAGGCCAATGGCGTTCCAGTAACCGCGCAGGAAGCCGTATTGCAGGCCACTGGACATCGAAGCGATGGCGCCGGCGCCAGGGGAAAGGGAGATGATCCAACTGGCCAGGAAAAAGGCCAGCCACGTGTCGAGTGCCATAGCACACCTCGGGGAAGAGTCAGCGATTGTCGGGCCTTAAGCTAACTCCGCCGAGCAGAGGCTGGCTATAGATTTTTACACGCGGTAAACGCTAGCGGTCGCCCGGGAACACATGGGTGCCGGGCCAACGCCGCACCGAGCGTTGGAAGAACAGGCTGTTAGGCACCTGTACGATGGCGCTGTCGGTGCCTGCGGCTTCCACTTCGATCAGTGTGGTGTAGAGCAAGTTGATTGCCACTACCCTGCCCTTCACGCCGGGCTTGTCGACGGTATCCACCAACTCGACGATGTCACCGAGGCGAAACGGCCCCACCGTGAAGATCAGGATCGCGCACAGCAGGTTGGACAACACCGACCACATGGCGAAGAACGCCACTGCCGCCACCGCGACAAACCCCGACAGCGCCGTCCACAGCACCGTAGCGGACACGCCCAGGCGCTCCAGCACAAAGATCAGCGCACTGCCCATGATCAACCAGCGCAGACCACCGCGCAGCGGCATCAGCAGTTGCGGCGGGAACGGGTAGCGCTCACCCAGGCGGGTCAGGCCTTTGGCGACGAATCGCTGGGCAACGTAACCGGCCAACAGGATCAGCAGGATTTGCACGCCGATCCATACAGGCTCGATCCATTGCGCAGGCAACGGCAGTTGCAAGGCCTCCATCAGGACAGCGCCTCCAGCTCCGCTTGCAGGGTTTCCAGCAGTTCGAGGGCTTCCATCCAGGTTTCCTCCAATTGCCCTTCGCGCACCTTGAGCCTGGCCTGTTCGGCCAGCAGGTCGCGCAGCTCATCCTTGCGCGCAGCCTCGTACACGGCGCTGTCGCCCAGGCTGGTTTCGATCTTGGCCAGGCGCTCGTGGACCTTGCCCAACTCGGCCTCAAGCTTGTCGGCTTCGCGCTTGTGTGGCGCCAACTGCTGGCGCAGGGCGGCAGCGGCCTGGCGCTGGGCTTTCTTGTCGGTCTTGTCCGGGTTGACCGGGGTGTTGCTGACCGGCGCATTGCGCAGGCGGTAGTCCGTGAGCCAGCGTGCGTAGTCGTCCAGGTCACCGTCGAACTCTTCGACCTTGCCATCCGCTACCAGCAGGAAGTTGTCGGTGGTGCTCTTGAGCAAGTGGCGATCGTGAGACACCACCAATACTGCACCGCTGAACTCCTGCAAGGCCATGGTCAGCGCCAGGCGCATCTCCAGGTCGAGGTGGTTGGTCGGTTCGTCGAGCAGCAGCAGGTTCGGGCGGTCCCAGGCGATCAACGCCAGGGCCAGGCGGGCTTTTTCGCCGCCAGAGAAATTCAGCACCGGCTCATCGATGCGCGCGCCACGGAAGTCAAAGCCACCGAGGAAGTCGCGCAGGGTTTGCTCGCGCTCGGTCGGCGCCAGGCGTTGCAGGTGCAGCAGCGGGCTGGCCTTGGCGTCGAGGGAGTCCAACTGATGCTGGGCGAAGTAGCCCACCACCAGGTTCTCGCCACGGGTCAAACGACCGGCCAGGGGTTGCAGCTCGCCCGAGAGGTTCTTGATCAGCGTCGACTTGCCCGCGCCGTTCGGGCCGAGCAAACCGATGCGCGCACCCGGGGTGAGCTGCAGCTTGACCTTCTCCAGGATGGTTTTCTCTCCATACCCCAGGCGTGCATCCGAGAGGTCCAGCAACGGGCTGGAGATTTTCACTGATTCGCGGAACACAAAGTCGAACGGCGAATCGACGTGGGCCGCCGACAGTTCTTCCATGCGCTCCAGGGCCTTGATCCGGCTCTGGGCCTGGCGGGCCTTGGTGGCCTGGGCCTTGAACCGGGCGATGTAGCTTTCCATGTGCGCACGCTGCGCCTGCTGCTTCTCGAACGCCTGCTGCTGTTGGGCCAGGCGCTCGGCACGCGCACGTTCGAACGCGGTGTAGCCGCCACGGTAGAGGGTGATCTTCTTCTGTTCGACGTGGGCGATGTTGTCGACCACGGCGTCGAGGAAGTCCCGGTCGTGGGAAATCAGCAGCAAAGTGCCCTGATAGCTCTTGAGGAAGTCCTCCAGCCACAGGATCGCATCGAGGTCCAAGTGGTTGGTCGGTTCGTCGAGCAGCAGCAGGTCCGAGGGGCACATCAGCGCCTGGGCCAGATTAAGGCGCATGCGCCAGCCACCGGAGAAATCGGCGACCGGACGATCCATCTGTTCGTTGGTGAAGCCAAGGCCGGCTAGCATCTTGCGGGCGCGGGCGTCGGCGGTGTAGCCGTCGGCGCTGTCGAGTTCCGCGTGCAGACGGGCCTGGGCGGCGCCGTCCTGGGCTTTCTCGGCCTCAGCCAGGTCGTGTTGCACCTGGCGCAGACGCAGGTCGCCATCGAGCACGTAGTCGATCGCGATGCGGTCCAGGGTGTCGATCTCCTGGCGCATATGGGCGATACGCCAGTCGGCCGGCAGCAAGCAGTCCCCGGAATCCGGGGTCAGCTCACCCAGCAACAGGGCGAACAACGTGGATTTGCCGGCGCCGTTGGCACCGATCAGGCCGGCTTTGTGACCGGCGTGCAGGGTCAGCTCGGCGTCTTCGAGAAGACGTTGCGGGCCACGCTGTAATGTTAGGCTTTGAAGTCGGATCATAATGGCGGCGGAGTCTACCAGCTTCGTTGGCCGCTGGCTTGGGTGTGAATATGAACGCTGACCTGTGGAGCTTTGCTCTCTCGACTTACGCCCGCCCGGGCGTCGAAGCCGCCTGCCTGCGCTTGCAGGAGCAAGGGGCGGACGTGTGCCTGTTGCTCTGCGGCGCGTGGCTGGAACAGCGGGGCGTGGCACTTGAGCCGGAGCGTATGCGCACCCTGCAACAGCTGGCCCGACCGTGGCAGGCGCAGGTGATCGAACCCTTGCGGCAGCTGCGTGTGCAATGGCGTGCCAAGGCGCAGCAGGATGAGCAACTGGCGACGCTGCGCGAACGGGTCAAAGCCCTGGAACTGGATGCCGAACGGCAATTGCTGACGCGCCTGGAAGCGTTGACGCAGGCATGGCCGAAAGTGGAGATGACTCAACCGCGGTGGCTGGAAGGACTGGCGGCTGAGGATGCCGCCAACCTTGACCATGACGCGCTGCAGCAGCTGCGCGTCATGATCACCGGCACTTAGGAAGCGCTGGTTGGGGTGGTGCTTGGCGCTACCGGTGCAGGGGTGCTGCTGGCCGATGCGGTCGGAGCGGTGGTCGCTGCCGGGGTAGCAGCAGGTGCTGCTGGCTTGGCCGGTGCTGGTTTCGCAGCAGCAGGCTTTGCGGCGGGCTTGGCGGCTGGCTTTGCAGCAGCAGGCTTTGCAGCTGGCTTGGCGGCTGGCTTTGCAGCAGCAGGTTTCGCAGCCGGTTTTGCAGCAGTAGGTTTGGCGGCTGGTTTGGCGGCAGTGGTTTTAGCAGCTGGCTTCGCGGCCGGTTTTGCAGCAGCGGTTTTAGCAACTGGCTTCGCGGCCGGCTTTGCAGCAGCGGTTTTAGCA
>NZ_FMUC01000002.1:403199-764638 GCF_900100935.1 Pseudomonas sp. NFACC25
CTGGCTTGGCGGCTGGTTTTGCAGCAGCGGTTTTAGCAACTGGCTTCGCGGCTGGTTTTACAGCAGCGGTTTTGGCAGCTGGCTTGGCCGGTGCTTTAGCAGGTGCACGAGCACCCAGCACTTTCGCTACAGCTTCCTTAACACGACCAACACCCTGGGCCAATTTCAGGCTTTCTTGGGCGTCTTTTTTCAGTTGGGAAATGTAGGTGCGGGTTTCAGCTTGACGATCCTTGAGAGCATCCAGCAGGTCTTCGAGTTCTTTTACCGCGTCTTTGGCTTTGGCTTGTGCCTTGGCCTTGCCGGCAGTGGCGGCGTCTTGCAGTTTGGTGCGGGATTTGTGCAGCTTTTCTTGCGCTTTACCGCGTTGTTTTTCCAGCTTGGCGAGCAGTTTTTCTGCATCGGCCAACGCTTGGGAACATGCGCTTTCCAGATGCTCGAGCAAGCTGCCCGACAATTGTTGGAGTAAATGCAACGGGGTATTTACAGGCTTCTGTTTGGCCGACATGGTTTACCTCCTGGCTGACGTGGGTGCGGCTCATACTAGCCCTCTGCTCTTACCGCCGCTAGGGCATGTTGACAGTATCGTTTGCGTTGCGTTGCAACGTGCGAAAATTCTTATCGATATAACGAAAACACGCGGCACTTTTTACGCACTCGCACTGGCATAATCCGTCGCACTTTCGGCAGGAGAATGCCCATGTCGCGTTACCTTTTCCTTGTGCTGGGCCTGGCGATTTCCGCGGCCAATGCGAGCGAGCAATCACCGTCAAAAACCACGCCCCAAGACCAGCACGACCTCGCCTACAGCCTGGGCGCCAGCCTCGGTGAGCGCCTGCGCCAGGAAGTCCCGGACCTGCAGATCCAGGCCTTGATCGACGGCCTCAAGCAAGCCTATCAAGGCAAGCCGCTGGCGTTGGATAACACGCGCATCGAACAGATTCTTGCCGAGCACGAAGCGCAGGCCGAAGCCGACGCCCAAGCGCCTAAAAGTGAAAAGGCGCTCGCCGCCGAGCAGCAGTTTTTAACCAAGGAAAAAGCCGTGAAAGGGGTGCGCGAGTTGGCCGATGGCATCCTGCTCACGGAACTGACACCCGGCACGGGTAACAAGCCTGGCGCGAATGATCAGGTCCAGGTGAACTACGTTGGACGATTGCCCGATGGCACGGTCTTCGATCAGAGCACACAACCCCAGTGGTTTCGCCTGGACAGTGTGATCAGCGGTTGGAGCAGCGCGTTGCAGCAGATGCCGGTCGGGGCCAAATGGCGCCTGGTGATCCCGTCGGCCCAAGCTTATGGAGGTGACGGTGCCGGCGAGCTGATCCCGCCGTATACGCCACTGGTATTCGAGATCGAATTACTCGGCACCCGTCATTGAGCCAATAAAAAACGGTGCGCCATGCGCACCGTTCTTATCTCGCCCGCAAGGGTCAGGCCTGGGGGACAGCTTCTTCCTTATGGGCGTTGTGGAGCACTTCGATCAGGCAATCTTCCAGTTCGAAACGCTCATGGAGCAGGCCACCCAACTCCTTGAATTTCTCAGCAACGCACTGGCCGGCATCACACAGGTCGGTGAACGCCAGCAGTTTCTCAGTGATGACATCGATACGCGGGTAAAGGGTCTCGGCCAGTTCCAGGCCACGCTTATCATCGAAGGCTTCCGCCTCTTTGGTCAGCTGCTCGTAGACACCGAAATGGCCAGCAGACACATAGTCCACCAACACTTCACAGAACTCCTGCAACGGCTTGCGATTCTCAGCCAGGGCCTCGGGCTTGGCGCCGAGAGCATCAAAGGCCCGAACCAGTTCGTGACGTGCCTTCAACCAGCTGTCGATCAGCTTGTGCACCCCACCCCAGCGTTCCTGAGCATTCTGACAACTTTCCAGCATGATGATCTCTCTTCCCTATAGGGGCGCTGCCGCCTGATGCCCGCGCAACACTTCAAGGATAAAACAGCAGCGGGACAAGGCCGCGTCTGACAAACGGTTTCAATAACGCGTGCGGGCCAGATTATGCCCCCATGACTATGGCTTCAAGGTACGCAGGAGAGAAAGTTCATACAAGTGTTTAATCACGTCCTACAAACTGCGGCCTCCGATCAGCGCCTCGCTGAGCGCAACGGACGGCTCAAGAACAGTCGGGAAAATTGCATGACACCGAGGATCAACATGCCCAGGAAGAACAACAGGCTCCACTCGGGAAGGCTCAGGTCAAATAGCGTCCAGCTTATTTCCATACAGTCGACCGTGCCTTCGACCGTCAATTGCAACGCCTGCCACAGCGACAGGTTCTCGAGCATGTGACTGAGACTGGGCCAGCAATCGGCGGCCTGATCCGCTGCGGCATTTTGCAGCAGCACCTGGCGTACGGCGGTGATGGCACCCAGCAACGAACAGACCATGCTCGTAAACCCGTACAAGTAAAAAGTGGAACGCCTGGGGTTGTGGATGGCGGCGACCAGATTGATCAGCGTGAAGGCAGCCAGAAAGGCCCGTTGCATCTGGCACAGGAAACAAGGACGTAACGAGGCACCGAACTCAAGATAGAAGGACGCACCCAACGTCAGCGCACCCGCCATGAACGCAAGGAAAAACAAGGAGCGTGAAGGGGCCAAAGACATGCTTTATCCGCATCGCGAGAGATAGGTCGTTACGTTAGAGGAAAGGCCTGACCCCTTTCAATACGCGCCAGAGCAGACGATTCCGTGAGAACGTAGGGACATCCCGTCAGAGAATGGAAGACTTGAAGCGCATGAACGTAGGAGTTTGCTTCAAAGCCCCTCAGGGCCGGCATATGCGCAGCATTGAAGGGCTGGTTATCAGAAATATCCGGGCCAACCCTAGACTTCTTCCTGCATCAAACTCGGGCAGAAACTGGCAGCGGAGACGCCAGCAAGCGGTTATCCAATAAGCCCAGGCCTTCCTGGAACAGCTGGTTGCTGCGCTCGGTGTCGCCCAACTGCGCCAACAGCCGCGCCAGTTCGGCACAGGCCTCGGGATTACGTTGCACCTGCAGGCTGCTTTCCAGGTAATCACGCGCCTTGCCCCACAGGCTGTTTTGCAGGCACAGACGACCCAATGTCAACAACAGGCTGGCATCGCCCGGGTGGTCCTTTAGCCAGCCTTCGGCAAACTTCAATTGCCGGGCAGGGTCACTGCCGCGCAGCAGGCCGTAGAGACGAATCAGGTGGCTGTCGTAGCCGCGCTTGATGGCACCGCGCAACGCCTCCTCCGCCTTGGCATCGGCGCCCAATTGACGCAGTTGCTCGGCATAGGCCAGGACCAGTTGCGGCTCCTGGCGCTGGGCGGAAGTGAGCTGTTGCCAGGCCCGCTCAAGAGACTGCAGGCCGGCTTCGCCCTGCTCTTCGCGCTGGGCCGCCAGGCTCAGGTTCTCGCCCCAGGCACGCCGTTCCAATTCTGCCAATTCGCCGGCGGGCAGCACCTTGTCCTTGCGCAGCTCCGGCAACAGGCGGATCACCGCCGACCAGTCGCCACGCTGCTGGTGCAGACGCTGTAATTGGCGCAGCACCTGCCCGTTGTGGGGATGACGCTCGTGCATGGCCTGCAAGGTGGTAAGGGCGCCATCAGTGTCGCCACGGTCCAATTGCAACTGCGCATGGCTCAAGGCAACCGCCAGCTCGGCCTGGGGCTGACGCTCCAGGGCGCGCTCGAGCAAACCGTCCGACTCTTCATAACGGCCCTGCTCATTCGCCGCCCGGGCCGCGCCCAGGTAGTACAGCAATGGCTGGCGCTCGGCTTCGGCGGCACGGTGCAGGTGACGTTCGGCACTGGCCCAACGGCCTTCGGCGAGGTCCATCTGGCCCTGTTCGATGGCGATCTGCACGCGGCGGCTGCGGTTACGTCGCGACCACGGGTTGACCACGCCACCCGAGGTGGTGACCAGGCTCAGCAATACGCGGATCAAGTAGATGGCCAGGCCGAAGACAAACACCGCCACCACGGTAGCCCATAGGCTCGACTCGTAGTGCAGCACATGAGGATAGGTAATCAACACATAGCCGGTGTGTTTCGAAATGCCCACGGCCAGTGCCAGGGCGATTGCAATCGCCAGCACCAGGATCACATAGAAACGCTTCATCGGCTCTACTCCTGCTTCGCCGACGTGGCCGCCGGCGTGGCAGCCGCCTTGGCTTCGTCGGCAGACAGATGACGACGTTCGAGGTACGCCTGTACCGCAGCCAGGCTCGCCGCCAGGTCCGGTGTCACCACCGAGACAGCCTTGGGCTCAAGCTCGGCGATACGCGCCAGCATCGCCTTGCTCTGCGGGTTGTCCTGGTTGAAGTTGTCCTGCAACACGCTGCGTGCCTCACCCAGGGAGCGGCTGTACACCGCCGATTCACCATTAAGCGCCGCCCATTGCGCTTGCTCCAGAGCCAGGCTGAGGGCCAGGCGTACCTGGTTCAGGCCTTGACCGGCGAGCAGTGGACGAATGTTGTCGTCTGGGTTGAAGTCGATGCGAAAGTACCGGGAAATCTGCTCCCACCACTGGCTCCAGCGGCTGTCCGTATCGGTGCTTGGACGCCCCTGGGATGCGGGCTCGGTCAGTTGGTACTCAGGGGCGATGGCCGCCAGTTGCACGACCTGATCACGCAAGGCCGCCAATTGCAGATACAGCCCGGTGCGATCCGGCTGCTCAGTACTGCGCAACGCGGCAAGGCTCTTGGCCAACTGCTCGCGTGCGGCGTAGGAGCCTGGATCGCTTTGCTCGCGAAGAATCTCGTCGGCGCCCTGGACCAGGGCCTGGGCGCTGTTGATGTCCTGCAAGGCAGACAAGCGCAAACTCGCCAGGCGAATCAGGTGCTCGGCCTCAGCCAGGCGCCAATCCTTGCGGCTGGCACCCAGCACGGTTTCCAGGCGCTGGCTCAAGCGCTGCTGGTCACCCTGCAACTGGGCCACCAGCCGACGGCGCTCCTCAAGCTCATCCGCACCCGGCAGTTGCGCCAGGCGTGCAGCCAGTTGTTGCTGGCTTTGCTTGAGGGCCTGGGATTGGTCATCCAGGGTCTGCACTTGACCCAGTTGGTGCTGGCTGCTGGCTTGCAGGGCACGAACCTGCCAGAGACCCCAACCGCCGGCGGCAACACCCGCAGCGCCAAGCAGCAGGGCGACAACTGCCAGGCCATTGCCGCGGCGCGGCGCGGTGACCGGTGACTCAACCGGCGCATCAAGTGCGGGTTGGGTTTCATCTTTAGGCAAGGCTGTTTCGCTCACGTATCCGTCCTTTGCGTATCAGAGAGTGGGAACGGCATGACTCCGTAACGCCACTAACAAAGCCGCGGCACTCGCGCCGCGACAATCCACAACTTTTTCTGCGCCAGCGGCCCGCGCCATCTCGGCGACTCGCGGGCTGGGCACGAACAACGGCAGCTGCGCCACCTGTGGCCAATCGGATCCGGCCAGGGCCTGCAGGTGCAAAAAACCCTGCCCACTGCTGACCACCAGGCCGTTCAAGCGTTCCAACTGGATGCACCGGGTCAGTACACCGGTGTCGTAGGCCGGAAGGAAACGACGATACAACTCCAGGTAGTCGACACTAGCACCTTGCTCGCGCAAACGCTCAGCCAGCAGCTCCCGCCCCCCCTCGCCGCGCAGGATCAACACCCGCGCACCGGGCCGTGCGATAGCCTCGCGCAACGCAGGCAATTGAAGCAAGGCCTCGCTGTCGTCGCCGGTTTGGGGATAGTGAACGGGAAGGCCATGATCAGCCAGGACCTGCGCGGTGGCCGCACCGACGCTGAACCACGGCAGTTGCGGCCAGGCTTGATCCAACTGCTGCACGGCAAGCCGCGCGGCCGGTTTACTCACCACGATCACCGCACAGTAGCGGCCAAGATCATCGAAGACGGCCTGTTGTTCGGGGGTAACGGGTAACGGCTCGATGTCCAGCAAAGGCAAGCTGCTGCTGAAGATACCGGTTTCGGACAACGCCGCCGCCAGGGCCGCCGATTCCTCGGCAGGCCGTGTCAGCAGCACGCGCCAATCGGTCACTGCGGGCCGGCCTCGCCGTAGACCTTTTGCAGGATAGCGCCTGCGCCCTTTTCCAGCAGCTCTTCAGCCACCTGGACACCCAGGGCGATGGCGTCACGTTGCGGGCCACGGACTTCGGCAGTCAGCAGAGTGCCCCCATCCGGATCCCCAACCAGGCCACGCAGCCACAGGTTTTCACCTTCGAGCACGGCGTAGCAGGCGATCGGCACCTGGCAGCCACCGTTGAGGTGCTTGTTCAGGGCGCGTTCGGCCGTGACACGCACTTCGGTCTCATGGTGATCCAGGGGTTTGAGCAGCGCGTGGATTTCACTATCGGCGGTACGGCATTCAATGCCCACGGCGCCTTGCCCGCCAGCAGGCAGGCTGTCTTCGACGCTGATGGCCGAGGTGATGCGGTTTTCGAAGCCCAAACGGATCAGGCCGGCCGCGGCGAGGATGATCGCGTCATACTCACCGGCATCCAGCTTGGCCAGGCGGGTGTTGACGTTGCCGCGCAGGAAACGAATCTGCAGGTCCGGACGACGGGTCAACAGCTGTGCCTGGCGACGCAGGCTGGAGGTGCCGACAATGCTGCCCAGAGGCAAGTCATCCAAAGACGCGAAGGTATTGGAAACGAAGGCGTCACGCGGGTCTTCACGTTCACAGATGCAAAACAGGCCCAGGCCTTCGGGGAAATCCATGGGCACGTCTTTCATGGAGTGCACAGCGATGTCGGCTTCGTTTTCCAGCAGCGCGGTTTCCAGTTCCTTGACGAACAGGCCCTTGCCACCGATCTTCGACAGCGGCGAGTCGAGCAGCTTGTCGCCGCGACTGACCATGGGCACCAGGGTCACCTTGAGGCCGGGATGGGCCTGCTCAAGGCGTGCTTTGACGTATTCGGCCTGCCACAAGGCCAGGGCGCTTTTACGGGTGGCGATGCGGATTTCGCGAGAGGACATGGATCAATCCGTACTGAATAGATACGGCAGATAATAACAGCTCAGGCAAATACGCTTTGATTTGAATCAGCAAGTGCGGGGCCTCCCTGGCCACGTCGCACCGGGATAATGAATGCAGGCTTGCCAAAACCCTCGGGCTAAAGCTGCTGCATCATCTTGCGCACGCCAGCGACATGGCGTCGGCTGACGATCAACGCATCCCCATTAAGCCCTTTGAGGAATAACTGAAAGTGCCCGAGGGGCGTGCGCTGCAGGCGCTCGATTCGCTCACGGGCCACCAGCGCGTTCCGGTGGATTCGCACGAAGCGGTCACCGAATTCATCCTCAAGGGCCTTGAGCGGCTCATCGAGCAACACTTCGCCAGCCTCATGCCGCAGGGTCACGTACTTGTGATCGGCAATGAAGTAGACCACCTGGTCCAAGGGGATCAACTCGATACCTTTGCGTGTGCGGGCGCTGATATGGCTGCGCGGCCCGTTGCCGCTCTGGGCGGCCGGCTGGGTCAGGGCAGCGAGTTGGGCGCGGTTGGGACGTTCGGCTTTCTTCAAGGCCCTGAGCAAGGCCTCGGCAGTCACTGGCTTGACTACGAAGCTGACACCACTGGCTTCCAGTGCCTGCGCGGCAAACTCTTCTTGAGCGGCGCACAGCACCACGGCGGGTGGCGATTCGCGCTCACTCAGGCGAGCAGCAACTTGCAGGCCATCGAGGCCCGGCATGCGGATATCGAGCAACACCACGTCCGGCTTGAGGCTGTCGATCAACGTCAACGCCTCCTCGCCGCTGGTGGCACTCGGCTCAAGGACTGTATAACCCTCGAGTTCACTGACCAAACGGCTCAGTCGCTCGCGGGCTTGGGGTTCGTCATCAACGATCAGGACATTCATATAGCGCTGGATTCCTGCGTGAGTCTCGCACAAGGATAGCGTAGACAGGTGCGGTGACTTGCGTCACAGCGATCCACGCTAAGACTAGCGCGAGCGGCAAAAAGTGCCCTGACAGCGGCACCCATATTTACCCGGACCTGTTCAATAGCGCCCAAGACCTGCTGCCTTCGGGCATCGTCGTAGGGTTTGCTGATACACAATCCGAATACCCCCCTTTTAAATGGATAGTCAGGCTCTGACCGCATTACCCGACTTTGGTGCATTCACACACTATCAGTCCAACTGTAGACGCTCGCCGAGACGATATTGCTCAATCGTCAAATATCGTATCAATAAGCAGCTGCCTCCAGTCTCGTCCCGGACGCGGTCGGCGGCAAGGCACTTAGCCATCCTTTGCACAAATAAAAATGCCGACGACCCGCAGCACCGCCTCCAAGGGCAACCCTGTTATTATCGCCGCCACACTTTCATGCCTCTTAATAAGCAGACCACGAGCGAACCCATGAGCACCGACAAGACCAACCAGTCCTGGGGCGGCCGCTTCAGTGAACCCGTCGACGCCTTCGTCGCCCGCTTCACCGCCTCCGTCACCTTTGACCAGCGCCTGTACCGCCACGACATCATGGGCTCCATTGCCCACGCGACGATGCTGGCCAAGGTCGGCGTGCTGACCGACGCCGAGCGCGACAGCATCATCGATGGCCTGACCACCATCCGCGGTGAGATCGAAGCCGGTACGTTCGACTGGCGTGTCGACCTGGAAGACGTGCACATGAACATCGAGGCCCGTCTCACCGACCGTATCGGTGTGACCGGCAAGAAACTGCACACCGGTCGTAGCCGTAACGACCAGGTAGCCACCGACATCCGCCTGTGGCTGCGCGATGAAATCGACCTGATCCTGGCCGAAATCACCCGCTTGCAGAAAGGCTTGCTGGAGCAGGCCGAGCATGAGGCGGACACCATCATGCCTGGCTTCACCCACCTGCAAACCGCACAACCCGTGACCTTCGGCCACCACCTGCTGGCCTGGTTCGAGATGCTCAGCCGCGACTACGAGCGCCTGGTGGATTGCCGCAAGCGCGCCAACCGCATGCCGCTCGGCAGCGCAGCCCTGGCCGGCACCACCTACCCGATCGACCGCGAGTACACCGCACAACTGCTGGGTTTCGACGCCGTCGGCGGCAATTCCCTGGACGGCGTGTCCGACCGCGACTTCGCCATCGAATTCTGCGCCGCCGCCAGCATCGCGATGATGCACCTGTCGCGTTTCTCCGAAGAGCTGGTGCTGTGGACCAGTGCGCAATTCCAGTTCATCGACCTGCCGGACCGTTTCTGCACCGGCAGCTCGATCATGCCGCAAAAGAAAAACCCCGACGTGCCCGAACTGGTGCGTGGCAAGAGCGGCCGTGTATTCGGCGCACTGATGGGCCTGCTGACCCTGATGAAAGGCCAGCCTTTGGCCTACAACAAGGACAACCAGGAAGACAAGGAACCGTTGTTCGACGCCGCCGACACCCTGCGTGACTCGCTGCGCGCGTTTGCCGACATGATCCCGGCGATCAAGCCCAAGCACGCGATCATGCGTGAAGCGGCCCTGCGCGGTTTCTCCACGGCGACTGACCTGGCGGACTACCTGGTGCGCCGTGGCCTGCCGTTCCGCGACTGTCACGAGATCGTTGGCCATGCGGTGAAATACGGCGTCGACACCGGCAAGGACCTGGCGGAAATGAGCCTGGAAGAGCTGCGCCAGTTCAGTGACCAGATCGAACAGGACGTGTTTGCCGTGCTGACCCTGGAAGGTTCGGTGAATGCCCGTAACCACGTGGGCGGTACCGCGCCGGCGCAGGTGAAGGCTGCGGTCGCTCGCGGCCAGGCCCTGCTCGCCAGCCGCTGAAAAAGGTGGGAGGGGGCAACCCCCTCCCACATTTGTTCATTTTTTGGCCGCAACCATCGCCATGAACGCCGGCATCGCGGCCTCCCTGTCCGCCGCCACCTTCTGCGCATTAGGCATGGCATGCAGTCGCTCCAGCAACGCTCTGGCCGCCGGCAATTCAGCCAACAGGTCCAGGCCAAACAGCTTCTCGCCCACCGCACAGGCGAGGTTCACGCTGTACATGAAATACAGATCCGCAATCGTAAAGCCCTCCCCCGCCACATAAGGCGCGAACCTGCCGTGACGGCCTAAAGAGCCGATCCCCAACAGCAACTCAGCCCTGGATTTCGCCTTGATCGCCTCCGGCACCGGCATACCGAAAAACGCCTCGGCAAAACACGCACGGGCGGGTAATTCGATATACAGCTCGATTTCCCTGCACAACGCCAGCACCTGGGCACGCTGGAACGGGTCGGCCGGCAACAGCGACGGGCCTTCCTGGGAGTGCTCGATGTATTCGAGGATCACACTGGTTTCGTTGATAAACCCCTGCTTCACGCCCAGCACCGGCACCTTGCCACGCGGGCTGACCGCCAGGGCCTCAGGGGTTTGCCCGGCATAAAAGGGCACCTCCTCAAAAGCCAGGCCTTTCTCCAGCAGTGCCAGTTTCACCATGTTGTAGTAGTTGCTGACCGAGAATCCGTAAAGCTTGAGCATCGCAAAGCCTCCAGGCCGTGTGCGGGGTTGGCTGCAGGAGTTATAGATCCCAGGGCCGGTCCTGACCAGCAGCATCACCTGCCTGAATGGGGGTAGACTGGCGCCCTTTCCTTGAGGAGCCTGCCATGAGCGAGCCGACCGATATCGACAGCGACGAAGAAGCGTTCACCGAAAACACCTTGATCGAAGCGATCGAAAACCAGATCGAAAGCGACAATCCGCCCGCTGCCAAGGCCACGTTCAATAAACTGACCCTGGTGGGCTATGAACGTGAAGAGATCCTGAATCTCATGGCTCACGTGTTGGCTTTCGAGATCGACGCGATGCTGGATGAGGACCGCGCCTTCAATACCGAATGGTATGAAACAGCGCTGCGGGCACTGCCTGAGCTGCCGCCCGAAAAGGAATAATCCCGGCACACCGCAACACGCTGGACAGTTCGGCAAAGTGCGTTCACCTTATGGCCTGCTAGCCTCTAATAAATTTTAGAAAGTCTGGAGTCCTTATGTCGTATACCCCTGAGTTGGTTGCCGAACTGGAAATCCTTGTACTCTTCCCCTTGGACAGCACCAAGGAAGGTCTGAAAGTCCATCAGACCGCCGCTCCCTCTGCCATCGCCGCTGCCAAGCGTCTCCATGCGAAAGGGCTTATCGACCAACCGGACGGAGGCTACCTGACCAGCCTTGGCCGGGACGCCGCAGAGCAGGCCCAAACCCTGCTGACCATTCTGAGCACCGCCAACACCAAAGAAGCTGCCTGATACCGTATCCCGCCCATGGAGTCCGCCTCTCGCGGATTCCGAGGGCGCTGCTGTGGAATGGCCCGATTTTTGACGCCAAAAACCATTTCCCTCTAAACCTCCTACGCGACTGGCTGTAAACTCCTACATGGCCGCCCGCGTCGGGCCCTGCGAGCCACCGAGTTCGACATGACCCGCACCCATGAAATCCGCCCTGACCTGGACGAAGGCATCGACCGCAAGGTGCTGGCCCAATTGCGTGCGCGCTTCATGGCCCTGAATGAAGGTCGCATGGCTCGTGCCGTCGAAGGGCTGACGCCGCGCCAGCAAAGCGTGCTGACCCTGCTGCCGCTGTTTTTTCACGTCAATCATCCGCTGTTGCCGGGTTATGTATCGGGCAGTACGCCAGCCGGGCTGTCGAATTTCGAGCCCGACGCCCAGGCACTCACGGAAGCCCAGCGTCTGACCCGCTCGTTCTCTTACAAGCCGCGTCCGGTCAATCAACCCAAACCGATCCACGGCCTGTTCCTGATGGGCAGCCTCGGCACCCTCGCCCAGGCCGACCAGAGTGACATGGATGTGTGGGTGTGCCATGCACCCGACCTGGGCGAAAACGAGCTCGCGGAGCTGCGTAAAAAATGCCAACTGCTGGAAGCCTGGGCCCTGGGCATGGGCGCAGAAGCGCACTTCTTCCTGATTGAGCCGACGCGCTTTGTACTCGGCGAGCGCGACACCCAACTCAGCTCCGACGACTGCGGCACGACCCAGCATTACCTGTTGCTGGACGAGTTTTACCGCACAGCCATCTGGCTGGCCGGGCGTACGCCGATCTGGTGGCTGGTGCCGGTGTATGAAGAGGCCCGCTATGCGGAATTCACCCACACGCTGATCTCCAAGCGTTTTATCCGCGCCGATGAAACCCTCGACCTGGGCCACCTGGCGCGCATCCCTCCCGGTGAATTCATCGGTGCCGGGCTGTGGCAACTGTTCAAGGGCATCGAGTCGCCCTACAAGTCGGTGCTCAAGCTGCTATTGACCGAGGTCTACGCCAGCGAGCACCCGAACGTGCACTGCCTGAGCCTGCGCTTCAAGCGCGCGGTGTTCGCCAACCAGATGGACCTGGATGAGCTGGATCCGTACATCGTGGTGTACCGCCGTATCGAGGAATACCTCAAGGCCCGCAACGAACCGGAGCGCCTGGAGCTGGTGCGTCGCGCCCTGTACCTGAAGGTCAATCGCAAGCTCAGCGCCGGTCAGCGCAGCACCAGTTGGCAGCGGCTGTTGCTGGTGCGCCTGGCCCACGAGTGGGGCTGGGACCAACGCCAACTGGCGCTGCTGGACAGCCGCAGCCAGTGGAAAGTGCGTCAGGTGGCCTCCGAGCGCCGTGCCCTGGTCAGCGAGCTGAACTACAGCTATCGCTTCCTGACCCAGTTCGCCCGGACCGAACAGACGGTCAGCCTGATCAACAAGCGCGACCTCAATGTGCTGGGACGGCGCCTGTATGCCGCCTTTGAACGCAAGGCCGGCAAGGTTGAATTCATCAACCCCGGCATCGCCCCGGACCTGGCCGAAGACACCCTGACCCTGGTGCAATCGCCCAACCGCAAGGAGCCCGGCCAGCACCACTGGGGCCTGTACAACGGTAACCTCACGGCCCTGGAATGGGAGCACTTCGCGCCGATCAAGCGCAGTCGCGACCTGTTGGAGATGCTCACCTGGTGCCACCGCAACGGCGTCATCGACAGCAGCACGCGCCTGGCGCTGCACCCCGGCACCAGCGACATGACCGAATTCGAGCTGTTCAACCTGCTGGGCAGCCTGCAGCAGGCTATCGCCCTGCCCCTGGCCAGCGTTGATGAAGCGCGCCTGCTGCGCTCGGCGGTACCCGAGGAAGTGTTGCTGCTGATCAACGTCGGCGTCGACCCGCTCAAGCATCATCGCGACCTGAATATCCTGATGACCACCGAGCGCACCGACTCCCTGAGCTATGCCGGTGTGCGCGACAACCTCGTACTGACCCTGGACCAGGTCACGCTCAACAGCTGGAACGAGGTGATGGTCAGCCGCTACGACGGCCCCCATGCGCTGCTCGACTGCCTACGCGACTACCTCAACCAATTGCCGTCGGATCATCTGCCTCGGCTGCGGGTGCGCTGCTTCTGTCACAACCGCGCGCAGTTCATTGCCCAGCGAGTGGAAGAAATCTTCGACACCGCACAGAACCTGCTGCTGGGTCAGGGCAATCACCGCTACTTGCTCCAGGTACAGCAGCACTATCACGTGATGGAGTTGATGCCCGGCCAAGCCATCCACGTATCACTGGCGACCCAGGATGCGCTGGTCGCCTACCTCAGCGAAGAATTGGCCAGCTACAGCCCGCTGCACCTGGATGCCATGGCCCTGGAAGACCACGACCTGGCGCTGTTGCTGCCCATGGGCATGGCCGATTGCGTGCAGGTGTTCTACCGGGTCAACGAAGGCTTCGCCGAGCTGTATGTGCTGGATGAATTCAACGCGCTCTGGCAGCAACGCTTGCCGTTTCATGATGAACAGAGCCTGTTGGCGCCGCTGCAGCGCTTTTTGCAGTCGATCATCTACCGCCGGGAAGCGCTATCGCCCCTGGACACGCAACAACCGTTGGGTGAGGTGCAAATCTTGTACTACCAACTGCTGCCGTCGGGCACCACGCGCGCGCGCGGTGTCGAGCCGCGGCCGGCCCCACAGAACCCCGCGAACAAACCGTTTTATGACGTGCAGGCGATTATCGGCAAGGCGGCACCGGGCAAGGTGGGCATTACCCTGTATTGCAATCAGCGGGAGTTTTCCGAGCTGGAGTTTGGCGACCAACTGTTTGCGGTGGTCGCCCAGGAAATCGTCGGGCAACGCCGGGAAACCGAGCGCTACCGCTGCTACATCACCGACCTCGACCTGTCGGGGCTGCTCGGTGATGTGCAAAGCCCAAGCAATTTGTACCTGCGCTACAAGGCCGAGCTAGAGCTCGCGCTGAATGAGGCGCTGAGCCAGGTCTAGAGAGGGAAGGCGCCGCCATCCTCGGGCTGACCATCAACACTGAGCAGCTCAAGCTTGAGGGTCTTGCCGCCCGGTGCCGGCCAATCGATGTGCTGGCCTACCTGCAGGCCAAGCAAGGCACTGCCCACCGGGGCCAGGACCGAAATCTTGCCTTCATCGGCATTCGCATCTTTCGGGTAGACCAGGGTCAGGTGGTAGTCCTTGCCGCTGCCTTGCTCACGGCAATGCACGCTGGAGTTCATGGTCACGACCGTTGCAGGCACTTCATCGTGGCCAACCACTTCTTCGGCGCGGTCGAGTTCGGCTTGCAGTGCAATAACGCCCGGCTGCGTCTCGTCCATACGGTCGATCAATTGCTCAAGACGCTGCACATCAAGACGGGTGAGGATGATGGAAGGTGCGGTCATGATTCAGGCAGACTCCTTTTTTCTGCACAAAAAAGCAAAACCCCGCCAGGAAAAGGCGGGGTTCTCACGGGCCTCGATGAGTTGAGGCGTATCCGGACACTACCACAGCACCGTAAATAAACAAGACGGGCTCAAGGCGCGGCCTTGCGTTGCTCGGCCTGGGCCACGATCACTCGGCGCCGCTGATCATCGGCGGAGCGCCATTCGCGGATGTCTTCCACATGGCGGAAGCAGCCGAGGCAGACTTTTTGCTCGTCCAGGCGACACAAACTGATACAAGGTGACGGCACCGCCGGGCTGACATTACTGAACAGCGGCTTGGGTGGGCGTGCGGGTGCAGGCTGGGTCACGGTCAGATCTCGTCGAAATCCAGCTCGGCGCCGGTATATTCGTGGACCAGGCGCGCGAGCATCTCGCCCAGCAACTCTTCACTCTTGTCGCACTGCCATTTGCCGCTTTCTTCGTCGTAGTCGAAGTGGACGCCACCGGAGCGCGCCGCCAGCCACAGCTGCCGCAGCGGTTCCTGACGGCTGAAGATCAGTTGCTGGCCGCTCTCGAACTTGACGGTCAACACCCCGGCCGAGTTTTCCAGATCCACGTCCAGGCCGCTGTCGTCGAAAATATCTTCCAGCGCCTGCTGGGTCGCATCCACCAGGTCGTGAAAACGGGCTTCGGTCAAACTCATTGTGGCAACCTCAAAAGTGTCTGGTTTTGCTCAAGCGCCGCACGATACGGGCGAGCCCCGCCGATTGCAAAGGATACCGATTTCAACGCGATTGACGGCGTGAAATATCCTCAACCAGCGTAGTCCGCTTCCCTGCCATCTCGGCAAACCCCCGCCGGACGGGTATTTCAGCGCATAGGCAAGCTGGCGGGTGGTCGGTATACTCGGGCGCAATTAATGCATATTCAAGGATTTCGCCATGAAGCGCCTGATCTCTTCCCTTGCTGCGCTCGTCGCGGTCGCTTGCCTCGTTAGTGCCTGTGGTCAAAAAGGCCCGCTGTACCTGCCCGATGACAGCAAAGACCCGAATGAACAGGCGCAATCGTCGCAAAAGCCCTCCAAAGCGCATAAGCACGACACCTACGAATAAGGGAGCTCCATGGACGCTTTTAACTACCGGGACGGCGAGCTGTTCGCGGAAGGCGTGGCGTTGTCCGCGATTGCCCAGCGCTTTGGGACCCCGACCTACGTGTACTCCCGTGCGCATATCGAAGCCCAATACCGCTCGTTCACCGACCCGCTCGATGGCGTACCGCACCTGGTGTGCTACGCAGTCAAGGCCAACTCCAACCTGGGTGTACTGAATGTCCTGGCGCGCCTGGGCGCCGGTTTCGATATCGTCTCCCGTGGCGAGCTGGAACGGGTCCTGGCCGCCGGCGGCCAGGCTGACAAGATCGTGTTCTCCGGCGTCGGCAAGAGCCGCGAGGACATGCGCCGGGCCCTGGAAGTCGGCGTACATTGCTTCAACGTAGAGTCCACCGACGAACTGGAACGCCTGCAAGTCGTCGCCGCCGAGATGGGCGTTCGTGCGCCGATCTCACTGCGCGTCAACCCGGACGTCGATGCCGGCACCCACCCATACATTTCCACCGGTCTCAAAGAGAACAAGTTCGGCATCGCCATTGCCGACGCCGAAGACGTGTACATCCGCGCCGCCCAGCTGCCGAACCTGGAAGTGCTGGGTGTCGACTGCCATATCGGCTCGCAACTGACCACACTGCCGCCGTTCCTGGATGCCCTCGACCGCCTGCTGGCATTGATCGACCGCCTGGGCGAATGCGGCATCTACCTGCACCACATCGACCTCGGTGGTGGCGTGGGCGTGCGTTATCGCGATGAAGAGCCACCGGCGATCGCCGACTATATCCAGGCCGTGCGCGAGCGCATCGAAGGCCGCGACCTGACGCTGATGTTCGAGCCGGGCCGTTATATCGTCGCCAATGCCGGCGTGCTGCTGACCCAGGTCGAGTACCTCAAGCACACCGAGCACAAGGATTTCGCCATCGTCGACGCGGCGATGAACGACCTGATCCGCCCGGCGCTGTACCAGGCCTGGATGAATGTCACCGCCGTGACGCCTCGCAACAGCGAAGCACGCGCCTATGACATCGTCGGCCCGATCTGCGAGACCGGCGACTTCCTGGCCAAGGATCGTCAACTGGCCCTGGAAGAAGGCGACCTGCTGGCCGTGCATTCGGCCGGTGCCTACGGGTTTGTCATGAGTTCCAACTACAACACCCGCGGACGTACCGCCGAGGTGCTGGTGGACGGTGATCAAGCGTTTGAAGTGCGTCGCCGCGAGACGGTAGCCGAGTTGTATGCTGGCGAAAGCCTGCTGCCGGAGTAAGCCATGCTGCTGCGTTTTACCAAGATGCACGGGCTGGGCAATGATTTCATGGTCCTCGACCTGGTCAGCCAGCACGCACACATCCTACCCAAGCACGCTAAACAGTGGGGCGACCGGCATACCGGGATCGGCTTCGACCAATTGCTGATCGTCGAGGCGCCAAGCAACCCGGAGGTGGATTTCCGTTATCGGATCTTCAACTCCGACGGCTCCGAAGTGGAACAGTGCGGCAACGGTGCGCGCTGCTTTGCACGCTTTGTGCTGGACAAGCGCCTGACCGCCAAGCGGCAGATTCGCGTCGAGACCAAGAGCGGCGTGATCGAGCTGGATATCCGCAGCGACGGCCAGATCAGCGTCAACATGGGCGCGCCACGCCTGGTGCCGGCGGATATCCCGTTCCAGGCGACCGAGCAGGCCGCCAGCTACCCGCTGGACGTTGACGGCCAGACCGTCGACATCGCTGCCGTGTCCATGGGCAACCCCCATGCGGTGCTACGGGTCAACGACATCAACAATGCCCCCGTGCATGAACTGGGGCCGAAGATCGAACACCACCCGCGTTTTCCGGCGCGGGTCAATGTGGGCTTTTTGCAGGTGATCGACCGTTCCCGTGCGCAATTGCGCGTGTGGGAGCGCGGTGCCGGCGAAACCCAGGCCTGCGGTACCGGTGCTTGCGCCGCTGCCGTGGCCGCGATCAGCCAGGGGTGGATGGATTCGCCCCTGTTGATCGACCTGCCCGGTGGACGCCTGTCCATCGAGTGGGCAGGCCCTGGCCACCCGGTGATGATGACCGGGCCGGCCTCGCGCGTATACGAAGGACAGGTCCGTCTATGAGTGAGCCAAGCCAATGACCGATAAGCCTCAAGTACCCGCACAAGCAACAACCCCGAGCGAAAGTCTGGAGGCCGCTGCCGTCGCGGCGTACCTTGAGGCTAATCCGGACTTCTTCGTCGAACACGAAGAACTGCTCCCGGCCCTGCGCATCCCCCACCAGCGCGGCGACACCGTGTCGTTGGTGGAGCGACAGATGAAGATCCTGCGCGAGCGCAATATCGAAATGCGCCACAAGCTCTCGCACCTGATGGACGTCGCCCGCGACAACGACCGTCTGTTCGAGAAAACCCGCCGCCTGATTCTTACCCTGATGGACGCCACCAGCCTGGAAGAAACGGTCATCGCCGTGGAAGACAGCCTGCGCCAGGACTTCCAGGTGCCGTTTGTCAGCCTGATCCTGTTCAGCGACAACCCGATGCCGGTGGGTCGCTGGGTCAGCGGCGGCGACGCGCAAACCGCGATCGGCGGCCTGCTTTCCGAAGGCAAGACCATCAGCGGCACCCTGCGCGAGCACGAGCTGGACTTCCTGTTCGGCGCCGAACAGCGCAAGCAGATCGGCTCTACCGCCGTCGTCGCCCTCAGCCATCAAGGCCTGCACGGCGTACTGGCCATCGCCAGCCGCGATCCCGCGCACTACAAGAGCTCGGTGGGCACTTTGTTCCTCACCTATATCGCCGAAGTACTGGGCCGCGTCCTACCGCGCCACACCACCGCCCTGCGCGCGGTGCGCTAGCCATGGAACGGCAACTGGACGCTTACTGCGCTCACCTGCGTAACGAGCGCCAGGTGTCACCCCATACCCTGGAGGCTTACCGACGGGACTTGAACAAGGTCCTGGCGTATTGCGAAAAGCAGCAGGTCACCAGCTGGAAGGCCTTGGATATCCAGGGCCTGCGCAGCCTGATCGCACGGCTGCACCAGGCGGGCCAGTCCTCGCGCAGCCTGTCGCGACTGCTGTCGGCGGTGCGTGGCCTGTATCACTACCTCAATCGCGAAGGCCTCTGCGACCACGACCCGGCCAACGGCCTGGCCCCGCCGAAAGGCGAGCGACGCCTGCCCAAGACCCTGGACACCGACCGTGCCCTGCAATTGCTCGATGGCGCCGTGGAGGACGATTTCCTCGCCCATCGCGACCAGGCGATCCTCGAACTGTTCTACTCTTCAGGCCTGCGCCTATCGGAGCTGACAGGCCTGAACCTCGATCAACTGGACCTGGCCGACGGCCTGGTGCAAGTGCTCGGCAAAGGCAGCAAGACTCGGGTGCTGCCGGTGGGCAGGAAAGCCCGCGAAGCCCTGCAACTCTGGCTGCCGCTGCGCGCCCTGGCCAACCCGGTGGACGACGCAGTGTTTATCAGCCAGCAAGGGCGGCGCCTGGGGCCACGCGCCATCCAGATACGGGTCAAGGCTGCCGGCGAGCGCGAGCTGGGGCAGAACCTGCATCCACATATGCTGCGGCACTCATTTGCCAGCCATATGCTGGAATCGTCCCAGGACCTGCGCGCCGTGCAGGAACTGCTTGGCCATTCCGACATCAAGACCACGCAGATCTATACCCATCTGGACTTCCAGCACCTGGCAACGGTCTACGACAGCGCCCATCCACGGGCCAAACGCATCAAGGACGGCGACTCATGAACATCAAGCTGATCACCTTCGACCTGGACGACACGCTCTGGGACAACGTACCCGTCATCATCAGCGCCGAAGCGTCGATGCGCGAATGGCTGGCCACCCATGCCGCCAAGGTGGGCGACCTGCCCCTGGAGCATTTCGCCAGCCTGCGCCAACAAGTGCTGCAACGGCATCCCGAACTCAAACACCGCATCAGTATCCTGCGCCATCGGGTGTTGATACATGCGTTTGAAGAGGCCGGTTATCCACAGCCCGAGGCCACGGAAATGGCCGATGTGTGTTTCGAAGCGTTCATTCACGCCCGCCATCAGCTCACGCCTTTCCCTGAGGCCGAGCCGATGCTGCAAGCGCTGCGCCAGCACTTTCTGCTGGGTGTGATCACCAATGGCAATGCCGATGTGCAGCGTGTTGGCCTGGCGGACTACTTTCACTTTGCGCTACGCGCTGAAGACATTGGCATCGCCAAGCCGGATGCCCGGCTGTTCCACGAAGCGCTGCAGCGCGGCGGAGTAGATGCCAGTGCGGCAGTGCATGTTGGCGACCACCCCGGGGACGACATTGCCGGGGCGCAGCAGGCGGGGCTGCGGGCGGTGTGGTTCAACCCGTCGGGCAAGGTGTGGGAAGGGGATAAACTCCCGGATGCACAGATTCGCAGCCTGACGGAGTTGCCGGCGTTACTTCGCAGCTGGCAGTAACACGGGTGAGAAAAATGTGGGAGGGGGCTTGCTCCCGATAGCGGTGTATCAGTCTCCAGATATATTGACTGACCTACTGTAATCGGGAGCAAGCCCCCTCCCACACTTGATTGGGGGTCACTTGTAGCCGGTTATTACAGGCATGAAAAAACCCGCAGCGACGGCGGGCTTTTTCTTACAAGCAGGTGGCTGACCTTAGATAGGTCGGCTGCCGTACTTGTTATCCGGCTTCTTGGGCGGGTCTGCAACCACATTGGGCTCGACTTCGACCACTTTGCCGCCTTTGGCAAGAAACTCTTCCATCGCACGGGCCAGGGCATCGCGCTCTTTGTTCTTGGCCTCAACGCTCGGCAATTCGTCTACCGAAACAGCAGCCTTGGCTTTGCCCTTGGCCGCTGGAACAGGAGCGTCATCACCACCGTCGTCCTCAGCAACGTCTTCCGCCGCCGCTTCAAGACCTTCTTCGGTGTCGTCTTCGTCACCTACTTCGAGTTCGTCGTTTTCCAGATCATCGTCGCTCATGTTCTACCTCATGACTTGCGAAAAGCAGATTAGTTATAGCCCAGCTTCGCCCTCTGTCGAGGTTGCCGGAAAAAAATCAACATCCACCGGATAACCAGTGGCTTATGCCCCATCACCGTGCAGGGTGGCGAGGACTTTACGAGCACCGCCATGATCACGGTGCTCGCCCAGATAAACACCTTGCCAGGTCCCCATCGCCAAGCGGCCGGCCTTGACCGGCAAACTCAGCTGGCAGCCCAGGAGACTGGCCTTGAAGTGCGCCGGCAGATCATCCGGACCTTCGTCGTTGTGTTCGAACCCGGCGCAGCCTTGCGGCACCAGCGAGTTGAAGAAACGCTCGAAGTCACGACGAACCGCCGGATCGGCATTCTCGTTGACCGTCAACGAGGCCGAGGTGTGCTGCAGCCACAGGTGCAACAGGCCCACGCGGCAGGCCTTCAGCTCAGGCAAGCCGGCAAGCAACTCGTCAGTCACCAGGTGAAAGCCCCGGGGCTTGGCCCGCAGGGTAATCAGGGTCTGTTGCCACATACAGTTCTCCGCCCATCGGCGCGCATTCTAGCGCGCTCTGGGAAAAAACAAAGTGCCGAATACGCCTACGTGCCTGTAAGACATTCGCACGCTGGAAAGTGCATGACAAACTCTGCGCAAAAACCGGCACAGCTTGTTATGACTGACAAACGCCAGGCAAAAAAATGCCCGGCAAGCCGGGCATCTTTTTTTCGCGTACTTACAGGTTGTAGCCGCGTTCGTTGTGTTGCGCCAGGTCGAGGCCGACAGCCTCTTCCTCTTCGGTAACCCGCAGGCCCATGACCGCGTCCAGCACCTTGAGGATGATGAAGGTGACGATGGCGGTATAGATCACGGTGAAGCCGACACCTTTGCACTGGATCCAGACTTGAGCTGCGATGTCAGTCACGGTGCCGAAGCCGCCCAATGCAGGGGCTGCAAACACACCGGTGAGGATCGCACCGACGATACCGCCGATACCGTGCACGCCGAATGCGTCCAGAGAGTCGTCGTAGCCCAGCTTGCGCTTGAGGCTGGTGGCGCAGAAGAAGCAGATCACACCGGCCACCAGGCCGATCACCAGGGCGCCCATCGGACCAACAGTGCCGGCGGCCGGTGTAACGGCGACCAGGCCAGCCACTACACCCGAGGCGATGCCCAGTGCGCTTGGCTTACCGTGAGTGATCCACTCGGCGAACATCCAGCCCAGGGCTGCAGCAGCGGTAGCAATCTGAGTCACCAGCATCGCCATGCCGGCGGTGCCGTTGGCCGCAGCCGCAGAGCCGGCGTTGAAGCCGAACCAGCCGACCCACAGCATGGCCGCACCCACCAGGGTGTAACCCAGGTTGTGAGGCGCCATTGGAGTGGTCGGGAAGCCTTTACGCTTGCCGAGCACGATGCACGCCACCAGGCCAGCGACACCGGCATTGATGTGCACCACGGTGCCGCCGGCGAAGTCCAGCACGCCCCAGTCCCACAGCAGGCCACCGTTGCCGCTCCACACCATGTGGGCGATTGGCGCATAGACCAGAGTGAACCAGATAGCCATGAAGATCAGCATGGCGGAGAACTTCATGCGTTCGGCGAACGCACCGACGATCAGCGCCGGGGTGATGATGGCGAAGGTCATCTGGAAGGTGATGAACACGGCTTCCGGGAACAGCGCAGCCGGCCCGGTGATGCTGGCCGGGGTCACACCCGCCAGGAACGCCTTGCCCATGCCGCCGAAGAAGGAGTTGAAGTTGACCACACCCTGTTCCATACCGGTGGTATCGAACGCGATGCTATAGCCGTAGACAACCCACAGGATGCTGATCAGGCCGGTGATGGCGAAGCACTGCATCATCACCGACAGAATATTTTTGGAGCGCACCATGCCGCCGTAGAACAGCGCCAGGCCTGGAATGGTCATGAACAGCACCAGCGCGGTGGATGTGAGCATCCAGGCGGTGTCACCGGAGTTGAGGACTGGAGCAGCCACTTCGTCTGCCGC
This sequence comes from Pseudomonas sp. NFACC25, assembly GCF_900100935.1. Classification (NCBI taxonomy): domain Bacteria; kingdom Pseudomonadati; phylum Pseudomonadota; class Gammaproteobacteria; order Pseudomonadales; family Pseudomonadaceae; genus Pseudomonas; species Pseudomonas sp. NFACC25. The sequence continues at coordinate 425,826 of NZ_FMUC01000002.1, forward strand.
CATGGCCAGGCTTGGCATTACGATGGACAACAGGGCTCCGAGCCCTGCGAATTTACGCAGAGTCATATTGTTTTCTCCTGGGGCGTTGGGGGTTTGGCGGCTTAGATTGCGTCGGTATCGGTTTCGCCGGTACGGATGCGAATAGCCTGTTCCAGATTGACCACGAAGATCTTGCCATCACCGATCTTGCCGGTGTTGGCGGCCTTGGTTATCGCCTCGATAACCCGGTCAAGATCCTTGTCGTCAATGGCGACATCAATCTTCACCTTCGGCAGGAAATCGACTACATATTCCGCGCCGCGATACAGCTCGGTGTGACCCTTCTGCCGACCGAAGCCCTTGACCTCAGTAACGGTAATGCCCTGCACGCCGATCTCGGACAACGACTCGCGTACATCGTCCAACTTGAACGGCTTGATGATGGCAGTGACTAGCTTCATGAAAACTCTCTCCCGAATTGGTGGACTTGCCCCAGGAAAACAAACCCGTCTCAAGTCTAAGCGCAGTGCCTGGCTTTGTAACGCATCGTCGCAAGGGCAGTTGCCATTGCGACGCCAGCGAACCACTGGTGACGAAACCTGTACCCCTGATCCGTCGGCGCACTGCATTCGTCACAGCGACTGCATCAGTGCATGGGTCATGATCGTCTAAGCAGAAACCTTGCCAGCTCCGTAAAAATCACTGAAATCAGTCCTTTGCTCATCTAGGCCCACCAACGGGGCCATCCGGCGCCTGCAATGCGCACGAAAACGGTGCATCACCGCCCGGCCTGATGCGCGAAAAGCGTGCGACCCAGGCCGTGAAAAAGACTATAGACGCTGCGTGATACACTGCCCGCCAACAGTTTTCCGGAATATTTCCCATGCTCGCGCCCAAAGACCTCCTCGACGCCCTGAGCGGCCACGCCTCTCGCCTGTTCAGCGGCGACACCCCGCTGCCCCGCAATGAAATCGAAAGCCAGTTCAAGGCCTTGCTGCAAAGCGGTTTCAGCAAGCTCGACCTGGTGAGCCGGGAAGAGTTTGATAGCCAGATGGTAGTTCTCGCCCGCACCCGTGCGCGGCTGGAGAGCCTGGAAGCGAAAGTGGCAGAGCTGGAAGCGCGGTTGACCCCTCCTGCCGAATAAATGCGCTCAGTGTGGGAGGGGGCTTGCTCCCGATGGCGGTGTATCAGCCGGTATCAATGCTGACTGACCCCCCGCTATCGGGAGCAAGCCCCTCCCACATTCGCTCTACCTTTTGCTCTGGATACGTTCTGTAAAACCTCCCCGCCTCGCTCTTCCCTACCTCGTCTACCCTTGAAAAACCGCAGGAAGCGGCCTCCCCTTTCAAGGAACGAGCATGTCCCTCGCCATCGTCCACAGCCGCGCCCAGATCGGCGTCGAAGCCCCTGCCGTCACCGTTGAAGTGCATATGGCCAATGGTCTGCCGTCCCTGACGCTGGTGGGCCTGCCCGAAACCGCGGTCAAGGAAAGCAAGGACCGGGTGCGCAGTGCCATTCTCAACTCTGCGCTGCAATACCCCGCTCGCCGGATCACCCTCAATCTCGCGCCCGCCGACCTGCCCAAGGACGGCGGGCGTTTTGACCTGGCGATTGCCCTGGGGATCCTGGCGGCCAGTGTGCAGGTGCCGGCGTTGACGCTCGATGACGTGGAATGCCTGGGGGAGTTGGCGCTGTCCGGCGAGGTGCGGGCGGTAAAAGGCGTGTTGCCGGCCGCGCTGGCGGCGCGCAAGGCCGGGCGCACCGTGATAGTGCCGCGGGCGAATGCCGAAGAGGCGTGCCTGGCGTCGGGGTTGAAGGTGATTGCGGTGGACCACCTGCTGCAAGTGGTGGCGCACCTGAATGGACATGTGCCGATCGAGCCTTACACGTCCGATGGCCTGCTGTACTTGAACAAGCCCTATCCGGACCTGAGTGAAGTCCAGGGCCAGCTCGCGGCCAAGCGAGCGTTGCTGATCGCGGCAGCGGGGGCGCATAACCTTTTGTTCAGTGGGCCGCCCGGCACCGGCAAGACCCTGCTCGCCAGCCGCCTGCCAGGTTTATTGCCGCCGTTGAGCGAACAGGAGGCGCTGGAGGTTGCCGCGATTCAATCGGTTGTAAGTCTGGCGCCGCTGAGCCATTGGCCCCATCGACCGTTTCGCCAACCGCATCACTCGGCATCCGGCCCGGCACTGGTGGGCGGCGGCTCGAAACCACAGCCGGGAGAAATCACCCTGGCTCATCATGGGGTGCTGTTCCTGGATGAGCTGCCGGAATTTGATCGCAAGGTGTTGGAAGTGCTGCGCGAACCGCTGGAGTCGGGGCATATCGTGATTTCCCGCGCTCGCGACCGAGTGAGTTTCCCGGCGCGCTTCCAACTGGTCGCGGCGATGAACCCCTGCCCTTGCGGTTATATGGGCGAACCCAGCGGGCGCTGTCGTTGTACGCCGGAACAGATTCAGCGGTATCGCAACAAGCTCTCGGGGCCGCTGCTGGACCGGATTGACTTGCACCTGACCGTGGCGAGGGAAACGACGGCACTGAACCCGATCCAACAGGCGGGCGAGGATACCGCCCACGCCTCAGCGCGGGTCGCCCAGGCTCGCGAGCATCAGCAAAAGCGCCAGGGCTGTGCGAATGCCTTTCTTGATCTGCCGGGGCTGCGCGAGCACTGCAAGCTCGCGAAGGTGGATGAAAGCTGGCTGGAAACGGCCTGTGAACGACTGACCCTATCGCTGCGCGCGGCCCATCGACTGCTCAAGGTGGCACGCACGCTGGCGGATCTGGACCAGATAGAGACCATCACCCGCGACCACCTGAAAGAGGCCCTGCAATACCGCCCGGCGGCGATCACTTAAGCTTGGCGCAAAGCCAAATGTGGGAGCGACAGGCCTCCCACATTGTGTACAGCAGTGGCTCAGCGAAAGCGATCCACCTCATGGCGCAGGCTCGCCGCCAACGTCTCCAGTTCCTTGGCGGTAATCGCCAGGTTGGACACCACTTCGCGTTGCTCACTGTTGGCCAGCGCGATGCTCTGCAGGTTGCTGCTGAGCAGGGTCGCGGTGCTGCTCTGCTCCTGGGTGGCCGTGGTGATGGCCGCGAACTGCTGACCGGCCGAGCGGCTTTGCTCGTCGATACGCGCCAGGGCCGAGGCCACGTCGGCGTTGCGCGACAGGCCTTCCTGCATCAGCGCGTTGCCTTGCTCCATGGTGCTGATGGCGTTGCCGGTTTCCTTCTGGATGCTCTGGATCATGCCGGAAATTTCATCGGTGGCCTCACGGGTACGCGACGCCAGGTTACGTACTTCGTCGGCCACCACGGCAAACCCACGGCCCTGCTCCCCTGCACGGGCGGCTTCAATGGCGGCGTTGAGCGCCAGCAAGTTGGTCTGTTCGGCAATCGAGGTGATCACGCCGACGATCCCGCCGATTTCCTGGGAGCGCTGGCCGAGGGTGTTGATCACCGTGGCCGTGCTGTTCAGGGCGGTGGCAATGTGTTCCAGGGACGACGACGCTTCCTGCATCGAGGTGCGGCCAATGCGGGTCTGCTGGGCGTTTTCCTGGGCCAGGCGTTCGGTATTGCCCATGTTGTCGGCGATATTCAACGACGTCGCGCTGAACTCCTCTACCGCGCCGGCCATGCTGGTGATCTCGCCGGACTGCTGCTCCATGCCCTCATAGGCACCGCCGGACAAACCGGACAAGGCCTGGGCGCGGCTGTTGACCTCTTCGGCTGCGTTACGGATATGGGAGACCATGGTCGACAGCGCTTCGCCCATCTGGTTAAAGCTGCGTGCCAGTTGGCCGATTTCATCATGGCTGGACACGCTCAAGCGTGCGCTCAGATCGCCCGCACCCAGGGCCTCGGCTTGACTCACCAGGTCACTCAGGGGCTGCAACTTGCTGCGCAGCAGCCAGACCGTGGCGCCTACTGCCAGCAACATCGCCAACACACTGCCGATCACCAGGCGGATCCCCACGGCCCAGGTTACCGCGCGGATTTCAGCTTTCGGCATGCTCGCGACCACGGCCCACGGGCCGCCTTCGAACGGTACCGAAACGCTATAGAAGTCTTCGTTCTTGTCGCTCCAGAAGCGGCCTTTGCCGGGGGTCTTGGCCAGGTCCAGCATCACCGGCACCGATTGATCCAACGCCTGCACGCCGGCGGGTGCCACCAGCCAGTGCTTTTGCTCATCCAGCAGTGCAAGGGAGCCGGTCTGGCCAATTCGGAAGCGCTTGAGGTTTTCGAATTGGGCATTCTGCGCATCGGTGTAGTCAAAACCGATGAACAGCACGGCGATAACCTTACCGCCGCTGTCACGCACCGGGCTGTACTGGGTCATGTAGGAACGATCGAACAACACCGCCCTGCCGATGTAGGTCTGCCCACCCACAACGCGCTGGTAGGCCGGGCCCTGACGGTCGAGGACGGTGCCGATGGCGCGGTTGCCATCCTGCTTGGTCAGGGACGTGCTGATACGGATGAAGTCGTCGCCACTGCGCACAAATACGGTGGCCACGCCGCCAGACATTTGCTTGAACTCGTCCACCTCATCAAAGTTGTTGTTCAACACCTCGTTGCCCAGGTACAGGCTGGGCGTCTGAACACCGGCCACGCTCACGGGTTGGTCCACATGCACGCTCAACCCGGCACCGAAACGTTTTTCAAACAGCCCGCTCAAACGCTGGGTGCTCTCGCGCAAGGTGCCGTGGAAGGTATTGAGTTGGTCGGCGAGCAGGCGCGCCTCGCTGGCCAGGTGCTCCTCGCGGGTGTCGAGGTTGGCGGAGTCAAGGGAACGCAAGGCAAACACCGTACTGCCGCTGATAACGACAGCCAGAATCACGGCTAACGCGAGGCCTAACTGGGAGGCAATCCGGGCGCGAGGTTGAGACATGACAGCTCCTGGCCGAGGCCAGGATCATCCTGATCTCATAGCGCTGCTCGGCAAATTATCTGATGGGAAACGTTGGTGCACGATAGTTCCAACACACCTACTTCGGCTGGCCGCAGCAATACTTGAGCGCTTCACAGGGGTATCACGCAAACGGTTGCGAACCAACGCCGCCAAGCATTCAGTCGAGGCGTTCGACCGCAGGCAACACCATCGCCTGCACCTCGCCTTGCAGAAATTCCGCCAGCCGTCGCAAGCGCTCGCCGCCAGGGCGGGTTTTTGGCCAGACCAGGTAGTAATTTTCCCCACTGGCCACCGCCGTCGGCCACGGCAGGCTCAATCGTCCTTGGGCGACGTCCTCGGCCACCATCAGCAAATCGCCCATGGACACGCCATAGCCCCGCGCAGCGGCGATCATGCCCAGCTCCAGGGTGTCGAACACCTGCCCGCCCTTGAGCGACACCTGGGACGACAGCTGCATGCGCGCCAGCCAATTGCGCCAGTCGCGCCGGTCGGGCGTGGGGTGCAGCAATTCGGCGGTGGCCAGGCGCGCGGCGTCCCAAGGCCCATCCTCCAGCAGGTTCGGCGCACCGACAGGAATCAACAGCTCCGGAAACAGGTAACTGGCCTCCCAATCCACTGGAAAACGCCCATCGCTCAGCAGCACCGCACAGTCGAAAGGCTCCTGATTGAAGTCCACCTCGTCCACGCTCATCCAGGCGCTGGTCAGTTGCACCTCATTGCCCGGCTGCAGCGCCCGGAAGCGGCTGAGTCGCGCCAGCAGCCAGCGCATGGTCAATGTGGAGGGGGCCTTCATGCGCAGGATGTCATCTTCGGCATTCAAGGTATGGCAGGCGCGCTCCAGCGCCGCGAACCCTTCGCGCACACCGGGCAACAATAGACGCGCCGCTTCAGTGAGCTGCAAGGTGCGGCCATTGCGCTGGAACAGCCGGCAGGCGAAATGCTCTTCAAGCGTGCGGATATGTCGGCTCACCGCACTTTGGGTGATCGACAACTCCTCGGCCGCGCGGGTGAAAGAACTGTGTCGGGAGGCCGCTTCAAACGCGCGCAAGGCATAAAGAGGAGGAAGACGACGAGACATGAGGAAAGCTCCGACAGCGCAATACTGAAACCCTACCAGAATCAATCAAGCATGAGTTTTAATCATGCAAACGATCGCATTTATCCCTTTGTGCAATGGGCTGAGAGCGCCGAGAATCAACCCTTCCCCAACCCTCTGACTTTTTGAGCGTGATGATCATGCAGCATCCGGCACGTACCGAACTCTGGGCCATTCTGCGGCTGTCAGGGCCGTTGATTGCCTCACAGTTGGCGCACATGCTGATGGTGTTGACCGACACCCTGATGATGGCGCGCCTGAGCCCCGAAGCCCTGGCCGGTGGCGGCCTGGGTGCCGCAAGCTATTCGTTCGTCGCGATTTTCTGCATCGGCGTGATTGCCGCCGTGGGCACCTTGGTTGCGATCCGCCACGGCGCGGGCGATATCGAAGGCGCCACCCGCCTGACCCAGGCCGGGCTGTGGCTGGCCTGGCTGATGGCCCTGGCGGCGGCCCTGCTGCTGTGGAACCTCAAGCCGGTGCTGCTGATGTTCGGCCAGACCGAAACCAACGTGCACTCGGCCGGGCAATTTCTGACCATGCTGCCGTTTGCCCTGCCCGGCTACCTGAGCTTCATGGCCCTGCGCGGTTTTACCAGCGCCATCGGCAAAGCCACTCCGGTGATGGTGATCAGCGTCGGTGGCACGGTGGTCAACTACCTGCTCAACCACGCGCTGATCGAAGGCATGTTCGGCTTGCCCAAGCTCGGCTTGATGGGCATCGGCCTGGTCACGGCGATTGTCGCCAACAGCATGGCGCTGGCGTTGATGTGGTACATCCGCAGCAACCGGGCCTACGCCGCCTACCCGCTGAGTACCGGGCTGCTGCGCCTCAACACCCAATATCTGCGCGAGTTGTGGCGCCTGGGCCTGCCGATCGGCGGCACCTATGCGGTGGAGGTCGGGCTGTTTGCCTTTGCAGCCCTGTGCATGGGCACCATGGGCAGCACGCAGTTGGCAGCGCACCAGATCGCCCTGCAAATCGTATCGGTGGCCTTTATGGTGCCGGCGGGGATGTCCTACGCGGTGACCATGCGCATCGGCCAGCATTATGGCGCCGGGCAGTTGCTGCAGGCACGCATGGCCGGGCGTGTCGGCATAGGCTTTGGCGCGGCGATAATGCTGGGATTCGCGGCGGTGCTGTGGCTGTTTTCCGAGCCGCTCATAGGACTGCTGATCGACCACGACAACCCGGCGTTCCACGACGTGATCGTCCTGGCCGTGAGCCTGCTGGCCGTCGCCGCGTGGTTCGAGCTGTTCGACGGCGTGCAAACCATCGCCATGGGTTGCATTCGCGGGCTCAAGGACGCCAAGACCACGTTCCTGATCGGTGCGGGCTGCTACTGGTTGATTGGCGCACCCTCGGCCTGGCTGATGGCCTTCACGTTGGGCTGGGGGCCAACCGGCGTGTGGTGGGGCCTGGCACTGGGACTGGCCTGCGCCGCGATAAGCCTGACCTGGGCGTTTGAAGCGAAGATGAAGCGGATGATTCGCCGGGAAGGCCCGGCGCCCGAAGCCGACATCGGCTTTCAGGCGGTACAGGCCGACTAGAGCCCCTCGCTCACTCGGGTGTGCTTGCCGTCGCCGAAGGTCAGGTATTCCACCAGCTCCGGCAACGGCAGCGGCTTGCTGATCAGGTAACCCTGGGCCTGGTCGCAGCCGAACAGCCGCAACAGCGCCAGTTGCTCGGGGGTTTCCACACCTTCGGCCACCACTTCCAGATTGAGGTTGTGCGCCAGATTGATCATGGCGTGCACCAGCTTGCGGTTTTCCTCACGCTCTTCCATGCCGCCGACAAAGCTCTTATCGATTTTCAACAACGCAATCGGCAGGCTGTTGAGGTGCACGAACGAAGAAAAACCGGTGCCGAAGTCATCCAGGGAAAACCGCACACCCAGGCGACCAAGGGCGTCCATGGTCTGCTTGACCAGGTCACTGCGGCGCATCACCGCGGTTTCGGTCAGTTCGAACTCCAACCATTGCGCTTCCACGCCGCGCTCGCTGATCAGCCGGCTCAGTGTAGAAAGCAACTGGCTGTCCTGGAACTGGCGAAACGACAGGTTGACCGCCATGTGCAGCGGCGGCAGGCCGCGTTCACGCAGGTCTTGCATGTCACGCAGGGCTCGGGAAATCACCCAGTAACCCAACGGTACAATCAGGCCGCTCTGTTCGGCCAGGGGCACGAATTCACTCGGCGGCAACAGGCCGCGCTCGCCGTGGCGCCAGCGCACCAGGGCTTCCAGGCCGACGATATGCCCGTCGTCGAGGTCGAGGCGCGGCTGGTAGTGCAGCTCCAGCTCATCACGGCGCAAGGCACGGCGCAGCTCGCTTTCCAGGTCGGCCAGGCTGCGCGCGTTGCGGTTGATACGTTCGTTAAAGATATGAAAGGTACAGCCCTGGGTGCTCTTGGCTTGCTGCATGGCGATATGGGCATGCCACATCAGCGGGTCGGCGCCGGCACGGGCGCGGGCATGGGCCACGCCCAGGCTGCAGCCGATCAGCAGGCTTTCGCCATCCACCCAATACGGCTCGGCCATGGCTTCGGTGATGCGCTCGGCCATCCACTCCGCACGCTGGGGCGCGCGGCGCGTATCGATCAGCAGGGCGAATTCGTCGCTGCCCAGGCGCGCCAGTTGATCGCCGGCTTCCAGCTGGCTCTTGAGCCGCGAGACCACTTGCAGGATCAGGCGGTCGCCGGCCTGGTGGCCGAGGGCATCGTTGGCATGGCGGAAATTATCGAGGTCCAGGTGACCGAGGGCCAGGCCGCGACCTTCGTTCTCGGCCAACCGTGCGGCCAGCAGGGTCTGGAAGCCCTGGCGGTTGGCGATGCCGGTGAGCGGGTCCTGCTCGGCCAGGCGTTGCAGGGTGTTTTCCAGCACCCCCCGCTCCCGCACATGGCGCAGGCAACGACGCAACGTGTCGGCGTCCAGCGCATTGCGGATCAGCCAGTCACTGACGCCCAGTGGCGAAACCAGCGGCTCCTGTTCCAACAACAACACGCACGGCAAGCTGCAACGGCCAGGGCCGGGTTGCAGGCTGGGCATGGTCAACAGCACTGCGCTGTCGTCGTCATCGAACAGACGACTCACCGAGTCCCAGTTTGGCGCGCTGATCAGCACAGCCCCATCGCCCATCGGCGCCAGGCACTCGCGCAACAACGCTGCCCACTCAGGCGTATCGGCCAGCAGCAGCAAACGCAAGGGTTCGACAGGCGTAGACAAGCTAGCTCCCTAGACTCTGCAAAAATTCGTTGGCGGCGGGCATTATGACGTGCGGCCTGATAATCACCAATGATAGGGGTTATCAAATACGCAGGCTGTAAGCAATTGTCTAAAAACCCCGACATCCTGCGGCAAAGTAGCAAAACCGGCAAATTTAGATCGAGTGGTACGTCACACCGTCGATCCAGGGCAGCAGAATCTTGCCAGCCTGTTAAAATGCCCGCCCTTTTGAACAACGACTCCCTGAATTCCGTATGTCCCGACTCAATCCCCGGCAGCAAGAAGCCGTGAACTACGTCGGCGGCCCTCTATTGGTGCTCGCCGGTGCAGGTTCCGGCAAGACCAGCGTGATCACCCGCAAGATCGCGCACCTGATCCAGAACTGTGGCATCCGCGCCCAGTACATCGTCGCCATGACTTTTACCAACAAGGCCGCGCGGGAAATGAAGGAGCGTGTCGGCACCCTGCTCAAGGGTGGCGAAGGCCGTGGCCTCACGGTATGTACCTTCCACAACCTGGGCCTGAACATCATCCGCAAGGAGCATGTGCGGCTGGGCTACAAGCCGGGCTTCTCGATCTTCGACGAGACCGACGTCAAGGCCCTGATGACCGACATCATGCAGAAGGAATACGCGGGCGACGACGGCGTCGACGAGATCAAGAACATGATCGGCGCCTGGAAAAACGACCTGATCCTGCCGCCAGAAGCCCTGGAAAACGCGCGCAACCCCAAGGAACAGACCGCTGCCATTGTCTACACCCACTACCAGCGCACGCTCAAGGCGTTCAACGCGGTGGACTTCGACGACCTGATCCTGCTGCCGGTAAAGCTGTTCCAGGAACACGCCGACATCCTCGAAAAGTGGCAGAACAAGGTGCGTTACCTGCTGGTGGACGAATACCAGGACACCAACGCCAGCCAATACCTGCTGGTGAAGTTGCTGATCGGTACGCGCAACCAGTTCACCGTGGTGGGCGACGACGACCAGTCGATCTACGCCTGGCGCGGCGCCCGCCCGGAAAACCTGATGCTGCTCAAGGACGACTACCCGTCCCTGAAAGTGGTGATGCTGGAGCAGAACTACCGCTCCACCAGCCGCATCCTGCGTTGCGCCAACGTGCTGATCTCAAACAACCCCCACGAGTTTGAAAAACAACTGTGGAGTGAGATGGGCCACGGCGATGAGATCCGCGTGATCCGCTGCCGCAACGAAGACGCCGAAGCCGAGCGCGTGGCGGTGGAAATCCTCAGCCTGCACCTGCGCACCGACCGCCCCTACAGCGACTTCGCGATCCTGTATCGCGGCAACTACCAGGCCAAGCTGATCGAGCTGAAATTGCAGCACCACCAGGTCCCGTATCGGCTGTCAGGTGGCAACAGCTTTTTCGGACGCCAGGAAGTGAAGGACCTGATGGCCTACTTCCGCCTGATCGTGAACCCGGACGACGACAACGCCTTCCTGCGCGTGATCAACGTGCCGCGCCGCGAGATTGGTTCCACCACCCTGGAAAAGCTCGGCAACTACGCCACCGAACGCAAGATCTCGATGTACGCCGCCACCGACGAAATCGGCCTGGGCGAACACCTGGATACGCGTTTCACCGATCGCCTGTCACGCTTCAAGCGCTTCATGGACAAGGTACGTGAACAGTGCGCCGGCGAAGACCCGATCAGCGCCCTGCGCAGCATGGTCATGGACATCGACTATGAAAACTGGCTGCGCACCAACAGTTCCAGCGACAAGGCCGCGGATTACCGCATGGGTAACGTCTGGTTCCTGATCGAAGCGTTGAAGAACACCCTGGAAAAAGACGAAGACGGCGAAATGACCGTCGAAGACGCCATCGGCAAGCTGGTGCTGCGCGACATGCTCGAGCGCCAGCAGGAAGAGGAAGACGGCGCCGAAGGTGTACAGATGATGACCTTGCATGCGTCCAAGGGCCTGGAATTTCCCTACGTGTTCATCATGGGCATGGAAGAGGAAATCCTCCCGCACCGCTCCAGCATCGAGGCCGACACCATTGAGGAAGAACGGCGCCTGGCCTACGTGGGCATTACCCGCGCACGTCAGACACTGGCCTTCACCTTTGCCGCCAAGCGCAAGCAATACGGCGAAATCATCGATTGTGCCCCCAGCCGTTTCCTGGACGAGCTGCCGCCGGATGACCTGGCCTGGGAAGGCAATGACGACACCCCGACCGAGGTGAAGGCCGTTCGCGGCAACACCGCCCTGGCGGATATACGCGCGATGTTAAAGCGCTAGAATCGACTACTTTTTAATCTACTTTCGGCGCACAACCCGCCATTAGAGGAAGCTTTCCGTGGAAGCACTGCACAAGAAAATTCGCGAAGAAGGCATCGTGCTTTCCGATCAGGTACTCAAGGTCGACGCCTTTCTGAATCACCAGATCGACCCGGCCCTGATGAAACTGATCGGCGACGAATTCGCCGCGCTGTTCAAGGATTCGGGCATCACCAAGATCGTCACCATTGAAGCGTCGGGCATCGCACCGGCGATCATGACGGGCCTGAACCTGGGCGTGCCGGTAATTTTCGCCCGCAAGCAGCAGTCCCTGACCCTGACCGAAAACCTGCTGTCGGCGACGGTGTATTCCTTCACCAAGAAAGTCGAAAGCACCGTGGCGATCTCGCCGCGCCACCTGACCAGCAGCGACCGCGTACTGGTGATCGATGACTTCCTGGCCAACGGCAAGGCATCCCAGGCGCTGATTTCGATCATCAAGCAGGCCGGTGCGACCGTTGCCGGCTTGGGGATTGTGATCGAGAAGTCGTTCCAGGGTGGCCGTGCGGAGTTGGATGCGCAGGGCTATCGGGTTGAGTCGCTGGCGCGGGTGAAGTCGCTTGAAGGTGGCGTCGTCACCTTCATCGAGTAATCGTTGCCTGCACGCGGTTAAACATGTGGGAGGGGGTTTGCCCCCTCCCACATGTTGACCTGTGTTGATTTTAGTGTGCGGTTGCTTGTAAGCCAGCGAGCAATAGGCGCTGATAGAGATCCTCCTTCAACCCCTCCGGCGAATCCAACCCCATCCGCTTCAGATGCTCGGGAAACGCCTGGGGCTCCGGTGCATCCAGCGCTGCCTTGCCCAGTTCCAGAATCTCCGTCAGCTTGAATTTGCTCTTGAGCCAGTTCAAGGCGCGCAACAGATCCCGCTCTTCGTCAGTGAAGTCGCTGCCCAGCGGATATTCCGGGAACAAACGCCGATGCCGCGCCTGGATACCTTGGAGCCGCTCCGGCGTGTTGTCGCCAAAGCGCGGATCCAGCTGGAAATCCTTGGGCAACTTGCCGGCCTTTTGCGCCTGCTCGATCAAGTCGGCCTGGAAGCGTGAGTCGGTGATGTTGAGCAACGCCTCGATCACCTTGGCATCCGTCTGCCCACGCAGGTCGGCAATACCGTATTCCGTGATGACGATGTCCCTCAGGTGGCGGGGAATGGTGCAATGCCCATACTCCCAGACGATATTGGAACTGACCTCACCCGCCGACTCACGCCAACTGCGCAGGATCAGGATTGAGCGCGCGCCCTCCAGCGCATGCCCCTGAGCCACAAAGTTGTATTGCCCGCCTACGCCGCTGAGCACGCGACCATCCTCCAACTGGTCGGCCACGCCTGCGCCCAGCAACGTCACCGTGATCGCGCTGTTGATAAACCGTGCATTCTGGCGCTGCAGGCGCTTGAGTTCTTCCTGGCCGTACAGCTCGTTGATGTAACTGATGCGGGTCATGTTGAATTCCAGGCGCTTGGCGTGGGTCATCTCCTGCAAACGCTGGTAAAAACTGCGCGGCCCGAGGAAGAACCCGCCATGGATCGAAACGCCATCGGGTTGTGCCGCATCATCCAGCAAACCGGCGTTGGCTTGTTCCTGGGTGGCCACATCCGGGTAGACCTTGCGCCGGATAATCCCCGCATCCGCCAGCACCAGCAGGCCGTTGACGAACATTTCGCTGCAACCGTAGAGGCCACGGGCGAAGGGCTCGACACCGCCTTCACGGCTGATCAGCGGGGCCCACTGGTATACATCGATGTCCGTCAGCAGCAGTCGATAGGCTTCGTTGTCCGCTTGGCGCGCCAGCAACGCGGCGGTCAGCGCATCCCCCATGGAACCGATGCCGATCTGCAAGGTGCCGCCGTCGCGCACCAGGGTGCTGGCATGCAAGCCGATGAAATGGTCCTGGAACCCCACCGGCATGTTCGGTGTGGAGAACAGTGTGGTGCTGTCCTTTGCATCGATCAGGTAGTCGAACGCGTCCATGCCCAACTCCGAGTCGCCCGGCATGTAGGGCAACTCGGTGTGAACCTGGCCAACAATCAAGACGGTTTCGCCCGCTTCACGGCGCTTGGCGATCATGGGCAGCAGGTCGAGGGTGATGTCGGGGTTGCAGCTCAGGCTCAGGCGATCCGGGTGTTCGGCGCTGCTCGCGACCAACTGCGCCACCAGGTTCAGGCCGGCGGCGTTGATGTCGCGGGCGGCGTGGCTGTAGTTGCTGCTGACGTAGTCCTGCTGGGCCGACGTGCTGTGGAGCAGACTACCGGGCTGCATGAAGAACTGCTGCACATGGATATTCTTCGGCAGGCTGTCTGAGTGCAGCGCGGCGAGAAACTCCAACTCTGGGTAATCACCAAACACCCGCTCGATAAAGGGTTCGAGGAAACGCTTCTGCAACCCATCGCCCAAGGTGGGGCGGCCCAGGCTCAGCGCGGTGTAGATCGTCAGCGCCCGCTCCGGCAGCTTGGCGATACGCCGGTACAGTGCATTGGCAAACAGGTTGGGCTTGCCCAGCCCCAGGGGCATGCCCATGTGGATATGCGCCGGTAGCCGCGCGAGTACATCGTCAACTGCTTGCTCGATTGAACACAACTGCACCATCCGACCCTCCTGAACATTCCATGATTAGGGGTTGGACAGAGAATGGCGGGTCTTTGCTGCAAAGAACAGCCTCGAAACACACATCACACCCACAAAAAAGCCGCTCGTAAGCGGCATTTTTGACGAAGATCGGCGGTTACAGGCCGGACATCTTCTTGATCGCGCCCTTCAGGTCATCATCCGAGCAATCCGCACAGGTGCCTTTTGGCGGCATGGCGTTGATACCGGTGATGGCCTTGGCCAGGATGCCATCAAGGCCGCCCTGGTGGTCGGCGCGTTCTTTCCAGGCGGCGGTGTCGCCGATTTTCGGCGCGCCCAGCAGCCCGGTACCGTGGCATGCGTTGCAGTGCTTGGCGATGATGTCGTCGGGCGTCTTCGCAGCGCCCCCGCCCGCAGCTACCGCCACTTCCATGCCCTTGCACTCCTGGCCCTGGACGCACACCTGGCCAACCGGCTCCAGGCGCTTGGCAATGTCATCGTTGGTCGCAGCTTGAGCGCTGACAGCCCATAGGGCCAGTACGGTTGCTGGTGCAGCCAGCATTTTCATAATTAGATTCACGCGTTCACCCTCAATGGTGGCTATTCACGCCTGCGGCCACGGTTTCGCAGGCGGCGAAAGTATAACGGTTAGCCCGTCCGGCCGAAACAACCCTATTAAATAAAGGGAGATTCAGTCTCGCGGAATGCTGCTCGGGAGCCTCTGCAACGCTGGCAGGACGCCTCTTTTGTTAGAAGTTCGCGGGTGTGGCTGCGCTGATTAGTCGCGCCGGCACATCGAACGGATTACGGAAACGATGGGGCTTGGTGCTTTCAAAGTAGTAGCTATCGCCGGCTTCGAGCACAAAAGTTTCAAGACCGACCACCAACTCCAAACGGCCCTCCACCAGAATCCCGGTTTCCTCGCCCTCATGGGTGAGCATTTCTTCGCCTGTATCGGCGCCAGGCGGGTAGATTTCATTGAGAAATGCAATTGCCCGGCTCGGGTGCGCACGGCCCACCAGCTTCATGGTGACGGCGCCGTCAGAGATGTCGATCAGCTCATTGGCTTTATAGACGATCTGCGTCGGTATTTCCTGGAGGATCTCCTCGGAAAAGAACTCGACCATGGACATGGGGATGCCGCCCAGCACCTTGCGCAAGGAACTGATCGAGGGGCTGACGCTGTTTTTTTCGATCATCGAAATGGTGCTGTTGGTGACACCCGCGCGCTTGGCGAGCTCACGCTGGGAAAGACCCTTCAGCTTACGGATGGATTGCAGTCGTTCGCCGACGTCCAATGCGGGAGCCTCCTAGGATTCAGGCGTTGTTGTAATTGAGCGTTATCATGGCGACAGCGTTCAGTATTTACAACACTTGGGCCTAAATCCCAGGGCGCTGTGTTCGTTCCTGACGGTCAAGCGCCGGAATAGAGCCTTGGCACACGACGCAGGTTGCAGAATATCTGGTACGGGATGGTCTCGGCGGCGGCGGCGACGTCACTGGCGAGGATATTTTTGCCCCACAACTCCACCGTAGAACCAAGACCCGCATCCGGGACGTCTGTCAGGTCGATGCACAGCATGTCCATGGACACGCGACCCAGCAATTGGCTGCGCTGCCCCGCCACCAGCACCGGCGTGCCGGTGGGCGCATGGCGCGGGTAGCCGTCGGCATAGCCCATGGCAACCACGCCGATACGCATCGGTTTGGGCGTGATGAACCGGGCGCCGTAGCCCACCGGCTCGCCGGCTGGCAGTTCACGCACACAGATCACTTTCGATTCCAGGGTCATCACCGGCTGCAAACGCGCGGCCAAGGCCTGGTCCTCACCAAACGGTGTGGCGCCATACAGCATGATGCCCGGGCGTACCCAGTCGCTGGATACGCTCGGCCAACCCAGCACCGACGGCGAGTTGCGCAGGCTGACCTCAGCCACCAGGCCCTGGCGCGCCGCATCGAATACCGCCACTTGCTCGTTGCTGCTGACGCAATCGAGTTCATCGGCGCGGGCAAAATGGCTCATCAACACAATCTTTGCGACTTTGCCGCTGGCCAGCAGGCGCTGGTAAGCCTCGTGGTAATCCTTGGGGTGCAGGCCAACGCGGTGCATCCCCGAATCGAGCTTGAGCCAGATGGTCAGCGGCGCGCTCAACCGGGCCTGTTCGATGGCCTCCAGTTGCCACAGCGAATGCACCACGCACCAGAAATCATGCTCGACGATCAGCGGCAACTCGTCGGCTTCGAAAAAACCTTCGAGCAGCAGCACTGGCGCGCGAATACCCGCGGCGCGCAGCTCCAGCGCCTCCTCGATGCACGCCACGGCAAACCCGTCGGCCTCGGCTTCCAGCGCCTGGGCAACGCGTACGGCACCATGGCCGTAGGCGTCGGCCTTGACTACGGCGAGGGCCTTGGCCCCCGTGACTTCACGGGCCAATTGGTAGTTGTGGCGCAGGGCTTGGAGGTCGATCAGGGCACGGGCAGGACGCATGGCGGCAGGCTTCTAGGCGGCAAAGTGAAGAAAAACCGGCGCCGACCAACAGCGTCAGCACCGGGAGAGGGAGCGTTGTTTAAGGCAGCGCGGCCACAACGGACAGCTCTACCAGGATTTCCGGTTCGCACAGCTTGGCCTCAACCGTGGCGCGGGCCGGGGCGACGCCTTTGGGCAGCCACTTGTCCCACACCGCGTTCATGCCGGCGAAATCGGCGTCGATGTCTTTCAGGTAGATCGTCACCGACAACAGCTTGGTTTTGTCGGTGCCGGCCAAGTCCAGCAAACGCTCGATATTGGCCAGGGTTTCACGGGTCTGCTGTTCAATCCCGGCGCTCATGTCGTCACCGACTTGCCCGGCCAGATACACGGTACCGCTGTGAACGACGACCTGGCTCATGCGCTCATTGGTGAGCTGGCGCTGGATTGACATGTTTTGCGGACTCCTGGTGGTTGCCATAACGGGAAATATCGAGACCTTCGGCGCTGATCTGCGGCGTTTTCTTCGCCATCAGGTCGGCCAACAGGCGACCGGAGCCGCACGCCATGGTCCAACCGAGGGTGCCATGGCCGGTGTTGAGGAACAGGTTCTTGAACGGCGTGGCACCGACAATCGGCGTGCCGTCGGGTGTGGTCGGGCGCAGGCCGGTCCAGAACGTGGCTTCGGCCAGATCGCCGCCTTGAGGATAAAGGTCGTTGACGATCATCTCCAGGGTTTCACGCCGACGCGGGTTAAGCGACAGGTCAAAACCGGCTATTTCAGCCATGCCGCCGACGCGGATGCGGTTGTCGAAACGGGTGATGGCGACCTTGTAGGTCTCGTCGAGAATGGTCGACGTCGGCGCCATCGCCGAGTTGGTAATCGGCACCGTCAGCGAGTAGCCCTTGAGCGGGTACACCGGCGCCTTGATCCCCAGCGGCTTGAGCAGCTTCGGCGAGTAGCTGCCGAGGGCCAGCACGTAGCGGTCGGCGGTCTCCAGCTTGCCGTCGATCCATACGCCGTTGATGCGGTCGCCGGCGTAGTCGAGGCGCTGGATGTCCTGTTCGAAGCGAAAATCCACACCCAACTGCTTGCACATGTCGGCCAGGCGGGTAGTGAACATCTGGCAGTCGCCGGTCTGGTCGTTGGGCAGGCGCAGGGCACCGGCGAGGATATCGGTGACGCTGGCCAGGGCCGGCTCAACACGGGCGATACCGGCGCGGTCGAGCAGTTCGAACGGCACGCCGGACTCTTTCAACACGGCGATGTCCTTGGCGGCGCCATCCAACTGGGCCTGGGTACGGAACAACTGGGTAGTCCCGAGGCTGCGGCCTTCGTAGGCGATGCCGGTTTCAGCACGCAGCTCATCAAGGCAGTCACGGCTGTACTCGGACAGGCGCACCATGCGCTCCTTGTTCACCGCATAACGGCTGGCGGTGCAGTTGCGCAGCATCTGCGCCATCCACAGGTATTGGTCAATATCCGCCGTGGCCTTGATCGCCAACGGCGCGTGGCGTTGCAGCAACCACTTGATGGCCTTGAGGGGCACGCCCGGCGCGGCCCATGGCGAAGCGTAGCCTGGGGACACCTGGCCGGCGTTGGCGAAACTGGTTTCCATGGCAGCAGCGGGCTGACGGTCGACCACAACCACTTCAAAGCCGGCCCGCGCCAAATAGTAGGCACTGGTCACCCCAATGACACCGCTACCCAAGACCAGAACGCGCATTTTTATACCCTCATCGCGGGCTTGGCCGCTGACGTGTGTTATTCGAGCAATGATGGGCGCAGTATAAAAAGCAATCGCCAGTGCATTTCACTATATAAATGCCTATATTTGGCGACAATTCTCGGCAAAAACCCTTTTGACAGAGGCGTATCCCCTATGCGTACCAACACCCAGACCAAGCGGGAGCTGGACAAGATCGACCGCAACATCCTGCGCATCCTGCAAACCGACGGGCGAATTTCGTTCACCGAGCTGGGGGAAAAGGTCGGGCTGTCCACCACGCCGTGTACAGAGCGGGTGCGGCGGCTGGAGCGCGAGGGGATCATCATGGGTTACAACGCGCGGCTCAATCCCCAGCATTTGAAGGGAAGTTTGCTGGTATTTGTCGAGATCAGCCTCGATTACAAATCCGGCGACACCTTTGAGGAGTTCCGCCGCGCCGTGCTGAAACTGCCCCATGTGCTGGAATGCCACCTGGTCTCGGGGGACTTCGACTATCTGGTGAAAGCGCGGATTTCCGAGATGGCCTCGTACCGCAAATTGCTCGGCGACATCCTGCTCAAGTTGCCCCATGTGCGGGAATCGAAGAGCTATATCGTGATGGAAGAGGTCAAGGAGAGCCTCAACCTGCCTATTCCCGATTAAACCAGCACCTGCCGAGTGCTCGCCATGTATTCATGGATCTGCTTTTCCACCCGTGGATGAATCAGCTCTACGGGCCCCCGCCCATTGGGGCATGGCAAGGTCTTCGTGGTGCCGAACAGCCGACAGATCAGCGGCCGTTCGTCATACACGGTGCAGCCGTTGGGCCCCAGGTGCACACAGTTCAGCTCGTCCATCGCCGCGTCCTGCTCGGCAGCGGTCTTGCGTGGCAGGCGCGACATTTCCTCGGGCGAAGTGGTGACCGGCCCACAGCAGTCGTGGCAGCCGGGGACGCACTCGAACGAAGGAATCTGACGGCGAAGCGCACTGATTTTCTGACTGTTGCAACTCATCGAAACAGGTACCGAACGGCGAATAGAGGTGGATTCTGAAGCAAAACGCCCCGCGCAGACAGCTTCGTCCGACCGCTGTATCCTGCGTCAAATTTTCCAAACAGGGATGCTCCCCATGACCGCCAGCGCCCGGCACACCGCTTCCTACTACGCCGCCAGCAGCGTGCCGCAACCCGATTACCCGGCGTTGACGGGCGAAGTAGGCGCGGACGTATGCGTGATCGGCGGCGGTTTCTCCGGCCTCAATACGGCCCTGGAGCTGGCTGAGCGCGGCTTCAGCGTGGTGCTGCTGGAGGCGCGCAAGATCGCCTGGGGTGCCAGCGGGCGCAATGGCGGCCAGTTGATTCGCGGCGTCGGTCACGGCCTGGAGCAGTTCACCAACGTGATCGGCACCGATGGCGTGCGCGAGATGAAGCGGATGGGCCTGGAAGCCGTAGAGATCGTGCGTGAACGTGTCGAACGCTACCAGATCCCCTGCGACCTGACCTGGGGCTACTGCGACCTGGCCAACAAGCCTCGCGACCTGCAAGGCCTTGCCGAAGACGCCGAAGAACTGCGCAGCCTGGGCTATCCCCACGAAGTGCGCCTGCTGCAGGCGAGCGACATGGGCAGCGTCATCGGCTCCGACCGCTATGTGGGCGGCATGATCGACATGGGGTCCGGCCACCTGCATCCATTGAACCTGGCTCTCGGCGAAGCCGCCGCCGCGCAGCAATGGGGTGTGCAGTTGTTCGAACAGTCGGAAGTCACGCGCATCGACTACGGCCCCGAGGTCAAGGTGCACACCGCCCACGGCACTGTGCGCGCCAAGACCCTGGTCCTGGCTTGCAATGCCTACCTCAATGGACTGAATCCGCAGTTGAGCGGCAAGGTGCTGCCCGCCGGCAGCTACATCATCGCCACCGAACCGTTGAGCCAGGCCCAAGCCGCCAACCTGCTACCGCAGAACATGGCCGTGTGTGACCAGCGCGTGACGGTGGATTACTTCCGGCTGTCCGCCGACCGTCGCCTGTTATTCGGCGGCGCCTGCCACTACTCCGGACGCGACCCCAAGGACATCGGCGCCTACATGCGGCCAAAGATGCTGCAGGTGTTCCCACAGCTGGCCGACGTGAAGATCGATTACCAATGGGGCGGCATGATCGGCATCGGCGCCAACCGCCTGCCGCAGATCGGCCGCCTGGCGGACCAGCCCAACGTGTATTACGCCCAGGCCTACGCAGGCCACGGCCTCAACGCCACGCACCTGGCGGGCAAGCTGCTGGCCGAAGCCATCAGTGGCCAGCAGCAGGGACGTTTCGACCTGTTCGCCCAGGTGCCGCACATCACCTTCCCCGGCGGCAAGCACCTGCGCTCGCCGCTACTGGCCTTGGGAATGCTCTGGCACCGCCTCAAAGAGCTGGTCTGATCAATCGCGCCAGAAGGGTTTCAAGCCTTCCTGGCGGGCTTGCTCCGAGGTCAATCCAACATCGCGCAATTGCTCGCGAGTCAAGTGCAGCAAGGCCTTGCGCGTATGGCGGCGGTGCCAGAACAGGCTCCAGCGGCTGATCTCGCGCGGCGATATCGCCCGCTCTTGTCCAGCCTGCAATTCCTGACTGTGTAACGTCAGCCGCACATCACTCATGCCGTTCATTTTGCTGCCCCTCATTTGCCTGTTGCCATGAGTGACTAGAATGGGCGAGCCGGCAAAACCATTACAGATTCAACCAACCTTTATTAAATCCATACAGACACTGCCTGTACGCGGCTGAATCCTGTATTTTCCCCCTATCTGTACTGGTCCCCTGGGAGCGACCGCCATGACGCTTTACGTCAACCTCGCCGAATTGCTGGGCACACGCATCGAACAGGGGTTCTATCGCCCTGGCGATCGACTGCCGTCCGTACGTGCCTTGAGCGTGGAGCACGGGGTCAGCCTGAGCACCGTGCAGCAGGCGTATCGACTGCTGGAAGACAATGGCCTGGCGATGCCCAAGCCCAAGTCCGGCTACTTTGTACCGGTAGGTCGGGAGTTGCCGGCGCTGCCGGAGGTCGGCCGCCCGGCCCAGCGCCCGGTGGAAATATCGCAGTGGGACCAGGTACTGGAATTGATTCGCGCAGTCCCGCGCAAAGACGTCATACAGATGGGTCGCGGCATGCCGGATGTATTGTCACCCACCCTCAAGCCCCTTCTGCGCAGCCTGGCGCGTGTCAGCCGGCGCCAGGATTTGCCGGGGCTGTATTACGACAATATCCTCGGCTGTATGGAACTGCGCGAGCAAATCGCCCGGCTGTCATTGGATTCCGGCTGCCAACTGACGGCCGAGGACATCGTGATTACCACCGGCTGCCATGAGGCGCTGTCCGCCAGCATCCACGCCATCTGCGAACCAGGCGATATCGTTGCGGTGGACTCGCCCAGTTTCCACGGGGCCATGCAGACCCTCAAGGGTTTGGGCATGAAAGCCCTGGAAATCCCCACCGACCCGATCACCGGCATCAGCCTCGAAGCCCTGGAACTGGCGCTGGAACAGTGGCCGATCAAGGTCATCCAGCTGACCCCCAACTGCAATAACCCCCTGGGCTACATCATGCCGGAAGCGCGCAAACGCGCATTGCTGACCCTGGCCCAGCGCTTTGACGTGGCGATCATCGAAGACGATGTGTATGGCGAACTGGCCTACAGCTACCCACGCCCGCGTACCATCAAATCCTTCGACGAAGACGGTCGTGTGCTGCTGTGCAGTTCGTTCTCCAAGACCCTGGCGCCAGGCCTGCGCATTGGCTGGGTGGCTCCGGGCCGGTACCTGGAGCGGGTACTGCACATGAAGTACATCAGCACCGGCTCCACCGCCACCCAGCCGCAGATTGCAATTGCCGAGTTTCTCAAAGGGGGGCATTTCGAACCGCATTTGCGACGGATGCGCACACAATACCAGCGTAATCGCGACCTGATGCTCGACTGGGTCAGCCGCTACTTCCCGGCCGGCACCCGCGCCAGCCGCCCCCAAGGCAGTTTCATGCTGTGGGTAGAGCTGCCGGAAGGCTTCGACACCCTCAAGCTCAACCGCGCACTGGTGGAACAAGGCGTACAGGTGGCTGTGGGAAGCATCTTTTCCGCGTCGGGCAAGTACCGTAACTGCCTACGCATGAACTACGCTGCCAAGCCCACCGCCCAGATTGAAGAGGCCGTGCGCAAAGTCGGCGCTGCCGCGATGAAGATGCTGGCCGAAACGGTGGACTGACCTTTCGCGAGAAATCGCCGTCATATGTCGACAACCGCCCTGACCTGGACACGACTCCCTTGATGATTCGACGGCTTTTACCGTTTTTCCTGCTGGGAGCCCTGGCCCTGAGCGGCTGCGCCACGGTGAGTACCCCGCGCATACCCAGCGACGCCCTGCCGGCCGCCCAGTCGTCGTTCGGCCGCTCGATCCAGGCCCAGGCCGCGCCTTACCAGGGCCGTTCAGGTTTTCGCCTGCTGCCCAACAGCAGCGAAGCCTTCATGGCCCGCGCCGAGCTGATCCGCAATGCCCAGACCAGCCTTGACCTGCAGTACTACATCGTCCACGACGGCATCAGCACCCGCATGCTGGTGGATGAACTGCTCAAGGCCGCCGACCGTGGCGTGCGCGTGCGCATCCTGCTGGATGACACCACCAGCGACGGCCTCGACCAGATCATCGCCACCCTCGCCGCCCACCCCAAGATCGAGATTCGCCTGTTCAACCCCCTGCACCTGGGGCGCAGCACCGGTGTGACGCGCGCCATGGGCCGCCTGTTCAACCTGTCGCTGCAACACCGGCGCATGCACAACAAGCTGTGGCTGGCGGACAACAGCGTGGCCATCGTCGGTGGGCGCAACCTGGGGGATGAGTATTTCGACGCCGAGCCCAACCTGAACTTCACCGACATCGACATGCTCAGCGTCGGGCCGGTGGCCGAGCAACTCGGGCACAGTTTCGATCAGTACTGGAACAGCGCCCTGAGCAAACCCATTGATGATTTTGTCTCCAATACGCCCTCCAAAGGTGACCTGGCCGCCGCGCGCCTGGGCCTGGAGGCGTCGCTGGCCGAATCGCGCCAGCAGAAGCACGCGCTGTACGCGCGCCTGCGCACCTACCAGACCCAGCCGCGCATGGACATCTGGCGCCGCGAACTGATCTGGGCCTGGAACCAGGCGCTGTGGGACGCACCCAGCAAGGTGCTGTCCAAGGCCGACCCGGACCCGCACCTGCTGCTGACCACGCAACTGGCCCCGGAGCTGGAAGGCGTCAACCATGAACTGATGATGATCTCGGCGTACTTCGTGCCGGGACAGCCCGGGCTGGTGTACCTGACGGGGCGCGCCGACGCGGGCGTATCGGTGAGCTTGTTGACCAACTCCCTTGAAGCCACCGACGTGCCTGCCGTACATGGCGGCTATGCACCGTACCGCAAGGCGCTGCTGGAGCATGGGGTAAAACTCTACGAGCTGCGCCGCCAACCGGGTGACGGCGGCAGCGGCCCGCACCTGTTTCGTCGAGGCACGTTCCGCGGCTCGGACTCGAGCCTGCACAGCAAGGCGATGATCTTTGATCGGCAAAAATCGTTTGTCGGCTCTTTCAATTTCGACCCGCGCTCCGTGCTGTGGAACACCGAGGTCGGCGTGCTGGTGGACAGCCCCGAGCTGGCGGAACACGTGCGCAATCTCGCCCTGCAAGGCATGGCGCCGGCCCTGAGCTACGAGGCGAAACTGCAGGACGGCAACGTGGTATGGGTGACCGAGGACAACGGCCAACTGCACACCCTGACCCGTGAGCCGGGCAGTTGGTGGCGACGGTTCAATGCCTGGTTCGCCACCTCGGTCGGCCTGGAGCGCATGCTCTAGGAACAGCGAGGATCAAGCGGGCTGAGCAGCACCAAACGCGCCTTGGCGCAGCAACAGCACCACCAAACCCAAGGCCCCGGCCGCCATCAGCCACGGCAGCGCGTGCCCGCTGATCCATTGGCTGCCGGCGCCGGCCACCAGCGGGCCGATCAGGCAACCGATGCCCCACAACTGCGCGATGTGGGCATTGGCACGCACCAGCGCATCGTCACGATAACGCTCGCCGATCAGAATCAGCGACAACGTGAACAACCCGCCGGCACTGGCGCCGAACAGCACCCATATTGGCCAGATCAGCAGCGTGTGCATCAGCAACGGAACCGCCAGGCTCGATGCCAGCAACAGCAGTGCGCAACTCAAAAACAGCGTGCGTCGTGGCAGGTAATCCGCCAGCGCACCGATGGGCAGTTGCAGCATCGCGTCACCGACCACCACCGTGCTGACCATCGCCAGGGCAATTTCGGCAGTGAAGCCCTGTTGCAGGCAATACACCGGCAGCAGCGTCAGGATCATCGCCTCAAACGCGGCGAACAGCGCCACCGCCCAGGCAATCGCCGGCAGGCTCAGGCAGAAGCGCCACAGGTCCGCGAAGGTCACGCTGAACGATTCGGCACTGGGCGCACCAGAGCGACCCAGCAATGCCAACGGAGCCACCACCAGCAGGCCAACGCCGACCCAGAAACCATAGTCATGGTCGGTACCGATCAGGCCCAGCAGCAACGGGCCCGAGAGCTGGCTCAAGGCATAACTGCAGCCATACAGCGCCACCAGCCGGCCACGCCACTGCTCCACCACCAACTGGTTGATCCAGCTTTCACCGAGGATAAACACGATGGTCAGGATCACCCCGATCATCAGGCGCAACGCCAGCCATATCGGGTAGCTGGGCAGAATGGCCAGCAAACCGATGGACACCGCGCCAGCCCACAGGCACAGACGCATGAGATTCGCGGTGCCGAGCCAGGCGGCCAGACGGCTGGAGACCTTGGCGCCGAGCAATACGCCAAAGGCCGGCATGGCGGCCATTACGCCAATCGCGAAACTGCCGTAGCCCCAGCCCTCCAGGCGCAGGGAGACCAGCGGCATGCTGACGCCCAGGGCCAGGCCGACACTGAGTACCGAGGCCAGGACGGCGAAATAGGTCGCCCAACGCATTGCCACGCTCCTGTGGATAATCATGGGTTCACACAAAACAGTGTGGGAGGGGGCTTGCTCCCGATTGCGGTGGATCAGTGAGCACTGTTAGTGCCTGACACACTGCTATCGGGGGCAAGCCCCCTCCCACATTTGCCTGCGGTGTTGCTTAGAGCTTGATCCAGGTCGCCTTCAGCTCGGTGTACTTGTCGAACGCATGCAGCGACTTGTCGCGACCATTACCCGACTGCTTGAAGCCGCCAAACGGTGCGGTCATGTCGCCGCCGTCGTATTGGTTGACCCACACGCTGCCGGCACGCAGGGCCTTGGCGGTGAGGTGCGCCTTGGAAATGTCCGACGTCCACACCGCAGCGGCGAGGCCGTATTGGGTGTCGTTGGCGATCTTGATCGCTTCCTCGGCGCCGTCAAAGGTGATCACCGACAGCACTGGGCCGAAGATTTCTTCCTGGGCGATTCTCATGGCGTTGGTTACACCGTCGAAAATCGTCGGCTCGACGTAGGTGCCGCCCGTCTCTTCCAGGATGCGCTTGCCACCCGCCACCAACTTGGCGCCGTCAGTGTGGCCGGCTTCGATGTACGACAGCACGGTGTTCATCTGCTGGGTGTCCACCAGGGCACCGACGTTGGTCGCGGGGTCCAGCGGGTTGCCGGGTTTCCAGCCCTTGAGGGCCTCTATCACCAGCGGCAGGAAGGTGTCCTTGATCGAACGTTCCACCAGCAGGCGCGAACCGGCAGTGCAGACTTCACCCTGGTTGAAGGCGATGGCGCTGGCAGCGGATTCGGCGGCGGCTTGCAGGTTCGGAGCATCGGCAAAAACGATGTTCGGGCTCTTGCCGCCGGCCTCCAGCCAGACGCGCTTCATGTTCGACTCACCGGAGCGAATCAACAGTTGCTTGGCGATCTTGGTCGAACCGGTGAACACCAGTGTGTCGACGTCCATGTGCAGCGCCAGCGCATTGCCGACGGTGTGGCCGTAGCCCGGCAGCACGTTGAACACGCCTTTCGGAATACCGGCTTCAACGGCCAGGGCCGCGATGCGGATGGCGGTGAGCGGGGATTTTTCGGACGGTTTGAGGATCACCGAGTTACCGGTGGACAGCGCCGGGCCGAGTTTCCAGCAGGCCATCATCAGCGGGAAGTTCCACGGCACGATGGCACCCACCACGCCGACCGGCTCGCGGGTCACCAGACCCAACTGATCGTGCGGGGTGGCTGCGACTTCGTCGTAGATCTTGTCGATTGCCTCGCCGCTCCAGCTCAGGGCATTTGCCGCGCCGGGTACGTCAATGTTCAGGGAGTCACTGATCGGCTTGCCCATGTCCAGGGTTTCGAGCAGCGCCAGTTCTTCGGCATTGGCCTTGAGCAGCGCGGCGAAACGGATCATGGTGGCTTTGCGTTTGGCCGGCGCCAGGCGCGACCAGACACCGGAATTGAAGGTGGCGCGGGCGTTTTCTACGGCGCGCTGGGCATCGGCGGCGTCACAACTGGCAACACTGGTCAGCAGGCGGCCATCGACCGGGCTGATGCATTCGAAGGTGTCACCGGAAACAGCGGCGGTGTATTCGCCATTGATGTAGGCGCGGCCTTCGATCTTCAGATCCTTGGCGCGTTGTTCCCAGTCGGCACGGGTCAGGGTGGTCATGCGAGTGTCCTCCTCTTATTGAATACAAGGGCCAGGCGATGTCCCCCGGCAGCCTCAAAGAATGCTTGCCCGCCAGCCAGCTGTTCGGCTCAAAGGCAGCTGCCACCCTAAACCAGCGGCCAGGGATGTTTCAATATATTTGACATAACCGCGGTAAACGCCCTTGCGATGTTCATTTTAATAAACATAGACTTTGGGCTCTCCAACCGCAGGCCAGACGGGACACGCACATGAGCATCCAGGACATCGTCGATTTCAGCCAGGCCAACACCGCCCCAGACCGCTACCGCCCTGCCGCGGAAAAAATCCTCAAGGGCGATCCCGAACAAACGGTGTACAACCATTACAACAGCCCGTGCGGCCAGATGAACGCCGGGGTCTGGGAAGGAGAGGTCGGGCAGTGGCAGGTCAACTACAGCGAGCATGAGTATTGCGAGATCGTGCAGGGCGTCTCTGTATTGCGCGACGCCGAGGGCAATGCGAAGACCTTGCGTGCCGGCGACCGCTTCGTGATCCCCGCCGGCTTCAGCGGCACCTGGGAAGTGCTGGAGCCGTGCCGCAAGATCTATGTGGTGTTCGAGCAGAAGGCCTGATCAACAAACGCCAGGCAAAAAAAAGCCCGTATCGTGAGATACGGGCTTTTTCACAAGGAGGAAAATCAATTACTTGATTTTGCCTTCTTTGTAGATCACGTGCTTGCGAACGCGCGGGTCGAACATTTTCTTTTCGAGCTTGTCCGGGGTAGTACGCTTGTTCTTGTCGGTAGTGTAGAAGTGACCAGTACCGGCGCTAGAGATCATTCGAATCAATTCACGCATGATAGAGCTCCTTAGATCTTGCCAGCGGCGCGGATTTCGGCCAGCACGACAGTGATGCCACGCTTGTCGATAATACGCATGCCTTTGGCAGATACACGCAGGCGAACAAAACGTTTCTCTTCTTCAACCCAGAAGCGGTGATGCTGCAGGTTCGGCAGGAAACGACGACGGGTTTTGTTATTTGCGTGGGAAATGTTATTCCCAGTCACCGGACCCTTACCGGTAACTTGACAGACTCTCGACATGCCTCAGCCCTCTAAAACCACATGCCCAACCCGGCATGGGTTGGCCGCTTAATCTCTCAGTCATTTGGCGCCAGGCGCCGCGTTTCTTTAGGGTCTTACCGGCTACACCTACAAGCGAAGGAACCGGGCCCCTAGAAAAGAGCGCTGCTTTATACCAGAAAGACCCATGTGCAACAACAGCCCGTGTATTTTTACCGGCGTAAATCTCGGCGACAGACGCCCGAACCGTTGCCAGGAGGGGCCGCTGTAACAGCCGACCGCTCGTCGCACAGAATGATTTACAGCGCTCGCGCGCGCAGTAAAGCGCACAGCGAAACGCGCTGGGGTGCCATCAAAACAGCATTTGAGGCAAAAGCACAGGCAAAAATGGGCTAGTCATTTATCAACCAGACCACTACGGTAGGGCTTTTCCAGACTGCACTCGCAGATGGGCCTTCGATCTGCAAAGGAAACCGAACATGCGCCTCGCTGCCCTACCGCTATTGCTAGCCCCTCTATTTATCGCGCCGCTGGCCTCTGCCGCCAGCACCTTGAGCGTCTGCACCGAGGCCAGCCCCGAAGGGTTCGATGTGGTGCAATACAACTCGCTGACCACCACCAACGCCTCGGCCGATGTGCTGATGAATCGCCTGGTGGACTACGACGCAGCCAGCGGCAAACTGGTACCCAGCCTGGCGGACAGCTGGGACGTCTCGCCGGATGGCCTGACCTATACCTTCAAGCTGCACCCGGACGTGAAATTCCATCGCACCGAGTATTTCACCCCAAGCCGCACCCTGACCGCCGAAGACGTGCGCTTCAGCTTCGAACGCATGCTCGACCCGGCCAATCCGTGGCACAAGATCGCCCAGAGCGGCTTCCCCCACGCCCAGTCCCTGCAATTGCCAACGCTGGTCAAGAAGATCGATGCCCTCGACCCGCTGACCGTGCGCTTTACCCTCGATCACGCCGACTCCACCTTCCTCGCGGCCCTGAGCATGGGCTTTGCCTCGATCTATCCGGCGGAATACGCCGACAAACTGCTCAAGGCCGGCACGCCGGAGAAGCTCAACAGCCAGCCGATCGGCACCGGGCCGTTCATCTTCAGCCGTTTCCAGAAAGATGCCGTGGTGCGCTACAAGGCCAACCCGGACTATTTCGCCGGCAAACCGGCTGTGGATAACTTGATCTTCGCAATTACTCCGGACGCCAACGTACGCCTGCAGAAACTGCACCGCAACGAATGCCAGATCGCCCTGTCGCCCAAGCCCCTGGATGTGGGCGAGGCCGAAAAGGACCCCGCACTCAAGGTAGAAAAAACCGCAGCGTTCATGACCGCGTTCGTGGCCATCAACAGCCAGCACCCGCCCCTGGACAAGCCCGAGGTGCGCCAGGCCATCAACCTGGCCTTCGACAAGGGCAGCTACCTCAAGGCGGTGTTTGAAGGCACCGCCGAAGCCGCCAACGGCCCGTACCCGCCCAATACCTGGAGCTACGCCAAAGACTTGCCGGGTTATCCACAGGACCTCGCCAAGGCCAAGGCCTTGCTGGACCGTGCCGGCCTCAAGGACGGCTTCAAGACCACCCTCTGGACGCGCCCCACCGGCAGCCTGCTGAACCCTAACCCGAACCTCGGCGCGCAACTGCTGCAGGCGGACCTGGCCAAGGTGGGCATCCAGGCCGAGATCCGCGTGATCGAATGGGGCGAGCTGATTCGCCGCGCCAAAGCGGGTGAACACGACCTGCTGTTCATGGGCTGGGCCGGTGACAACGGCGACCCGGATAACTTCCTGACCCCACAGTTTTCCTGCGCGGCGGTTAAATCCGGCACCAACTTCGCCCGCTACTGTGATCCGGCGCTGGACAAGCTGATCAGCGCCGGCAAGACCACCAGCGAACAAGGTGTACGCAGCAAGCTGTACCAGCAGGCCCAGGCGCAGATCCAGCAACAGGCGCTGTGGTTGCCGCTGGCGCACCCGACGGCGTTCGCCCTGGCGCGCAAGAACGTCGAGGGCTACCAGGTGAGCCCCTTCGGGCGCCAGGATTTCTCGAAGGTCAGCGTCAAGCCCTGAGAACCAGGCCCGCCCCCAGGGGGCGGGCTTACATCCACCCATATTCCGCCATCGACAACGGATCACCGTCCCCCACGATGACGTGATCCAGTACCCGCACATCCACCACTTCCAAGGCCTTTTGCAGCAGCTTGGTCAATTTTCGATCAGCCGCGCTGGGCTCCACGCTCCCGGAAGGATGGTTGTGACACAGAATCAACGCCGCTGCGTTATAGGCCAGGGCGCGCTTGACCACTTGCCGCGGGTAGACCACGGCAGCGTCGATGGTCCCCTCGGACAACACTTCGAACCCCAGCACCCGATGCTTTGAATCGAGAAACAGACAGCCGAAAACTTCATGGGGCTCATGGCGCAACAGCGACTTGAGGTAATTGCGCACGGCCACCGGGCTTTCCAGCACCGAATCGCTGCGCAGGCGCTCGGCCATATGGCGCCGGGACATTTCCAGTACCGCCTGCAACTGCGCAAACTTCGCCGGCCCCAAGCCCAACTGCTGGCTGAACACCGCCTGGCTGGCTTCCAGCAGCGGGCGCAAACCGCCAAATTGCGCCAGCAGATGGCGCGCCAGGTCCACCGCGCTCCTGCCGGTTACGCCGGTGCGCAGGAAGATCGCCAGCAATTCAGCATCGGACAGACTCGCAGCACCCCACTCCAAAAGCTTCTCTCGCGGCCGCTCTGCCGCCGGCCAATCACGAATACTCATTCCACCTCCCTGTGCATGTGCGCCGCTGTTGCGGGGCGGGCGCTGTGTTATCGTAGGCCCTCTTTTTTGCGTGCGATTTCACCTGGGGAGGGGGCATCGCAGGCGTCACTGAACTGGCTTCACTGAACTGGAAAGGCAAACCAATGCAGCGTCTGTATCGGAAACGCATCGTTCTCGGCGTCGGCGGCGGCATTGCCGCCTACAAGAGCGCAGAGCTGGTCCGCAGGCTTCTCGACCAGGGCGCCGAAGTGCGCGTGGTCATGACCCGCGGCGGCAGTGAGTTCATTACTCCGCTGACCATGCAGGCCCTGTCCGGACACCCGGTTCACCTGGACCTGCTGGACCCGGCAGCCGAAGCCGCCATGGGTCATATCGAACTGGCCAAATGGGCCGACCTGGTACTGATCGCCCCTGCCACCGCCGACCTGATCGCGCGCCTGGCGCAAGGCATCGCCGATGACCTGCTGACCACCCTGGTACTGGCCACCGACGCCACCGTCGCCATCGCCCCGGCCATGAACCAGGCCATGTGGCGCGACCCGGCGACCCAGGCCAACACCCAGCTCCTGCAAAGCCGTGGCCTCAAGGTGTTCGGCCCGGCCTCCGGCAGCCAGGCCTGCGGCGATGTCGGCATGGGCCGCATGCTCGAGGCCACCGACCTGGGATTGTGCGCCGCCGAATGCTTCCAGCACCTGGCCCTGACCGGCCGGCACGTGCTGATTACGGCAGGCCCGACCCAGGAAAACATCGACCCGGTACGCTACATCACCAACCATAGCTCAGGAAAAATGGGCTTTGCCTTGGCGGAAGCCGCGGTCGAGGCAGGCGCACGCGTTACCCTGATCACCGGTCCGGTGCACTTGCCGACTCCCGATCGCGTCACGCGAATCGACGTAGTCAGCGCCCGGGACATGCTGGCCGCCTGTGAGGCCGCCATTCCCTGTGACCTGTTTATCGCTTCGGCAGCGGTTGCAGACTACCGCCCGGAAGTCGTCGCCCCGCAAAAGCTCAAGAAAGACCCTACGAGCGGCGACGGCCTGCTCCTGCAAATGGTGCGCAACCCGGACATCCTGGCCACCATTGCCACGCGTCCGGACCGCCCGTTCAGTGTCGGCTTTGCCGCCGAGACCGAGCACCTGCTCGACTACGCCGCACGCAAACTGAAAGACAAAAACCTCGACCTGATCGTTGCCAATGATGTCGCCAACCCGAGCATCGGCTTCAACAGCGAGGAAAACGCCTGCAGCGTGATCGACCGCGAGCTGCACGCCACTCTTTTCGCCCAGACCAGCAAAGGCAAGATTGCCCGCCAACTGATCTCTTTTATCGCCCAACGGCTGAACCAGGTTTAATTTCCATGCACGCTTTGCAAGCCAAGATCCTCGACCCCCGCATCGGCACCGAATTCCCGCTGCCGGCCTACGCCACCCCAGGTTCCGCCGGCCTGGACCTGCGCGCCATGCTCAAGCAAGACACCGTCCTTGAGCCGGGCCAGACCGTCCTGATTCCCACCGGCCTGTCGATCTACGTCGGCGACCCGGGCCTGGCTGCGCTGATCCTGCCGCGCTCCGGCCTGGGCCACAAACACGGTATCGTGCTGGGTAACCTGGTAGGCCTGATCGACTCGGACTACCAAGGCGAGTTGATGGTGTCGTGCTGGAATCGTGGCCAGACGGCGTTCAACATCGCTGTCGGCGAGCGCATTGCCCAGCTTGTACTGGTGCCGGTGGTGCAGGCGCACTTCGAACTGGTGCAGGATTTTGACGAAACCCAACGCGGCGCAGGTGGCTTTGGGCATTCCGGCAGTCACTGACTACGCTGAACCTGGCCGGGCACCTTTGCCCGGCTCGATGCCCCCGCAAGGCTTTTCAGGATGAAGAATGCGCGGACTTTATCAGCGAGATTTCCCATTTGAAATCAATGCATTACGCAGAAATAAAGACAGGGGCCAAGCTCCGATGGCACTTTTGCACCACGAACTCTCTGCCGAAAACACCGTCATACCCTTCAGTTTGAGCCTGCCGGTCAGCCACATTAAGGCCAGCCTTGCCCCCTTGAGATGGAGTTTCCCCCCGCGATGAGTACCGCAGCCCGAGTAGCCCCGACATTCCCCGACAGCATCTTTCGCGCCTATGACATTCGTGGCGTAGTCCCCAAGACCCTGACCGCCGAAACCGCCTACTGGATTGGCCGCGCCATTGGTTCCCAGAGCCTGGCCCAGGACGAGCCGAACGTCTCGGTCGGTCGTGACGGTCGCCTGTCCGGTCCGGAACTGGTGGAACAACTGATCCAGGGCCTGGCCGACAGCGGCTGCCATGTCAGCGATGTGGGCCTGGTGCCCACTCCCGCGCTGTACTACGCCGCCAATGTACTGGCCGGCAAATCCGGGGTAATGCTGACCGGCAGCCATAACCCGTCGGACTACAACGGCTTCAAGATCGTCATCGCCGGCGACACCCTGGCCAACGAACAGATCCAGGCCCTGCACACCCGCCTGAAGACCAACGACCTGACCAGCGGCAAAGGCAGCATCACCAAAGTTGACATCCTGCAGCGCTACTCTGATGAAATCACCGGCGACGTCAAACTCGCACGCCGCCTCAAAGTGGTGGTGGACTGCGGCAACGGCGCGGCCGGCGTAATCGCCCCGCAGCTGCTCGAAGCCCTGAACTGCGAAGTGATCCCGCTGTTCTGCGAGGTCGATGGCAACTTCCCCAACCACCACCCGGACCCAGGCAAACCGGAAAACCTGGTGGACCTGATCGCCAAGGTCAAGGAAACCGGTGCTGACGTCGGGCTGGCCTTTGACGGCGACGGCGACCGCGTAGGCGTGGTGACCGAAACCGGCGAGATCGTATTCCCGGACCGCCTGCTGATGCTGTTCGCCCGCGATGTGGTGGCGCGCAACCCGGGTGCCGAGATCATTTTCGACGTGAAGTGCACCCGCCGCCTCACCCCGTTGATCAAGGAATATGGCGGCCGTCCGCTAATGTGGAAGACCGGTCACTCGTTGATCAAAAAGAAAATGAAGGAAACCGGCGCACTGTTGGCCGGCGAAATGAGCGGCCACGTGTTCTTCAAGGAGCGCTGGTTCGGGTTTGACGACGGCATTTACAGCGCCGCCCGTCTGCTGGAGATCCTCAGCAAGGAAAAATCCACCGCCGAAGAGCTGTTTCAGACCTTCCCGAATGATATTTCTACGCCAGAGATCAATATCCATGTGACCGAGGAGAGCAAATTCAGCATCATTGACGCACTGCACGATGCGCAATGGGGCGAAGGCGCCCACCTGACCACCATTGATGGTGTGCGAGTCGATTACGCCAAGGGCTGGGGCCTGGTTCGCGCATCCAACACCACACCGGTGCTGGTGCTGCGTTTCGAGGCGGATACCGAGGCTGAGTTGCAGCGCATCAAGGACGTGTTCCACGCCCAGTTGAAACGTGTTGCCCCTGATCTCCAATTACCGTTCTGATTTTTACCGGAGCCCTGAATGACCCTCGAACGCGAAGCCGCTGCCAACACCGCCAAGGTCCTGTCCGAAGCGTTGCCTTACATTCGACGCTACGTCGGCAAGACGCTGGTGATCAAGTACGGCGGCAATGCCATGGAAAGCGACGAGCTGAAAACCGGCTTTGCCCGCGACATCGTGTTGATGAAAGCCGTGGGGATCAACCCCGTGGTGGTCCACGGCGGCGGCCCGCAGATCGGCGACCTGCTCAAGCGCTTGTCGATCGAGAGTCACTTCATCGATGGCATGCGCGTCACTGACGCGCAGACCATGGACGTGGTGGAGATGGTCCTCGGCGGCCAGGTGAACAAAGACATCGTCAACCTGATCAACCGCCACGGCGGCAGCGCCATTGGCCTGACCGGCAAGGACGCCGAGCTGATCCGCGCGAAAAAACTGACCGTTACCCGTCAGACGCCGGAAATGACCCAGCCGGAAATCATCGATATCGGCCAGGTAGGCGAAGTGATCGGCATCAACACCGACCTGCTGAACCTGCTGGTCAAGGGCGACTTCATCCCGGTGATCGCGCCGATCGGCGTGGGTGCCAACGGTGAGTCCTACAACATCAACGCCGACCTGGTGGCGGGTAAGGTGGCCGAAGCATTGAAGGCTGAAAAGCTGATGCTGCTGACCAACATTGCCGGCCTGATGGACAAGGAAGGCAAGGTGCTGACCGGTTTGACCACTCAACAAGTGGACGAACTGATCGCCGACGGCACCATCTACGGCGGCATGCTGCCGAAGATCCGTTGCGCGCTGGAAGCGGTGCAAGGCGGCGTCGGCAGCTCGCTGATCCTGGATGGCCGGGTGCCGAATGCAATCCTGCTGGAAATCTTCACCGATACGGGTGTGGGCACGCTGATCAGTAATCGCAAGCGCCCTTAAAACGCTGAAAACAAAAAGCCCCGCTCAACCTGGTTGAGCGGGGCTTTTTTATGGTTCGGCGATTACTGAACGCCGAACTGCTCGCGATACGCCTTAACTGCCGGCAAGTGCTGCTTGAGCTGCGGATCGTCTTCCAGGAACTGCAACACCTGGTTCAGCGACACGATGCTGACCACTGGAATACCGAAATCACGCTCCACTTCCTGGATCGCCGACAACTCACCGTTGCCACGCTCCTGGCGGTTCAGCGCGATCAGCACACCGGCGGCCTTGGCGCCGTCCTGGGACGCGATGATCTGCATCACCTCACGGATAGCCGTACCGGCCGTGATCACGTCATCGATGATCAATACATCGCCGGTAAGCGGCGCGCCCACCAGGCTGCCGCCTTCGCCATGGGCCTTGGCTTCCTTGCGGTTGAAGCACCATGGCAGATCGCGCCCATGATGTTCCGCCAGGGCCACGGCCGTTGCAGCCGCCAGGGGGATGCCCTTGTAGGCCGGGCCAAACAGCACGTCGAAGGAAATACCGCTTTCAACGATGGCTGCCGCGTAGAAACGCCCCAGCTGAGCCAGGGCCGAACCCGAGTTGAACAAGCCGGCATTGAAGAAATACGGGCTGGTGCGCCCGGACTTGAGGGTGAACTCACCGAAGCGCAAAACCCCGCGATCGATGGCAAAACGAATGAAATCGCGTTGATACGCCTGCATGAAAAAAGCCTCAGATACCACGGATTTAGCTAATTAGGTAGACGGCGTGTATCATACACGCACGCGATTTTTGGGGCCATTTATGCGGATCATCAGTGTGAACGTTAATGGTATTCAGGCTGCAGTCGAGCGTGGTTTGCTCAGTTGGCTGCAAGCTCAGAATGCCGACGTCATCTGCCTGCAGGACACCCGCGCCTCCGCCTTTGAACTGGACGACCCAGCCTTCCAACTGGATGGCTACTTCCTTTATGCCTGCGATGCCGAAGTGCCCACCCAAGGTGGCGTGGCTTTGTACTCGCGGTTGCAACCCAAGGCGGTCATCAGCGGCCTCGGCTTCGAGACAGCCGACCGCTACGGGCGCTACCTGCAAGCCGATTTCGACAAGGTCAGCATCGCGACCTTGCTGCTTCCTTCGGGGCAGAACGGCGATGAAGACTTGAACCAGAAGTTCAAGCTAATGGACGATTTCGCCCGTTACCTGGATAAACAGCGACGCAAACGTCGCGAGTACATTTACTGTGGCTCGCTGTACGTGGCGCAACAGAAGCTGGATATCAAGAACTGGCGTGACAGCCAGCAATCCCCGGGCTTCCTGGCGCCGGAACGGGCCTGGATGGACGAGATTGTCGGCAACATGGGCTATGTGGATGCGCTGCGCGAAGTCAGCCGCGAAGGCGACCAGTACAGCTGGTGGCCAGACAATGAACAGGCTGAGATGCTCAACCTGGGCTGGCGCTTCGACTACCAGTTGCTGACCCCGGGTCTGCGCCGGTTCGTGCGCAGTGCACGCCTGCCGCGCCAGCCGCGCTTCTCGCAGCACGCGCCGCTGATCGTGGACTACGACTGGACACTGACCATCTAGGGTCTTTATCCAGGCACAAAAAAACCGACATCGCTGTCGGTTTTTTTGTGGGTGTTGATTATTTGACCAGGCGCCAGGTCAAGGGATAGCGATAGGCGATCCCTTTGTTGGCTTTGATTGCGCCGATGATCGTCAGCACCACGCTTGCGATGACCAAGGCCGTCATCAGGAAAAACCCAATGACCGCGAAGGCCAGCACGATGCAAATGATCCAGGCGATGGCTACGGTGATCTGGAAATTCAGTGCCTCCTTGCCCTGGTCGTCAATGAACGGATCCACTTCTTTTTTCATCTGCCACAGGATCAGCGGCCCCACGACGCTGCCGAAGGGGAATACAAACCCCAGGAACGCAGCAAGATGGCACAACATTGCCCCCTGACGCACCTCGTAGGAAGGCGTAGGCACCGGCATTTGGCTGTCATTCATGGCGCTTCTCCTTGAGGCGTACTCAGTCAGCCAGTGCGGCGTTCTGCAGTTCGAAGATCTCAGTCATGCCTTTCTGGGCCAGGGCCAGCATGGCGTTCAGCTCGGCCGGCTGGAATGGCGCACCTTCGGCGGTGCCCTGCACTTCGATGAAACCACCGGTGCTGGTCATCACTACGTTCAGATCGGTCTCGGCAGCCGAGTCTTCCAGGTAATCCAGGTCCAGCACCGGCTCGCCCTGGTACATGCCCACCGATACGGCGGCGATCATCTGCTTCAGTGGGTCGCCGCCTTTCAGGCCGCCGCGCTTCTTGATGACTTTAAGCGCATCGACCAGCGCCACCATGGCGCCGGTGATGGACGCGGTGCGCGTACCGCCATCGGCCTGGATCACGTCGCAGTCGACGTAGAGGGTCACGTCGCCCAGCTTGGTCATATCCAGGGCCGCGCGCAGGGAGCGCCCGATCAGGCGCTGGATTTCCAGGGTACGGCCGCCTTGCTTGCCACGGCTGGCTTCACGCTGGTTACGCTCGCCGGTGGCGCGTGGCAGCATGCCATATTCGGCGGTCAGCCAACCCTGGCCCTGGCCCTTGAGGAAGCGCGGCACGCCATTTTCAACGCTGACGGTGCAGATAACCTTGGTATCGCCAAACTCGACCAGTACGGATCCCTCGGCGTGTTTGGTGTAGTTGCGGGTGATGCGGATCGAGCGGAGCTGATCGGCAACGCGACCACTTGGACGTTTCATAGGGGGTACCTGTACTGAGGACGAAAAACTGCCGAGCATTATAGAGCCGCGAGCCGATTCGGGGCACTGCTAAAAATCTGGTTACGAATGCCCAGGGTTTGGGCGCGCCCGCCCCACTGCGCTACAATCCCGCGCCTTCGCAGCCTGTCGGCTTCAATTTACCCATCAGCCCGCTTTCGCGGGACTGCATCGCGAGGTACCTCCATGGTGCACAGCATGACCGCCTTTGCCCGCGTCGAAAAAGCCGGCGCCCAAGGCACCCTGAGCTGGGAACTGCGCTCGGTCAACAGCCGCTACCTGGAGCCGCACCTGCGCCTGCCGGAATCCTTCCGCGACCTCGAAGGCGCCGTGCGTGAGGCACTGCGCCAGGGCATCTCCCGCGGCAAGCTGGAATGCACCCTGCGTTTTACCGAAGAAACCACCGGCAAGCCGCTGCAGGTAGACCGCGAGCGCGCTGCGCAACTGGTCGCCGCGGCCGAAACCGTCGCCGGCCTGATCAAGCAGCCCGCCGCACTGAACCCTCTGGAAGTGTTGGCCTGGCCCGGCGTGCTGGTGGCCGACGCCTCCGATCCGCAAGCCCTCAATGCCGAAGCCCTCGCCCTGTTCACCCAGGGATTGAAGGAACTCAAGGCTGGCCGCGAGCGTGAAGGCGCCGAACTGGCCCGACTGATCAACGAGCGCCTGACGTCGATCGAAGCAGACGTGGTCACCTTGCGCGAGCTGGTACCGCAGATGCTCGCCACCCAACGCCAGAAGGTCCTCGACCGCTTCACCGACATGAAGGCCGACCTCGACCCCGTGCGCCTGGAGCAGGAAATGGTGCTGCTCGCGCAGAAGAGCGATGTCGCCGAAGAACTGGATCGCCTGAGCACCCACATCCTCGAAGTGCGCCGCGTGCTCAAGTCCGGCGGCGCCGCTGGTCGGCGCCTGGACTTCCTGATGCAGGAACTCAACCGCGAAGCCAATACACTGGGCTCCAAGGCTTTCGATCCGCGCAGCACCACGGCGGCGGTCAACCTCAAGGTGTTGATCGAGCAGATGCGCGAACAAGTACAGAATATTGAGTAAGGCACCCTCCATGACCCATAGCACCGGCACCCTTTACATCATTTCCGCGCCCTCGGGCGCAGGCAAGAGCAGCCTGGTCAAGGCCCTGACCGACGCTGACGAGCAGATTCGCATCTCGGTCTCCCACACCACCCGTGCCATGCGCCCGGGCGAGGTGAACGGCGTGCACTATCACTTCGTCGAGCGCACCGAGTTCGTCAAGATGATCGAGCATGGCGACTTCCTCGAGCGCGCCGAGGTGTTCGGCAACCTCTACGGCACCTCGCAGAGCCACCTGCAGCAGACCCTGGACGAAGGCCACGACCTGATCCTGGAAATCGACTGGCAGGGCGCCGAGCAAGTACGCAAGCTGATGCCTCAGGCACGCTCGATCTTCATCCTGCCGCCGTCGCTCGAAGCCTTGCACCAGCGCCTGACGAACCGCGGCCAGGACAGCGACGAAATCATCGAAGGCCGCATGCGTGAGGCCGTCAGCGAAATGAGCCACTACGTCGACTACGACTACCTGATCATCAACGACGATTTTTCCCACGCACTGGATGACCTGAAGGCGATTTTCCGCACCAATCAGCTCCAGCAAAAGCGTCAACAGCAGCGTTTCGGTAAATTACTCGCCGAACTGCTCGGCTGATTGGCTCTTCCCAAAACCGCTGCAAGGGCTTTACATTGGCGCTTGCAGCGGCTTTGCGAGGACCTGCGAAAAATCAGCGCTTCCCTAAACGCTGGTGATTTTTTAAACTGCTCAGTCCGCTCGCCCAACCGGGCAGCGCGCATCTTGCATTCGCTCCGAGGAATACCATGGCCCGCGTAACCGTTGAAGACTGCCTAGAACACGTGGATAACCGCTTTGAGCTGGTCATGCTCTCTACCAAGCGTGCCCGTCAACTGGCCACTGGCGGCAAAGAGCCTCTAGTCCAGTGGGAAAACGACAAGCCTACCGTTGTAGCCCTGCGTGAAATCGCTGAAGGCCTGATGAGCTACGAGTTCATCGCCAACGCTGAAATCGTTGAAGACGAACCGCTGTTTGCAGCGTTCGAGGACGAGTCCAACGAGGCCGTCTAAGCCTATGCCTGGTCGACGTAGCACGGCGCGGGGTCACAGCCTTCGGCAGGAGTTCACACTTTGCCGAGCATAGACGCCCTCGCCGATCGCTTATCGGCCTACCTCGGCCCCGACCAGGTCAACCTGGTCCGCCGAGCGTATTTCTACGCCGAACAAGCCCACGACGGCCAACGCCGCCGAAGCGGTGAGGCGTATGTCACCCATCCCCTTGCGGTGGCAAATATCCTGGCCGACATGCACATGGACCATCAGAGCCTGATGGCCGCGATGCTGCATGACGTGATCGAAGACACCGGCATTGCCAAGGAAGCGCTCAGTGCGCAATTTGGCGAAACCGTGGCCGAACTGGTCGACGGGGTCAGCAAACTGACCCAGATGAACTTCGAGACCAAGGCCGAAGCCCAGGCGGAAAACTTCCAGAAAATGGCCATGGCCATGGCCCGGGACATCCGGGTGATCCTGGTCAAGCTGGCCGACCGGCTGCACAACATGCGCACGCTGGAAGTGCTGTCCGGCGAAAAACGCCGGCGCATCGCCAAGGAAACCCTGGAAATCTACGCGCCCATCGCCAACCGGCTGGGCATGCACGCCATTCGTATCGAGTTCGAAGACCTCGGCTTCAAGGCCATGCACCCGATGCGTTCGGCGCGCATCTACCAGGCCGTCAAGCGCGCCCGGGGCAACCGCAAGGAAATCGTCAACAAGATCGAAGAATCCCTGAGCCATTGCCTGGCGATCGACGAGATCGAGGGTGAGGTCAGCGGCCGGCAGAAGCACATCTACGGCATCTACAAGAAGATGCGCGGCAAGCGCCGGGCGTTCAACGAGATCATGGACGTGTACGCGTTCCGCATCATCGTGGACAAGGTCGATACCTGCTACCGCGTGCTGGGCGCTGTACATAATCTGTACAAACCCCTGCCGGGGCGCTTCAAGGACTACATCGCCATTCCCAAGGCCAACGGCTATCAATCGCTGCATACCACGCTGTTCGGTATGCACGGGGTGCCGATCGAGATCCAGATCCGCACCCGGGAAATGGAAGAGATGGCCAACAACGGCATCGCCGCCCATTGGCTGTACAAATCCAGCGGCGACGAGCAGCCCAAAGGCACCCATGCCCGCGCCCGCCAATGGGTCAAGGGCGTGCTGGAAATGCAGCAACGTGCCGGCAACTCCCTGGAATTCATCGAAAGCGTGAAGATCGACCTGTTCCCGGACGAGGTCTACGTGTTCACGCCCAAAGGCCGGATCATGGAGCTGCCCAAAGGCTCCACTGCGGTCGACTTTGCCTACGCGGTACACACCGACGTCGGCAACAGCTGCATTGCCTGCCGGATCAACCGGCGCCTGGCCCCGCTGTCGGAACCGCTGCAAAGCGGCTCCACTGTGGAGATCGTCAGCGCACCGGGTGCGCGCCCGAACCCGGCGTGGCTGAACTTCGTGGTTACCGGCAAGGCGCGCACACACATCCGCCACGC
This sequence comes from Pseudomonas sp. NFACC25, assembly GCF_900100935.1. NCBI lineage: Bacteria > Pseudomonadati > Pseudomonadota > Gammaproteobacteria > Pseudomonadales > Pseudomonadaceae > Pseudomonas > Pseudomonas sp. NFACC25. Next base: position 467,303 of record NZ_FMUC01000002.1, read on the forward strand.
ACTGAAACTGCAGCGCCGCTCCGAGTCCATCAGCCTGGGCGAGCGCCTGCTGAACAAAGTGCTCAACGGTTTCGACAGCGCCTTGGACAAGATTGCCCAGGAGCGCGTGCAAGCGATGCTCCACGAGTATCGCCAGGAAACCATCGAGGACCTGCTGGAAGATATCGGCCTGGGCAACCGCATGGCCTACGTGGTCGCCCGCCGCCTGCTGGGTGAAGGCGAACAACTGCCAAGCCCGGAAGGCCCGCTGGCGATTCGCGGCACCGAGGGCCTGGTGCTCAGCTATGCCAAATGCTGCACGCCGATCCCTGGCGACCCGATTGTCGGCCACCTGTCGGCCGGCAAGGGCATGGTCGTTCACCTCGACAACTGCCGCAACATCACCGAGATCCGCCACAACCCGGAAAAATGCATTCAGCTCTCGTGGGCCAAGGATGTCACCGGCGAATTCAACGTCGAACTGCGCGTGGAGCTGGAACACCAGCGCGGCCTGATCGCCCTGCTGGCCAGCAGCGTCAACGCGGCCGACGGCAATATCGAGAAAATCAGCATGGACGAGCGCGATGGTCGCATCAGCGTGGTCCAGCTGGTGGTCAGCGTGCATGACCGCGTGCATCTGGCCCGCGTGATCAAGAAACTGCGCGCCTTGACCGGTGTGATCCGCATCACCCGCATGCGTGCGTAGCCCATCCATTACAAGGAGTCATTCATGACCAAGACCGTTATCACCAGCGACAAGGCCCCAGCCGCCATCGGTACTTACTCCCAGGCCATCAAGGCGGGCAACACCGTCTACATGTCCGGCCAGATTCCGCTGGACCCAAAGACCATGGAACTGGTGGAAGGCTTCGAAGCCCAGACCGTACAGGTCTTCGAAAACCTCAAGTCCGTGGCCGAAGCTGCCGGCGGCTCGTTCAAGGACATCGTCAAGCTGAACATCTTCCTCACCGACCTGAGCCACTTCGCCAAGGTCAACGAGATCATGGGCAAGTACTTCGAACAACCGTACCCAGCCCGTGCCGCCATTGGTGTGGCCGCCCTGCCAAAGGGCGCGCAGGTTGAGATGGACGCAATTCTGGTCATCGAGTAAAACACCCGGCGCAGCCTCCACAGGCTGCGCCGACTTCGTTTTAAAAGGATTTCATGATGCGCAAAGCGCTTGTAGCCTCTTCGTTGCTCGCCCTGTTGCTCGGCGGCTGCGCCAGCAACCCTGCCAACCAGGATGTGAGCGGCACCTGGATCAACCAGGTCGCCATCGATGCGGCAGCCAAGGGCGGCCCTTTGCGTGAAGCGCTGCAAAGCTATGGCCCGAACCTCGAGTGGGAGGTCAACCCCAAGGCTTCGCAGGCACGTTACTACAACGGTTTTGAAGTCGCCGAAGGCAAGTTGCTCGGCGAACAGTCCGGTGCCTGGAGCGTCGACTTCTACGGCAGCTCCGCCACTGAACTCAAGCGCAAAGGCAGGCAACTGCTGCAAGTGGCCAACGACAACGAGCCCGAGCAGCTCTTTGCCCGCGCCAAGGAACCTGCACCGGACGGTGCGCCGCTGGGTGCCAACTTCGAACGCGCCCTGTACGCAGCCTATATGGGCGGCGACTGGAAGATCACCGACGGCTTCGGCAACGGTGCCACCGTCCAGTTCCAGCCTGACGGCAAGGTCGCCGGTCTGCCCAATGTTGATCGGTACTCTCTGTGCCTGGCCGGTGACTGTGCCTCCATGAGCGGCGGCTACGACAGCATGTGGCTGCAGCTCAACGGCGTGGGCAACCCGTGGATCTTCATGCGCAAAGGCAAGCAGCTGGAGATCTTCCAGGCGATCAACACCGCACAGGCGGACGAAGTGCCCCAGTTCACTCCCGGGCCGCGTCAATGGCTGCTTGAAAAGCAATAGCAGTCATCACCCACATTTTTAACCGCATTTCAGCCTTTAAGAATGGCTGCGTACCCTTCGCGGTAGCTCGCATACGTGGGCGTCCACCCCAGCGCCTTTATCCGGGCATTGCTGCATTGCTTGCTGCCCGCACGCCGCACACTCGCGTCCTCGGACCACTCAGTGACGCCCAGGTAGTCACGCAGCCAGGCCACCACCTCGGCCAAGGGCGCCGGTGCGTCATCGACGCCGATATAGACCTTATCCAGCGAACCGCCCTGCTCCAAGTGGCGGAGCAAAAATGCCAGCAAGCCCGCCGCATCATCGGCGTGTATACGGTTGCCATATAAAGGTGGATCAAGCGCTACACGGTACCCCTGGCGCACCTGGGTCAGCAGCCATTCGCGACCAGGACCGTAAATGCCGGTCAACCGCACGACGCTCGCAGGAATGCCACTGTTAAGTGCCACCTGCTCGGCCTCCAGCATGACTTGCCCGGAATAACCCTTGGCCTGGGTTTCGGAGGTTTCGTCGACCCACTCGCCATTCTGCTGCCCGTATACGCTGCTGCTGGATACAAACAGCAGATGCTTGGGCTCCTGGCCATAATCCTTCAGCCACTCCAGCACGTGCTGCAGACCTTGCACGTAAGCGGCGCGATAACCGGCCTCATCGTGGTCGGTGGCGGCGGCGCAGTACACCAGGTAATCCACCCCGCCGATCGGCCAGGTGTCAGGGCAATCCTTGTTGAACAGGTCGCCGGCAATGCCGATCACCCCCTCGGGCAGGCGCGAAATATCGCGCCGCAGGCCATGAACCTCCCATTCCGAGGCCAGCAATTGGCTAGCCAGCCGACTACCCACATCGCCACATCCGGCAATCACAACAGAAGGCACAGACATCATAAAACTCCGTTCTTAAAGGTCTAGATTAGCCCTCGCAGCAGACCGGCGGCCAGAAAAAGGGCAAATAAAGTTACTGTATTACTTCTGTTAACAAGAATTACTTGCAATAATAACCGCCCATTTGTCCTCGACCCCTTTTGGGTCTGGAAGGACGATCACTCATTTTCTTCTCTCAGGTCCGGCCAGCATGACACGTAATACAACCCCCGCTTCGCCAACCACGCTTCACAGCCCATCCCGCGCCTGGCGTGCGATTGCTGCGATGCTGTTCAGCGTACTGCTGGCGCCGACCGCCGCATTCGCTGATGCCACCGCCCCGGCTACCCCGGCCGCCGCCGAGCACAATGCTGCGGCTCCAACCGCACCCGCTGCTGCCCCCGCGGCCACCGACCCGGCCCAGGCTGCATCCCCAGCCGCCGCCGACGAAACCGGTGTCGTGCTGGAAGAAGACAACACCCTGGGCATGGCCCACGACCTGTCGCCATGGGGCATGTACCAGAATGCTGACGTGGTGGTGAAAGCCGTGATGATCGGCCTGGCCATCGCGTCGATCATTACCTGGACCATCTGGATCGCCAAAGGCTTCGAGCTGCTGGGTGCCAAGCGCCGTCTGCGCACTGAAATCGTCCACCTGAAGAAAGCCACCACCCTCAAGGAAGCCAGCGAAAGCGCGACCAAGAAAGGCACCCTGGCAAACACCCTGGTGCACGACGCACTGGAAGAAATGCGCCTGTCGGCCAACACCCGTGAAAAAGAAGGCATCAAGGAGCGCGTGGCGTTCCGCCTGGAACGCCTGGTTGCAGCCTGCGGCCGTAACATGAGCAGCGGCACCGGCGTGCTGGCGACCATCGGCTCCACCGCGCCGTTCGTCGGCCTGTTCGGTACCGTCTGGGGCATCATGAACAGCTTCATCGGCATCGCCAAAACCCAGACCACCAACCTCGCCGTCGTCGCCCCCGGCATCGCCGAAGCCCTGCTGGCAACCGCCCTGGGCCTGGTCGCCGCGATTCCTGCGGTAGTGATCTACAACGTCTTCGCCCGTTCGATTGCCGGCTACAAGGCCCAGGTATCGGATGCGTCGGCAGAAGTCCTGCTGCTGGTCAGCCGCGACCTCGATCACCTGCCTACCGAGCGCAGCTCGCAACCGCACATGGTGAAAGTGGGGTAATCGGCCATGGGCCTGCATTTGAATCAAGGCGACGACGAACTCGTCGAGAACCACGAAATCAACGTCACGCCGTTTATCGACGTGATGCTCGTGCTGCTGATCATCTTCATGGTGGCCGCTCCATTGGCCACCGTGGACATCAAGGTTGACCTGCCCGCCTCCAGCGCCAAGCCTGCGCCGCGGCCGGAGAAACCGATCTTCCTCAGCGTCAAGGCGGACCAACGCCTGTTCCTGGGCGAAGAAGAAGTCAAGGCCGAAACCCTGGGGCCGGTGCTCGATGCCAAGACCCAAGGCAAGAAGGACACGACGATCTTCTTCCAGGCCGACAAAGGCGTGGACTACGGCGACCTGATGAGCGTGATGGATGCCCTGCGGGCAGCCGGCTACCTCAAGGTAGGCCTGGTCGGACTTGAGACGGCAGCCAAGAAATGATCACGACGCGCCACAAACTGACGCGTTATGGCACCAGCCTCGCCGTCGTGCTGGGCGTGCATGCCGTCGCGATTGCCATCGCGCTCCACTGGTCAGCGCCGCGCACGGTGCAGTTGCCGCCAGCGGCCATGGTCATCGACCTGGCCCCGATGCCTGCACCGCCGCCGCCGGCGCCGCCGAAAGTGGTAACGCCGCCGCAACCGCCTGCACCGGTGGAAGAGCTGCCCCTGCCGAAACTGGCCGAGGCGCCCAAGCCAACGATCCAGGTGCCCAAGCCGGTCAAGCCCAAGCCTAAACCGCAGCCGCCCAAGCCGGTGGAGAAAAAGATCGAGCCGCCCAAGGAGAAACCCTCCGAGGACCCGCCGAGCGACGCTCCGCCCACCAAGGCACCGGCTGAAAAATCGGCCCAGCCCGTACCTGGCCCGTCGCCGCAACAGATCGCCGCCAAAGCGTCCTGGGAAGGCACCCTGCTGGCACACTTGCAGAAGTACAAGAAGTACCCGCCAGGTGCCCAGGCCCGTGGCAAGGAAGGCCTGAACCGCCTGAAGTTCGTGGTGGATGGCGACGGTAACGTGCTGTCCTACGAGTTGGTGGGGCGTTCCGGCAACGCCGACCTGGACCGCGCCACCCTGGACATGATCCGTCGTGCCCAGCCGCTGCCCAAGCCGCCGGCCGACATGCTCAAGGGCGGCAGCATCGAGATCGTTGCACCGTTCGTGTACAACATCGAAAAACGTCGTCGCTGAAAATGATGGTGGCGAGGGACACCCCTCGCCACTCTCAGCAAAATCCCGCGCATTCCCCGCTCAATCCCCAGCAAAGTTCTGATAACGTGCGTCTATCGATTGCAGCCGGTATGCTTGGCCCGCAACCTCATGGACGCCCGCTATGACTCTTACAGAATTACGCTACATCGTTACCCTCGCCCAAGAGCAGCACTTTGGCCACGCGGCCGAACGCTGCCACGTCAGCCAGCCGACGCTGTCGGTGGGCGTGAAAAAGCTTGAAGACGAACTCGGTGTGCTGATTTTCGAGCGCAGCAAAAGCGCCGTGCGCCTCACCCCAGTGGGCGAAGGCATCGTTGCCCAGGCCCAGAAGGTGCTGGAACAGGCGCAAAGCATTCGTGAACTGGCCCAGGCCGGTAAGAACCAGCTGACTGCACCGCTGAAAGTCGGCGCCATCTATACCGTCGGCCCGTACCTGTTCCCGCACCTGATCCCGCAACTGCACCGCGTCGCGCCGCAGATGCCGCTGTATATCGAAGAAAACTTCACCCACGTGCTGCGCGACAAACTGCGCAACGGCGAGCTGGACGCGATCATCATCGCCCTGCCGTTCAACGAAGCGGATGTGTTGACCCTGCCGCTCTACGACGAGCCGTTCTACGTGCTGATGCCCGCCTCCCATCCGTGGACGCAAAAAGACACCATCGACGCCGGCCTGCTCAACGACAAGAGCCTGCTGTTGCTCGGCGAAGGCCACTGCTTCCGCGACCAGGTGCTGGAAGCCTGCCCGACCCTGACCAAAGGCAACGACGGCGCCAAGCACACCACCGTGGAATCCAGCTCCCTGGAAACCATCCGGCATATGGTCGCTTCCGGCCTGGGTATCTCGATCCTGCCGCTGTCGGCAGTGGACAGCCATCACTACGCCCCCGGCGTGATCGAAGTGCGTCCACTGACGCCGCCGGTGCCGTTCCGTACCGTGGCGATTGCCTGGCGCGCCAGCTTCCCACGGCCCAAAGCCATTGAGATCCTCGCCGACTCGATCCGCCTGTGTTCGGTGGCCAAGCCGCCTGCTGCGAGCTAAGTAAACGTATGACTGAGCTGTCGCAGGTGTCGGTGACGGCACTCAAGGGTGTCGGCGAGGCCATGGCCGAGAAGCTGGCCAAGGTCGGCCTGGAAAACCTCCAGGACGTGCTGTTCCACCTGCCCCTGCGCTATCAGGACCGCACTCGCGTGGTGCCCATCGGCCAACTGCGTCCCGGGCAGGATGCCGTGGTCGAAGGCACCGTCAGCGGCGCCGATGTGGTGATGGGCAAGCGCCGCAGTCTGGTGGTGCGCCTGCAGGATGGCACCGGCGGCCTGAGCCTGCGTTTCTACCATTTCAGTAACGCACAGAAGGAAGGCCTCAAGCGCGGCACCCGCGTGCGCTGCTACGGCGAAGCGCGCCCCGGCGCCTCGGGCCTGGAGATCTACCACCCGGAATACCGTGCCATTACCGGTGACGAACCGCCGCCGGTGGACACCACCCTCACGCCGATCTACCCGCTCACCGAAGGCCTGACCCAACAGCGCCTGCGCCAATTGTGCATGCAGACCCTGGGCATGCTTGGCCCGCAGAGCCTGCCCGACTGGCTGCCCCTGGAACTGGCCCGCGACTACCAACTGGCGCCACTGGCCGATGCGATCCGCTACCTGCATCACCCCCCTGCGGACGCCGATGTCGACGAACTGGCCCTGGGTCATCACTGGGCCCAGCACCGCCTGGCCTTCGAGGAGCTGCTGACTCACCAACTGTCCCAGCAACGCCTGCGCGAAAGCATGCGCTCCCTGCGTGCGCCGGCCATGCCCAAGGCCACGCGCCTGCCTGCGCAATACCTGGCCAACCTCGGCTTTGCGCCGACCGGTGCCCAGCAGCGCGTGGGCAATGAAATCGCCTACGACCTCAGCCAGCACGAGCCGATGCTGCGCCTGATCCAGGGCGACGTGGGCGCGGGCAAGACCGTGGTCGCCGCCCTCGCCGCCCTGCAAGCCCTGGAAGCCGGTTACCAGGTGGCGCTGATGGCGCCCACCGAGATCCTCGCCGAGCAGCACTTCATCACGTTCAAGCGCTGGCTCGAGCCCCTGGGCCTGGAAGTCGCGTGGCTGGCCGGCAAGCTCAAGGGCAAGACGCGCGCGGCCGCGCTGGAACAGATCGCCGCCGGTGCACCGATGGTGGTGGGCACCCATGCGCTGTTCCAGGACGAAGTGCAGTTCAAGAACCTGGCCCTGGTGATTATCGACGAACAGCACCGCTTCGGCGTGCAACAGCGCCTGGCCCTGCGCCAGAAAGGCGTGGGCGGGCGCATGAACCCGCACCAGTTGATCATGACCGCCACCCCGATCCCGCGCACCCTGGCCATGAGCGCCTACGCCGACCTCGACACTTCGATCCTCGACGAACTGCCCCCCGGCCGCACACCGGTCAACACCGTGCTGGTCACCGACACCCGGCGCGTCGAAGTGATCGAGCGTGTGCGCGGCGCCTGCGCCGAAGGCCGCCAGGCGTACTGGGTGTGCACACTGATCGAAGAGTCCGAGGAGCTGACCTGCCAGGCCGCCGAGACCACCTATGAAGACCTCACCAGCGCCCTGGGGGAACTCAAGGTCGGGCTGATCCATGGGCGCATGAAGCCCGTCGAAAAGGCCGCGGTGATGGCTGAATTCAAGGCCGGTAACCTGCAGCTGCTGGTCGCTACCACCGTGATTGAAGTGGGCGTGGACGTGCCCAACGCCAGCCTGATGATCATCGAAAACCCCGAGCGCCTGGGCCTGGCGCAATTGCACCAATTGCGCGGCCGTGTTGGCCGAGGCAGTGCCGCCAGCCACTGCGTGCTGCTCTACCACCCGCCGTTGTCGCAGATCGGCCGCCAACGCCTGGGCATCATGCGCGAGACCAACGACGGTTTTGTCATCGCCGAAAAAGACCTTGAACTGCGCGGCCCCGGCGAAATGCTCGGCACCCGCCAGACCGGCCTGCTGCAGTTCAAGGTCGCCGACCTGATGCGCGACGCCGACCTGCTGCCCGCCGTGCGCGACGCAGCGCAGGCATTGCTGGAGCGCTGGCCGGATCACGTCAGCCCGCTGCTGGATCGCTGGCTGCGCCATGGGCAGCAATACGGCCAAGTGTGACGCCTGCCTCACTTATCCGACCTACAGGTGTATCAAGCTGGTTATACTTCGGTGACTGTAAGAAATTGGATCAGGCCATGTCAGAAGTTGCCCACGCCACAGCCCCATTGACCGCCCCGCCGGTCATTCGGGCTTTGCTCGCAAAACTCGCCATCAGCTACACGGAAGTCACCGAACATCCGGGCCTGAATCCTGCGCAAAAAGTCCAGGCCGTCTTGCTGGAAGACGCGGTGGGCGCCCTGATGGTGCTGTTCCCGCAGAACCAGCTGCTGGACCTCAACCGCCTCACCGAACTCACGGGTCGCCGCCTTACGGCCGTGTCGCCGGAGCGCGTCGCGCGCATGCTGGGCAAGCACGACCTGAGCCTGCTGCCGGGCCTGCCGGCACTCACCAGTTCACCGTGCCTGTACGAAGGCAGCCTGCTCGACGAACCGAGCCTGCTGGTGCATTCAGGTGAAGCCGGGCTGCTGCTGGAAATCGCCAGCGATGCGTTCAAGACCATGCTCACCAAGGCCAGCGCCGCCCAGTTCGGTGAACCGCTGAGCAACATCCGCCCGAACCTCGACCGCCCCAATGATGACCGTGAGGAAATCACCCAGGCGATGCAGGCGTTTACCGCCCGCCGCATCCAGCAACGCCTGGAAGCGACCATCGAGATTCCACCGCTGGCCGACACCGCCCAGAAGATCATCAAGCTGCGCGTCGACCCCAATGCCACCATCGACGACATCACCGGCGTGGTCGAAACCGACCCGGCCCTGGCCGCCCAGGTGGTGAGCTGGGCCGCATCGCCGTACTACGCATCGCCGGGCAAGATCCGCTCGGTGGAAGACGCCATCGTGCGCGTGCTGGGTTTTGACCTGGTGATCAACCTCGCCTTGGGCCTGGCCCTGGGCAAGACCTTGAGCCTGCCCAAGGACCACCCGCACCAGGCCACACCGTACTGGCACCAGTCCATCTACACCGCCGCCGTGATCGAAGGCCTGACCCGCGCCATGCCCCGCGCCCAGCGCCCGGAAGCCGGCCTGACCTACCTCGCCGGCCTGCTGCACAACTTCGGCTACCTGTTGCTGGCCCATGTGTTCCCGCCGCACTTCTCGCTGATCTGCCGCCACCTGGAGGTCAACCCGCACCTGTGCCACAGCTATGTGGAGCAACACTTGCTGGGCATCAGCCGCGAGCAGATCGGCGCCTGGCTGATGCGCTACTGGGACATGCCGGACGAGCTGTCCACTGCCCTGCGTTTCCAGCACGACCCGACCTACGATGGGCAATACGCCGAATACCCGAACCTGGTGTGCCTGGCCGTGCGCCTGCTGCGCAGCCGGGGGATTGGGTCCGGGCCGGACGAGACCATCCCGGACGAACTGCTTGAGCGTCTGGGCTTGAGCCGTGACAAAGCGGATGAAGTCGTGGCCAAGGTGCTGGATGCCGAGGTGCTGCTGCGCGAATTGGCCTCGCAGTTCAGCCAGGGCTGAATCTGGCGCCTGTCAGATAGCTATCCAACTCGGTCGACCTGAAAGCCTACTTCTTTTTCTTCGGCTTCAAATACTTGGTCAACCCCTGGAACCAGATCACCAGCGCCGGGTTGCCCTTGATCTGGATCGACTTGTCCTGAATCCCCGTCATGAACGCCAGTTGCTTGTTCTTCGCCTGCATCGTGGCGAAGCCGTAGGCCGCATCCTTGAACGCAATGGCAAACGCCGGCGCCGGGTGGACACCCGAGCGACTGGTGATGCGCTGGTCCTTGACGATGAAGTGACGGGCAACCTTGCCGTCGAGGGTCTGCAACTGGAACGCGAGGTCTTTGTCACCCAGCTGTTGCTGGAAGGCAGGATTGGTGCGGCTGGCTTTGCCCATCATCAGGCCCAGCACCCACAGGAGAAGACGAAATTTCATGCACACGGCCTCGGTGTAATTATTGAGTGGCCGCAGCAGTTTAACCAATTGCAAAAAGAACGCTACCGATCTTGCGCATTAGCGGAAGATCGGCTGGCGTTTGACGCTTATAGCAGCATGTTACTTAAACGTTAGGGCAAGGCACCGGAGCCCAGTCGACCAGGTTAGGATCGCGGCAAGTGCCTTCGATCTGCGCTTTACCAGCGCTGGCGACCTTCTTGCTTTCATCCTGCTTGGTCTGGGCGGTCTGGAAGGTTTTCTCGGTGCTCACGGCTTCTGTTGGTACGGTTGGAAGCGGTGGCTTTTTCGGTGGCTTGGTGCCGGTACCTTTCTTCTTGCCCGGCGTCACAACGGGCGTTACATCGGCCTTGGCCACGGTGACCACGTCGGCACGCTGTACGCCAACCTGCTGCAGGTCTTTCTCGTAGGCCTGGGTGTAGTTGTTCAGGTCTTCGGCGGCTTTGCCGTTGACCGCCACGATCAGGTCATTGGATTCCTTCAGGCCCGAGACGATTTCCGCCAGGCGCTTGCGGCCTTCGGTGTCGTTGACGGTCTTGGCTTTGCGATCCGCCACCAACTTGGTGAATGCGCTCTGGTAGCACTGCTGGGACGCCCTGGCGTACGCGGTGCTGCGGTCGATGTCGGAGGCGCTTTTGTTCACGTCAGCCGCATACGAGGCAATGCGCTGGTTGTCATCGGCGATCTGCTTCTGACGCTCGGTGTAGTAACCCGCTGCGCCGCCGGCCAGGGCCCCGCCCGCTGCACCGATGGCGGCGTTACGGCCACGTTTTTCCTTGTCGCCGGTCAGGGCGCCGAGCAGGGCACCGCCGGCCGCGCCGATGGCCGCACCGGTCACCACCGACTTGGTCATGTTCGAATCGGTGGCGCGCAAGTGCTGCACCGGCTCGTAGCAGTTGGGGTAGTACTCGACCTTGGTGCTCGACGCGACCTTGGAGGCCGGCGACGTGGCGCAGCCGGTCAGCACAGTGCTGAAGCCGGCCGCGATCAGCAGCAAGTGACGCTTGGAAACCGCCTTACGGGAAAAAAGCATAGGTTGTGTTCTCTTCTAAGTTTGACTTGCCCAGCACGGCCACTGCCGCCTGAGTCCCTTCCAAGCTCGCCATACAGCCAGCGATCAGCGCTGACCGCTCGCTGCGAGCAATTCCTTCAAGATCGTCGCCGGGTCGGCCCGCTGTTGCTTGCGGTAGTTGCCGACATGGCGAACGAACAGTGTTGCGCGCGTCACCAGGCTCTTGCCGAGCACGGGCTTGCGATCCAACTCTTCCTTGATCCGTTGAAACTGCGCCTGGATCACCGCATCGGTGTAACGCGTGCCGGTGGCCAGGTTGTCGATATAGATCGCCACCGCGCCATCGAGGGCGCTGCGTCCGTTCTCGATGGCCGTGGCAAACAGTGCCGCGCTGGCCTCTTCCTTGTTGTCCAGGGCCTGCTGGCGACTCTTCTGCAGGTTGGCCAGGCGGATGTTGTAGTTGCTGATGGTCTCGGCCACCAGCGCGGCCGACTGAATCAGGTTGCCCGCCGCTTCTTCGCGTTGCTGGGCGATCAGCGAGACATTGCGCTTGAGTTCTTCATTGACCAGCCCGAGTTCGGCCTGCAGCTTGGGGTCGACGCTGGCGGCGATGATGCTGTCCAGGCGCTTGGTCGGGTCCTGGGCGTCATCGATGGCGTCGGTCAGCGAGGCCAGGCGGCCCTCTTTCTGCCACTGCGCAAACAACTCCTTGTAACGCGAGCGCGGCGCCGACAACGCACCGATTGCCACGCGAAAACCCGTGGTCTCGTTGCTCTGCTCGGTGCCGTCGGCGGCGAACAGCGGGTATTCGCGGCGCATGCCGGTAAACAGCGTGCCCTCGCCTTCGAGGTAGTTGCCGCCCTTGACCACAAAGCCGCCGTAGGTGCCCTGGCGACGACCGGCGTGCACCAGCTGGAAGGACTCCTGGACCATTTCCGCGGCGTTGCCGATCACGTCGAACATGCCGATGGGGTTGGGCAGCTTGGTACCGATAGGCATCAAGCGTGCGGCCTGGCCAGTACCGCCGGCGACCTGGTTGAACACCGCGTAATCACCCAGCGGGCCATCGCTTTCACTGCCTTCAACGCGGCGTGGAAACAGGCGCCCTTCCAAGTCCTGGCGACTCACCGCCTGGCCACCGCGTGCGGCGAACTCCCACTCCACTTCAGTGGGCAGGCGCACGAAACCCAGGCCGCCGTCTTCCGCCGACGACCCACGACCGCTCACCGGCAGCAAATCGCGGTGGTATTTCATCAGCCAGGCGCTGTACACCGCCGAAAAGCGCTCGGCCTCAAAGCGCGACAGCTTCACCTTGGGCAAACGCCCGGCCATGCCGGTGGGCGCATCGCACGCCGGTGCCGGTTCGCCACTGGCCAGGGATTGCGCCTGGGCCATCACCTGGGCGTACTGGCGGGCGGTCACTTCGTACTTGCCGATGAAGTACAGCATGGGCTTGAGCGGGGTCTTGGCGTCGGTCTTCGGCATCAACGGCGCAATGACTTTGCTCCAGTCTTTCGGCAAGTCCTTGAGGGTGAACTGGCCGTTGATAAAGTCGCGGCGGTAGCCGGAGATAAATGACTGCTGGTAACCCGCCTCGCCTTCGGCGAAGGGGTAGCCGAGGCTGATCTCGCGGTCATCCAAGGTCCCTTGGGCCAGCACATAGGCGTAGCGGAACACCATAGTGCCTTCGCACGGCAGCGGCAGGCTGACGTCGTCGGGCAACGGCTTGGGGTTGTCGAGCTTGTCGCTCGCTTCATCGGCCATGGCCAGCGAGGCCAGGCTCAGCGCCACAACGGCGCCCAGTAACTTATACATCTCTGATTCCTTCAGAAGCCTGGATACGCGCCACTCGCCAACCACCACAGGCTGCCGCCACGGCGCTGACGCCAAGGACTGCAACCAGGGCCACGCCATAGTGACGCGCCAGCAGGTGGCTGGCGTGTTCGCCCGGCACCTGCACGAATAACTTGTTCAACGCCGCCTCGGCCAGGCCATACAGCCCAACGCTGAGTAAAGCGGCAAACCCTGCGCTGTACAGCGCCTGCAGCACCACAAACAACAACAGCGCGCCGGTGGAAAACCCCAACAGGCGCAACACCGACAATTCCCGGCGCTTGCGCGCCACAGCGGCCAACGCCCCGGCGAAGATCGCCGCAAACGCGCCCGCCAAGGCCAACCCGGCGATGATCCAGAAGACGATCGACAGGTTGCGGCTCAGCGACTGCACCTGGGCGATCGTCTGTGCCTGGGTCGATACCAACAGATTCTGCCCGGCGAAAAATACCCGCAGCGGCTCCACATCGGCCAGGCTGCGCGCATACAAGCGAAACGCCGGATACACCCGCTGCTCGCTCACACCCACCTCATCACCGGCCCAGCCCAACGCCGGTACCGCACGGCCATCGCGGTAATCTTCCGCCGCTTCCAGCAATCTCAAATCGGCAAACAACCCATCCCGGGCGAAGGCTTCCAGCGGCAGCACCGCCAGTACCTGCAAGCGCGTGCGCTGGGCTTCTACACGCCCCGCCACTTGCCGCGCAAAGCTGGTCTCCAGCCAATCCCCAGGCCGCGCCGCAAGCTTCTCGGCAGCGGTGTGGCTCAGCACGATCCGGTCCAGGCCCCTGGGCATCGGCAGGCCGCTGAGCAGCGGATCACCCGCAGCGGTCGGCAGCATTTCCAGGGTCAGCGTGCCCACCTGCGCCGTCGCCGCAATCTGCCGCGTGCGCGGTAAGGCGAACGCCACATCGCTGCGCTGGCCGAGCTGTTCGACAAATGCGCTGCTGAATCGACCACCGCCCAGCGGAATAATTTCACGGGTGGCCGGATCGGTCTCCAAACGTTCGGTCAAACTGCTAACCAGTCCAAATTTCAGGCCGAACAACACCAGCAACGGCGCGATCACCGCCACCAGCGCCAACACCGAACAGGCCGACAGCCAGGCATCGTTGCGATAATCCTGCCAGGCCAGGGACGCCACCAGAGGGATGCGCATCAGCACGCCTCCCCAAGGGTCGCGGTGACGCCGCCATCGGTATCGCGACGGCAACTGATGCGCCGCACCTGCAAGCCACTGGTACGGGCCAAGGGTTCGTCATGGGTGGCGATCACACAGGCGGTGCGGTGCTCGCGGGCCTGGGCCAGCAGGGCCTGCATCACGCGCTCGGCGTTCAGCGGATCAAGGGACGCCGTCGGCTCATCGGCCAGCACCAGTTGCGGTGCATGGGCCAGGGCGCGGGCGCAGCTCACACGTTGGCGCTGGCCCACCGACAACGCGGCCGGCTTCTTGGCCAACTGGTCGCTGATCTCCAGCTGTTCCGCCAGGCGCGTCACGCTGCCGTCGTCTTTCAACCCCAGCAGTTGCCGGGACAGCGCGATATTGCTGCGCACATCCAGAAAGCCCAGCAGCCCGCCGGTTTGCAGCACATAGCCCAAGTGCTGGCTGCGCAGCGCGGCCAGGGTGGATTGCTGATCGGCGCGCCACAGTCCACCAATGTCCTGCCGGTTGAATTCGAACCGGCCCACCTGATCCGGCGCCAGTACCAGCGCCAACAGATCCAGCAAGGTGCTCTTGCCGCACCCGCTCGGCCCGACAATCGCCAATTGCTCGCCGGCACGCAGGTGCAGCGCCGGGATCACCAGGCTGTAACGCTGGCTGCCGACACCCCGGCTCTTGTGCACCGCGCTCAGGTTCAGCATTACGGCAGCGTCGACAACGGCACGCGGTACAACGCATCGCCCGGCTCGGCATCGCCGAAACGGACCCAGTTGGCCACGTCATTGTGGAAGGTTTCGTAGAGGCGGATTTTCGAATCCAGCTCGTCGATAAAGTCTTCCTGCTCGGCCACGCTCAACGACAACCACAGGTCCTGGGTCATGTTCAGCGACTTGCTGCGGTACGGCAGGCCTTCAAGGTATTCGCCGAGAATGCCGCCGTCGGCCAGGTTGCCGCCCTTGCGCAGGGCTTGGGGGTCGCGGCTCATATAGGCCGAGGCGCTGGCGATTTCCTGGAAGAAATCCTTGGGCGAGGTCTGGGTCTTGCGCGCCGCATCGACGATCAGTTTCAGCGACTGTTGCAGGTCATTGAGCTGCAGCTTGGTCAGCATCACGCACACCTGGAACGCCGGCAGCGCGGGGTTGGTCAGGTCGCGGTCGGCGGTCCAGGCACTGACCAGCTGCGGCGCCTGGCTGGCGTTCCGGCGCCCGAGGAAGTCCATGTGCATGGCATAGCCGACCGCTGCGGATTTGTCCGCCAGGCTCGGCGCGGCACTCAGCAGCGGCACCGCTTGCGGCGTATTGCTGCGCACCTGGTGCACGAGGTTGGCGAACACACTGCCGATCTCGTCGACACGCTCGCCCAGCTTGCGCACATCGCCACCCGGCACGGGCGTGTACAGGTCGCCGATCTGCGGGTTGGCGTCGGCGGTGAGGATGCGATATTGGCTCTCGGCGCCGGCGTGGGTTTTCTTGCCCGCGTCGGTGCGCAGGTGCAGCGCGTAGATCTTGATCTGCTTGCCCAGTGCGGCCTGGCGCACTTCGGCTTCGTTCATCTGGGTGGCGGCAAACGGGTCGTTCTTGCGCAGCGCGCCCGCATCGGTGACCAGCAGGATGATACGACCGCCGTAGCCGGACCAGTCCATGCCGTCCACGGCCTGCATCACCCCGGCAAACGCGTCCTCGTTGAAGGAGTGGCTGGACACGGTAGACGCCTTGACCTGGCGCGCCATGTCGAGGAAGCGTTGCGGGTCACGACCCTGGTCGAGGCTGATCAGGGTCTTGGCCACGTATTCCAGGCCTGGGGTTTTCTTGATGCTGCTCCGGAAACCGACCATGCCGAAGCTGACACTGTCCAGCTCGCCACGCTCGGCGATACGGGTTTGCAACTCGTGCACCACGTCGCGGATCTGGTCGATGTAGGGCTGCATGGAGACCGTGGTGTCCACCACCAGCACCACGGCAGTGCGGAAGGCGTCGGCATTGGCGTTGATCACCGGGGTCGATGGTTTGGCCGCAGCGTTGCTGCCCGGGTCGATGGAGGCGACGTTAAGCAACTGCACCGGCTGGCCGTTTTCGTCGAAGCTCTCCTTGGCGTCGAAGATCGGCAACAGGTAGAACTGGTTCTGCGGCACCGCGCTGGCGGCCGGCTCCAGGGCCAGGACCTGGCCGTTGTCGTCGCTGTTCTTCTGCGCCTTGGCCAGCACGCCTTTGGCGGCGGCTGGATCGGCGAGCAACTTTTCCACTTCGCCGGATTGGCGCAGGAACATCACCGGCGCCCGGCCGGAGCGTTCGGTGAACTTGAGCACGAGGCTTTGCTTCCAGTCGCTGACCTGGGCGGCCGGCAACCAGCCGTCGCTGCGGCCATCGGTGGCGGCACCGACGCGCACCCACGGGCTGCCGTCGACGTCTTTGCGCTGGTACACATACAGCACGGAGAACGCCGGCAGGGCCTTGCCCGGCGCGCCGCCGGCGTCATCCGACAGCTTGGCGCCGGGCTTGCTGAGGACGCGCTGGAACAAAGTCTTCTTACCGGCCATCAACAACGGCCGTTGGCCGCCGTCCACTTCGGCGGCCGCAGTGGGCGTTGCCGGGGGCACGTCGGCGACCGCCGCCGGGGGCTTGGCCTGAGGCACGACGGCAGCCGGCGGCTTGGCCGGTTCATCACTGCCGCTCAACCACCAGTAACTGCCGCCACCAACGGCCAATGCGACGGCCACCGCCACGGCGGCCAGTGCCAGCACCGGCCCACGGCGTTGCTCGGACACGGCCTTGTGCTGGGTCGGCGTTACCACCGGCTGGCGTACCGGTTGCGCCTGGGGCCTGTCGGTCGGGATGTCGATGGTGACCGGGGTCATGCCCGCCAGATCAAAACTCAGCGGGATCGGCAACGGCCGCACCAGCGTGGCCTCCGGCGACTCCGCAGGCAGGTTATCCAGCGCCTGCAGCAGCGCCGCCGCATCCGGGAAACGCTCCGCCGGGTCCTTGGCCAACAGCTTGCGCAGCACGCCCTGATAGCGGCCGTGGTGCACCGGCAATTCCGGCAAGGGTTCGGTCAGGTGCGCCAGCGCGGTGGACAGCGCATCGTTGCCGTTGTACGGCAGCTTGCCGACGAGGATTTCATACAGCACCACGCCCAGCGCGTAGAGGTCGGCACGGCCATCGATCTCCTGGCCCCGCGCCTGCTCCGGGCTCATGTAGCTCGGCGTGCCCACGGCAAAGCCGGCCTGGGTGAATTGGGTGCGGTCGTCCAGGGACTTGGCGATACCGAAGTCCGACAACACCGCCGTGCCATCGGCGCGGAACAGGATGTTTGCCGGCTTGACGTCGCGGTGCACCAGCCCCTGGGCATGGGCATAGCCCAGCGCCGAGGCGATCTGGCGGATCAGCGTAATGCCCTGCTCCGGCGTCAGGCCGGCGGCGATGCGCTCCTTGAGCGTGCCGTTGGGCAGGTATTCCATGGCCATGTAGTACAGCTCACCGACATTGCCGATGTCATGGATGGTCACCGTGTGCGGGTGGGACAGCCGCGCCAGGGTCTTGCCCTCGCGCAGGAAACGTTCGCAGAAGCTCGGGTCGGCCGCCAGCGCCGCCGCCATCACCTTCAACGCCACCTTGCGCTCCAGGGAGCGCTGGGTCGCCAGGTACACGCTGGCCATGGCGCCTTCGCCGATCTCGCCGTCGATGTCATAGCCCGGAATCACAATGTTCATGCCGATACCTTCACGACGATGGCGGTGATGTTGTCCGGCGCGCCACGGTTGAGGCCCAGGTGCACCAGGCTGCGCACGATTTCATCCGGCGCGTCGTGGCTGAGCACTTCGCGGATCTCATGGTCTTCGACGGTCTTGTTCAGGCCATCGCTGCACAGCAGGTAGCTGTCGCCGGGGGCGATCAGCAGGTCGACCACCGCCAGTTCCAGCTGGGCTTCCACGCCAATGGCGCGGGTGACGATGTTGGCGCGCGGGTGCACGCGGGCATCGGCTTCGCTGAGCAGGCCGCTGTCCTGCAGGTCCTGGACGTAGCTGTGATCGCGAGAGATGCCTTCGAGCACGCCGTCGCGCAGGCGGTACAGGCGACTGTCGCCGGCCCACAGGCACACACCGCGCAAGCCGCGCGCGGCGAGCACCACCACCGTGCTGCCCATCATGGTCACGCCACGGTTGGCGGTTTCTTCACGCACGGCGGCGTTGATGCGGGTCAGGTCATTGCGCAGGGCTGCCGAGTACTCGTCGAGGGAACGGCCCATCGGCACGCTGCGCAGGCTGTCGACGATCAGGCTGCTGACATAATCCCCCGCCGCGTGCCCGCCCATGCCGTCGGCCACCACCCACAGGCGGTTTTCCGGCAGGTCCAGGCACGCGTCTTCGTTGACCTGGCGAACCATGCCCACATGGCTTTTGCTCGCGGATTTGTACGTCGACCCCATCTACACCACACCTTCTTGTCCGAGCAGAAACTGCGCAAAATCGCCGGCGGCAGGCAGGCCCTGACACCGCAATAAACCAGGGGAAATCGTCTGCGAACCACGCCCCCACCACAGGCTCGCACCGTCGCAGGCCTGTTCGGCGAGCGCGGTCATGCGCTGGTGCGGCACGCTGGCCGCCACGCGCTGCAGGCCGGCGAAACGGCTGTCCACCGCACGCGGCTCGGTCGCCGGTAAGCCCAGGTCGTCGAGGCCAGCGTTGAAGCGTTCAAACGTCGCGCCGGCATCCAGGGTGCTGAGCAACAGCTCTTCGGCCTGCTCGAACCAGCTGTCCGGCCCGCCCACCAGGGACGCCGGGTTGATGTCGTGATCGAGCAAGGCGACCACCGCCAGCGGGAAATAGCGCCCGACCCGGTCAATGCTCGGCATCACCACGCCCGCCGCCGCGTCCGGCCCGCACACGCCGGGCGCCAGCACAAAGCGCCACAGAGGGCTGACCAGGTACGCATTGAGCCAGTCGGCGCCGAGGCTGTTCTGGCTGGCGAGCAACCCCGCCGCCAGCCAGCTGTCCCACGGGCCGATAAAGCTCTGGGGCAAGGCACGGCTGACGAAATCTCCGCGACTGGCCAGCTTGCCGTAGAAACCCAGCGTCGTCATAACCGCTCCGGCAGGCTGAAGCCACTGAGCACGCGGCTCTTGAACGGGTTGAAGGCGCTGTTGGCGCGCAACTCGTAGGCGATGCTCGCACCGTCGACGCGCAGGCGCAGGTTGAAGCGGTCCGGCGAGTTGCCGGCGGTGAGGTCCGACTGTTCCAGCAGGCGGAACCAGGCCCACGGCCCGTCCAGGGTCACGCCCGAGCGGCCACTGGCCGACGGCGGCATGATCGAGATACGCACCACGCCAATGCTGCCGGGGTTCGGCCATTGCATCGCCACCGGGCGGCTCGGGCCGTGGTCGTAGCTCAATTGCTGGCCGTCGAGGTCGAGCAGGAACTGGGTGATGGTCGGGTCCATCGACACCGGCTTGAGTTCGAAACGTACGATCGGTTGGGTGCCACCGGAGCGGAAAAATGCATCGCGGATCGTCGCCGCGCGCTGGAAGGTTTGCAGCACGCCCGGCGCAATCCCGAGTTTCTGTGCCGCGCCCGGCTGCCAGCGCCAGGTCTGTGCCGAGGTGTCCACGTACGGCTGCAGGTATTTGCGGAAGTAGTTGTCCATCACCCCGCCCACACCGAAGAACTGGCCGAAGTCATCCAGGGTCGCATCCCGCGCACTGCCCGGCGACATCGGATAGCGGCCGGCCAGGGACTGACGGTACACATTGACCACTTCGCTGACCCACGCCGCGTTCAGTTGGTTACGCACCCCGCCCATCATGCTGTTGGTGGTGGAGTTGACCACCGACTTGACCATGCCCTGCACCAGCGGCGGTTGGCGCTCGGCGTTCAGGCTGACCCGTGTGGCCGCAGCCGCCGCCTGGTTCTTCGCCTCGCCAAGCAAGGCATCGCCGCTGGCCCCGACCATGGCGCTGACCTGCACATACAGGGCGTTCATGTCCGACAACAGACCGTCGATGGCCGCCGGTTCACCTTCGTTCTTGCTGACGATGCTGTTGAGTTCGGCAAAGTGCGCGGTCACCGGATCATCCGCTGCAGCCGGCGCATTGGCCGTCGGTTGCTCCTGGCCGAGCAGGCTGCCGAGGCGCTCCTTGAGCTTGTCGACGCCACCTTCCACCGGCACGCCTTTGGCGGCCAATTGGCGCTCTTCGGCTTGCAGATCGGTTTCCTTGGCCACGGCCACCAGCAGTTTTTTCAGCGGCGAACTCGGCCCGGAAATCACCCGCAGCACATCGGCCGCCTGGGCCACGCTGGTGATCGGCACAAAGTCGATATCGGCGAGCAGCGCATCCCACTGGCGCTGATAGTCCTGGAAATACAGGCGACGCACATCGGCGGCCAGGCTGACCACGTTCTGCTGATCGGCCTGCTCATGGCCCAGCACCCATTGCTCTTCGGCCAGGGTGCCGGTCTGGTTCAGGCTGCTGAGCAAAAACGCCTGGCGATAACCCTTGGCGGTGAAAAAGCCACTCAACGGCTCGCCCAGCGGCTTGCCGCTTTTACGGCTGAACACCAGCGCAGCGTCACGGCCAGCGGCTTCGTTGATACGGAAGTCCGGGATGCCTTCGGGCAGTTTCTGGCGCTTGACCCGGTCGTAGACACGCTGGGCCACCGGCAGTTGTTGCAACTGGCGACGCAGATCGTCGATCAAGCGCGGGTCAAGGCGCGCATTCGGCGGATGGCGCTCGAACAGCGCCTGCAAGTGCCCGCTCAACGCCTGGCGCTGATCGGCCGGCAGGTCGCGCGGCAGGTTGCGGTCCCAGTCGAGGGCGATCCAGGCCTTGATGAAGTCCGGGTCGTAATGCTCGCTGTCGGCGAGCATCAGGTAGGCCTTGAGGCCTTCGTAGAGGAAGTCGGAGTTGCCGCCGCCGTGCAGTTGCTCCTCGATGCGCGTCACCAGGCGCGGCGCAAACACGGCGATCAACAGCTTGCGATAGACGCTGGCGGACTCGGCTTCAAGCATATCGCCCTGATACAGCCCCAGGCCTTCGGACCAGCTCGGCGAATCCCCCGCGAGGTTCTTCACCGCATTGAGCAGCGGCAGCACCGCGAGCACTTCACGCTGTGCCGGGCTGAGGTTCTGGACGGTCTGGCCCAGTGGCGCGACCTTCTGGTCGACCTGGGCGATATACGCCTGGTTGGCGCGATAACTCACCCACCACAGGCTGCTGACCACGATCACCAAGGCCACGGTGGCCGCGAGTACACCGCGTGCGATCCACGTGCGCCGACGCTCGACTTTCGGATTGACGCCCACCAGGCCACGTTCGGCAAAGGCTACGGCGGTGAAGAGTTTTTCGATGAAGTAACTGCGCCCGGTGCCGCTCTGGCGCGCCAGGTGCTGGCGGTCCAGGTTCATGCTCTGGGCCATGGCGCCGATCAGGCGATCGATCGGGCTGCCTTCCTGGGTGCCGCTGGTGAAGTACACGCCGCGCAGCAATACGCGTTCTTCAAAGGCATTGGGCTTGAACACGCCTTCGAGGAAGCTTTGCAGGCAGTCCTTCAATGCGCCGAACTGCTGCGGGAAACCGTAGATCAGGTCGCGCCGCGCCGGGTCGCGCTCCTGTTGCAGGCGCTCCACCAGGCGTTCGTTGAGGCGCTGCTCGAGGCCGGCGAATTCGCTTTGCAGGTGCGCCAGGGGGCTGTCGCTGTTCTTGCCGTCGTCCAGGGCAAAGGTCATGCCCCAGACCTGGGCGCGTTCTTCCTTGCTCAGGTTGTCGAAGAACTCCATGAAGCCCGGCACCAGGTCGAGCTTGGTCAGCATCAGGTAGATCGGGAAACGCACGCCCAATTGGGTGTACAGCTCCTGGATACGCAGGCGGATCGCCGCCGCATGGGCCGCGCGCTCGGCATCGGTGCCCAGCAGCAGGTCCGACAGGCTGATGGCGATAAAGGCGCCATCGATGGGCCGGCGCGAGCGCTGCTTTTTCAGCAGGTCGAGAAAGCCCAGCCAGGCGGCTTTGTCCACCGTCGAATTGCTGTCCTGGGTGGTGTAGCGGCCGGCGGTGTCGAGCAATACCGCCTGGTCGGTAAACCACCAGTCGCAGTTGCGCGTACCGCCGACACCGCGCACCGCCCCGGCACCCAACTGGGCCGCCAGCGGAAAGTGCAGCCCGGAGTTGACCAGCGCCGTGGTCTTGCCCGAACCCGGCGGGCCGATGATCACGTACCACGGCAGCTCATAAAGGTTGCGACGTTCGTCGCCACCGAGCTTGGCCTTTTTCAGCAGCGCCAGGGCTTCGTCCATGCGCTGGCGCAGGGTGGTGAGCTCTTCGGCGGTGGCCACGCTGTTGGGGTCGGCCGGGGTTTCGGCCGCCAGGCTGCGCATCACTTCGGCCGCCTGGCGCCGCGCCTGGATGATGCGGAACACGCGGTAGGCGATCCACACCGCAAACACCAGGATGATCAGCGCCCAACGGCGCCCTTCCGGCACCAGCACGTCGAGCAACGGCCCCACAAACCAGATGATCAGGCTCAGGGCGATCAGGCCCAGCACGGGGATCACCCAGCGAATCATGAAACTGAAAAACGCCTTCACTCGACGCCCTCCGCCAATACGGTGATTTCAACCCGACGATTGCGGGCACGGCCTTCGGCAGTTGCGTTGGTCGCCAACGGCTCGGTGTCGCTGCGGCCCTCGGCACTGAAGCGATCAGCCTGGCCGGTCTTGGCCGCGAGGATTTCCAATACCGACTTGGCCCGCGCTTCGGACAATGCCCAGTTGGACGGGAAACGCAGCGTAGCAATCGGGCGGTTGTCGCTGTGCCCGGTGACGCGCACCTGGCCCTTGACCTTGCGGATGGCGTCGGCGATGCGCAGCATCAGCGGCTGGTAGTCATCGACGATGCTGGAACTGGCGGACGCAAACAGCTCATCGCCACGAATGGTGACCACGGAGCGGTCGACCTTGTCTTCCACCGCGACGCGACCGGCCTTGATGTCTTCCGCCAGGAAGCCGGCCAGACGCGGACGCTCGATCACTTTGGGCTGTGCCACCGGACGGTCGATGGCCTGCACCGGGATCTCGCCCAGGGCATGGATGTTCTTGAACACCGGCTCGGCCTGCGCCGCCAGCAGCAGGCGCAAGGTGAACAGCAAGGCCAGCAACAACGCCAGGCCGATCGCCACGGCGATCCAGGGCGGCATGAACTGCGCCAGCCGATCACGCGCGACGGTGACGCCACGCCAATGGGGCGACAGTTCGCGCTCGTGGTCACCGCGAGCACTGCGAATCGCCGCCGCCGTGCGCTCACGCAAGGCTTCCAACTGGCTGCGACCGTCGTTCATCACGCGGTAACGGCCTTCGAACCCCAGGCACATGCACAGGTACAACAGCTCCAGCAGGTACAGGCGCTCCCGTGGACTTTGCAGGCAGTGGTCGAGTAACTGGAAGACTTTTTCGCCCCCCCAGGCCTCGTTGTGCACGGTGATCAACAGGCTCTGCTTGCCCCAATCGCTGGTGCTGCCCCACGGCGTGCTCAACACCGCCTCATCGAGGGCGGTGCACAGCGCGTAGCGCGCCAGCAGCACCTCGTTGCGGGCCACGCCAGCGGCTTCGGCGCGTTCTTCGAACTGGCGCAGGTACGCCAGCAACTGCGCGCGCAGGCTGGCCGGCGCCGGGTGCGCGATGGTGTTGCGCAGGCGCGTCAACAGCGCCAACAGCGGGCCGGCGGCGCTTTCCAGCGGGTTCAGGCCCTGGCTTTTGCCGGTGAGAATCGGCGCGGCCGGCATCGACAGCGGGGCCGGCTCGGCACGCGCGGGTTCCGGCGCGCGGCCACCCGGGCGCGGCATGAACTGGGTGCGGTCGTCATCATTGGGATGCATCGCGGATTATCCTCGGATCGCCCAGAAGGCCAGGTTCAAGCCCGGGAACTGCCCGGCGATATGGAAGGCAAAACCACCGGAATTGCCCAGTTGCTGCCAATGCTCGCTACCACGGTCCAGTTCGTAGTACGTCGAGCCTGCGTGGTACGGCAGTTGGCGCGGCGCCACTGGCAACGGCAGCAAGGTGATACCCGGCAGTTGCAGGTTGACCAGGTCGCGGATGTGCTCCACCGAACCGACCTTGCTCTGCTGGCCGAAGCGCGCACGCAGGGTTTCTCCGGGCACATCGGCACGGACCACGAGGATGAAGCTGGCGCTGTCGAGCAGGGTCTTGTCGGCCAGCATGGCCACGTGGACGCCGTAGGCTTTCTCGACAATCGGGATCGGCGTGGCCTTGCTGTCGATCAGCATCGACAGGGCTTCGCGCAGGGCCGCCATGACCGGGGCGAAGCTCAGGGCCAGGTCGTCGTGCTGGTATTGCGGGTATTCCTGGGGACGACGGCCTGAAGTGGAAAAGGTCGAGAACTCACCGGCCAGGCTGACCAGTGCGCTGAAAAAGCGCTCCGGGTGCAGCGGGCTCAACTGGCTGAAATGCTGGATCAGCGGCTGGGCGCGGTTGACCAGTTGCAGCAGCATGAAGTCGGCGATCTCCGACGCACCGCCGGCCCCAGAGGCAACCACGCGGCCCGCCAGGGCTTCGCCGCGCTGGTGCAGCAGGCCCAGCAGTTCGCTGCGAAACGCGCTCAACGGCTTGCTCGCGGCCACGTCCAGCACGGGCGGGATGTAGCTGTCGTCTAGGACCAGCGCACGGTCGGCGCGTTTTTCCTTGATGCGCACCAGGCCCACGGCGGCGTAGTCACTGATGCCATCCTGGGCGGTCAGCAAGCGCAGGGCCCGGGAACCCACGGCCACCGGCGCGCGGTTTTCGAACGGTGCGTTGTCATCCCGCACTTCGCGCACCTGGCTCACGTAGCGCGCGGCTTCCAGGGCTTCGCCTTCATCCACGGTGTCGCGGGCCCCCGCACGCTTGAGTGGCAAGGCCAGGTAGACCAGGCCATCGCGCAGGTTGTCGTCGATGTTCAGCGGGCTGGGCGCCAGGTCATCCTGGGGAATGTTGAACGGCGTGCCGTCGGGCAACAGGCCGCGCGCCGAGACGATGGCCAGCTTGCCCTGGGCCAGCAGGCCCTGGTCGATCAGCAATTCGGAAAACCCCCAGGCGCCGGCGGACAACGGGCGGCTGCGGGCGTCGATCAGGTTTTCCAGGTAACGGTCATGCTGCTGGAAGTGCTGCGTTCCGATGAACATGCCTTCCGACCAGACCACGCGATTGTTCCAGGACATGGGGAGCTCCGATTGCTTCTTATTGGGCAGGGCTGGATGGGGTGACCACGACGTCGGCGCGCACGGCACGCACATCGAGGCTGATCTGGTATTCGGTGTATTGGCGCGCCGGCACGTTGATCACCGTGCGCCATTGCGCGCGGTCCAACTCGCGATAACCCACCAGCAAGCCGATCTGGCGCGTGGAGGGGTCGAGGTCGCGCTGGATGCTCAGTTGCTGGCCGGGTTGCACCATGACTTCGTCCTGGTCCAGCAGGTCCAGGCCGAGGGTCGATTGCGCACGGTCGGCCAGGGCGAAGTAATCGGAGCGGGCGAAGGTGGCGGCGTTCTTCAGTTCGAAAATGCGCACCCGCACCGGCGCGGCCTGGCCGTTGGCGCCGGGGTTAAGCCCGGCAATGGCGTGGAAGTGCAGCTCGACGGCGGCGGTGTCCACTTCAGCCTCAGCAGCCGTTTCGGGTTTGACCGCATCCTTGCTACACGCGGTCAGCAGCAGCGCGGTGGCGACTGCGAGTAAAAACCTGGGAATCATCCTGCGTCCTCAATGACGTACTTAGCTATCCGTTAATCCATAGGTTGCGGCGCGGTTTTACCGACGCTGTCGCGCGCTGTGTTCTTCGTAGGCCCGGCTGAATTCACGGCCGAACAGGTCCTGGAAATCTTCCTGGGCCTCGCGGGAAATATTGCTGTAGAGCTCGGTGAACTGCTGCCAGTACTGGGCCTGGCGCGAGCCGGCGAACAGGTTCGACAGCCCGCCGGGCTTGCCCATGCGCTCTTCCAGTTGCGCCGGTTCAAAGCGCGTGAGCAGGTGCTTGATCGCTGCTTCCACCCCGGCCATCACCGCCAGTTGGTGGGCGCGCAGGTCATCAAAACTGTCGCGCACGGCAATGTCCGGCGCCATAAACGCCTGGTTGCCGTGGCGAAGCAAAAGCAGTAACGCTTCGTCGGCATTCGGTGCGAATTTCAACGGATTGTTTTCGGCAGGCTGGATCATGGTCTGCTGCATGCGGAACTCACCCTTGAGGCTGGCGCGGGCACGCAATACGTCGATCAGGCCTTCGACCATCAGGCGGTAGCTGCGGCCGATGTTTTCCATCTGCGCCTCCGCCTGGGCCTTGTCCAGGCGCAACTGGTCCAGGCCGGCACCGCGCAGGAAGGCTTGCAAGAGATCGGGCTGCCGGGTGTCGGCTACAGGGGGCGCTGGCTCGACCACGGGTGGCGGCTGGATGATCGGTGCGGGTGGCGGTGGCGGAGGCGCACTGGCCAACGGTGCCGGCGTGTCGCCAAACAGGTCCCAGTCTTCGGGAATCACCGAGCCCGAGACCACAGGCGTCTCGACCACGGGTACCGCCACCGGGGTCGGCGGGCGGAAGTCGTGTTGTTCGCTGGGAACATGGTCGGCCACGGTGGGCGGCGGCACGGTGGTGGGGCTGAGGAAGTCGAACAGGTCCGGCAGCGTGTCCATCGACGAAGCGCCCTGGAATTGCGGGGCAATCACCGGCGTCGGCGCGGGCTTGTTCGCCACGGCGCCCATCAGGGCCTCAAAGCTGTTCGGCGAATCACCGGCGAACGGCTGGCTGTCGATGGCCTGCATGTTGAAGTCGATCCGCGCCTGGATCTCGTAATCGCCGATGCGGATCAGCTCGCCATCCTGCAACAGCTCGCTGTTACCCCTGCGCAAACGGATGCCGGCGTTAACCAACTCCACACCGTTTGTACTGTTATCGGTTAAATAATAACGACCATCCTTGTATTGAATAACGCAGTGCTGCGAAGACACCAGGCGCTCGGGATCAGGCAATACCCAGTCATTATCCGAGCTGCGGCCGATAGCCATCGAGCCCTGGTTCATGGACTTTTCCGAGCATTGCCCGGGGGTAATCTTGTGATAACTAGTGATAGTCAAACACAGCGACATCTTGCCTCCTTGCTGATACTTCGCGCGCAGTCGACCCCAGGGACAGCGACGCCCGGGAGATCCCCATCAGGTCGTGCAATCGACCGTTCAAAACCTGCTGATGCCAGCATGATCGCTGATCTTAACTGGGCTCCATGACAAAAATCCTATGCCGGTGCGTCGTTCGACCCACCAGTCGCACAGGTTGTTAAGCACCGCACATCTGTCACAGAGGGCGAATAGCTTACCTTGACAAGGCATAAGTACTACACCAAAAATGCACAACTTCTTGAATACCAGTGATGGCACATTAGTGGCATCTTGCTTATATGACCAAGAAAACATGCAAAGTTCCTTGTGCAACTAATGCATGCATTGCCCGCCATCTAACAACGGGCCGATAGGGAGATCAATTTCAGTGGATGTGCCGTTGCTGCTCACCGCCGTTTCCGCCAGTTCGCCCTGTGGCGAAGACATGGAATATGACGCGGATTTTCTCCAGCTGGAGCGTGATGCCAAGGGCCAACCCGAGCGCAGCATGGGCGATTCGATCCTGCCCGCCGAGCCGCCGGAATGGCGCAGCATCCAGCAGCAGAGCCTCGACTTGCTGCAGCGCAGCAAAGACCTGCGCATCACCCATTTCCTGTTGCAAAGCTCCCTCGCCCTCCAGGGTGCGGCCGGGCTGGCTGAAGTCCTCACGTTGATCAATGCGCTGCTGCGCGAATACTGGGCCGACCTGCACCCGCGCCTGGATGCCGACGACGATAACGACCCCACCGTACGCATCAACGCCCTCTCCGGCCTGACCAGCGATGCGACCATTCGTCTGCTGCGCGAAAGCATCCTCACGCGCTCGCGCACCTTCGGCCCTGTGAGCCTGCGCGCCGCGCTGAATGCCAGCGGCCTGATGAGTTTCCCCGACGAACAGCTCGGCGCCCAGCAGCTCAACGCCGCGTTCCTCGACAGCGACCCCGAACACCTGCAAGCCACCCGCGACGCCTTGAGCACCGCACGCGCCGCCTGCGAAGCCATCGAGCAGCAGGTCAGCGACCAGGTGGGTTCCGCCCAAGGCGTGGACCTCAGCCTGTTGAAGCAACCGCTCAAGCAGGCGCTGCAGGTGCTTAACCAGTTTGTTCCGAACAGCGCTGCCAGCAGCGAACCCGAGGCCGTCAGTGACGACAATGCCCCCTCGGTGGACTTCGCCGCTGCCCCCGCCGCACCTCGCCCCAGCGGCGACATCAGCAACCGTGATGACGTGCTGCGCAGCCTCGACAAGATCCTTGCGTATTACACCCGGCACGAGCCTTCGAGCCCGTTGCCGGTGTTGCTGAACCGGGCCAAGCATCTTGTGCACGCCGACTTCGCGGCCATCGTGCGCAATCTGATTCCCGATGGGATGTCCCAATTTGAAAACCTGCGCGGCCCGGACGGCGAGTAAGCCGCTCGACTGCGCAGTAACAACACCGTCGCTCAAGCGACCAGGAGCAGCAACGTGGCGAAGCAAAGTTCTCAGAAATTCATCGCGCGCAACCGCGCGCCTCGAGTGCAGATCGAGTACGACGTCGAGCTCTACGGCGCCGAGAAAAAGGTCCAGCTGCCCTTCGTGATGGGTGTGATGGCCGACCTCGCCGGCAAGCCTGCCGAGCCTCTGGCGCCGGTGGCCGACCGCAAGTTCCTTGAAGTGGACGTCGACAACTTCGACTCGCGCCTCAAGGCCATGCAGCCGCGCGTGGCATTCCACGTACCCAACGAGCTGACCGGCGAAGGCAACCTGAGCCTGGACATCACCTTCGAAAGCATGGACGACTTCAGCCCGGCCGCCGTGGCCCGCAAGGTCGACTCGCTCAAGCAACTGCTCGAAGCCCGCACCCAGCTGGCCAACCTGCTGACCTACATGGACGGCAAGACTGGCGCTGAAGAAATCATCATGAAGGCGATCAAGGACCCGGCACTGCTCCAGGCACTTGCCAGTGCGCCTAAGCCTGCAGGGGACCAGTAATCATGACTGACAATACCGCCCGCGAAGGCACCCAGAGCCTGGGTGCAACCGAGGAAACCAGCGAGTTCGCATCCTTGTTGATGCAGGAATTCAAGCCCAAGACCGAGCGTGCCCGCGAAGCCGTGGAAACCGCCGTGCGCACCCTGGCCGAACAGGCCCTGGCGCAAACCGACCTGGTGTCCAACGACGCGATCAAA
The DNA here is from genome assembly GCF_900100935.1 of Pseudomonas sp. NFACC25. Taxonomy (NCBI): domain Bacteria; kingdom Pseudomonadati; phylum Pseudomonadota; class Gammaproteobacteria; order Pseudomonadales; family Pseudomonadaceae; genus Pseudomonas; species Pseudomonas sp. NFACC25. The sequence goes on from NZ_FMUC01000002.1 coordinate 496,787, forward strand.
TCGATCGAATCGATCATCGCCGCCATCGACGCCAAGCTCACCGCCCAGGTCAACCAGATCATCCACCACCAGGATTTCCAGCAGCTGGAAAGCGCCTGGCGTGGCCTGCACTACCTGGTCAATAACACCGAGAGCGATGAGCAGCTGAAGATTCGCGTGCTCAACATCTCCAAGCCGGACCTGCACAAGACCCTGAAGAAATTCAAGGGCACCGCGTGGGACCAGAGCCCGCTCTTCAAGAAGATGTACGAAGAAGAATACGGCCAGTTCGGCGGCGAACCCTATGGTTGCCTGGTGGGCGACTACTACTTCGACCAGTCGCCACCGGACGTGGAACTGCTGGGCGAGCTGTCGAAAGTCTGCGCCGCCATGCACGCCCCGTTCATTGCTGCGGCATCGCCGACCGTGATGGGCATGGGCTCGTGGCAGGAACTGTCGAACCCGCGCGATCTGACCAAGATCTTCACCACCCCGGAATACGCCGGCTGGCGCTCGCTGCGTGAATCGGAAGACTCGCGCTACATCGGCCTGACCATGCCGCGCTTCCTGGCGCGCCTGCCCTATGGTGCCAAAACCGACCCGGTGGAAGCCTTCGCCTTCGAAGAAAACACCGACGGCGCCGACAGCTCCAAGTACACCTGGGCCAACGCCGCCTACGCGATGGCGGTGAACATCAACCGTTCGTTCAAGCACTACGGCTGGTGCTCGCGCATCCGTGGCGTGGAGTCCGGCGGTGAAGTGGAAAACCTGCCGGCCCACACGTTCCCGACCGATGACGGTGGCGTGGACATGAAGTGCCCGACCGAAATCGCCATCAGCGACCGCCGTGAAGCGGAACTGGCGAAGAACGGTTTCATGCCGCTGCTGCACAAGAAAAACACCGACTTCGCCGCGTTCATCGGCGCCCAGTCGTTGCAGAAGCCGGCCGAATACGACGACCCCGACGCCACCGCCAACGCCAACCTGGCCGCGCGTCTGCCGTACCTGTTCGCCACTTGCCGTTTCGCGCACTACTTGAAGTGCATCGTGCGCGACAAGATCGGTTCCTTCAAAGAGAAGGACGAGATGCAGCGCTGGTTGCAGGACTGGATCCTCAACTACGTCGACGGTGACCCGGCGCACTCCACCGAGACCACCAAGGCCCAGCACCCGTTGGCCGCCGCCGAGGTGATCGTGGAAGACGTCGAGGGCAACCCGGGGTACTACAACTCCAAGTTCTACCTGCGCCCGCACTACCAGCTCGAAGGGCTGACCGTGTCGTTGCGCCTGGTATCGAAGCTGCCTTCGGCGAAAAGCGCCTAACCCACGGATGAGCTGGCTCTTCTGTGGGAGGGGGCTTGCCCCCGATAGCATCACTGGGGTGTGACTGACACACCGAGGTGCCTGCATCGGGGGCAAGCCCCCTACCACACAAAAGCACTGCCCATTTGGAGTCACTCAAATTCAGTGGCAAGAGCCACACAGGGAGAAAACATGGCTGTTGATATTTTCATCAAGATCGGCGACATCAAGGGCGAGTCCATGGACAAGGCCCACAAGGACGAAATCGACGTGCTGAACTGGAGCTGGGGCATGGCCCAGTCCGGCAACATGCACGTTGGCGGTGGCGGCGGCGCGGGCAAGGTGAACATCCAGGACCTGTCGCTGACCAAGTACGTCGACAAGGCCTCGCCGAACCTGATGATGCACTGCGCCAGCGGCAAACACATCGACAAGGTCAAGCTGACCGTGCGTAAGGCCGGTGGCGAAAGCCAGGTCGAGTACATGGTGATCAACCTGGAAGAAGTGCTGGTAACGTCCCTGAGCACCGGCGGTTCGGGCGGCGATGACCGCCTGACTGAAAACGTCACCCTGAACTTCGCCCAAGTGATGGTCGACTACCAGCCGCAGAAAGCCGACGGCACCAAAGACGGCGGCGCGATCAAGTTTGGCTGGAACATCCGTTCCAACACCAAGCGCTGATAGCACTGATAGCGCTTGTGGCTGTGGCTTTACGCCACGGCCACAAGCCTTTTGTCCCTCTCGCAACCCGTCCGTGGAGCTGCTTTGGTGGTAACTGAAATCGCTTCCCGCGACCGTCTGCAACCGTCCCTGCTGGACCGGTTGACCGACGACGACCCAACCAATCCCAAGGAAAGCGCCGATAAACGCGTGCTGTCCCTGACCCAATTGAAAGCCTCGGTGCTGCGCGACCTGGCGTGGCTGCTCAATACCACGTCGTTGCTCGATGCCGATGCCACGCTGCACACACAGGCCGGTACCTCGGTGGTCAATTACGGCCTGCCGGCGCTGGCCGGCAACAGCGTTTCCAGCGTCGACATCAAGGCCCTGGAAGCCCTGATCTACCAGGCGATTGCCACCTTTGAACCGCGCATCCTGCGCCATACCCTGCGGGTGAAGGCCCGCGTCGGCCATGGCGAGATGAATCACAACGCCCTGAGTTTCGAGATCGAAGGCGACCTGTGGGCGCAGCCGGTGCCCTTGCGCCTGTTGCTGCAAACCGACCTCGACCTGGAATCCGGCCATGTGCGCGTGGTGAATGCCGACCAGCGGAGGCGCCCATGAACCCGCGCCTGCTGGAGCTGTACAACCAGGAACTGCACCACGTGCGCGAAAGCGCGGCGGAGTTCGCCAAGGAATACCCGAAGATCGCCAGTCGGCTGACCCTGTCCGGTATGGACTGCGCCGACCCGTACGTCGAACGCCTGCTTGAGGGCTTTGCCTACCTCACTGCCCGCGTACAGCTCAAACTCGACGCCGAGTACCCGACCTTCACCCACAACCTGCTGGAAATCGCCTACCCGCACTACCTGGCGCCGACGCCATCGATGACCGTGGTGCAATTGCACACCGACCCCGATGAAGGCTCCCTGGCCAGCGGCTTTCCGCTGCCGCGCGACACCGTGTTGCGCGCCGCCCTGGGCCGCGAAACCCAGACCTGCTGCGAGTACCGCACCGCACATCCGGTGACGTTGTGGCCGTTGCAGGTGAGCAACGCCGAGTACTTCGGAAACCCCGCCGCCGTGCTCGGGCGCCTGGCCGCCAGCGAGCCGAAAGCCAAGGCCGGCCTGCGCCTGACCCTGCGCACCGGCGCCGAATTGCCGTTCAACAGCCTCGACCTGGACAACCTGCCCCTGTACCTCAGCGGTGCCGACGAGCAGCCGTTCCGCCTTTACGAACAACTGCTGGGCAACGCCTGCGCGGTGTTTGCGCGCAAGCCCGGTGGCGATTGGGTCGAGCGCCTGCCCCAGGACGCGTTGCGCTCGCGGGGTTTCGACGACGCCGATGCGGCCATGCCGGTGGTCGCGCGGGCCTTCCAGGGCTATCGCCTGTTGCAGGAATACTTCGCCCTGCCCCACCGTTTCCTGTTCGTCGAATTCGCCGAGCTGAGCCGCGCGGTCAAGCGTTGCGACGGCCAGGAGCTGGAGCTGATCGTGCTGTTCGACCGTCACGAGCCAAGCCTGGAAGGCAGCGTCGGCGCAGCGCAGTTTTTGCCGTTCTGCACCCCGGCGATCAACCTGTTCCCGAAGCGCGTGGACCGCATCCACTTGTCCGACCGGGTCAACGAGCACCACGTGATTGCCGACCGCACGCGGCCAATGGATTTCGAAATTCATTCGTTGAGCGGCATCACCGGCCACGGCACCGGGCCAGAGCAGCCCTTTTTGCCGTTCTATGCGGTCCGCGATCCATCCCGTTATGGCCGCGACCAGGCGTACTACACCGTGCGCCGCGAGCCGCGGGTGCTGTCCAGCGACCAACGCCGCAACGGCCCGCGCTCCACCTACGTGGGCAGCGAAACCTTTGTCAGCCTGGTCGACAGCCGCCAGGCGCCGTATCGCCATGACCTGCGCCAACTCGGCGTGACCGCGCTGTGCACCAACCGCGACCTGCCGTTGTTCATGAGCGTGGGCAACGGCAAGACCGACTTCACCCTGGCCGACAGCGCGCCGGTGTTATCCGTGCGTTGCGTCGCCGGGCCAAGCCGCCCACGCGCCAGCCATGCCCATGACGCCAAGGCCTGGCGCCTGATCAGCCAGTTGTCGCTCAACTATTTGTCCCTGAGCGAGCAAGGCCAGGGCGCGGCGGCATTGCGCGAACTGCTGCGCCTGTATGGCGACAGCAATGACGCGGCGCTGCAATTGCAGATCGAAGGCTTGCGCGACGTCAGCAGCAAGGCCGTTACCCGGCGCCTGCCGATGCCCGGCCCGATTGTGTTTGGCCGCGGCCTGGAAATTACCTTGGAGTTCGATGAAAACGCGTTTCGCGGCACCGGCGTGTTCCTGCTCGGTGCGGTGCTGGAACGCTTCCTGGCACGCTACGTGTCGATCAACAGTTTTACCGAGACGGTGATCCGTACCACCGAACGCGGCGAGATCATGCGATGGAAAGCCAAGCCCGGGCGTCGTCCGACCCTGTGAGTACGTTGGATGCGATGCATCAGGAGCCCTGGGAATACGATTTCTTCCAGGCGTTGCGGCGTATCGAGTGCGAATCGCCCGAGCTGCCGCGCCTGGGCCATTCCCTGCGCCTGGCGGATGACCCGTTGCGCCTGGGGCAACAGGCCGATTGCACCTTCGCCCCGGCCACCCTGGCCTCGGTCGATCCCGGCGGCGACGGCAAACCGGCGCGGCTGGAACAGTTCTTCTTCGGCCTGGGTGGCCCCAACGGCCCGTTGCCGCTGCATATCACCGAGTACGTACGCGAGCGCCAGCGCAACAACGCCGACAGCACCAGCAAGCAGTTCCTGGATGTCTTCCACCACCGCCTGCTGAGCCTGTTTTACCGGGCCTGGGCCGAGGCGCGGCCGACGGTCAGCCACGACCGCCCGGACGATGACTACTGGTCCGCACGCCTCGCTGCCTTGAGTGGCCGGGGCATGCCGAGCCTGCTTAACCAAGGATTGATTCCGGACACGGCGAAGCTGCACTACAGCGGCCACCTGTCGGCACAAACCCGCTACCCGGACGGTTTGAAGGCGATCCTCGGCGAGTATTTCGGCCTGCCGGTGGAGATCGAAGAATACGTCGGCCAATGGCTGGAACTGCCCGAACGCAGCCGCGTGGGCGTGAGCGCCCACCAGCTGGGGGTGGACTTCTGCCTGGGCAGCCACGTGTGGGACCGCCAGCATAAATTCCGCATCCGCCTGGGCCCGCTCAAGTTGGACGACTACATGGGCATGCTGCCCGGCAGCCAGCCGTTCAACGAGCTGGTGGCGTGGGTGGCCGAGTACCTGGGCCATGAATTGGACTGGGACTTGAACCTGGTTCTGCAACAACCCGAAGTACCGGCGCTGCAACTCAATGGCCAGTTCCGCCTGGGCTTCAACACCTGGCTCGGCTGCCCTGCGGTTGATGCCAACGACCTAATCCTGGCCCGGCATTACGCCGATCAAGCCACCACCTCAAGGAATCCAGAGCATGGGTGAAATCAGTCGCGCCGCACTGTTCGGCAAACTCAACAGCGTGGCCTACAAGGCCATCGAAGCCGCCACCGTGTTCTGCAAGCTGCGGGGCAACCCGTACGTGGAACTGGCCCACTGGTTCCACCAGTTGCTGCAACTGCAGGACTCGGACCTGCACCGCATCATCCGCCAGTTCAACGTCGAGCCGGCGCGCCTGGCCCGAGACCTCACCGAAGCCCTGGACCGCCTGCCGCGTGGCTCGACGTCGATCACTGACTTGTCTTCCCATGTTGAAGAGGCGGTGGAACGCGGCTGGGTGTACGGCAGCCTGATGTTCGGCGAAAGCCAGGTGCGCACCGGCTACCTGGTGCTGGGCATCCTCAAGACGCCAAGCCTGCGCCATGCGCTGCTGGGCTTGTCCTCGGAGTTCGACAAGATCAAGGCCGAAGCCCTGAGCGAGCGGTTTGACGAATACGTCGGTGATTCGCCGGAAAACGCTTTGACTGCCAGCGACGGCTTCAATGCCGGCGCCGTGCCGGGCGAGGCCAGCGGCGCCATGGCACCGAGTGCGATGGGCAAGCAGGAAGCCCTCAAGCGCTTCACCGTTGACCTCACCGAACAAGCGCGCAGCGGCAAGCTCGATCCGATCGTGGGCCGTGACGAAGAGATCCGCCAATTGGTGGACATCCTCATGCGCCGCCGCCAGAACAACCCGATCCTCACCGGTGAAGCCGGTGTGGGCAAGACCGCCGTGGTCGAAGGTTTTGCCCTGCGCATCGTCGCCGGTGACGTGCCGCCCGCACTCAAGGATGTGGAACTGCGCAGCCTCGACGTGGGCCTGCTGCAAGCCGGCGCAAGCATGAAAGGCGAGTTCGAACAGCGCCTGCGCCAGGTCATCGAAGACGTCCAGGCCTCGCCCAAGCCGATCATCCTGTTTATCGACGAAGCCCACACCCTGGTGGGTGCCGGTGGCGCTGCCGGTACCGGCGACGCGGCCAACCTGCTCAAGCCCGCCCTGGCCCGTGGCACCCTGCGTACCGTGGCCGCGACGACCTGGGCCGAGTACAAGAAGCACATCGAGAAAGATCCGGCCCTGACCCGCCGCTTCCAGGTGGTACAAGTGGCCGAGCCGTCGGAAGACAAGGCGCTGTTGATGATGCGCGGCGTGGCCTCGACCATGGAAAAGCACCACCAGGTGCAGATCCTCGACGAAGCCCTGGAAGCCTCGGTGAAACTGTCCCACCGCTACATCCCGGCGCGCCAGCTGCCGGACAAATCCGTGAGCCTGCTGGACACCGCCTGCGCCCGCGTCGCCATCAGCCTGCACGCGGTGCCGGCCGAAGTGGACGACAGCCGCCGCCGCATCGAAGCCCTGGAAACCGAGCTGCAAATCATCGCCCGCGAGCATGCCATCGGCATTGCCATTGGTGCGCGCCAGAGCAACAGCGAAGCCCTGTTAAGCGCCGAGCGTGAGCGCCTGGCGACCCTGGAAAGCCGCTGGGCCGAAGAGAAAACCCTGGTGGATGAGCTGCTCGCCACCCGTGCAACCCTGCGCGAAAAGGCCGGCGTCGTGGACAGCGGCAACGATGAATTGCGTGCGCAACTGGTCGACCTGCAACAGCGCCTCACCGCGCTGCAAGGCGAAACCCCGTTGATCCTGCCGACCGTGGATTACCAGGCCGTGGCTTCGGTGGTCGCCGACTGGACCGGTATCCCGGTGGGCCGCATGGCCCGCAACGAACTGGAAACCGTGCTCAACCTCGACCAGCACCTGAAAAAACGCATCATCGGCCAGGACCACGCCCTGCAGATGATCGCCAAGCGCATCCAGACCTCCCGCGCCGGCCTCGACAACCCGAGCAAGCCGATTGGCGTGTTCATGCTGGCCGGCACCTCCGGCGTGGGCAAGACCGAAACCGCCCTGGCCCTGGCCGAAGCCATGTACGGCGGCGAGCAGAACGTGATCACCATCAACATGAGCGAGTTCCAGGAAGCCCACACGGTGTCCACCCTCAAGGGCGCGCCACCGGGCTATATCGGCTACGGCGAAGGCGGCGTGCTGACCGAGGCGGTGCGGCGCAAGCCCTACAGCGTGGTGCTGCTGGACGAGGTGGAAAAAGCCCACCCGGACGTGCATGAGATCTTCTTCCAGGTGTTCGACAAGGGCGTGATGGAAGACGGCGAAGGCCGGGTGATCGACTTCAAGAACACCCTGATCCTGTTGACCACCAACGCCGGTACCGAGCTGATCTCCCAGGTCTGCAAGGACCCGGCGAACATCCCCGAGCCGGAAGAAATCGCCAAGGCCCTGCGCCAGCCGCTGCTGGAGATCTTCCCGCCCGCCTTGCTCGGCCGCCTGGTGACGATCCCGTACTACCCGCTGAGCGACGAGATGCTCAAGGCGATCACCCGCCTGCAACTCAACCGCATCAAGAAGCGCGTGGAGACGACCCACAAGGTCGCCTTCGACTACGACGACGCGGTGGTCGACCTGATCGTCTCGCGCTGCACCGAGACCGAAAGCGGCGGGCGCATGATCGACACCATCCTCACCAACAGCCTGTTGCCGGACATGAGCCGTGAATTCCTCACGCGCATGCTCGAAGGCAAGGCATTGGCGGGTGTGCGCATCAGCAGCCGGGATAACGAGCTGCATTACGACTTCAGCGACGCCGAATAACGACTGTTGGAATGCAATGCAAATGTGGGAGGGGGCTTGCCCCCGATGGCGGTGAATCAGTCGCCTGATACATCAACTGACACACTGCTATCGGGGGGCAAGCCCCCTCCCACATTTGAACTCAGTTTCTTCAGTTATTTAGTCATTTTCGAGACGCCCGATGCTATTCAACCAAGCCTCACGCCTGGCCAAGATCACCAGCCCCCTCGGGCCGGATGTGCTGCTGCTCAATGAAATGGGCGGCGGCGAAGAGCTGGGCCGCCTGTTCACCTATGAGCTGCAACTGACGTCCCTGGATGCCAACATCGACCTCAACCAGTTGCTCGGCAAGCCGATGAGTGTGGGTGTGCAACTGGCGGACGGCGGTGAGCGTCACTTCCACGGCATCGTCGCGCGCTGCAGCCAGAACATCGACCAGGGCCAGTTCGCCAGTTACCAGGTGACGCTGCGCCCGTGGTTCTGGCTGCTGACGCGCACCTCGGACTGCCGGATTTTCCAGAACCTGAGCATCCCGCAGATCATCAAGCAGGTGTTCCGCGACCTGGGGTTTTCCGACTTCGAAGACGCCCTGAGCCGGCCGTACCGCGAGTGGGAATACTGCGTGCAGTACCGCGAGACCAGCTTCGATTTCGTCAGCCGCCTGATGGAACAGGAAGGCATCTACTACTTCTTCCGCCATGAACAGGACCGCCATGTGCTGGTGCTGGCCGACGCCTATGGCGCCCACACCACGGTGCCGGGCTATGCCTCGATCCCGTACTACCCCAAGGACGAGCAGCAGCGCGAACGCGACCACATGCACAACTGGCACCTGGCGCAGGAGGTTCAGCCGGGCTCGCTGGAGCTCAACGACTACGACTTCCAGCGCCCCAGCGCCAGCATCGACGTGCGTTCGGCCATGCCGCGCCCGCACACCGCCGGCGACTATCCGCTGTACGACTACCCCGGCACCTACGTGCAAAGCGCCGACGGCGAACACTACGCGCGCACCCGCATCGAAGCCCTGCAAACCCTGCATGAACAGGTCGAGTTCGCCGGCAATGCCCGTGGCCTGGGTTCCGGCCACCTGTTCAGCCTCACCGGCTTCAGCCGCCAGGACCAGAACCGCGAATACCTGATCGTCGGCTGCCGCTACTACATCGTCCAGGAAAGCCTGGAAAGCGGCGGTGGTTCGGGTTCGGCGCAGTTCGAAAGCAGCCTGACCTGCATCGACGCCCAGCAAAGCTTCCGCCCGCTGGCCACCACCCACCGCCCCATCGTCAAAGGCCCGCAGACAGCATTGGTGGTTGGCCCCAAAGGCGAGGAAATCTGGACCGACCAGTACGGCCGCGTGAAGGTGCACTTCTACTGGGACCGCCACGACCAATCCAACGAAAACAGCTCGTGCTGGATCCGCGTGTCGCAGTCCTGGGCCGGCAAGAACTGGGGCTCGATGCAGATTCCACGGATCGGCCAGGAAGTGATTGTCAGCTTTCTCGAAGGTGATCCGGACCGCCCGATCATCACCGGGCGGGTGTACAACGCCGAGCAGACGGTGCCCTACGACCTGCCGGAAAATGCGACCCAGAGCGGCATGAAGAGTCGCTCCAGCAAGGGCGGCACGCCGGCCAACTTCAATGAAATCCGCATGGAGGACAAGAAGGGGTTGGAGCAGTTGTATATCCATGCCGAGCGTAACCAGGACATTGTTGTCGAGGTGGACGAAAGCCATTCCGTCGGGCACGACCGCAATAAAAGTATCGGCCATAACGAGACGGTGACCATCGGCAACAACCGCCTGCGCATCGTCAAGCAGGAAGACATCCTCTCGGTGGGCCAGAGAAAGACCGACAGCATCAGCCAGAGCTATGTCATCGAAGTGGGCGAAAACCTGCGCCTGGTCTGCGGTGAAAGCATCCTGGAGCTCAACGCCAGTGGGCAGATCAACCTGACCGGCGTGCAAATCAGCTTCTACGCCAGCGGCGATGCCGAGTTCAATACCGGCGGCGTGCTGCACCTGAACAACGGCGGCGGCCCTGGCGCCACGCCCGACGGCCAGGGCCAGAAAGGCGCCATCGACGCCAATATCAAAGCCGCCTTCCCCGCGCCTAAAAGCTCCTGACGAGACCCGTTTGCCATGACGTACCGAATCAACGAATTCCAGTTCCAATTGCCCGCCAGTGAGTTGCAGGACGCGACGATCAATATCCTCAAGTTCCCGGAGTTGGGCACATCCCTGATCGTCAGCCGCAGCCTGTTGGCCGACGGCGAAACCCTGCACAGCAACTTCAACGACCAGCTCCAGCGCCTGGAAAAACAGGTGCAGGATTTGCGCTATCAACCGGGTGTGGACGTGCGTTTGGGCGCCGCGCAGGAGGTGGAAGGCATCGAGCTGCGCAGCCAGTTCAACAAGGGCAATGACAAGGTATTCCAGTATCAGTTGGCGCTGGTGATACCGGGCACGCGCAAGATGCTCGCCTTGAGTTATGTGAAGGCGGACACGCTGGGGGATGCCGAGGCGGCGCACTGGGCCTTGATCAAAAACTCGCTGTCGTTCGACGCTATTTCCTGATGAGCTGCCCGCATGTCTGACGCGTTATGGGCGGCCCGGATGGGCGATGCGCTCTCCCACACTTCGATGATGGCCGACATCCTCGGCGGTGTGCTGGAGGTGGCGGCCAATATTGCGATCACCGCCGTGGCGACTGCGGCGGTGGTTGCCGCCACCGGGATTACCGTGGCCACCGGCGGGCTCGGCTGTTTCCTGCTGGGCGCCGTGGTGGGCACGATTGTCGGCCTGGCCATGAGCAAGACCGGGGCGGACAAAGGCTTATCGAATTTATGCGAGAGCTTCAGCAACGCCCTGTTTCCACCCACGGTGCAGGCGAACATCCTCACCGGTTCCACCAATACCCTCACCAACAGTATTCCGGCCGCTCGCGCCGCCGGGGCGATCAGTTCTCACGTCGCACCCGCCGGCACTGAACTGGAAGAACCCGCGCCCGAGCCGGAAGCCAGCTACCTGGACATGGCCGAGAGTTTCTTCTCGCAGATGTGGCGCCCTACGGTTGCCACACCTGCCCCCGGCGCCGAACCCAAGCCGCTGGACCTGGTCACGTGCATGAAGCATCCGCCGATGCCGCCGCAGTTTCTGGCCGAGGGGTCGGAAAAAGTCACCATCAATGGCCAGCCGGCAGTGCGCAGCGGTGACCGCAGCACCTGCGATGCAACGGTGGTGTCGTCGGGGCTGATTTCCTCCAACGTGACCATTGGCGGCGGTTCGGTGGTGGTGCGCGAGATCCGCAGCGGCAAGACGCCGGGCGTCGGGCTGGCGGTGACAGCGTTGTTGATGCTCAAGGGCGGCAAGGGCAAGTTCTTCAGCAAGCTGCCGTGCATGTTGATCGGCGGCGCGACCTCGATGGCCGTGAGCAGCGCGATGGGGGCGATGGCCAATGCGGCCATGGGCTCGTCGAACCCGGTGCATGCGGCCACCGGCGCCAAGGTGCTGGGCGGCGATGATGAGCTGGATTTTGTCCTGCCCGGCATCCTGCCGATTGATTGGCAACGCTTCTACAACAGCCGCGACGAACGCTCGGGCAGCCTGTTCGGCGCAGGCTGGAGCGTGCCGTATGAAGTGTGCGTCGACATCCAGCCTCACCCCGACGGCGGCGAAACGCTGGTCTACACCGATGAACAGGGCCGGCCTATCGACATGGGCAGCATTCCCCTGGGCGGCGCGGTGTTCAGCGCCGGTGAAGGGCTGGCCGTGCGCCGACACCTCAACGGGCAATTGCTGATCGAAAGCGATGACGGGCTGTATCGCTTATTTGAGCCTTCCGCCAACCCGGCGTTGCTGCGCCTCAGCCAGCTCGGCGACCGCAACGACAACCGCATCCATGTTGATTACGACGAAGCCGGGCGGCTGATCCGGCTGCGCGATACGTTCGACCTGGTGCAAGTGGAGTTGATCCGCGATCAAGGCCACGTGGTGCGGCTCGAACGGCTGTACCCCGATCAGCGTCGCGAAGTACTCGTAAGCTATGGCTACGACGCTATCGGCAACCTGGCTGAGGTCCGCGATGCCACTGGCCAGGTACAGCGACGCTTCAGCTATGATGCCGGCCAGCGCATGGTCGAGCACCAGTTGCCGACCGGTCTGCGCTGTTTCTACGAATGGGCGTTGGTTGAAGACGTGGAATGGCGCGTGGTCCGGCACTGGACCGACGAAGGCGACGCCTACCAGTTCGACTATGACTTGCAGGCCGGTATCACGCGGATTACCGACGGCTTGCAACGCGTCAGTACTCGCCACTGGAACACCCAGCACCAGATCGTTCGCTACTGCGACAATCTCGGGCAAACCTGGCTATTCGAATGGAACGACGAGCGCCAATTGCTCAGCACCACCGATCCACTGGGCGGGCGCTATGCATACAGCTACGACGACGCCGGCAACCTGATCGGCGAGACCGATCCGCTGGGCCGCAGCGACTCGACCTTGTGGCTTGAGCACTGGGCACTGCCGCTGGTGGAGACCGACGCCGCCGACAATAGCTGGGCGTATCGCTACGACCCGCGCGGCAACTGCATCGCCGAAACCGACCCGCTGGGCTATGTCACCCGTTATCGCTATGACGATCACGGCCAGCCCGTAGAAATCATCGACGCCACCGGCAAAAGCAAGAAACTGCGCTGGAACCCGTTCGGGCAGTTGGTCGAGCACGTGGATTGCTCCGGCTACCCCACGCGCTTCAGCTACGACGAGCGCGGCAACTTGCAGGTCATCACCGACGCCCTCGGCGAGCGCACCCTGTTCAGCTATGACGCCCAGGGGCGCCTGCTCAGCAGCCAACTGCCGGACGGGCGCACCGAGCAATACCAGCGCAACACCAGCGGCCAACTGGTGGGTTACACCGACCCGGCCGGGCATACCACGCTGTACCAGCACAACCGTCGTGGCCAGGTGCGCCAGCGCATCGACGCCCATGGTCGGCAGGTGCAGTTCGGCTATGACAGCTATGGGCGCCTGCAAGCGCTGATCAACGAAAACGGCGAGCGTTATCGGTTTGCCTGGGACGCCGGGGACCGCCTGACCGAGCAGCAGGACCTGGATGGCAGCGCCAAGCGCTACCGCTACGATCCGCTGGACAATGTGATTGCGGTGACCGCTGTTCCGGCCCCGTATGGCAGCGGCTTGGCCGTCGTCCCCGAGACACCGCCCGCGCCCATCGTGCATCGATTGGAGCGCGACGCGGTTGGCCGCCTGATTGCCAAGACCACCGACGATGGCCGCACCGATTACAGCTACGACGCCGTGGACCAGTTGACCGCGGTGACGTTCACCGACCTGCAAGGCAATACCCAGGCCCTAAGTTTCGCCTACGACGCCCTTGGCCAGTTGCTCACCGAACAGAGCTCGGCAGGCAGCCTGCATCACCACTACGACGAACTCGGCAACCTGATCCAGACCCAACTGCCCGACGGCCGCTGGCTCAACCGCCTGTACTACGGCAGCGGCCACCTGCACCAGATCAACCTCGACGGCCAGGTGATCAGCGACTTCGAGCGCGACCGCCTGCACCGCGAAGTGCTGCGCACCCAAGGCCAACTCAGCACCCGCAGCGAATACGACCGCAGCGGCCGCTTGCGCGCACGTCAACGTCGTCTGGCGGGCCAACCGTCGCTGCTACCGGCAGCCGCACAGAAACAATTCGAATACGACCCCGCCGACAACCTGATCGGCAAACTCGACCAGCAGCCCGCCACGCAACATCGCCAACTGCTGCACTACGACGCCACCGGCCGCATCATCGCCAGCCAGGACAACCTGCACGGCCAGCGCGAAACCTTCGCCTACGACGCCGCCGCCAATCTGCTAGACGGCCCGCAAACCGGCGCCGGGCTGGTGGTGCACAACAAACTGCTGACCTATCAAGACAAGCGTTATCGCTATGACGCCTTCGGCCGCACCGTCGAAAAACGCAGCACCGCGCGCGGCCTGCAACGCTTTGCCTACGACGCCGAAAGCCGCCTGATCGAAGTACGCAATGAAAACGGCAGCGTGGTCAGAATGACCTACGACCCGCTGGGCCGACGCATCGCGAAAACCGAGCATGGCGGTGACGGGTATCCGCTGGGGGAAACGCGTTTTGTGTGGGATGGCCTGCGGTTGTTACAGGAACACCGCCATAGCCAAACCAGCCTGTACGTCTACGAAAACGAAGGCTACGAACCCCTGGCCCGCATAGACGGCAGTGGGCCTCTGCAAAAAATCCGCTACTACCACAACGACCTGAACGGCTTGCCGGAACAGCTCACCGAAGCGGATGGACACACGGTTTGGCAGGCGACATATAGGGTGTGGGGCAACACGCTGGAAGAGGTGCGCGAGCCTTATTACATTGAAGAGCAGAACCTGAGGTTTCAGGGGCAGTATCTGGATAGGGAGATTGGGCTGCACTACAACACGTTCCGGTTTTATGATCCGGATGTGGGGCGATTTACTACGCCGGATCCGATTGGGTTGTTGGGTGGGCTGAATCTCTATCAATATTCGCCGAACCCTACCACATGGATCGACCCTCTCGGCTGGACATCGGTAAAACCGGGCGACGTTATTGATTATGGGAAAAGCGCGCCAGGCTATGAAAAGCATCACGGAATACTTGACGCTTGGTCAAAGCACAACATCAAGGACTATGTATCTCGAAACGGACAGACCCCGACCGTAGTCATGACGGTGGACCAACACAACGCCACCAAAGAGGTCGCTAAAGACTGGGTTCAGTCAAAAACCGGTAAACGAGGATTTAAAGGCTTTGATTGGACGAAAGTCTCAAAATTCGAAATTTTGAGACTTTCCAACAAAATGTTTGCAGCTGCCGAGGCCAAGGGATTTCCCACGGCTTCGCGTCGCTTGTATAACAAGGCAATGAAAAACTATTTACGCAAGGGGTGCGGAAAATGAGTCCCGTTAAAATCATCGATTTAATAGAAAACACTGACTGCACGGTGGAACCCTCTACAGGCTTGCCAACCAATCCAATTCCAGATGATTTAGCCGATTTTTATAGGCATTACAGCAGTGCTGTTTTCTATCCGCACGCCAGATTTAGCTTCACTATTCAGCCTCCCGAGCTGGAGCGCTCTGATTTTGTTGTCATGAATGAAGATTTAGAAGATCCAGACTCAGCTAACTGGTATGCACTAGTTAAATGCGAGGACCAAGTAATCTCTATAGATCTGACTCCAGGCCCGAAATTTGGGTACTGCTACGACTCATTCTGGGACAGCTATCCTACTGCTGATGAGAGCACCTTGGTTGCAAAATCATTTACTGAGCTGGTCGAAAAAATCATTAACTCCAGAGGTAGCAATCTATTCTGGATACCTGGGCATACTTGATGAGGGATTGCCGTAATCGCCTCGAGCTGGATTTGGGGAAAGTATCTACTGACGATCCATACCGTGGTGCAAAAGACCAGGAACTCGTCGAAGGCATTCGTTAAAGCACTTAATAAGCGGCCACAAAAAAAGGGCACCCGACCCAGTCGGCGTGCCCATTTTCCTACCTCCCCGCCCCCTGTCGAGACGGCACCGCTTACGCGTTAACGGTGTCTTTAAGCGACTTGCCCGGCTTGAACGCAACGGTGTTGCTCGCCTTGATCTTCACAGGCTCACCGGTTTGCGGGTTTTTGCCGGTGCGGGCGCCACGGTGGCGTTGCAGGAAGGTGCCGAAGCCCACCAGGGTGACGCTGTCCTTGCGGTGCAGGGCGCCGGTGATTTCTTCGAGAACGGCATTGAGGACGCGGTTGGCCTGTTCTTTGGTGAGATCCGCTTTTTCAGCGATGGCGGCTGCGAGTTCTGGTTTACGCATATGTGAAGCCTCTTTGACGGTTTTTTGTTGTTATGTCCGTGCTGCTCGTCTGTGGAGCAGCGCCCAAAGCGCCGCAGGCTCTACTCTGCGGCAGACGGGAGTGAGGATGGCATGCCCTCGCACGCTCCGCCAGTCTCGCGGCGACCTTTCTCGGGGGAAAAACGTGCTTATTCCGACAGAACGACCGGTATTTACGCCAGCAACGGCGGAAGTTCTTTGTTGAGGGCAAGTTTTTCCATCACGGCGCTGCCGGTCAGCGCGTAACCCAGCAGGCGGCCGCTGGCGTCGCGGCACAGGGCCTTGATGTCGGCGCCCTGGCCTTCGACGCTCCACACCCCTTCGGTGCCCCGAGGCGGCGGGGACACCACCAGCGGGCAGACCGGGGTTTTCACGGTGACCGGCATCGGGCCGTAGCTGACAGCCGTGGCGTTGCCGGCCAGGGTCTGGGCCAGGGCACGGGCGCAGCTCATCAGCGGCATGACGTACAGCAGGTTGAGGCCATCGACCTCGGCGCAGTCGCCCAGGGCGTAGATATTGGCGTGGGAGGTCTTGAGGTGGCGGTCCACCATGATCCCACGGTTGGTCTGCAGACCGGCGGCGGCGGCCAGGTCGACACGCGGGCGCAGGCCGATGGCCGAGACCACCAGGTCGCAGTGCACCACTTCACCATCCGACAAGTGCGCTTCCAGGCCGTCAGCGCTGCGTTGCAGGCGATTGAGCACCGGGCCCAGGTGGAAACGCGCGCCCAGCCCTTCCAGGCCGGCCTGTACCGCTGCGGCCGCCGCCGGGTGCAGCAGGGTCGGCATGACTTGCTCGCACGGCGCCACCAGGTCGATTTCATAACCGCCGAGGATCAGGTCGTTGGCAAATTCACAGCCGATCAGGCCGGCGCCGAGCAGCAGCACGCGGCGCTTGCCGGCCGCGGCGGCGCGAAAGCGGGCGTAATCTTCGAGGTCGTTGATCGGGAAAACCAGCTCAGCCGCATCGCCTTCGACCGGTACCCGCACGGTTTCTGCGCCCCAGGCCAGGACCAGATCACGATAGGCCACCGCTTCTTCACCGATCCACAGGCGCTTGTGGCCGGGGTCGATGCCGCTGACACGGGTGTGGGTGCGCACTTCGGCCTTGAGTTGCTCGGCCATGGCGCCGGGTTCCGCCATGCTCAGGCCATCGGCTTCCTTGTTCTTGCCAAAGCCGGTGGAGAGCATGGGCTTGGAGTAGGAGCGCCCGTCATCCGCGGTGATCAGCAGCAATGGGGTCTCGCTGTCGAGCTTGCGAAACTCCCGGGCCACGTTGTAACCGGCCAATCCTGTGCCGATGATCACGACAGGTGTGTTCATTCCGTTCTCCTTGTAGTACGTCTCTGAAACTGAAAATTAGCCGATTTCGATCATTTCGAAATCCATTTTGCCGACGCCGCAGTCCGGGCACAGCCAGTCTTCCGGTACGTCCTGCCACAGGGTACCCGGAGCGATACCATCATCCGGCCAGCCGTCTTTTTCGTCATAGATCAGGCCGCAGACTACACATTGCCACTTCTTCATTTACTTGCTTCCTCAGGGTCCAGGCAGGTTGGCCGGCGGTCGATGGATCCAGCGTTGCCGCGCGGCTCAGGGCGTTTTGTACTGATCGGGGCCGACAGATGCAAGCTTGATCGACGCAAGGCGCCGGGCCGGCCCGGCAAAAGATCAGGACGCCATGGTAAGCTCGCCGCCTCTTTTGCTGCCAATACTGACGCACCGTGCCGCACTCAATCGCCCTTCCCGATGCTTGCCAATGGTTGACCCAGAGCCTCCTGAGCCCTGCGCCCGCGCCCTTGACCCTGAACTGGCTGTTCGACGAAGGCTCGCTGACCCGCCGGCTGACGTGGCTGTCCCACGATGGCTTCAGCGTGACGCCGCTGTTCGAAGGCTGGCAGCCGCTGCGCGATGATGAATGCGCGGCGCTGCACATGCCACCGGCCAGTATCGGTTGGGTGCGCGAGGTGTATCTGCGCGGGCATGGCCAACCCTGGGTGTTCGCCCGCAGTGTGGCGGCGCGCAGTGCGTTGCAGGGCGACGGCTTGCAGATGGACGAATTGGGCAGCCGCTCCCTCGGCGAATTGCTGTTTTGCGACCGCGCGTTCACCCGCCAGGCCATCGAGGTGTGCCATTACCCCCGCCAATGGTTGCCCACCACGGACCAGGCCGACGGGCTGTGGGCGCGCCGCTCACGCTTCGATCGCGGGCCGCTGAGCGTGCTGGTGGCGGAAGTCTTCCTGCCGGTTTTCTGGCACGCGCTGCATGACCATCCGGAGAACTGCTGATGTATCAACGTCTGCTCAAATCCTTGAACCGCCTGCACCCCAGGGCCTGGGATTTCATTCAGTTGACCCGCATGGACAAGCCTATCGGCATCTACCTGCTGCTGTGGCCGACGCTGTGGGCGCTGTGGATCGCCGGCAAGGGCTCGCCGTCCCTGGCCAACATCGTGATTTTTGTGCTGGGCGTGACGCTGACTCGTGCTGCCGGTTGTGTCATCAATGACTGGGCGGACCGCAAGGTCGATGGTCACGTGAAACGCACCGCGCAACGCCCGCTGGCCAGCGGCAGGATCAGTTCGAAAGAGGCCCTGGTGTTCTTTGCGGTACTGATGCTGATCAGCTTCCTGCTGGTGCTGCTGACCAACGCCACCACCATCTGGTTATCGCTGGGCGGCCTGGCACTGGCGGTCAGCTACCCGTTCATGAAGCGCTACACCTATTACCCCCAGGTGGTGTTGGGCGCGGCGTTTTCCTGGGGCATGCCGATGGCGTTCACCGCCGAAACCGGCCACCTGCCCGCTATCGCCTGGCTGCTCTATATAGCCAATCTGCTGTGGACAGTGGCCTACGACACCTATTACGCGATGACCGATCGCGACGACGACTTGAAGATCGGCGTCAAGTCCACCGCCATTCTGTTCGGCGATGCCGACCGTGTGATCATCCTGACCCTGCAAGGCCTGGCGCTGCTGTGCCTGTTGCTGGCCGGCGCACGGTTTGAGCTGGGGGGGTGGTTCCACCTGGGCCTGCTGGCGGCGGCAGGCTGCTTTGCCTGGGAGTTCTGGTACACCCGCGACCGGGACCGGATGAAATGCTTCAAGGCGTTTTTGCACAACCACTGGGCCGGGTTGGCGATTTTTGTCGGGATTGTGGCGGATTACGCGTTTCGCTGAGGTTTTTGCAGTGCCTGGTCGGGCCTCATCGGGGGCAAGCCCCCTCCCACCTTTTGAGGTGTGAACACATTCAAATGTGGGAGGGGGCTTGCCCCCGATGGTTTCAGCAGCGCCGCGAAATCAGGGCTTGATCACATGCCATGCCCCACCCTTGCCATCACCGCTCTTGTCGCCGGCCTTGTGGTCATCCTTGTAGGTGTAGACAGGTTTGCCTTTGTAAGCCCATTGACTGGTCTGGTCATCACGGGTGATCACGGTCCAATCGCCCATTGATTTGTCGGTAGACTCTGCTTTCAGCGGCGGCCAGTTGGTCGCGCACTGGTCCTTGCACACTGACTTGCCATCGGCGTCCTTGTCGAAGGTGTAAAGGGTCTTCCCACTGTGATCCACTAACAGACCGTTCTGGGTCATCGCCGGCTCCGCCGCGAATGCCAGTGTCGGCAGCGTCAACGCCGCCGTGACCAGCAGGGCCTTCCAGGAAAAAGTACTGTGAGTCATCGGAACCTTCCTTTTGTGGTTGTCAGGATTCGGACCCAAAGCGTAGTCCAGAGTGCCCCGAATTGCCCAAGCGACTAAATTACTGTCACACGACTGCAATAATTCCGTTATCTAATGCGGCGCAAGACAGTTAAATGACAAGAGGATTTTAGGCATGGTTGGCAGGAGCATTCTGATTGTTGACGACGAAGCGCCCATCCGCGAGATGATCGCCGTTGCGTTGGAAATGGCCGGCTATGACTGCCTGGAGGCGGAGAACTCCCAGCAGGCCCATGCCATTATCGTCGACCGCAAGCCGGACCTGATCCTGCTGGACTGGATGCTGCCCGGCACCTCCGGCATCGAACTGGCCCGCCGCCTCAAGCGCGATGAGCTGACCGGGGATATCCCGATCATCATGCTCACTGCCAAGGGCGAAGAGGACAACAAGATCCAGGGCCTGGAAGTCGGCGCCGATGACTACATCACCAAGCCGTTTTCCCCACGGGAACTGGTAGCGCGCCTGAAAGCCGTGCTGCGCCGTGCCGGCCCGACCGATGGCGAAGCGCCTATCGAAGTCGGTGGCCTGCTGCTGGACCCGATCAGCCACCGCGTGACCATCGACGGCAAGCCGGCCGAGATGGGCCCGACCGAATACCGCCTGCTGCAGTTCTTCATGACCCACCAGGAGCGTGCCTATACCCGTGGCCAGTTGCTGGACCAGGTGTGGGGCGGCAACGTGTATGTCGAGGAACGCACCGTCGACGTGCATATCCGTCGCCTGCGCAAAGCCTTGGGCGATGCCTACGAGAATCTGGTACAAACCGTGCGCGGCACCGGCTACCGGTTCTCCACCAAGGGCTGAGCCAGTCACTTTCCTTCCTTAACAGCTGACAAGGACGCATGTTTAAGTGAACCAGAACTGGCATGGCACCCTGATCCGCCACATGCTCCTGTTGATCACCGCCTGCCTGTTGGTGGGCCTGGTCAGCGGCTATTACGGCTGGAGCCTGGCCATCGGTATCGGCCTGTACCTGGGCTGGACCCTCAAGCAATTGCTGCGCCTGCATGAATGGCTGCGCCAGCACAAACCCGACGAAGCACCGCCCGATGGCTACGGCCTGTGGGGTGAGGTGTTCGACAGCATCTACCACCTGCAACGCCGCGACCAACGGGTACGCGGGCGCCTGCAAGCCGTGATCGACCGGGTGCAAGAGTCCACCGCTGCGCTCAAGGACGCGGTGATCATGCTCGACAGCGACGGCAACCTGGAATGGTGGAACCGCGCCGCCGAGACCCTGCTGGGCCTCAAGACGCCCCAGGACAGCGGCCAGCCGGTAACCAACCTGGTGCGTCACCCGCGCTTCAAGGAATACTTCGAGCAGGACAACTACGAAGAAGCCCTGGAAATCCCCTCGCCCACCAACGACCGCGTGCGCATCCAGCTGTACCTGACCCGCTACGGCAACAACGAACACCTGATGCTGGTGCGCGACGTAACCCGCATCCATCAGCTGGAGCAGATGCGCAAAGACTTCGTTGCCAACGTCTCCCACGAACTGCGCACGCCGTTGACGGTGATCTGCGGCTACCTGGAGACGCTGCTGGACAACGTCGAGGAGATCAACCCGCGCTGGAGCCGTGCCCTGCAGCAAATGCAGCAGCAGGGTTCACGCATGCAGACCCTGCTCAACGACTTGCTGTTGCTGGCCAAGCTCGAGGCCACGGATTATCCGTCGGACAACCAACCGGTGGCCGTCCAGAGCCTGTTGCAGACCATCAAGAATGACGCCAAGGCCCTGTCGGGCGAGCGTGGGCAGCAGATCAGCCTGGATGCCGACCCGCAGGTGTTGCTCAAAGGCAGCGAAGGCGAATTGCGCAGCGCGTTCTCCAACCTGGTGTTCAACGCGGTGAAGTACACCCAGGACAAGGGCACTATCCGCATTCGCTGGTGGGCCGACGAGCAAGGCGCACACCTGAGCGTGCAGGACTCCGGCATCGGCATCGACGCCAAGCATCTGCCGCGCCTGACCGAGCGGTTCTACCGCGTCGATTCCAGCCGCAACTCCAACACCGGCGGCACCGGGCTGGGCCTGGCCATCGTCAAGCATGTGCTGCTGCGCCACCGCGCGCGCCTGGAAATCAGCAGTGTGCTGGGGCATGGCAGTACGTTCACCTGCCACTTTCCGCCAGGACAGATGACCCGTTCGCGGCTCGTCGGAAATGACGAATAACTCAAACACAGCACAAAACCAAATGTGGGAGGGGGCTTGCTCCCGATGGCGGTGCATCAGTATCAGATATGCTGACTGACACACTGCTATCGGGAGCAAGCCCCCTCCCACAATTGGAATTGTGCTGTTTCGAATAAGGCATTCCACACCCCACCCGGCGGCACCCACTAGGCAAGCGCCCCGTCAGCCGCTACATTGGCCGACTTGCGCCTGCCTTTCAGGCCCTTCTGTCACCCCTTATTGAACACACGGAACCTGCAAAACCCAATCATGGACCCTTCCCCTGGTATCACCCTCGCCACACTCTTCGCCGATTTCGGCATGATTCTTTTTGCTCTGATCCTGGTACTGCTCAACGGTTTTTTCGTTGCGGCGGAATTTGCCATGGTCAAGCTGCGCTCGACCCGGGTCGAGGCCATCGCCCACACCAACGGCTGGCGCGGGCAGATCCTGCGTACCGTGCACAGCCAGCTCGACGCCTACCTGTCGGCCTGCCAGCTGGGTATCACCCTGGCCTCCCTGGGCCTGGGCTGGGTCGGTGAGCCGGCGTTCGCGCACATCCTCGAACCGCTGCTGGGCGCCGCAGGCGTCGAATCGCCGGAAGTGATCAAGGGCGTGTCGTTCTTTGCCGCGTTCTTCGTGATTTCCTACCTGCACATCGTGGTCGGTGAACTGGCGCCCAAGTCCTGGGCCATTCGCAAGCCCGAACTGCTGTCACTGTGGACGGCGGTGCCGCTGTACCTGTTCTACTGGGCCATGTACCCGGCGATCTACCTGCTCAACGCCAGCGCCAACGCGATCCTGCGCATCGCCGGCCAAGGCGAACCCGGCCCGCACCACGAACACCATTACAGCCGCGAAGAGCTCAAGCTGATCCTGCACTCCAGCCGTGGCCAGGACCCGAGCGACCAAGGCATGCGTGTACTGGCCTCGGCCGTGGAAATGGGCGAGCTGGAAGTGGTGGACTGGGCCAACTCCCGTGAAGACCTGGTGACCCTGGACTTCAACGCCCCGCTCAAGGAAATCCTCGCGCTGTTCCGTCGCCATAAATTCAGCCGCTATCCGGTGTATGACGCTGTGCGCAACGAGTTTGTCGGGCTTTTGCACATCAAGGACCTGCTGCTGGAACTGGCGGCCCTGGACCACATCCCCGAATCGTTCAACCTGGCCGAGCTGACCCGCCCGCTGGAACGTGTGTCGCGGCACATGCCGTTGTCGCAGTTGCTGGAGCAGTTCCGCAAAGGCGGCGCGCACTTTGCCCTGGTGGAAGAAGCCGACGGCAAGATCATCGGCTACCTGACCATGGAAGACGTGCTGGAAGTGCTGGTGGGCGATATCCAGGACGAACACCGCAAGGCCGAGCGCGGCATCCTCGCCTACCAGCCTGGCAAACTGCTGGTACGGGGCGATACGCCGCTGTTCAAGGTGGAACGCCTGCTGGGCGTCGACCTGGACCACATCGAGGCCGAAACCCTCGCAGGGCTGATCTACGACACCCTCAAACGGGTGCCGGAAGAGGAAGAAGTGCTGGAGGTTGAAGGCTTGCGGATCATCATCAAGAAGATGAAAGGGCCGAAGATCGTGCTGGCCAAGGTCCTGCTGCTGGATTGACCCTCAATTGCCCAATGCAAAATTGGGCAATGTCCCGACCGGCTGGTTGAATTCGTAAGGAATCGACACCAGCCCGGCCGCGGTACTCTGTTGCACCACAAAGTGCAGGTGCGGCCCGCTGCTGTTGCCGGTATTGCCCGACAACCCCAGCGCGCTGCCCACCGCCACACGCTGCCCCGGCCTGACACTCACCGAGCCTTGCTTGAGGTGCAGGTACACACCCTGGGTGCCGTCATCGTGCTGCACGCGCACGAAATTGCCTGACGCATCGTTGCCGCGTCCGATCTGGCTATTCTCGATTTTCATCACCACACCGCTGCGTGCCGCGATGATCGGCGTGCCTTCGGGCATGGCGATGTCCATGGCGTAGCGGCTTTTGGCGTCGGTGTGGCTGAAGCTGCCGTTGGGGCCTTGGGTCAAGCGGAACGGGCCGCCACGCCAGGGCAAGGGGTAGCGGTAGGCTTGTCGCGGGTAAACGGGTTTTGGCCTGTAGAGTACCGGCAGCTGTACGCGCTCGACCCTACGTTCCTGGATCACGAACGCCTGGGCGCCGGGGGTTTGCCGATCGCTGAAAAACACCATGCCGTTGGCATCGGTGGATTTGTACAGGGTCATGGCCTGGGTCGAATTGGCGACCAAGGCCAATATGCAGGACAGCAAAAGGCGAAGGAGCATGGCGCGAACCTGCCGGAGTGAATGAACAGCAAGCTAGCAAGGGATCATGACAATCCCGGGGCACGCCCCTTCGGACTGAAGGTCAGGCCCCCGGCACAAAATGCTTCTGCGCCGTACCGCGCGCAATCAGGCGAGAGATGTAGTCAAGCTTCTGCGCATCCTGGTCGATAAAGCGGAAGGTCAGTTGCAGCCAGTCACTGTCCGGCTTGGGTTCGAAGG
The DNA here is from genome assembly GCF_900100935.1 of Pseudomonas sp. NFACC25. Lineage (NCBI taxonomy): Bacteria > Pseudomonadati > Pseudomonadota > Gammaproteobacteria > Pseudomonadales > Pseudomonadaceae > Pseudomonas > Pseudomonas sp. NFACC25. The sequence goes on from NZ_FMUC01000002.1 coordinate 521,137, forward strand.
CGACGATGGCGTGCAGGTAGCCGTTCAGACGCGCCACCTCGGCGTTGTCGCCCTGTTCCAGGTCGAGCACGGCACTTTCCAGTACCTGAGGCAGGACTTCACCGCGACGCACCACCAGCAGCGCTTCCTTGATGCTCAGTGCCTTGATCACGCATTGCTGGGTGCCGCTGGACAGGCGCAACTGGCCCTGGCCACGGCCGCCAGTGGGTGCAGCGCCTGGCGCTTGGACCGGCGGGGCGTTGTTAAGCAGGCCTTTGCTTGGCGCAGAGGCAGCCGCCGCAACGGGGGCTGCACGTACGGCTTCGGGCTTGCCACCGGTCAGGGCACTCAGGGAATCATTGCCGAAGGCCGAGTTCATCTTGGTCGGCGCACTGGCGACCAGGGCGTCGAGGCGACCGACCTTGTGCAGGGCTTGCTTGACCTTGTTCAGCAGTTGCTCGTTGGTGAACGGTTTGCTGACGTAACCGGAAACCCCGGCCTGGATCGCCTGGACCACGTTCTCTTTGTCGCCACGGCTGGTCACCATCACAAACGGCATGGCCTTGAGGTGCGGTTGCTCGCGGCACCAGGTCAACAACTCCAGGCCGGACATCTCCGGCATTTCCCAGTCGCACAGCACCAGGTCGAAGCTCTCGCGCATCAGGATGGTCTGGGCCTTCTTGCCGTTTACCGCATCTTCAAGCTTGATCCCGGGGAAGTAGTTGCGCAGGCACTTCTTCACCAGGTCGCGGATAAACGAGGCGTCATCCACCACCAATACACTGACTTTACTCATCGACCCTTCATCCTATAAAAACTTCGGCACGCAAAACGCCTGACTAATGGCATTTTGCCAAAACTCTGTAGTCACGTTCGGACTTTCTTTTACCCGATTCGCAAAAAATTCAGGCGCCACAAACGAAAACGCCCGACCAGAGGCCGGGCGTTAATTTCTCGGGCAACCTTACTTATCGTCAGGTTCGCCCGGAACATTAGGGATTTGATCGGCTGAACCCTCAACTTCGGCCTTCATGCGCTTGAGGCCCATGTGCCGTACGTCGGTACCGCGCACCAGGTAGATCACCAGTTCCGAGATATTGCGCGCGTGATCACCGATCCGCTCCAGGGAGCGCAACACCCAGATGATGCTCAAGACCCGCGAGATAGAGCGCGGGTCTTCCATCATGTAGGTAGCCAGCTCACGCAGGGCGGTCTTGTATTCACGGTCGATGACCTTGTCGTACTGCGCTACCGACAATGCCAGCTCGGCGTCAAAGCGCGCGAAGGCATCCAGGGCATCCCGGACCATGTTGCGCACCTGGTCGCCGATATGACGCACTTCCACATAACCGCGCGGCGCTTCACCCTCTTCGCACAACTGGATGGCGCGGCGGGCAATCTTGGTGGCTTCATCGCCGATCCGCTCGAGGTCGATCACCGACTTGGAAATGCTGATGATCAGGCGCAGGTCGGATGCCGCCGGCTGGCGACGGGCGAGAATGCGCAGGCATTCTTCGTCGATGTTGCGTTCCATCTGGTTGATCTGGTCGTCGATCTCGCGCACTTGCTGGGCCAGGCCCGAGTCGGCCTCGATCAGCGCAGTGACGGCGTCGTTGACTTGCTTCTCCACCAGCCCGCCCATCGCCAGGAGGTGGCTGCGCACTTCCTCGAGCTCGGCGTTGAACTGCGCGGAGATATGGTGGGTAAGGCCTTCTTTGCTAATCATGTTGGCGTCCTTGGAGCGTCCGGTAAGGTGCGGAGAACCGCAGCGTCAGTGCAATCAGAACCACAGCTTCCTAGCCGTAGCGACCGGTGATGTAGTCTTCGGTCTGCTTCTTCGCCGGATTGGTGAACAGGGTGTCGGTATCGCCGAACTCCACCAGCTTGCCCATGTACATGAACGCGGTGTAGTCGGAAACCCGCGCCGCCTGTTGCATGTTGTGGGTCACGATAACGATGGTGAACTTGGACTTGAGCTCGTAGATCAGTTCTTCGACTTTCAGCGTCGAGATCGGGTCGAGTGCCGAGCACGGTTCGTCGAGCAGCAGCACTTCCGGCTCCACGGCGATGGTGCGCGCGATCACCAGACGCTGCTGCTGGCCGCCGGACAGGCCGAGTGCCGACTCATGCAGGCGGTCCTTGACCTCGTCCCACAGCGCCGCGCCTTTAAGGGCCCACTCAACCGCTTCGTCGAGGATGCGCTTCTTGTTGATGCCCTGGATGCGCAGGCCGTAGACCACGTTTTCGTAGATGGTCTTGGGGAACGGGTTAGGCTTCTGGAACACCATGCCCACACGGCGACGCAGTTCGGCCACGTCTTCGCCCTTGCGGTAGATGTTGGTGCCGTAGAGGTTGATGGCGCCGTCCACACGGCAACCGTCCACCAGGTCGTTCATGCGGTTGAAGGTACGCAGCAGCGTGGACTTGCCGCAGCCCGACGGGCCGATGAAGGCGGTCACGCGCTGCTTGGGGATGTTCATGCTGACGTCGAACAGCGCCTGCTTGTCACCGTAATACAGGCTCAGGCCCGGTACTTCGATGGCCACGGTTTCCTGGGCCAGGCTCAGGCTCTGTTTGTCGCGACCCAGGGCAGACATGTTGATGCCGTGGGAATGGGTGTCGTGTTGCATGGGATGCTCCCTGTGCTGTTGTGTGGGAGGGGGCTTGCCCCCGATAGCGGTGCATCAGGAACATGTGTGCTGGCTGGCACACCGCAATCGGGAGCAAGCCCCCTCCCACAAATAAGTCCGCGTTCAATTCAGATCAGCTGTCCAGCGCCTTGTACTTCTCACGCAGGTGGTTACGAATCCACACTGCCGACAGGTTGAGCGTGGCGATCACCAGCACCAGCAGCAAGGCGGTGGCGTATACCAGCGGCCGTGCGGCCTCGACGTTAGGGCTCTGGAAACCGACGTCATAAATATGGAACCCCAGGTGCATGATCTTCTGGTCCAGGTGCAGGTACGGGTAGTTGCCGTCCAGCGGCAGCGACGGGGCGAGTTTCACCACGCCGACCAGCATCAGCGGCGCCACTTCACCGGCGGCGCGGGCCACGGCGAGGATCATGCCGGTCATCATCGCCGGGCTGGCCATCGGCAGCACGATCTTCCACAGCGTTTCCGCCTTGGTCGCGCCCAGCGCCAGGGAGCCTTCACGCACCGTACGCGGAATCCGTGCCAGGCCTTCTTCGGTGGCCACGATCACCACCGGTACCGCCAGCAGCGCCAGGGTCAGCGAGGCCCAGAGCAGGCCCGGTGTACCGAAGGTCGGTGCCGGCAGCGCTTCCGCGAAGAACAGACGGTCGACCGAGCCACCCAATACATACACGAAGAAACCCAGGCCGAACACGCCGTAGACGATGGCCGGTACACCCGCCAGGTTGTTCACGGCGATGCGGATGATGCGCGTCAGGGTGTTCTGCTTGGCGTATTCACGCAGGTACACCGCCGCCAGCACGCCGAACGGGGTCACGATCATCGCCATGATCAGGGTCATCATCACGGTGCCGAAGATCGCCGGGAAGATCCCGCCTTCGGTGTTGGCTTCCCGCGGGTCATCACTGAGGAATTCCCACACCTTGCTGACGTAGAAACCGATCTTGGTCACGGTCCCCATGGCGTTCGGCTGGTAGGCGTGCACCACCTTGCCGATGCCGATTTCAATTTCCTTGCCGTTGCCATCGCGAGCGGTCAAGGCGTCACGGTTGAACTGGGCGTGCAGGTCGGCCAGGCGCGCTTCGATGTCCTGGTAACGCGCGTTCAGCTCGGCGCGGTCGGCCTCCATGTCGGCCTGGGCGGCCGCGTCGAGCTTGCCTTCCAGTTCCAGTTTGCGGCCATGCAGGCGGATGCGCTCGAGGCCGGCGTTGATCGCGCCGATGTCGGACTTCTCCAGGGTCTTGAGCTGGGCCGCCAGCTTGTTCACGCGGTCCACGCGGGCTTGCAGCTCCGGCCACGCGGCCTCGCCTTCAGCGATGACCTTGCCATCCTGCTTGACGTTGACCAGGGTGCCGTAGAAGTTGCCCCACTCACGACGTTCGATGGTCATCAGGTTCTTCGGCGTGCTCTGGTCCTTCAACCATTCGCCGACGATCCAGGTGAAGTCGTTGCCGTTCAGGTCGCGGTTGCCGACCTTGATCAGCTCGCGGGTCATGAATTCAGGGCCCGCATCGGGCACCGGCAGGCCCGCGCTTTTCAGGCGCTCGCGCGGCACTTCTTCTTTCTGCACCACTTCGCCGATGACGATATGGTTTTCCTGGCCCGGCACGTTGTAGTTGGCCTGGATCAGGTCGGCCGGCCAGAAGTGGCCCAGGCCCCGCACGGCAATCACGGCCAGCAAACCAATGGTCATGATGACCGCGATGGACACCGCGCCACCGCTGATCCAGACGCCCGGAGCGCCGCTCTTGAACCATCCATTCAGGGAGTTCTGTTTCACAGACTTCTACCTTTCTTAAAGCGACGAGTATTTCTTGCGCAGACGCTGACGAATCAGCTCGGCGAGGGTGTTCATGATGAAGGTGAACAGCAGCAGCACCAGCGCCGAGAGGAACAGCACGCGGTAGTGACTGCCGCCGACTTCCGACTCGGGCATTTCCACCGCGACGTTGGCCGCCAGGGTGCGCAGGCCTTCGAACAGGTTCATCTCCATCACCGGCGTGTTGCCGGTGGCCATCAGCACGATCATGGTCTCGCCCACGGCGCGCCCCATGCCGATCATCAGCGCCGAGAAGATGCCCGGGCTGGCGGTCAGGATCACCACGCGGGTCATGGTCTGCCACGGTGTGGCGCCCAGGGCCAGGGAACCCAGGGTCAGGCCGCGCGGTACGCTGAACACGGCGTCTTCGGCGATGGAGTAGATGTTCGGGATCACCGCAAAGCCCATGGCCAGGCCGACCACCAGGGCGTTGCGCTGGTCGTAGGTAATGCCCAGGTCGTGGGAGATCCACATGCGCATGTCGCCGCCGAAGAACCAGGTTTCCAGGTACGGGCTCATGTACAGCGAGAGCCAGCCCACGAACAGGATCACCGGGATCAGGATCGCGCTTTCCCAACCATCGGGAACCCGCAGGCGAATGGATTCAGGCAGGCGGCTGAAGACAAACCCGGCCACCAGGATGCCAATCGGCAACAGCATCAGCAGGCTGAAGATCCCCGGCAGATGCCCTTCGACATACGGCGCCAGGAACAGGCCGGCGAAGAAGCCGAGGATCACCGTCGGCATGGCTTCCATCAGTTCGATCACCGGCTTGACCTTGCGGCGCAGGCTCGGGGCCATGAAGTAAGCGGTGTAGATCGCCGCGGCAACAGCCAGTGGCGCCGCCAGCAGCATGGCGTAGAACGCCGCCTTCAGGGTACCGAAGGTCAATGGCGCCAGGCTCATCTTGGGTTCGAAGTCGGTGTTGGCGGCGGTCGATTGCCAGACGTACTTAGGTTCGTCGTAGTTTTCGTACCAGACCTTGCTCCACAACGCGCTCCAGGACACTTCCGGGTGCGGGTTGTCCAGCAGCAGCGGCTGCAGCTTGCCGCCGGCTTCGACGATCACCCGGTTGGCGCGCGGCGACATACCAAACACGCCCTGGCCGTCGACCACCGGATCCACCAGCAGGGTGCGGTGGGCGGTGCTGTGGAACACGCCGAATTTGCCGGAGGCGTCGAGGGCAGTGAAGCCTTTGCGCCGCTCTTCAGCAGTGATTTCCACGATGGGCGCAGTGCCCATTTGGAAGGTACGGATCTGCTTGAAGCGCTGCTCGCCATCCGGGTCGCGGGCCATGAACCACTGGGCCAGGCCGCCTTTGGAGTTACCGACGATCAGCGAGATGCCGCCCACCAACTGGGTGCTGGCGGTGACTTCGGCAGTGCCATCTTCCAGTAATTTGTAGCGACCGTTGAGGCTCCTGTCGCGCAGGCTGAACACATCCGCCAGGGCACGTCCGTTGATCACGTACAGCCACTGCTGGCGTGGATCGATGAAGATCGCCTTCACTGGCTCGGTCATTTGCGGCAGCTCGACACGCTTCTGCTCGCTGGTGACTTCACCGGTCATCATGTTTTCTTCGCGGCTCAGGGTCAGCACGTTCAAGTGCGAACCGGCCGAGCCTGCCACCACCAGCGACGAATCGGTGGCGTTGAGGGCAACATGCTCCAACGGGCGGCCGGCATCGTCGAGCACGATCGGCGTTTCACCGTAGGGGTATTCAATCGCAGGCGTGATGGTTTTCTTGCCGTCCGGGTACGACACCTTATAGGTGTGACGGAACACCAGGGACTGGCCATTGGACAAACCGAGGATCACCAGCGGGCTGCCCGGCTGGTCTTCACCGATGGAAGCCACGCTCACGCCGGGCGCAAGCGGCAGGTCGACACGCTTGAGTTCGGCACCGCTCGTGACGTCAAAGAACAGCGCCTGGCCCTTGTCGGAAACCCGCATGGCGACCTGGTTCTGCTCTTCCAGGGAGATCAACAACGGCTTGCCGGCGTCCTGCATCCAGGCGGGCGTCAGTGCGTCTTCCTTGGTCAGCGAGGCGCCTTGGAACAGTGGCGCGACCACGTAGGCGAGGAAAAAGAAGATCAGGGTGATCGCACCCAGAACGGCGAGGCCGCCCACCAGCACGTACCAACGGGTCAGGCGATCCTTGAGCGCGCGAATACGGCGCTTGCGTTGCAGCTCAGGCGTATTGAAATCAATGCGCTTGGGGGGAGAAGTTGTCGTCATGGTGGAATTGGCCAGATCATTCATGCGCACACCCTAGCGATCCTGTATGACAGAAAGATGACAGTGCAGTGACGCAACAAATCCGCCGCGAAGCAGGGCTGGCAGCGGACTAGAAAATTTGGATGCGGGGCCGGTATCCCGGCCCCGCAGAGGCAATCAGTTGCCTTCTTTCAGACCCAGGTCAGCCAGGGCCTTGGCGGCAACCTTGGCTGGCAGTGGGATGTAGCCGTCCTTGACGACCACTTCCTGGCCCTGTTTGGAAAGAACCAGTTTCACGAACTCGGCTTCCAGCGGGGCCAGAGGCTTGTTCGGGGCTTTGTTGACGTAAACGTAGAGGAAACGCGACAGCGGGTATTTGCCGTTCAGGGCGTTTTCTTCGCTGTCTTCGATGAAGTCAGTGCTGCCTTTCTTGGCCAGGGCCACGGTCTTCACACTGGCGGTCTTGTAGCCGATGCCCGAATAACCGATGCCGTTCAGCGAGGAGCTGATCGACTGCACGACGGAAGCCGAGCCGGGTTGTTCGTTCACGTTAGGCTTGTAGTCGCCTTTGCACAGGGCTTCTTCCTTGAAGTAGCCGTAGGTGCCGGATACCGAGTTACGGCCGAACAGTTGCACTGGCTTGTTGGCCAGGTCGCCGGTCACACCCAGGTCACCCCAGGTTTTCACATCGGCTTTGCCACCGCACAGGCGAGTCGAGGAGAAGATCGCGTCGACTTGTTCCATGGTCAGGTGCTGGATCGGGTTGTCCTTGTGCACGAACACGGCCAGGGCGTCCACGGCAACCGGGATAGCGGTTGGCTTGTAGCCGTACTTCTGCTCGAAGGCCGCCAGTTCGGTGTCCTTCATCTTGCGGCTCATCGGGCCCAGGTTGGAGGTGCCTTCAGTCAGCGCAGGTGGCGCGGTGGCGGAGCCGGCAGCTTGAATCTGGATGTTGACGTTCGGGTATTCCTTTTTGTAACCCTCGGCCCACAGGGTCATCAGGTTGGCCAGGGTATCGGAACCGACGCTGGACAAGTTGCCCGACACACCAGTGGTCTTGACGTAAGCCGGGATTGCCGGATCAACACCTGCAGCCACCGCGTTGGCGGTCGCAACGCCAGCAGCGACAAAAGTCATTGCCGCCATCAAACGTTTCAGTTTCATGCCTTGCTCCTAGCAGATAGGGATAGTTGGATCGGGGCCAAGTATCGAGAGGCCGTGTGAACACTCTATGTCTGAAATATGACAATTGGATGAAAGGCCAGCATTGGAGATCACACAACAAAAGGAGAGAAGGTCGGGACGTACGAGGAGGTTAGGGCGACTAAGCGACTTCTTGGAAACAAGCTGTAATTGTTATAAAACGCAAGGCATGTGGCGAGGGAGCTTGCTCCCTCGCCACATGGTTACCGGTAAAAGCGCTAAACGGGGTTACCGCCCGCGCTTCCACAGATACCCACCCACCACCATCCCCATCACGCACAGGACAGCCACGTAGTAGGCCGGCCCCATCGGGCTTTCCTTCATCAGCAGCGACACCGCCAGGGGCGTCAGCCCGCCGAATACGGCGTAGGCCACGTTGTAGGAAAACGACAGGCCACTGAAGCGCACCACGGGCGGGAAGGCTTTCACCATCACGTAAGGCACCACGCCAATGGTGCCGACGAACAGGCCGGTCAAGGCGTACAGCGGGAACAGCCAGTCCGGGTGGGTCATGAGGCTGTGGTACAGCGTCCAGGAGGTCGCCAGCAGCAAGGCGCAACCGCTTACCAGTACACGCCCGGCACCAAAACGGTCAGCCAGGGCGCCGGAGGCAATGCAGCCAAGGCTCAACGTCACGATGGCCAGGCTATTGGCCTGCAGCGCAACAGTAGGGCTGAAGTGGTAGATGGTCTGCAGCACGGTCGGGGTCATCAGGATGACCACCACGACGCCGGCCGACAGCAGCCAGGTCAGCAGCATCGACAACACGATGGCACCGCGGTGGTCACGTAATACGGCACGCAATGGCAGCTCGGCGGCCAGGGTCTTGCGTTGCTGCATCTCGGCGAAGATCGGCGTTTCATGCAACCAGCGGCGCAGGTACACCGACAGCAGGCCGAACACGCCACCGAGCAGGAACGGAATGCGCCAGGCGTAATCCGAGACCTGCTCAGGGCTGTAAATAGTGTTGATCGCGGTAGCGACCAGCGAGCCCAGCAGGATCCCGGCGGTCAGGCCGCTGGTCAGGGTGCCGCAGGCGTAGCCGATATGGCGCGGCGGTACGTGTTCGGAGACGAACACCCAGGCGCCGGGGACTTCACCGCCAATCGCTGCGCCCTGGATGATGCGCATCAACAGCAACAGGACCGGTGCCCACAGGCCGATCTGCGCGTAGGTTGGCAGCAGGCCCATGATCAGGGTCGGCACGGCCATCATGAAGATGCTCAGGGTGAACATTTTCTTGCGGCCCAGCAGGTCACCGAAGTGCGCCATGATGATGCCGCCCAGCGGGCGTGCCAGGTAACCGGCGGCGAAGATGCCGAAGGTCTGCATCATGCGCAGCCATTCGGGCATATCGACAGGGAAGAACAGTTTTCCGACCACGGTGGCGAAAAACACGAAAATGATGAAGTCATAAAACTCCAGCGCCCCGCCCAAGGCAGACAGCGACAGGGTTTTGTAGTCGTTGCGGGTCAGCGGGCGCGACGGTTGCGCACTGCTTGCAGGCACGGAGGACATGGCAAGGCTTCTCTTATAGTAGTCAGCTTGATAAGGACGACACGCCCGGGACCGGCGGCGGTCTGGCAAGATAGCAAATCGCTTGTAAAAGCACAGCGCCAGGAGAACAGTTGCGCGCAAAAGCCGCGATACAGCGGCTATTTACCGACCAAATGAGCGCCGGGAGGTCGTCGTGGCGCCAGGGTCTCGATATACTCGGCCCTTGCAAGCGCAAGAACCCCAGGCTTGAGGGGCTGCTGCGCCAAAACGTCGTTGGGTGCCATCCAGCCGATTTGGCAGAGTTTCCCTTTAGTACGCCTTACGAGAAACGTATCGAACGGAGTATGTTTGTGCTGAAACGTTTTTCTAACAGTCGGCTATCCACCTTGCTCCACCTATAAAAGCGTCACGGGTCAGAGGCCCCCCGGCATGATCGAACTCGAACAAGAAGATCCTATCCCGCAAGGCGATCTCGCCCTGCAAATCACCGCGCTCCCGCGTGAAACCAACGGTTTTGGCGATATCTTCGGCGGCTGGCTGGTCGCGCAGATGGACCTCGCCGGTACCGCCATGGCCAGCAAGGTCGCAGGCGGGCGTGTGGCCACCGTGGCCATTGACCGCATGGCGTTCCTGGTGCCGGTGGCAGTGGGCGCGCAATTGTCCTTCTATACCCAGGCCCTGGAAATCGGCCGCAGCTCGATCCAGATGATGGTCGAAGTGTGGAGCGACGACCCGCTGTCCAGCGAATGGCGCAAGGTCACCGAGGCGGTGTTTGTATTTGTCGCTATCGATGGCAGCGGCCGCACACGCTCGGTGCCATCGCGCGCGCGTTAAACCTCGCGGGGTTTTGACGGTCAATTGCCCCATTGCCTGCCATTGAGAGTGCCTGTTATGCCTACGCCCCACGTTGAGACCGTGAAAGTCGACGAACTGGACTGCTGGCGCATCCGCCATAACGGCGCCGAGCTGATGATTGCCCAGCAGGGCGCGCATATCTTCAGTTACGGGCGTGAAGGCGAGCAGCCGCTGATCTGGCCGAACCCTGAGGCGGTGTTCAAGAAGGGCAAGGGCATTCGTACTGGCGTACCAGTGTGCTGGCCCTGGTTTGGGGTGTTCGACCGCAACCCGTCCAGCGTAAAGGCGATGCGCCAAAGTGATCAGCCTGCGGGCGCTCACGGTTTCGTGCGTACCACGACCTGGGTATTGGCCGGGACCTCCCTTGAAGGTGAAGCGCTGCGAGTGGACCTTGAACTACCGGTTCCTGCAGGCGGCTTCCCCGGCTGGCCACATCAGGTGGAGCTGAAACTGAGCCTGTTGCTGGACGACCAACTGCACATCCGCCTGACCAGCCACAACCGTGGCGACGGCACTGTCACGCTCAGCCAGGCGCTGCATACCTACTTCGCCGTGAGCGACGTACGCAACGTGCAGGTCGAAGGCCTGGACGGCTCGGCGTACATCGATACCGCCGATGGCTGGAGCGAGAAAACCCAGTCCGGCCTGCTGCACTTCACTGCCGAGACCGACCGCATCTACCTCGATACGCCCCCGTCGCTGAGCATCCTCGATCAGGACTGGCAGCGTCGCATCCAGCTCACCAGCCAAGGCTCGAAATCCACCGTGATCTGGAACCCCTGGACCGAACGCGCCAAGGCCTTCGACGACATGGCCGATGATGGCTGGCAGGGCATGCTGTGCATCGAGACGGCGAATGTGCTGGATGATGTGGTGACGCTGGCGCCGGGTGAAAGCCACACGCTGGGTGTGAGCATCACCGGTGTTACCCGGTAGATGGAGTTCCAAATGTGGGAGGGGGCTTGCCCCCGATAGCGGTGAATCAGTCACCAAAGACAGTGACTGGCACCCTGCTATCGGGGGCAAGCCCCCTCCCACATTGGGTTCAGCGGAAGCTTATAGATCGGATTCCTTTACGACCCGCACCTTGCCCGCATCCAGCGCATAGGCGGCGTCGGCCAAATCGTTGTTCACCGTCTCCACCTTCAACGTGCCGGTCACCCACAGCGGCGTGTAGATATCATCCAGCTTCAAACCCTTGGGATAACGCACCAGCACCAACTGGTTAGGCGGCGGTGGCGGCACGTGGATGCAGGCGCCCGGGTATGGCACCAGGAAGAACAGCGTGCTGCGCCCCTTGGCGTCGGTTTCCAACGGCACCGGGTAGCCGCCGATCCGGATGTTCCTGCCGTTCATGGCGGCCACGGTCTTGGTCGAATACATCACCGCCGGCAAGCCTTTGCTCTGCTTCAGGCCACCTTTGTCGGTGAACGTGCCTTGGGCTTCGGGGGAGTTGTGATCGATCTCGGGCATGGCCTCGAGGGCCTTCTGGTCCGACAGCGGCATCAGGTCGAGCCAGTCGGTTTCCGGCAATTCACCGGCATGGGCCAGGCCAGAGCCCAGCAGAAGAAGAGTCAACAGGAGACGGCGCATGGAGAGGCTCGGCAAGTACAAGTGGCGAGCATTCTAGCCCTCTGCGCCTGCGCAGCGCAGAGGACTTTGTCGGCTGATTACTTCTTTTTGATCAGGCCGTAGATCACCAGCAGGATGATTGCGCCGACCAGTGCGCCGATAAAGCCTGCGCCTTGACCCGCCTGGTAGATGCCCAGCGCCTGGCCACCGTAGGTCGCGGCCAGGGAACCGGCGATACCCAGCAGGATGGTCATGATCCAGCCCATGCTGTCGTCGCCGGGCTTGAGGAAACGCGCCAACAGGCCGACGATCAAGCCGATAAAGATGGTTCCGATGATACCCATGGCATTTCCCTCTGAATGAAGTGAGCTATGCCAAAGCCTAGACAGGCTTTGGCATCCTGCAATCAGAGGACGGCGATAACCAATGGTTCCCGCCGATCCCCGGGTTATTGCTCGGCGATCAGCGCTTCGACCTTGAGGATCTGCGCTTGCAGCGTTGCGCGGTCCTTGCAGCGCAGGTTGGCGTGGCCGACCTTGCGCCCGGCCTTGAAGGCCTTGCCGTAGTGATGCAGATGGCAGTCTTCGATGGCGATCACGCGCTCCACCGGCGGTACCACGCCGATAAAGTTGAGCATCGCGCTCTCACCGACCTTGGCCGTGGAGCCCAATGGCAAGCCCGCGACAGCGCGCAGGTGGTTTTCGAACTGGCTGCACTCGGCGCCTTCGGTGGTCCAGTGCCCGGAGTTATGCACACGCGGGGCGATTTCGTTGGCCTTGAGGCCGCCGTCGACTTCAAAGAACTCGAACGCCATCACACCGACGTAATCCAGCTGCTTGAGCACGCGGCTGGAATAGTCTTCGGCCAGGGCCTGCAACGGGTGATCGGTGCTGGCCACGGACAGCTTGAGGATGCCGCTGTCGTGGGTGTTGTGCACCAACGGGTAGAAGCGCGTCTCGCCATCCCGGGCACGTACGGCGATCAACGAGACTTCGCCGGTGAACGGCACGAAGCCTTCCAGCAGGCAGGCCACGCTGCCCAGTTCGGCGAAGGTGCCGACCACATCGGCAGCGGTGCGCAGGACTTTCTGGCCCTTGCCGTCGTAGCCCAGGGTGCGGGTTTTCAGCACGGCCGGCAGGCCGATGCTGGCGACGGCAGCGTCCAGGTCCGCCTGGGACTGGATATCGGCGAAGGCTGGGGTCGGAATGCCCAGGTCCTTGAACATGCTTTTCTCGAACCAGCGGTCACGGGCAATGCGCAAGGCTTCGGCGCTCGGGTACACCGGTACGAACTGCGACAGGAAGGCCACGGTTTCGGCCGGTACGCTTTCAAACTCGAACGTCACCAAATCGACTTCGTCGGCCAGTTGGCGCAGGTGGTCCGGGTCGCTGTAGTCAGCGCGCAGGTGTTCACCCAAGGCTGCCGCACAGGCGTCCGGCGCCGGGTCCAGGAAAGCGAAGTTCATCCCCAGCGGGGTGCCCGCCAAGGCCAGCATACGGCCCAGTTGGCCGCCACCGATTACACCGATTTTCATCGTCAACACCCTCAGGCGATACGTGGGTCTGGATTGTCCAGCACGCTGTCTGTCTGCTCGGCACGGAATTTCTTCAGCACCGCGTGGAACTGCGGGTGCTTGGCGCCCAGGATACTGGCGGACAGCAGGGCTGCGTTGATGGCACCGGCCTTGCCGATCGCCAGGGTGGCCACCGGGATACCGGCCGGCATCTGCACGATGGACAACAGCGAATCCACGCCCGAGAGCATTGCCGACTGCACCGGTACGCCAAGCACCGGCAGGTGGGTCTTGGCCGCACACATGCCCGGCAGGTGTGCGGCACCGCCGGCACCGGCGATGATCACCTCGATGCCACGGGATTCTGCTTCATCGGCATACTGGAACAGCAAATCCGGGGTGCGGTGGGCAGAGACCACTTTCACTTCATACGGAATGCCGAGTTTTTCCAGCATATCGGCGGTGTGGCTAAGGGTGGACCAATCGGACTTGGAGCCCATGATCACGCCAACCAATGCACTCATCGTCGTGCCTCTTCTCTCTGGGCGCCCGCAGGCGCGTCAAAAAACAACAAGCCACGCGGGAAATCCGGCGTGGCTTGTTGTACGAAATGTGGCCGGTTGGACCGGCCGAAGGCCGCGCAGTATACCGTAATAATCCAGATAAACAGCCCCTGGAATGACCATCTGTCATGACAGCTGCCAATCCCGGCTTTGCTGACCTGAAAGTCAATCAAGCCGCGCTCCGCCCTACAGCTTTAAATGCATTTTCCCCGAGAATAAAAGCCTTGCCGCCTACAACGTCAGGGATTGAAAAAAACAGGCCTCTCAGAAAAAAAAACAAACAATCCTGCACTTTCAAAGTTCTGTTTCGCACGCCTATTTTAACCGCCTCAACAAGGAGAAATAACTTGAGCACTATTAACCCCCCAACCCTCCCAGCAATGCAAACCATCACGCCTGAAAACAACCAAGCCCTATCCAAGCACCCCGAACAAAAACCCGCCTCATATTTTGCCCCCGACCGAGTATCCACCGACCGGCTAAACCCGCACCGCCTGAACATGACCATTAATGATCAGAAGTTTTCCCTTGAAATGCGACCCGAAGTACCAGGGCCGGGTTTGCAGCACCAAACGGCTGACTCTGCAAGAAGCAAACGCTCAGTGGACGATCACCATCACACTTCAACCGGCAAGCGTCCCATCAACTTACACATCGTGATTCATGAAGATCTAAAAGGTGTAGATCGTAACCAGCTGTTCAATGAACATTTCTCCTGGCTGAAAACTGAACTTGAAGAAATTTCCGGCAGAGACATACATTTTTCTTTCCTCTCCCCACACGAAATGCGCCACATGAACTACAAACATGAAGACTTTGGAAAAGCAGGCCAAGCCTGGGCTCAAGAAGTTGAAGACCTGCGAGACAAACTCGGATTCGATCCAGATATAAACAAATTCTTGCTTTTAACCAAAGATGATTTAGCAAAAGGTGTTGCCGGAACCGGCGTTAGCGATTACGCAATCGCGAAAGCGCACTCTGTCGTTCCAGCTCACGAAGTAGGCCACATGTTCGGCGCGACCCATGAAGACGCCGAAAAATACTTTAATAAGGAGGGCAAAACGATTTCATCGCTATACGGCGAGAGCGTCGCGCTCGAGGTAATACGGAAAATCCCACAATTCCGCCGTATATGGGGTTACCAGCCATCAATTATGAATGGAGGTGACGGCATACAGCAGCCTCAGGGGCAGGCTTACCGCTTCAGCGACAAAAACAGAGAAAATATCCGTAATTACCTCAAGAACATCCCTTGATGCGGCTATACCGCCCATCTTACAAAGAAAGCCAATCCTGTTGACTTTCCTCTAGCCTGCCGCCCCGCCGGCAGTCGCCGCGCCACCTTCCAACTTGCGCCACAACAACCGCACATTCGCCTTGCGCACCAGCGCGCAGCGATACAGACGAATTTCCAGCGGCACGTGCCATTGCGGCCCGCCGCAGACCACCAACTCACCGCGGGCCAGTTCGGCACGCACGCTCAGTTGCGGCACCCAGGCGATGCCCAGGCCTTCCAGGGCCATGCTTTTGAGGCTGTCGGCCATGGCGGTTTCGTACACCGTGGTAAAGCGCAGCGCGCGCTGGCGCAGCAACAGGTGCACGGAACGGCCGAGGAACGCCCCGGCGCTGTAGGCCAGCAGCGGCACACTGCCCTCTCCTTCGAGGTCGAACAGCGGCTTGCCGTCGGCGTCGGCCGCGCATACCGGGAGCATTTCGGTGTTGCCCAGGTGCAGTGAGGGGAAGATTTCGGCGTCCATCTGCATGGCCGCATCCGGGTCGTAGAAGGCCAGCATCAAATCGCAACCGCCTTCGCGCAGGGCGTGCACGGCGTCACCGACGTTGGTGGCAACCAGCCGCGTGGCGATGTTCAGGCCGTCGTTGCGCAGTTGTGCGATCCAGCGCGGGAAGAAACCCAACGCCAGGGAGTGGGCAGCGGCCACTTGCATGACTTCGCCCTGCCCGCCTTCCAGGTGATGCAAATGGCGCAGCACTTCGCCGAGCTGCTCGACCACGGTACGCGCGGTGACCAGGAACAACTGCCCCGCCGCCGTCAGCTCAACCGGCGTGCGCGAGCGGTTGACCAGGGTCAGGCCCAATGCGGCCTCAAGGCTGCGGATACGTCGGCTGAACGCCGGCTGGGTGACAAAGCGCCGCTCCGCCGCCTGGGAAAAGCTGCGAGTCGCCGCCAGGGCGCTGAAGTCTTCCAACCATTTGCTCTCAAGGTTCATCACTGCCTCCCACGGATACGCACCATTTTGGCACACACGCCCGCCATGATAGCCGGGTCACACTCACATTATGCCGTTTATGCATAGGCCAGTGTTTAACAGCATTGGCCCAAAATTTCCTACAGGCCTAGCATTCGCAGCGTTCCGGCCTGTTCCGGGTCCATATCGAGATGATTTCCGTCATGTCCTCCGCTGCATCATTCCGCACAGAAAAAGACCTGCTTGGCGTACTCGAAGTACCTGCCCAAGCGTATTACGGCATCCAGACCCTGCGAGCGGTGAATAACTTCCGCCTCTCGGGCGTTCCGATTTCGCATTACCCGAAATTGGTGGTCGGCCTGGCAATGGTCAAGCAAGCGGCGGCTGACGCCAACCGCGAGTTGGGCCAGCTCAGCGAAGCCAAGCACGCTGCCATCAGCGAAGCCTGTGCCCGCCTGATCCGCGGCGATTTCCACGAAGAATTCGTGGTGGACATGATTCAAGGCGGCGCCGGCACTTCAACCAACATGAATGCCAACGAAGTCATCGCCAACATCGCGTTGGAGGCCATGGGCCACAACAAGGGCGAATACCAGTACCTGCACCCCAACAACGACGTGAACATGGCGCAGTCGACCAACGACGCCTACCCGACCGCGATCCGCCTGGGCCTGCTGTTGGGCCACGACGCGCTGCTGGCCAGCCTCGACAGCCTGATCCAGGCATTCGCCGCCAAGGGCGTCGAGTTCAGCCACGTGCTGAAAATGGGCCGCACCCAATTGCAGGACGCCGTGCCGATGACCCTCGGCCAGGAATTCCGTGCGTTCGCCACTACCCTCGGTGAAGACCTGGCCCGCCTGAAAACCCTGGCGCCAGAGCTGCTCACCGAAGTGAACCTGGGCGGTACCGCCATCGGCACCGGCATCAACGCCGACCCACGCTACCAGGCCCTGGCCGTACAACGCCTGGCCGTTATCAGCGGCCAGCCAGTGGTCCCGGCTGCCGACCTGATCGAAGCCACCTCCGACATGGGCGCCTTCGTGCTGTTCTCCGGCATGCTCAAGCGTACCGCCGTGAAACTGTCGAAGATCTGCAACGACCTGCGCCTGCTGTCCAGCGGCCCACGCACCGGCATCAACGAGATCAACCTGCCGGCGCGCCAGCCAGGCAGCTCGATCATGCCCGGCAAGGTCAACCCGGTGATCCCGGAAGCGGTCAACCAAGTCGCGTTCCAAGTCATCGGCAACGACCTGGCCCTGACCATGGCGGCCGAAGGCGGCCAGCTGCAACTGAACGTGATGGAGCCGCTGATCGCCTTCAAGATCTTCGACTCGATCCGCCTGCTGCAACGCGCCATGGACATGCTGCGCGAGCACTGCATCGTCGGCATCACCGCCAACGAAGCCCGCTGCCGCGAACTGGTGGAACACTCCATCGGCCTGGTCACCGCGCTGAACCCGTACATCGGCTATGAAAACGCCACCCGCATTGCGCGTATCGCCCTCGAAAGCGGCCGCGGCGTGCTGGAACTGGTGCGCGAAGAAGGCTTGCTCGACGACGCCATGCTCGACGACATCCTGCGCCCCGAAAACATGATTGCCCCACGCCTGGTCCCGTTGAAGGCCTAAGCGTTTGTTGCACCGCTCACCAGGTTGAGGGACTAGACACCTCTCACCTTTTGAGGGCCTGAAGGCTCGTTCTTCAGGCCCTTTTTTTTGCCTCAAGGTTGTGAAATGACGCCCATAAAAAATCCAATATCGCCCTGCAAACCCTCCTTGCCTGTAACAGCTTGGCTGAAACCTTTAATCAGCCCGAGCAGACGGATCACGTTCGCCTAGGTATAGTGCCGCCCCTCTTCGCGTCTGCGGCCGTCGGTAACGAGCCCGGATACACGCGATAGCGCATGAATAACAACACCCGCAAAAGGATTGGGGTCGAACCGTCGCGCACTGCCTGGTGCTATGCGAGGGGTAGGACCGTCCTGCGTTTGCCATTAGAAAAATCAGCGAGGAACACTCCATGCTCGAAGTCATCAACGACTTCCTCTCAGGGAAAGTACTGATCGTGCTCATTGTCGGGCTCGGCGGTTATTTCACGATCCGCTCGCGTTTCGTTCAATTGCGTCACTTTTTCCACATGTTTTCGGTGTTTCGCGACAGCCTGAAAAACAGCTCCGACCAACTCAGCTCGTTCCAGGCGCTGATGCTCAGCCTGGCCGGTCGCGTCGGTGCCGGTAACATCGCGGGTGTCGGCATTGCCGTGACCCTGGGCGGCCCGGGTGCCGTGTTCTGGATGTGGGTCACCGCGCTGGTGGGCATGTCTTCGAGCTTTATCGAGTGCTCCCTCGGCCAGTTGTACAAGCGCACTGACGCGGAAGGCACCTACCGTGGCGGCCCGGCCTATTACATCCAGCACGGCCTGCACAAGCGCTGGCTGGGGATGGTCATGGCGTTCCTGCTGCTGGTGACCTTCGGCTTTGCCTTCAACGGCCTGCAAGCCCACGCCGTGACCCACTCGCTGAACAACGCGTTTGGCCTGGACACCACCTACACCGGCCTGGCCCTGGCAGTATTGCTGGGCCTGGTGTTCATCGGCGGGATCAAGCGCATCGCCTCGATCGCCGACCTGCTGGTACCGGTCAAGACCCTGGTCTACATCGCCGTGACCCTGTATGTGATCGTGCTGCAATTCGACCACGTACCGGCCATGCTCGCGACCATCGTCAAAAGCGCCTTCGGCCTCGACCAAGCCTTCGGCGGCCTGGTGGGCAGCGCAATCATCATGGGTGTGAAACGCGGCGTGTTCGCCAACGAAGCCGGCCTGGGCAGTGCGCCCAACGTAGCGGCCGTCGCTTCGGTAGAACACCCGATCGCCCAAGGCGTGGTCCAGGCGTTCAGCGTGTTCCTCGACACCTTCGTGATCTGCACCTGCACCGCGCTGCTGATCCTGCTCTCCGGTTTCTACACCCCAGGCTTCGAAGGCGACGGCATTGCCCTGACCCAGAACTCCCTGGCCGCTGTGGTGGGTGACTGGGGCCGCATGTTTATCTCGGTGGCCCTGGCGTTGTTCGTGTTTACCTCGATCATGTACAACTACTACCTGGGCGAGAGCAACCTGCGCTTCCTGGTGGGCAACAACCGCAAGGTGCTGATGGGCTATCGCGCGCTGGTGCTGGTGCTGATTTTCTGGGGTTCGATCGAGAACCTGAGCACCGTGTTCGCCTTCGCCGACATCACCATGACCATGCTGGCCTTCGTCAACCTGTTCGCCCTGGCGTTCCTGTTCAAGATCGCCATGCGCATCCTGAACGACTACGACAACCAGCGCGCGGCAGGCATCAAGACCCCGGTGTTCGACTCCAGCCAGTTCCCAGACCTGGACCTGGACCGCAAGGCCTGGCCGGCCAATCCGGTAAAACCGCAAGCGACCCCAGCGGCGGAACTGAACGCTCAAGTGCAACGCTGAGCGTAGACAGATGACACGCCGCCCGGCCTTGGGCATGCTCTGGGCCCGGCGGCGTTTTTCGTTCAGGAGAATCTTCGATGTCCCCAGCCAATAACCTCATGGTGCTCTACACCGGTGGCACCATCGGCATGCAGGCCAGCGCCAATGGCCTGGCCCCCGCATCCGGTTTTGAAGCGCGCATGCGCGAACAGCTCGCCAACGTGTCAGTACCCGCCTGGCGCTTCCGGGAAATGTCCCCGCTGATCGACAGCGCCAACATGACCCCCGCCTACTGGCAGCGCCTGCGCACCGCCGTGGTCGAGGCCGTGGATGACGGTTGCGATGCCGTGCTGATCCTGCACGGCACCGACACCCTGGCCTACAGCGCGGCGGCGATGAGCTTCCAGCTGTTGGGCTTGCCGGCGCCGGTGGTGTTCACCGGCTCGATGTTGCCTGCCGGCGTACCCGACAGCGATGCCTGGGAAAACGTCAGCGGAGCCCTGCTGGCGTTGGGCGAGGGCCTGGCGCCCGGCGTGCACCTGTACTTCCACGGCGCGCTGATGGCCCCGACCCGCTGCGCGAAGATCCGCAGCTTTGGTCGCCATCCGTTCGCCGCGCTGCAGCGCAACGGCGGTGTGGCCAAGGCCGAAGCGCTGCCCGCCGCGCTGGATTACCGCCAGCCGAAGGCCCTGGCCAATGTCGGCGTATTGCCGCTGGTACCGGGCATCGCCGCAGCACCATTGGACGCATTGCTCGGCAGCGGCATCCAGGCACTGGTGCTGGAATGCTTCGGCAGCGGCACCGGGCCCAGCGATAACCCTGAGTTTCTTGCCAGCCTCCAGCGCGCCGAAGAAAACGGCATCGTGGTCGTGGCAATCACCCAATGCCATGAAGGCGGCGTGGAACTGGATGTGTATGAAGCCGGCAGCCGCCTGCGTGGCGTGGGCGTGTTGTCAGGTGGCGGCATGACCCGTGAAGCGGTATTCGGCAAGCTCAACGCGTTGCTCGGGGCCGGGCTATCCATCGCCGAAGTCCGGCGACTGGTAGAGCTGGACCTGTGCGGCGAACTGAGCTGACCCCACCGCCGCACTGTAGATAGTCACCCCCTTCCCTGGCTGGCCGGCCCCTAGGATGGAACACCCGAGCGAACACCTCGGGCCGTTCCCATCAACCGGCAAGACAGGGATGCCCCATGACCACGCCCATCTCAATCGCTTCACAACAGCCACTGGAATTGCTCACCCAACTGCTAACAGGCCCGTCATTCAGGGAGGTGGCGGCGGTGTTGTTGCGCCAGGCGCTGCAGGCCCGCTACCCCACACTGGCAATCGACCCCGATATCTGCCTGATCGGCACCCCCGGCTGGGAAATCATCGACGAACAGGCCTGCGCCACTACCACCGCCTACCGCACACTGAGCGACAGCCTGACCGATCAGGCCGTGCTCGGCGAACCGACCCTGTACATCGAAGGCGAACACTTCCTGACCCAACAACCGCTCACCGAGCCGCCAACCCATTTGCCGGTGCGCATCGGTGACATCGCCCATCTGCTCAATACCCTGGCCCCCGTCATGCTGGCGGCCTGGCAGGAGCAACAGCTGGCGTTCTGGAACAAAAGCAACGGCAGCGGCCCCCATTGGCATCAGCTGTCCAACTCATTGCGCGCGGTGTGGAATGTCCAGCGGGCACCGGGCTGGAACGAAAGCGACTGCGCCATGGCGCGCCAGTTGTTTCACGCGCCCACCTACGATGTGCGACGGCTCGACGACCCATACACCAGCCACGCCTACCTGCTCGACATCGATCAGGTCGACGGCGCGCAGGTGACCCACCTCAACCGGCTCGCGCTGTCGGTCCTGATCGGCAAGCAGGCCGGGCGAGACGTTATCCTCACCCACTCGCTGCTCAAGGGCTATGAGAAGTTCACGTCCCTGGCACAGCTGGGCCGAAGCCTGCCCGCTCGCCTGGACACCTCGGCACCCCGCACACAGTTGCAATGGCGCCTGTTCGAACCTGACGGCAATTTTTTCGATCACCAGGCCTGCAGCCTGATTGCCTTGCAGGTCGAGGCCATCGGCAGCCTGGACGTTTCCGACCTGCTCCACCCGGACACGGCTCCGCCACCCGGTGCCACCGAGTTGGCCACCGGCCCCGGCCCCGGCCGCAAGTGGTATCAGCAGGCGTTGCCGGGCTGGCTGCAGGAGGCGTCGACGTCCGACCTGAACGTCTATGCGCGGCATCTCAAGGACCTCGCGTCCCTGAACAGCAGCACCGGCGGCAAGTCGTATCAGGACGATATCCCGCCCATCGAGCAGTACGCGCTCAATCACCTCAAGGCGGAAATCCTCAAGGACCATCCGCAAGCCGGTGCCCTGGCCTTGGATACGCTCACCCTGAAAGTCCAGCAGCCGGTGGTGTGGGGGACTTTCACGGTGCCCGGCATGACCGAGACCACCACCTTCAACCTCGCCGAACTGGCGCTGCACAACCTGATCGCCATCCCGGTCGGCAACAAGACCTTGCAGCTGCATAACGGCCAAAATCTGCCGGACTGGCTGACCGTCGAGTACATCGAGAGCCTCATTTCCCGGGTGGAC
Organism: Pseudomonas sp. NFACC25; assembly: GCF_900100935.1. Lineage (NCBI taxonomy): Bacteria > Pseudomonadati > Pseudomonadota > Gammaproteobacteria > Pseudomonadales > Pseudomonadaceae > Pseudomonas > Pseudomonas sp. NFACC25. The sequence goes on from NZ_FMUC01000002.1 coordinate 543,259, forward strand.
ATCGGCCGGAACTACCCGGCGCTGATCAAAAGCAAGCTGCTGGAAATCCCTCGCGAGGCCTCATCGCGAAAGAACCTCTACATCCAGCACCTGCGCATCCAGCTGCCGTTGCTGGCCCTGCAAGGCAAGATTCAGCAGCAGGACGGCATCGATGACCGCGGCTATCGATACGTCGCCGCCCTGATGCAAGCCGATGCCTCGGATCACACGGTAGACGGGCAGACCATCATCATGCGGCCTCTGGCGTTCATCCCGCAACGGCGGGACGACGCCACTGCCGATGAGGTCGAAAACATGTACGTCATCGGCCCGCAAGATCCCGCCGCCGGTCCCTGCCTGCTCTATCGACCGCTGTTCACGCCGGCCCTGGTGCAATATCCGTCCCCGGCCAACCTGACGTACGCCATTGCCCAGTCCCCCGACCTGCGCCGTTCGGTGCTGGCCTGGTTGCCGGACAGCGCGCGCGATGCTTACGCCAACTATGTGTTCCCGGGAGAATTGCCTTCCCCCTGGGCCGTCGCCGATTTTCTGGTGGACGCCTCGACACTGGAAACCATGAGCGGCCCCATCGGCCTGGGCAAAGACCCACTCAAGGGTGACCTGCTCGCCGGCCTGTTTGAAGCCAACGCCCAGGCCCTGGTCAAGCTGGCCGACCGCCAGTCGACCTCCAATACCGAGAACCGCTGGGCGACCCTCAAGCAAACAGGCTGGACGCTCCTCAATGCCGCGCTGCCCTTTACCAGCCCCAGCGTGGCGACAGGCCTGTGGATCTGGCAGATCGTCGATCAGTTGCAACAGTTTGTCGGGGCCACGGAGCAGGATGACACCGCGGTCCAATGGACCACTTTCACCGACGTGCTGCTGAACCTGTCGATGGCGATTACCCTGCATATCAGCACGCGCCTGCGTCCCCGCGGCGCTCGGCCCGAGCGGGAATCCAGGCCGACCGAGCCCTCGGCAGGGCAGCGGGTCGAGATCAAACAGCTGGACGCCATCGACGGTAATGAAAGCCCACCGGGTCACACTCCACTGCTGCATACCAGCGGCGCGCTCAATCGGTCGCCCGCCACCCTGGGGCGGGTGCTGGACCGTTTCAAAGTCAGCCAGCCTGGCGCAGCGAGCAGCGTCGACACCCGCCCGGGGCCGACCCGCCACCTGACCCGCGTCGCCGAGCGTTTCTACGCACAGGTCGGCGAGCGCTGGTTTGAAGTGAGCGCGGACGACGAGGGCAACGTGGTCATCATCGACCCTCGGCAGCCGGATCGAACCGGACCGCCGCTGATTCACAACGCCGCCGGCCAATGGTTCGTCGACACCCGCCTGCGCCTGCGCGGCGGCGGCCCCAAGCGCATGCTCAACAAAGCCGAAGCGGAAGCGACCCTCAAGGCCGCCGAAGTACGGGCCAAGCTCGAGGCCTTCGAAAACGCCAAGAAGACCGCACAAAGAGCGCTGCAACAGGCCCGCCAGGCCATGACCGACGTCTCCGGTAACGCTGCCGAAGTCAAACGCCAGCACTACATGGACACCCTCGACCAGCAAAGCGCGGATTACGAAGCGGCACTGCAACACCTCAAGACCCTGAGTGTGTTCACCCCGGTCCCCGACTACCAGCAAAAAGCCCTGGGTTATATAAGAGCGCAACTGGAGCTTACCGAAGCCGCGATCAGGGAGGCCCAGACCACCTTCACCCCCCAGCTCAGGGTCGTGCTTGACCAGCTCGAACACCCCGACACCCGGCACCCGACGCGGTACGTCGAAGACGCGCGACAAATGACCGAGATGAGTGAAGACATGATCACGCGCCTGGACTACACCCATGCGCGCTTCACTCAACTCAAGGCCCTGGCCAAGGAGGGCGTGCAGTTGATCCAGAGCGCCAGGAAAAAACTGCCGGCCTACACCAGCATCGACCTCAAGGCCCTGCAGATAACCCTGGCGCGCAGGTTGTGCCTGCCGGAGGACAGCGCGACCCGTGCACCCCAGGCCTGGGCCAACCTCAATGAGATTGTCGACAACGCCGATCTGTCGGTCCAGGCCCTGCGCGACACCCTCAACGAACGCAGCGAGGCGCGGCTGGACGAACGCATCGAATCCCTGAGCAGCCTGATCGAACAATTCAAGGTCATTGACGAGCGCCTGGAGGACTTCTCCCAGGAGTTTTCCAGCCTGACCCACCTCTCCCCGCTGGAACGCCTGCGCAAACAGGTCAAGGATTTCTCCAGGCAGGCCTTGACCCATCTGTCCCAGCTGCACGCTGAGCGGGACATCCTGCGCAATCGGCCCACCCCTCCACCGACGCCCCCCAAGCCCTTGAAGAAATTCATCCATACCCGTTACAACGGCGTGATGATCGGCGAGCCCCGCCTGACGGCGGTCGGCCTTGAAACCGATCTGGTGGATATCAAGTCACCGCTGACCCGACAGGTCATTGCCACCTTCCATGAGAAAAGCCCCAACGTCTGGGTGCAACGGCTGAGCCCTGCACACACCGAGCAGGCGGTGCCCGAGCTTCAGTCCAGCCTCGGACAGGGCCGCACGCTGCTGGACGGTTTGCCCGCGTTCAAGCAACGGGCCATCGAGCAAACACGCCAAGCCGGGCGCACCGCCGTCGGCATCGAATACCTGTACCACCGTCACGCGTTGCTGCTGGAAGAAACCAGCCGGCACATCGAGCAGGCCCTGGCCAACAGCACCATCACAGCGGATCAAACCCAATCGGCAACCGCCCTTGGCAAGCAGCTCAACGACGCCGCGCAGGACCTGTACCTGCGCGCATCCGAAAGCATGACGCGCATGATCAAACAGCACCCCCCAACCACCAAAGGCGTCGAATGGCTGAGTGAGCGCGACGAGATCGTCATCAAGAAATCCGTGAGGCGTCGCCGGCTCAAAAGCAGCACACCGGACTACCTGGACGAATACATCATCACCGAGCGCGCGACCCATCAAGTGCTCTGGTACGCGCACTTTCATTATTCGACCGACTGGACGCCTGCCAAGGCCTACCTGAGCGCACGGTTGAAAACCACCCATGAATATCGACAAGGCTCGGCGGCCGACTCGGTCAAAGGCCTGAACGAGCAGCAGCAAATCGACTATTACCGCAGCGAGATCAGCCTGGAGGCGGCCAAACGGCTATTTTTTGACCACAAGTAAGCGGCACACTCCTTGCTGCCTCTGGGCAAACCCTGGCAGGACTCCCCCATGCTGCACTCGCACCTGACTACGCTCAACGCCGTCTCCCTGGTACTCGACACCTTCAGGGACGAGGGCGTGAGCCGCGACGTGCTGCTGGCCGGCAGCGGTATCTGCGGCGCCGACCTGAACCGCGCCGACACGCGCATCACCACCAACCAGGAGATGCGCGTATGTGCCAATGCCGTGGCCCTGCGCCGCGATATCGGCCTGGAGTTGGGCCGGCGCATGCACGTGTCATCCTACGGCATGCTCGGCTATGCGCTGCTGACCAGTGCCACCTTCGGTGACGCTTTGCGCCTGGCCCTGCGCTATCCGGCGCTGTTGGGAACACTTTTCGAGCTGAGCCTGGAAGACGACGGCCAGCGCATCTGGTTCACCGCCGACGGGTATCGGGAAAACCCGGCGCTGGCCACCTTCAATGTCGAGTTCTGCCTGGTGTCGTTGAAGGTCATCTGTGACGATCTGCTGGGCCATGCCCTGCCGTTGCTCGGTGCGCGTTTCGAACACCGCGCCCCCGACTATCGCGCACGTTATGCCGAGCACTTCGATTGCCCTCTTGCCTTTGCCGCCAGTGCCAATGCCTTCGCTTTCGACCGGCACTGGCTCGACCAGCCGTTGCCGCTGGCCGACCCCATCACCCACCGCGCCATGGGCGAGCGCTGCCGCAAACAGAACACCGAATTCACCGGGCGCCAGGCCTGGCTCGGCCGGGTACGTCAATTGCTGGCCGCCCAATTGAACGCCGCCCCCGGCATCGATGGCCTGGCCGGGCAGATGAACTGTTCGCCGCGCACCTTGCGCCGGCATCTGCATGACCTGGGTTGCAGCTATCAGGAACTGCTGGACGAGTTACGCTTCGAGCGGGCCAAGCAGTTGCTGGGCGAGGACCAACTGCCGATCTATCGCATCGCCGAGCAGTTGGGCTTCAGTGAAACCGCAAGTTTCAGGCACGCCTTCGTACGCTGGAGCGGCGTGGCACCGAGTCAGTTCCGCGCTTGAGTCGCGCGCACCGACATGGGGCGAATAACGGACACAGGCTTTGGCCATATTTATCCCCTTTTGGCCGCTCCTGCCGTTCTCCAAAGCCGCCCACGCCGCAACACTGCAAGGCATCCCAAGCAGCCTGCGGAGAACAACAACAATGCTGACAATCTACTCGGACGATCATCATCTGCACCACGGCCGTTGTGAATTGATGGACGGGCAATTGATGCCCTGCTTCGAAATGCCCGCCCGCGCCGACCATGTGCTGCAGCGGGTCAAGGACCGCCAGCTCGGCCCGGTGCAAGCGCCGCAGGACTTTGGCCTGGCCCCCTTGCAACGCATCCACAGCCGCGAGTACCTGGATTTTTTCAAAGGTGCCTGGGCCCGTTGGGTCGAGTTCGGCCAGGACGGCGACCTGCTGCCCTATACCTGGCCCGCCCGCACCCTGCGCGCTGTCTTGCCCACCAGCCTGCACGGCCAGTTGGGTTACTACAGCTTCGACGGCGGCGCGCCGATTACCGCCGGCACCTGGCAGGCGGCCTACAGTGCGGCGCAGGTGGCGCTGACCGCGCAACGGGAGATCCAGCAAGGCGCCCACAGTGCCTTCGCGCTGTGCCGGCCACCTGGACACCACGCCGCCAGCGACTTGATGGGCGGTTATTGCTACCTCAATAACGCCGCCATCGCCGCCCAGGCATTTCTCGACCAGGGCCACCAGAAAGTCGCGATCCTCGACGTGGATTACCACCACGGTAACGGCACCCAATCGATTTTCTATGGGCGTAGCGATGTGCTGTTCACCTCGATCCACGGGCATCCGGAAGCCGAGTTTCCGTTTTTCCTCGGCTATGCCGATGAGCTGGGCGACGGGGCCGGAGAGGGTTTCAACTTCAACTATCCGTTGCCGGCCGGTTCGGGCTGGGACACCTGGAGCGCCGCACTGGAACAGGCTTGCCAGGCTATTGAGGGCTACGGCGCCGACGTCATTGTGGTGTCCCTGGGCGTCGATACGTTCAAGGACGACCCCATCTCGCAGTTCAAGCTCGACAGCCCCGACTACCTGGCCATGGGCAAGCGTATCGCCCGCCTGGGCAAGCCGACGCTGTTCGTGATGGAAGGCGGCTACGCGGTAGAAGAAATCGGCATCAATGCCGTCAACGTGCTCGAAGGTTTTGAGGGGACTGCCTGATGAATATGCTCAAGTCGCTTGTGCTCTGCGCCGCCGTATTAAGCACCGCCGCCCACGCTGAAGAAAAAACCCTGCGGGTCTACAACTGGTTCGACTACATCACCCCCAAGGCCCTGGAAGATTTCAAGGCCCAAAACCCGTCGATCAAGTTGGTCTACGACATCTTCGACACCAACGAAGCCCTGGAAGCCAAGCTGCTCACCGGCAATTCCGGCTATGACGTGGTGGTGCCATCCAATGTGTTCCTGGCCAAACAGATCGAGGCCGGTGTGTTCCAGGCCCTGGACCGCAGCCAGTTGCCGAACTGGAACCACCTCGATCCCAAGTTGATGAAGCTGATCGAGGCCAACGACCCGGGCAACAAATTCGCCGTGCCCTACATGTACGGCACCATCCTGATCGGCTTCAACCCCGACAAGGTCAAGGCCGCACTCGGCGCCAATGCACCGGTGGACAGCTGGGACCTGATCTTCAAGGAGGAGAACATCAGCAAGCTCAAGCAGTGCGGCGTGGCGCTGCTGGATTCACCCTCGGAGATCCTGCCCCTGGCCTTGCAGCACCTGGGCCTGGACCCCAACAGCAACAACCCCAAGGACTATGAAAAAGCCGAAGCCTTGCTGCTGAAAATCCGCCCGTACATCACCTACTTCCACTCCTCCAAGTACATGGCCGATATCGCCAACGGCGACATCTGCGTCGCCGTCGGCTACTCCGGCAGCTTCTCCCAGGCCGCCAATCGCGCCAAGGAGGCCAGGAACGGCGTGATCGTCGACATGCGCCTGCCCAAGGAGGGCGCGCCGATCTGGTTCGACATGCTCGCCATTCCCAAGGGCGCGAAGAACCCCCAGGACGCCTACACCTTCATCAACTACCTGCTGCAACCGCACGTCATTGCGCCGATCAGCGATTTTGTCGGCTACCCCAACCCGAACAAAGACGCTACCGGGCAGGTGGACCCGGCGATCCGCAACAACCCCAACCTGTACCCCACCGAAGCCGCGATGGCCACGCTCTATACCTTGAAACCCCTGGGACGCGACGCCGAACGCGCCAGGACCCGCGCCTGGTCCAGGATCAAGTCCGGGACCTGAGCAAACGTGACCGGGAAGTGCTTCCCGGCCACGATGACTTATCTACCGACCGCCCGGCCGCAGCGCCAATTACCTTGCAGCTCTTCATGCCGACCCAGGCCAAGGAGCTGCAGATGCCCAACGATTCACCCCCTAGCAACAATCGCCCGCCCAGCAGCTATGAGCTGCTGACGCAACTGAGCGTCGGCCCGTCGATCCGCGACGTCGCCGCCAACCTGTTGCGTTCGTCCCTCATGGAGCAATACCCGACACTCGCTATCGACCCTGACCTGGCCATGGTCATCACGCCGCGCTGGCGCATCGTTGGCGATGTCATCCAATCCGCACCCGCCACCGCGCAATCGCTGACCTCGGTGCTGGCCAACCAGGCCCTGGCGCCCGAGCCGGTGATCTATATCGACGGCGAACACTTCCTCACCCTGGAGCCCGAGGCCAAGCCCGCCGTGCACCTGCCGGTGCAGATCGATGCCATTGCGCGGCTGATCAATGAGCTGGCGGCGCTGATCTTTACCGCCTTCCAGGAGCAGCAACTTGATTACTGGAACGCTTCCAACGGCCTGGCGGGCCCACGCTGGCAAACGCTCTCCCATTCCCTGCGCAAAGTCTGGAACGTCACCGCGCAGGACGGCTGGGATGAACACGATTGCGCCATGGCCAGGACGTTGTTCCACTTTCCGGACCGGGCCAAGCGTCGGAACTTCGACACATTCCAGACACACGCTTACCTGATCGATATAGATGGCCTTAAAAACAACCGCTCCACTCACGTCGGCCTGTCGGATATCGCGGTGCTGATCGGGGTACATGAGCAACGCCAGCGGGTCCTGACGTATTCGCTGATCAACGGCTACGAGAAATTCGAGTCACTGCAAAAGCTCGGCGAAGCCTTGCCCGCGGCACTGACTCAAGCTGATGGGGAGGTAACCGTGCAATGGCGATTGTACGAACCCGCCGGGGATTTTTTCGACAGCCTGGCGTGCAACCTGATCGCCCTGCAATTGCAGGCCATCGGGTCAATTGGCTCCGCCGACCTTGAAGCCCCCGCCACGGCTGCCGTCACTGGCCAGGCCGTCGCGCGCATCCTGCCGGTGATTGAAGACTTGAGCGATCACTCATTGTCGAGCATCCACCAGATCCACGAGCAACTTCCCGACTGGCTTGCCAATGCCTCGGACCTGGACGTATCGACCTACAGCCGTTACGTGATCGAACTGGCCGAACTGCATACCCACAACCACGGGCAGTCTTTCCAGGACGGTATCCCGCCGATCCGCGACTACGCCCGGCAGCAACTGCAAAACCGGATCAAGGCCCATGCAAATGGCGCGAGCCTGAACCTGGACAAGATAGAGATCAGCATCGAAAGCCCGGTGGTCTGGGGCACCTTCGTGCTGCCCGGAACCAGTGACATCACCCGGCGCAGCCTGATCGACCTGGCCCTGGAAAACCTCACCGGGCTGCCCACCGGTACGCCCAGCGTGCACTACAACGGCGGCGAGGGGCCGCAATGGCTGACGTACAACTACCTCAAGGACGTGATCGAAACCCTCGACATCGGTGAGCGTTACCCGACGCTGATCAAACACACCCTGCTCGACGACCCCGTTCAATCGAGGCTTCGGCAAACCCTCTACACCTCGCACTTGCGGGTGCAACTGCCACTGCTGGCCTTGCAGTGGAAGATCCAGGGCCTGCACGGCATCGATGATCGCGGTTATCGCTATATCGCTGCCGCGGTGCAGGCACACGCCCATGAACGGCAGGTCGAGGGGCAAGAGATCGTCATCCGGCGCCTGGCGTTCATTCCCACCCTGCGCACCAGCCAGGCGCAGGACGGGGTGGCGAATATGTTTGTGATCGGCCCCCGCGACCACACCCAAGGCCCTTGCCTGTTGTACCGCCCACTGCTGGAGCCGGTGCTGATCCAGTACCCGTCACGGCAAAACCTGTTGTATGCCATCAAGCATCACCGCACCCTGCGCGACTCGGTGTTGGCCTGGCTGGCCGAAGATGTGCGCTTCAACTACGAGCAGTATGTCTTCCCTGCCGCATTACCTTCGCCGTGGACCGTGGTGCGCGGGTTGGTGGAGCCGCACGTGGTGGTGCAAATGAGCGGCCCCCTGGCCTTGAGCGATGAAGTGGTGGGCAACGACAGCCTGGCGACGCTGTTCAGGGACAACGCCAACGCGATGGTTGAATTGGCGACGCGGCAATCGGTGTCCAACGCCCGGAAACGCTGGGCAAGCTATCGAGAAGCCGGCTGGCTGATTTTCAGCGCGGCGTTGCCATTCATGGGCCGCACCGTGGGCATCGCGGCCTGGATCTGGCAAATCATGGACGACCTGCAGGCGACCGCCCAGGCGGAGCCGGAGCCTGACGGGCAGGTGTCCTGGACAGCCCAGGTGGATCTGCTGCTCAACCTGGGCATGGCCCTGGTGCTGCACGTCGCCCTGCGCCATCCGCCGGTACGAAAGACGCCCAAGGCCACGTTGCCGAAACAGGAAGCCACCCCGACCCAGGCGCCTGAAACCAGACTGCCGCCGGAGCACCGGATCCCCGTGATGCGCCGCCCCGACTTGCCCGACGCCGAACCGCCCGCTCGCCATCAAGGCCCGCTGTACAACAGCGGCGCACTCCAACGTTCTCCGACAAGCCTGGGGGCCACACTGGACCGCCTCAAAGTGGCCAGGCCCGACGGGCTGGGGGAAGCCGTCAAGGAAACAGGGCCGCACCTGCATCTCTATGCGCTTGCCGATAAATGGTACGCGCCGGTGGGCGCACGCTGGTTCGAGGTGGCGGTGGATGAGCACGACAATGTCATGATCGTCGATCCGGGCCGCCCCACTAACATCGGCCCGCTGCTGGTGAGCAACCTGGCCGGGCAATGGTTTGTCGACACTCGCCTGCGCCTGCGCGGTGCCGGTTTCAGGAATCGCCGGCAATCGGCTCGCGGCAAAGTACCTTCGCGGATCACCGACCTCCGGCAGAAACTCAACCAATTCGATGCTGACGAACGGCGCGGGCAAGCTGAAGTCGCCCAGGCCCACGCCGCGATAGACCCGGTGCCCGGGCCCTCCTCCGATCGCCAGCGCCAGGCGTTCCTCGACAAGGTCGACAGCCGCCTGGCCGACTATGACGTGCCCATTCGCCAGTTACGTTCGCTGAATGTCATCGATTCGGTACCCAACTACCAGAGTTCGATGATCGACTACCTGAACAAACAACTGCTGCTGACCCGCTCGGCCATCGCGGAACGCTTGCCGGTCTTTCGCGGCAAGTTGCTGGTGTCGATGGAAGACATGGAAGCCCTCACCTCCCTGGACATCAAGCAGCGTAACGAGATCGCACAGACAATGGCGAAGCTGAACCTGGATATGATCAACCGCATGGAGTATGCGCAGTCGCGCTATCGCCAGTTGGAAAGCCTGGGCATAGAGGGTGCCAAGGTCATCCAGACCAGCGTGCAGGCCCTGCCCGACTTCAAGCTGCACGACCTCAAGGCCATGCAACTCACCCTCAGCCGCTACCTGTGTATTGGCGAAGGCAGCGGGGAGGCCTTCACCGACGCCCGTGCGCAACTCAATGACATCGTGGATAACGCCGATCTCACGGTGCAAACGTGGATCGAGACCCTGGTGGAAACCAGCATCAGCGACCTGCACGAGCGTATTGAAGTGCTCAACAGCCTGGTCGACCAGTTCGCGATTGTCGACCAACGCCTGCTGGACCTGCACGCCGAACACCCGGAACAGGTGCAGCGAGAACCCCTGGAAAACCTGCGCCAACGCATCGATGAATTCAACCAACAGGCGGTGCATGAGCTGGCGCTGTTGATCAGGCAACGAAAAGCCCTGGAGCCCAAGCCTGGCCCATCAAAAGCCCCCCCGACACCCAAGCGCAAAGTCATCAAGACACGCTTCAACGGGGTGGTGGTGGGCGAGCCCCGTGAAGCCGAAAGCGGCCTGGTGGACGTCAAGGCCCCGGTGACGGGCAAGCTCATCGCGACCTTTCACGAAAAAACCCCTGGGGTCTGGGTTGAACGCCAGAGCACACCCTCAAGCCCCCGAGAGCCCCAGGTGATCGACCTGGGCACCAGCATCGACACCGCCCAGAGCCTGCTGAATGAAGAGCCCGCCGCCACCCTGCGCACCCTGGACCACGCGAAGAAAGCCGGGCGTATTCCGGTGGAAATCGAAGAGATGTTCCACCAGTACGCCGCACGCCTGGAACACGCAATGGCCACGATCGAAGAGGCGCTCACCCGGCTCAACCTCACGGAAAGCGACCGCCCGCCCGCCGCCGCCCTCAACCGTCGCCTCAATGACGCCGCACAACGGCTATACGAAATGGGCACAAACACTCGCATCAGCATGACCAAACAACAACCACCCACGGCGGCACGGGTGGAGTGGCTGCACAGCCAAGGCCTGGTGAAAATCGCCAAAGTGGTCACGCGGCGGCGGCTCAAGGGCCCCGGCAAAAACTACCTGGACGAATACGAGGTGCGTGATCACCAGACCCATGCGGTGCTCTGGTATGCGCACTTTCACTATGAGTCTCCCCAGGCGGCGCTGGAGCACTACACCGCCGGCCACCTCAAGACCCGCGACCAGCAGAAACTGGGGGGCGCTGTGCACCGCACGGGCTTGAGCGACCGTGACCAGATCGCGATTTATCGCAGTGAAATCAGCCCGATCCTGGCCCGCTCGTTGTTTTTCCAGACCTGACCGTCAATCGTGCTGCCAGGCTCTGCGCAAAGCGGTCAGGGCCTCGGCAACGGCCGCCTCGGGTACGGCGGCAAACCCCAGCACCAGGCCGGCGCGCTGGTCTGCCGGAATGGTGGAGTGCGCCAGCCAGTAACTGCTTAAACCATTGACTTCGACGCCCACGGCACGGGCCTGCTCAAGCAGCTGTTGTTCGCGGGCCAGGCTGTCCACGCGCACGGTCATGTGCAGCCCTGCGGCGATAACGGGCAACTCGCCCACCCCCGGCAGACCGCGCGGCCACCCGGCGAGCAAGGCATTGCGCCGGCTCAATGCCGCGCGCCGCATCCGGCGGATATGCCGCTGGAAGTGCCCGGCCGCCATAAACTCGGCCATCACCGCCTGGGTACTGACTTCCGAGTGGCGCATATCCACCGCACGGCGCCGTGAGAAAGCATCAACCAGGCCTGGCGGCAACACCAGATAGCCCAGGCGCAAGGCCGGGAATGCGACTTTGCCGAAGGTACCGACGTACAGCACGCGGCCGCTGCGGTCCAAAGCCGCCAGCGGCGCCAGGGGGGCGCCGCTGTAGCGGTATTCGCCGTCGTAGTCGTCCTCCACGATCCAGCCGCCGGTGCGCTCGGCCCAAGCCAGCAACTCCAGGCGCCGCGCCAGGCTCATCACCACGCCCAGCGGATATTGGTGGGAGGGCGTGACATAGGCCAGGCGGCAATCACCCAAGGTATTCAGGACCTGGCAATCGATGCCGTCGCTGTCCACCGGCACGCCCTGCAGGTTGGCACCGGCCAGGGCGAACGCGTGACCGGCGGCCCGATAGCCCGGGTTTTCAACCGCCACCCCGTCACCAGGCTCTACCAGCAACTGTGCACAAAGGCTGATTGCCTGTTGTGCACCGCTGGTGATCACTATTTGCTCAGCCGTACATTGCATGCCCCGTGAGCTGCGCAGGTAAGCGGCGATCAAGCCGCGCAGGCGGCTGTCACCCGCCGGGTCGCCATAGCACAGCTGCGCCAGGTCCGGCTTGCGCCAGAACGCCCCGTTGAGCTTGGCCCAGACCTCGAAAGGGAATAGATCGAAGGCTGGCACGCCCACGCGAAATGCCTTGGGCGGACCCGCCGGCGGCTGTGGCAAATGGTTATTTTGCACGCGCCCCAAGGCCGGCCTGTGGATAACTTCGCCATTGAGGTGTTGCGGCAATTCCGTCCATTTTGTGGATAAGTCTGGGGATAAGTTTGTTGATAAGCCTGTGGATACTTTTGTGGATAGTTTTTTTGCCGTGGGTAATTGGGCGACATAGGTGCCGTCACCCACACGGCCTTCGATAAACCCCTCCGCGTACAACTGATCGTAGGCGCGCACCACGCTGTTTCGGGAAATCAACAGCGCAGCGGCCAGGTCACGGCTCGCGGGCAGGCGCGTACCGCTGGCCAGGCGCCCATCCAACACGCGCTGACGCAGGGCTTCATAAAGCTGGCGCGTCAGGCCTTGGCGTCGATCCAGCTCGATACCGGCAGGGTTGAAGGACAGCGGCGGCGAAATGGGCGACATCATATTGGACCTATGAAATTGGCCGAAGATGGCTCTTACAACGAACCATTAGCCTGCCTAGGATGCAGGCATTCGCCAAGGAAAATATTCATGTACACACCCCGCGCCTTTGCCCTCGACGACTTGCCCGAAATACAGCAACTGATCCAGCACACACGCCTGGCGCAGTTGGTCACCTTTGGCGAGCAAGGCCTGCAGGCCAGCCACTTGCCGCTGCTGCTCAACCCGGATGAAGGCCCCAACGGCACGCTGTACGGGCACCTGGCCAAGGCCAATCGGCAGTGGCAAGACCTGCAAGACGGCAGCGAAGCCCTGGTGATCTTCGCCGGCGCCGAGGCCTACATCAGCCCGGGGTTTTACCCGGCCAAGGCTGAGCACGGCAAAGTGGTGCCCACCTGGAATTACATCGCGGTGCATGCCTATGGCAAGGCCGAGGTATTTACCGATGCCGAGCGCCTGCTCGGCGTGGTCAGCGCCCTCACTGACCGCCACGAGGGCAATCGCGCCCAGCCATGGAAGGTCAGCGACGCCCCGGCTGATTACATTGACGGCATGCTCAAGGCCATTGTCGGCTTCAGCCTGCCGATCGAGCGCCTGATCGGCAAACGCAAACTCAGCCAGAACCGCAGCGCGGCGGACATCGCCGGCGTGCGCGACGGCCTGGCCGCCAGCGCCGATATACGCGACCAGACCCTCGCGCGCTTTATTCCCCAAGGAGTTTCAGAATGAGCCAGATCGAGATCCGCCAGGTCACCGCAACCGACCACGCCGCCTGGCTGCCGCTGTGGCAGGCGTACTTGACGTTCTACAACACCGAACTGCCGGACGCCGTCAGCCAAAGCACCTGGCAGCGCCTGATCGATGCCCATGAGCCGACCCACTCTGCGCTGGCCTGGCAGGACGGCAAGGCGGTGGGCATGGTCAACTTCATCTACCATCGCTCCAACTGGAGCATCGAAAACTCCTGCTACCTGCAGGATCTGCTGGTGGACCCGGCCCAGCGCGGCACCGGTGTCGGCCGTAAACTGATCGAGTTCGTCTACGCCACTGCCAAGGCCGACGGCTGCTGCAAGGTGCACTGGCTGACCCACGAGACCAACGCCACCGCGATCCAGCTCTACGAGCGCATCGCCGAACGCCCTGGCTTCATTCAATTTCGCAAAGGTCTTTAAGGAGCGCAGCATGTCCACTTCCCTCGCCGACTGGAAAGGCGCCCCGGCGCCCACCGCGCAACTGCTCGAAGGGCGCTTTATCCGCCTGGAAAAACTCGATCCGGCCCGCCACGCCGACCAACTGTGGCAAGCCCTCGAAGGCCCCGGCGCCGACCCCAAGTTGTGGGATTACCTGCCTTACGGCCCGTTTGCCGAGCGCGCCGCGTTTGATGCGTGGTTGAACAACCATGCGGCGAACAGCGACCCGTATTTCTTCAGCGTGGTCGACCGTGCGTCCGGCCAGGTGCAGGGCATCCTCAGCCTGATGTCCATCGTCCCGGCCCAGGGCCGTATCGAAATCGGGCATGTCACCTTCGGCGCGCCGATGCAGCGCTCACCCAAAAGCACCGAGGCGGTGTACCTCCTGGCCAAATACGCGTTCGAACAGGGTTACCGCCGCCTGGAGTGGAAGTGCAACAACGGCAATGCCCGCTCCAAATATGCGGCGGAGCGGTTGGGGTTCAGCTTTGAAGGGGTGTTCCGCCAGCATATGGTGGTGAAGGGGCAGAACCGCGATACGGCGTGGTATTCGATTTTGGATTCGGAATGGCCGACGGTGGGCGCGGGGTTTGAGGCGTGGTTGTCGGAGGCGAACCAGGCAGGTTCCGGGCAGTTGAAGGGCCTGGCGGAGTGTCGCCGCCAGGCGCTTTAAGGCTTACCCCAGCTTCTGGGCCAGCACCGCAATATGCTCCGGCCCGATCCCGCAGCACCCGCCCAAGTGGCTGGCACCGCGCTTTTTCCAGTCCGCGGCCCACTGCAGGTAGCCCGGTGGGTCGAGATCCTCGCGCAAGGGGTCCAGGCCATCATTGGCCGTGGCTTCCTTGGGCTGGGGCGGGAAGGCGTTGGCGTAGGCGCCGATCTGAATCGCCACACCCAGCCGCTCGAAGGTTTGGCGTGCGGCATCGATCGCCGCGCCGATCACTTCCGGCTGGCTGCAATTGAACAGCAACACTTGCACGCCCAACTGCGCGGCGGCTTCGGCCGCGTCCGCCACCGGTTCGCCGGAGCGCAGGCGCGGTACTTCGTCGGTGTCTTCGTCCTTCAAGGTAAACGACAGCCAGAACGGCTTGCCATCCTTCGGCAGGCCCGCATGAATCGCCCGCGCTTCAACGATTGAGCTCTGGGTCTCCGCCAGCCACAAGTCGACATGGGGTGCCAGGCCCTGCACCAGTGGCGTCAGCAACTCAGACACGCGCTGCGGCTCGAACAGATCGGGCCGATACGAACCAAACAGCGGCGGTAACGAGCCGGCCACACGCACGGCCTTGCCCGAAGCCTGCACCGCCCGTCTGGCCAATTCACCCGCCAGCGCCGCCAGGGCCTGGCCTTCGGCAGCAAAGCGCGCCTCGCCGATATGGAACGGCACCACCGCATAGCTGTTGCTGGTAATCACGTTGGCGCCACTGTCGATATAGGCCGCATGCACCGCCTCCACCGCCTGCGGTGCTTCGCTCAATGCCAGCGCCGACCACTCCGGCTGCCTGAAGGGCGCACCGCGGCGTTGCAGTTCACGGCCCATGCCGCCGTCCAGAATTACTGTGCTTACTGCGCCCATATGCTTTTTACTCATAAGCTTATGAAAATAACTCACTATGAGAGTCGTTCTTATAACTATTTAATACGTTCCGTTCGGTTCATAACAACCTCTTTTTTATTCAGGTGCCTCCTTGAAACTTAAACCGCTATTGGCCTTGGGCCTGACGATACTGGCTGCCTCCACCCAAGCCTTTGGCGGCGCGACCCTGGACCGGGTTGAGAAGAAAAAAGAACTGGTGGGCGTGCTGATGGAAAGCTACCCGCCGTTCTCGTTCCTCAACGAGCAAAACCAGCTCGACGGCTTCGATGTCGATGTGGCCAAGGCTGTCGCGCAAAAGCTCGGTGTGAAACTGCGCCTGGAAACGCCGTCGTGGGACGTGATCGCCGCCGGCCGCTGGAGCGGTCGCTATGACATCTGCATCTGCTCGATGACCCCGAGCAAGGCCCGCGCCGAGGTCTTCGACTTCCCGGTGGAGTATTACGCCTCCCCTGCCGTGATCGTGGTCAATGCCAAGGATGACAGCATCCACGGCGCCAAGGACCTGAGCGGCAAGAAAGTCGGCCTCACCAGCGCCTCCAGCTACGAGAGCTACCTGAACAAGAACCTGGTGATCGAAGGCGCCGAGGACACCCAGTTGCAGTACCCGTTCGAGAACGTGCAGATCGCCCCGTACGACACCGATAACGTCGCCTTCCAGGACCTTGGCCTGGGCGCCGGTGTACGCCTGGATGCAATCCTCACCAACCTGGTCACCGCCCAGCCGCGCCTGAACGAAGACAAACGCTTCAAGCTCGCCGGCACGCCGCTGTACGCCGAACCCAATTCGGTCGCCATCGAAAAAGGCGACGCCCAGTGGGACGCCAAGGTGCGTGAGGTATTTGCCCAGTTGAAACAGGACGGCACCCTGAGCAAACTGTCGCAAAAATGGATCGGTGCCGATATCAGCCAATGAGTGTTCCCCCAAAACCTGCGCGCGCCCTGCTGGGCTTTCGCACGCGGCTTTACCTGACCTGGGCGGCGCTGTTCGCCCTGTTTGCCAGTTTCTTCCTGAGCTTTGACCTGAAGTTCTCGATCATTCTCGACAAGCTGCCCAACCTGGTCGGCCTGCACCTGGCACCCAATGGCTTCCTGCAAGGCGCAGCGCTGACGCTGTTCCTGTGCCTGTGTGCGATTGCCGCCTCGTCGGTGCTGGGCTTTATCACCGCGCTCGGGCGCCTGTCCAAAAGTGCCGTGGCCTTTGGTATCGCCAGCTTCTACGCGTCGTTTTTCCGTGGCACGCCGTTGCTGATCCAGATCCTGCTGATCTATCTGGGCCTGCCGCAGCTGGGCCTGGTGCCGGGCGCCATCGTCGCGGGGATCATCGCGCTGTCGCTGAACTACGGCGCGTACCTGAGCGAGATCTTCCGCGCCGGCATCCTGGGCGTCCCTCATGGACAACGGGAAGCCGCATTGGCCCTGGGCATGCGCGACAGTGCGATCTTCTGGCACGTCACCCTGCCCCAGGCCATGCGCACCATCGTCCCGCCGGCGACCAACCAGTTCATCTCCATGCTCAAGGACTCGTCGCTGATCTCGGTGATGGGCGTGTGGGAAGTGATGTTCCTGGCGCAATCCTACGGGCGCTCCAGCTACCGTTATATCGAGATGCTCACCACCGCTGCGATCATTTACTGGGTGATGTCCCTCGGCCTGGAACTGATCCAGGCACGCATGGAGCGGCACTATGGCAAGGGGTATGCGAGGCGAGAGTGAGGTCATTGAAGTCACTATCGCCCTCAGGCTTACTGCGCCAATCGAGCTGAATTTTTATCGCATCGGACTAGAGACATCTCCCGCAAACACGCGGTGCTTGGCCTGACAGTTATCCCCCGGGTGCCCCGCTAAATTCCCCGCCTCATACATCAGGAGGTGGGTTTACATGCCACTCATTCAGAAACAACTCGTACTCGCCATCACGCTCGCGCTGGGGGCCACCTGTGCTCAGTACGCACAGGCCCGTGAAGACATGCAACCCGACAGCGAGTGGTTCGAACAGATTGCGAAACATCACCAGAAAACTCATTTCGACCCGGCCACTCCCACCCCCGAAGACTTCTATTTCATCGACCGAGCCAACAGTCGTAACGGCCTGAGCGTTGCCCGCGTGCTGGACTCGGCAGTGGATGCCGCGCTGGCATCGGAGGAGTTGAGTGACTGGGAAAAGTACCAGCGTGAAAACTACGGGCGGTACTTGAGCAGCCTGGAGCCAGGTCGCTTGGGTACGCTGCTGGAGCAATTGGCCGGCAGCCAGAACGCCAACCTGGGCACGGCCACTCAAAACAGCATGAAACGCTGGCACGCCAGCCTGCTGACAGCCATACGCCAATTGGATAACCACACCGGTGAGGACGGGCGTGTCTGGGTCCAAGGCCTGGCCAGCAGCGGTGCCCTCGATGCCCAACACGGCAGCGCCGGCTTGAAACAAAGCAGCCAGGGCCTGTTGCTGGGTGCAGATGGAGCAATCGATGACGCCTGGCGGGTCGGCGTGGTGGGCGGCAAGTCTGGCAGCGACCTGAGCGCCCGGCATTTCAACGGTGAAGTGGACAGCTGGCACCTGGGCGCCTATGCGGTGCGCCAGGACGGTCCATGGGCTTTACGCCTGGGCGCGCTGTACAGCAGCCATTCCGGGCAGAACACGCGCAGTGTGGACTTCGACTTCATCGATTACCGCGAACGCCTCACGGGCAAGTACAAGGCCCAGAGCCAGAACGCATTCGCCGAACTGGGCCATCGGTTCGTCACCGACGGCTTGCATGCCGAACCGTTTGCCGGAATCGGCTTCCAGCGGTATCACCGTGACCGCTTCTCCGAGAAAGGTGGCCATAGCGCGTTGAACGTGGGCACCCAAACCCAGCAAAACCTCAGCAGCACCTTCGGCCTGCGCTTGAGCCGCGACATCGCAGTGGCCGACCGGATCACCCTCAAGCCGCACCTGAGCGTCCATTGGAAACACTTGTATGGCGACACCAACAGCCGCGTACGCCAATCCTTTGCCAGGGAAACCCGCGAGGACTTCAACAGCGCGTTCAGCATCGGCGGTACCTCGCTGGACCGAGATAACCTGGCCTTGCGCACGGGGCTGGACATGCGTCTTTCGGAGCACCAGACCCTGAGCATCGCGTACACCGCCGAAGTGGGCGACAACAGCCGCAACCATGGACTAATGGGCCAATGGCAAAGCGCGTTTTAAGACAGAAACTGAAGAACCTTCACACTCACACAGGTCTTGAAGGCTGACATTAAGCACCACTTTTTGCTGGCTACACTCCGGTCTCCTATACAAAAGAGGCCGGAAATCATGATATCGACACTTTCGTTTTTCCCTCCCCTTGGTGCACTCTTCGCACAAAGCGCCAACGCCTTCGCCGAGGCTGCCACTCCGCCCGCCGCAGCACCCGAGCCACACACCGCGCCTCCAACCACTCCGCGCTCGTTCGGGCACGCCGCCCGCCAGGCCTCAAATGGCCAGCTCGACACCAATATTGTCAAAGTCATCACCACGCCTAACTCCCCGCGCCGCGACGGGATGAATATCGACGAGATCGCCGGCCTCACCCAAACCCCGTCCAACCTTGAGAAGTCACACATCATCAAAGCCGTCGACATCGTCAACAGCCCGGACGTGCACATCAATTCACCGGGTCATGGCCTGAGCAGCTCCGGACTTACCTCTGTCTGGCTGGAGAATCGAGGAAGCATCACGGCCCAATCCGGCACAGGTGTGGCCCTGAAGGGAGAAAAGGCCGATGAGGTGATCAACCATGGCCTGATTGCAGGTGGCAATGGAGTCGCCCTGGACATGGGCGGCGGTGACGACCTGTTGGTTGTCAAAAATGGCAGCCGCTTCAAAGGCGAAGTCGATGGCGGCAGCGGTACCAACCAGGTGGTTCTCGAAGACACCAAAGGCGGCACGTTCGAAGGTGCGACCCGAATGCAACACCTGTGGGTCGGCAAGGGCGCCTGGGAACTGACCGGTGCACTGCACGACAATCGGCACGGCAAGGTGTACGGCGATGCTGCCTTGACCAACCGCAGCGTTATCAAGGGGACCCTGGATATTGATGCGGGCGGCAGCTATTCCGGCGGCACCGTCGACTCCCTTAATGTCGCGGGTACCCTGCTGCTCGATCCTGAAAATACACCACGGACCCGGATCAGGAAGGATCTGCACCTCAAACCAGGATCGACCATGGCGTTCAAAGTGGGCGCGGACCAAGCCCACTCCACGCTGAAAGTCGGCAATACGTTAACGCTGGATAACGCCACCCTGAAACTTGATGTACAGCCGGAAAGTGAAGCACTGCTCACGCGCCAGCTACGTATCGCGGATGCGGCATCCATCAAGGGAACATTCAGCGCCGTTACCAGCAACCTGACCACCCTGGAACCTGAACTGCTCTACAAACCTGAAGGTATTTTTGTCGGCTTCAAGCGCAAGCAGAGCGCCGCACCCTCCGTTGACCATTAAAAAATCGGCAAAAAAAAGGGGGGCACCTGCCCCCCCGAGGATTAAACGGTCGTGTCGAAGGCTGGATCAGCCTTCGATTTCAATCAGGATTTCGCCAGGGTTCACCCGGTCGCCCTTGGCCACGTGAACGGCGGTCACCTTGCCGGCAATCGCAGCCTGCACTTCGGTTTCCATCTTCATCGCTTCGGTGATCAGCACGGCCTGGCCGGCCTTGACCACGTCGCCTTCCTTGACCAGCACATCGACGATATTGCCCGGCATCGCCGTGCTGACATGCCCCGGCTCACTGGCCTGCTTGCGCTTGCTGCTGCCGCCGCCGACGAATTCGTTGAGCGGTTCGAACACCACTTCTTCCGGCATGCCGTCGATGGACAGGTAGAAATGGCGCTTGCCTTCGGCTTTCACACCGACACCGGTGATGTCCACGCGGTAGCTTTCGCCGTGCACGTCGATGACGAACTCGGTCGGCACGCCTTCGCCACCGGCACGGGCCACGCCGCCGGCTTCAGGGATAGGCAGCAGCACCTCAGGCGTAAGGGTGCCGGCGTCGCGTTCCTCGAGGAACTTGCGCCCGATGTCCGGGAACATGGCGTAGGTCAGCACGTCTTCTTCGGACTTGGCCAGTGCGCCGATTTCGCCGCGCAGCTTGGTCATCTCCGGCTTGAGCAGGTCGGCCGGGCGCACGTCGATCACTTCTTCGCTGCCGATGGCCTGGCGACGCAACTTCTCGTTCACCGTGCCCGGCGCCTTGCCATAGCCGCCTTGCAGGTACAGCTTCACTTCGTTGGTGATGGTCTTGTAGCGCTCACCGGCCAGCACGTTGAAGAACGCCTGGGTGCCGACGATCTGCGAAGTCGGGGTCACCAGCGGCGGGAAGCCGAGGTCTTCACGCACCCGTGGAATTTCAGCCAGCACTTCGCTCATGCGGTTCAGAGCGCCCTGCTCTTTCAACTGGTTGGCCAGGTTGGAAATCATCCCGCCCGGCACCTGGTTGACTTGCACACGGGTGTCGACGGCGGTGAATTCGCTTTCGAACTGGTGGTACTTCTTGCGCACGGCATAGAAGTACAGGCCGATCTCTTGCAGCAGCTCCAGGTCGAGACCGGTATCGAATTCGCTGCCTTTAAGGGCGGCGACCATAGACTCGGTGCCCGGGTGGCTGGTGCCCCAGGCGAAGCTGGAGATCGCAGTGTCGATATGGTCGGCACCGTTTTCGATCGCCTTGAGTTGGCACATCGCGGCCAAGCCGGCGGTGTCGTGGGAGTGGATAAAGATCGGCAGGCTCTGCTCGGCTTTCAGCGCCTTGACCAGTTCACCGGTGGCGTACGGCGTCAGCAGGCCGGCCATGTCCTTGATCGCGATCGAGTCGCACCCCATGGATTCCAGCTGCTTGGCCTGGGCCACGAAGGCCTCGACGGTGTGCACCGGGCTGGTGGTGTAGGCGATGGTGCCCTGGGCATGTTTGCCGGCGGCTTTGACCGCTTCGATGGCCACACGCAGGTTACGCACGTCGTTCATGGCGTCGAAGATGCGGAATACGTCGATACCGTTGACGGCAGCCTTGGCCACGAAGGCCTTGACCACGTCGTCGCTGTAATGGCGGTAGCCCAGCAGGTTCTGGCCGCGCAGGAGCATTTGCAGGCGCGTGTTAGGCAACGCGGCACGCAGTTTGCGCAGGCGCTCCCACGGGTCTTCCTTGAGGAAGCGTACGCAGGCGTCGAAGGTGGCGCCGCCCCAGACTTCCAGGGACCAGTAGCCGACTTTGTCGAGCTTGTCGCAGATCGGCAGCATGTCGTCGGTGCGCATGCGGGTCGCCAGCAACGATTGGTGGGCGTCGCGCAGGATGGTGTCGGTTACGAAGATTTTTTTAGTCATTGGAATGTTCCTCACAGGCCTGCGTGGGCGGCGATGGCGGCGGCGATGGCCAGGGCCAGCTCTTCGGGTTTGCGCTTGATCGAGTAGTTGGTCAGCTCAGGGTGGCTTTCCACAAAACTTGTGTTGAACTGGCCGCTGCGGAATTCCGGGTTACGCAGGATTTCCTGGTAATAGGCGGCCGTGGTCTTCACGCCTTGCAGGCGCATGTCGTCCAGGGCACGCAGGCCGCGGTCCATGGCTTCTTCCCAGGTCAACGCCCAGACCACCAGCTTCAGGCACATGGAGTCGTAGAACGGCGGGATGGTGTAGCCGGTGTAGATCGCCGTGTCGGTACGCACGCCGGGGCCGCCGGGCGCGTAGTAACGGGTGATCTTGCCGAAGCTTGGGAGGAAGTTGTTCTTCGGGTCTTCGGCGTTGATGCGGAACTGCAACGCAAAACCACGGTGCTGGATGTCTTCCTGTTTCACCGACAACGGCAGGCCCGAGGCGATGCGGATCTGCTCGCGGACAATGTCGATCCCGGTGATTTCTTCGGTGATGGTGTGCTCCACCTGCACCCGGGTGTTCATCTCCATGAAGTACACCTCGCCCTCGGCGAGCAGGAACTCCACGGTGCCGGCGTTCTCGTAGCCCACGGCCTTGGCCGCACGCACCGAAAGGTCGCCGATGTAGGCGCGCTGTTCCGGGGTGAGCTGCGGGCTCGGGGCGATTTCGATGAGCTTCTGGTTACGGCGCTGGATCGAACAATCGCGCTCGAACAGATGCACCACGTTGCCGAAGCTGTCACCGAGGATCTGCGCCTCGATATGCTTGGGATTGACGATGCATTTTTCCAGGAACACTTCCGCCGAACCGAACGCCTTGGTGGCTTCGGAGATCACGCGGGGGAAGGCTTGCTCGAGTTCTTCGCGGCTGTTGCAACGGCGGATACCGCGACCGCCACCACCAGAGGTGGCCTTGAGCATCACCGGGTAACCAATGCGGTCGCCTTCGGTGAGGGCCTCGGTGATGTCGGCGACGTTGCCTTCGGTGCCGGGCGTAACCGGCACACCGGCCTTGATCATGCTGCGGCGGGCTTCGGTCTTGTCGCCCATGCGGCGAATCACTTCAGCCGAAGGGCCGATGAATTTGATTCCACGTTCGGCGCAGATGTCTGCCAGCTCGGCGTTTTCCGACAGGAAGCCGTAGCCGGGGTGCAGCGCATCGCAACCGGTTTCCACCGCCAGGTTCACCAGCTTGCGCGGGTTCAGGTAGCCGGCCAGCGGCTCGGCACCAATGCTGTGGGCTTCGTCGGCACGCTTGACGTGCAACGCATGGCGGTCGGCGTCCGAGTAAACCGCGACCGAGCGAATGCCCATCTCGGCGCAGGCACGCACGATTCGTACGGCAATTTCACCACGGTTGGCGATCAGGATCTTTTTTATCACTTGGAAATTCCCTTGAGCCGATTGCTGCGTTCTTCGACCCGCTGGAGCCGGGTCGGCGCGTGACTAAATGTTTCAAGCCAGTCGCAGCCACACACTAAGCCCGTGGAGGGATTAACAAAAATCAATAATTATTGGGTCGCTCATAAGTAAAGACTTATAGTTGGCCGGTCGACCTGGGGCGAGAGGATTTAAATAATGCGTAAGTCACTGATGCGTATGACATTGCGTCAATTGCAGATCTTCAATGAGGTGTGCGATTTGCGCTCTTACAGCCGCGCGGCCGAGGAAATGTCTCTCACCCAACCGGCCGTGAGCCTGCAAATTCGCCAGCTCGAAGAGCTGGTCGGCCAGCCGCTGTTCGATTATGTCGGCAAGAAGCTCTACATGACCGAGGCGGCCGAAGCCCTGCAACGGGCCAGCCGGGATATTTTCGGGCGCCTGGAAAACCTCGATATGCAGCTGTCGGACATGCAAGGCTCGTTGCAGGGCCAGTTGAAGCTCGCGATTGAATCCAGCGCCAAGTACTTCGTGCCGCACCTGTTTGCGGCGTTCAAACGCCAGCATCCCGAGGTGCAACTGCACTTGACGGTGGTCAACCGCGCCCAGGTGATCCGCCGCCTCTCCGACAACCGTGACGACCTGGTGATCATGTCCATGGTGCCCCAGGACATGGGCCTGGAATTCCTGCCGTTCCTCAACAACCCGATCGTGGCCGTGGCGCCCCCCGATCATCCTTTGAGCCTGCAAGGGCCGTTGCGTTTGCAGGACCTGGAACCCTACACGCTATTGCTGCGCGAACCGGGCTCCGGCACGCGACTGGCCTGCGAGGAGTATTTCAAGGAGAAACGCGTGCACTTCACCCAGACGGTGGAAGTGGCCTCGGCCGAGGCGCAACGTGAATGCGTATGCGCCGGGCTGGGCGTGGCCTTGCTGACGCGCCATGCGGTCAATATGGAACTGGCCACCGGCGGACTCAAGGAGCTGCCGGTGGAAGAACTGCCGCTGTACCGCAGCTGGTGCCTGGTACAGGCCAAGGCCAAGCGCCTGTCACCGGTGGCCCATGCGTTCCTGGGCTTTATCCGCAGCGAACGGGTGCAGATCAGCGCGTTGGCTGAACGTTTCGCTGGGCAGCCGCGGGTGCCTGCCAGTGGAGTTCCGGGTAGTCACTGATGCTCTGCTGCAGCTGGCGCTGGTCGCAGCGGTCTTCGATTGCGCGACGGAACGCCATGCGGCGCTGGTCTTCCTGTTGACGACGGGTCTTGACGGAGCTGTTGCTGTCTTCGTAGGGCCGGGCCATTTGGAGTCTCCCAATGCGAGTACGGGGAGTACAGGATGGGTTGTAGCGATGACGGTTTAACGGCGCGGGGGTTACAGGACGATGAATCTTCCGGATAGGTAGACAAACCAAATGTGGGAGGGGGCTTGCTCCCGATTACGGTACATCAGCAGATTTCTCTTTGACTGACCCACTGCTATCGGGAGCAAGCCCCCTCCCACATTTTGAGCGTGTATGGCCCTGGATCAGTCGTCGAGGGCTTTGACGGACTTGGGCGACAACCGCAGGCTGCGCAAGCTGCGCTTCACGCTCTTGAGGTGGTTGACCAGGCTCGGGCCCCGCGCCATGGCCACGCCCATCGCCAGCACGTCGATCACCACCAGGTGCGCGATACGCGACGTCAGCGGGGTGTAGATCTCGGTGTCTTCGTGCACATCGATCGCCAGGTTGACCGTGGACAGCTCCGCCAACGGCGTCTGGCTCGGGCACAAGGTAATCAATGTCGCGCCGCTTTCACGCACCAGGTTGGCGGTGATCAGCAGGTCTTTGGAGCGGCCCGACTGGGAAATGCAGATCGCCACGTCGGTCGGCTTCAAGGTCACCGCCGACATCGCCTGCATGTGCGGGTCGCTGTAGGCCGCGGCGGTGAGCAGCAGGCGGAAGAACTTGTGCTGGGCATCGGCAGCCACGGCACCGGAAGCACCGAACCCGTAGAACTCGACGCGCTGGGCCTGGGACATGGCGGTCACGGCCTTTTGCAGCTCCACCGGGTCAAGCTTCTCGCGCACCTCCATGAGCGTGTGCAGGGTGGTGTCGAAGATTTTCAGGCTGTAGTCGGCGACGGAATCGTCTTCGTGGATCGCAAACTGGCCGAAGCTCGCGCCGGCGGCCAGGCTCTGGGCCAGCTTGAGCTT
Organism: Pseudomonas sp. NFACC25; assembly: GCF_900100935.1. Lineage (NCBI taxonomy): Bacteria > Pseudomonadati > Pseudomonadota > Gammaproteobacteria > Pseudomonadales > Pseudomonadaceae > Pseudomonas > Pseudomonas sp. NFACC25. The sequence continues at coordinate 568,740 of NZ_FMUC01000002.1, forward strand.
CAAGTCCTGGAACCCGGAGCAACCGATGGCGCGGCAGAAGCGCACGATGGTCGGCTCGCTGATGCCCACGCTGTGGGCCAGGTCGGCCATGGAACTGTGCATCACGGCCGCAGGGTCAAGCAGCACGTGATCGGCAACCTTGAGTTCCGATTTGCGTAACAGGTGGCGCGACTGGGCGATATGTTGCAACAGGTTCAAAGGGCAGGACTCTTGTTATTGGCAGGGCCAGGGATGTAGCAAGCTTGTAGTTATACTACAAGAATTGCCGTTTTGCCCGCCCGATGCATCACTAAATCGCCCTGATGCCCTTTGAATCAGCGGGCAGCTGCCTTGTAGCCATATGGGCGTGCGGACTGTCTTCAGGGAAAATCTGCATTGTTGCGTAACAAATCTGCCAGCCCTTCGGCCTCCATCGGCCGACTGATCAGGTAGCCCTGCACCTCATCGCATCGTTCTGTACGCAGGAAATCCAGCTGCTGCTGATCTTCCACGCCTTCGGCCACCACCTTGAGCGCCAGACCGTGAGCCATCGCAATGATCGCTCGGGTAATGGCGGCGTCTTCCCGTCCCTGGCCGAGGCCGCGAATAAAGGTCTGGTCGATCTTTACGTAATCCACAGGGATACGCTTGAGGTAACTGAGGGATGAATAGCCGGTGCCAAAGTCGTCGATCGCCAGCTTCACGCCCAGGTCGCGCAGTTGCTGGAAGGTCGCAATGATGTGTTCAACACTGTCGAGCAACTGGCTCTCGGTCAGTTCCAGTTCGAGGTATTGCGGGTCCAGGCCGGTCTCTTCCAATACCTGGCGCACCAGGCTGACCAGCTTGCCCTGGCGCAACTGGTGCACCGAGAGATTCACCGACACGCGGATCGGTGGCAGCCCCTGGCGCTGCCACTCACAGGCCTGCCAGCACGCCTGGCGCAGCACGAATTCGCCCAGCGGTACGATCAGGCCCGTTTCTTCGGCCAGGCCGATAAAATCGCCTGGCGGCACCATGCCCCACTGCGGATGCTCCCAGCGGATCAGCGCTTCGGCAGCGTCAAGCTTGCCGGTGGCCAGGCACAGTTTCGGCTGGTAGAACACCGTGAGCTGACGCTCATCGATGGCTTTGCGCAGATGGTTTTCCAGCTGCAAACGCTCCAGGGTGCTGGCTTGCAGGCTGTCGGTGTAGAACTGGAAGTTATTGCCGCCCAGGTGCTTGGCGTGCTGCATGGCCATGTTCGATTGACTGACCAGCGCGGAAATTTCCCGCGCGTTATCCGGCAACAGGCTGATCCCCATCGACGCACTCACCACCAACTCATGCCCTTCTACCGTCACCGGTACCCGCAGCTTGGCCAGCAGCCGCGTGGCCACCCGTGCCAGGCTCGACAGGTTGCCGTAGGCGTCGAACAGCACGGCGAACTCATCGCCGGACAAACGCGCGATGGTATCGGCCTCGGGCAAGGCATTGATCAACCGACGGGCCATCTTTTGCAGCAACTGGTCGGCCACTTCATGGCCCAGGCTGTCATTGAGCAACTTGAAGCGGTCGAGGTTGATATGCAGCAACGCCAGGCTGCGCCCGCCTTGGCGTACACGCTGATGGGCCTCGCGCAGCCGTTCGCGGAACAGCGAGCGGTTGGCCAGGCCGGTCAACTCATCGTAGTGGGTGAGGTAGCGCATGCGCTCCTCGGATTCGCGCCGCGCTGACAGATCGGCGAAGAAGCCCACGATATGGCTGACCTTTCCCCGAACATCACGCACTACATTCAGTTGCAGCCACTGCGGGTACAACTCGCCGTTCTTGCGTGTTTCCACCAGCTCACCCTGCCAGGTGCCATGGCTGAGCAAGGCTTGGCGGATGACCGGGAAGTGGCGCCGGGCATCACGGCTGCTGGGCAGCTCCACGACGTTGCGGCCGAGCATGTCATCAATGTCAAAGCCGGTGACGCGACTGAAAGCCTGGTTGACCGCGATCAGCGCGTAGTCCGGGTCAAGGATGACGATGCCTTCGCTGGCTGCCTCGAATACGGTCGAGGCCAACCGCTGCTGCTCTTCCAGGGCCTTGCCGGCGCTGATGTCGCGGCGGGTGCCGAGCATTCGAATCACTCGCCCGCTGGGTGCACGCTCCACGGCGCGCCCGCGGTCTTCGATCCACACCCAGTGGCCATCGCCATGGCGCACGCGGTATTCCACCTGGTAATCCTCAGTGCGCCCCTTGAGGTGCTCCACCAGTGCCCGCTTGAGCAGCGGCAGGTCGTCGGGGTGCAGGCGCGGCTTGAGGTGGCCGAGCATGGCCGTGACGTACTCGGGCTCGAGGCCGAACAGCTCTTTGAGCTGGGTGTGGTGAACCTCATCGGTTTGCAGGTTCCAGTCCCACAGGCCCAGCTCACTGGCTTGCAGGGCCATGGCCAGGCGCGCCTCGCTTTTATTCAGGGCCAGGCTGGCGGCGTCCAGTTCCTGGCTGCGCTGCGCCACGCGGTCCTGCAGGCCGATTTGCGCATCCCGCAGCTCCTGCTCGACCTGACGCCGCTGCTCGACTTCGCGCACCAGATCCTGATTCAGTTGCTCGCTGCGTTGCTGCGCCTGCTGCAGATGCTCGATCAATGCCTGGTTCTGGAAGCGCCGCAACAGCCCACGCTGGATCAGGCGGTTGACCTGCCACGCTACCACGCTCAGGGAGGCCAGCAGGATCAGGCCGAGCACACCCCAGCCCTGTTGCTGCGGGGCGCCATTCCAGAACAGATAGGCAATGGCCGGCACCAGGCACGGCAAGGCAAAGGACAGGAACGCCGGAAAGCTCACGGCGTAGGCGACACTGGCTGACAGCGTCGCCGCCCCGATCAGGCCGAACACCCAGGCCTGTTGGATAAAGCTGTCCACCGGCACCAGGGCAATGGCCGCGGTGGCCAGGGTCAGGCCACTGACCGCCGAGCCGAGCATGAACATGCGCCGCCAGATCGGTTGGGCCTGGCGGCTGGGCATGGCCGAATCAAAGGCCGCCACCTGGATCACGCGCATGGCCACCAGGGCCAGCAGCCACACAAGCCAGATGCTGTCGAGCAGGTATTGCCTGGGGTTCCACAGCAGCCAGGCGCAGACCAGGCCGTTGACCAGCATTAATAAGGTGGGCAGCAACGAGCCCTGATAGAGCAGGCGTGTGCGCTCGACCGCCATCTCGGTAGCGTAATGTTTGCGGATAACCTGCGCGGGCGCCGCCGAGGGGCCGAGCAGGTCGGTGCTGAGAGTCATAGGCAGTGTTCTTATAATGGTGAGCCCGAAACGTCGACGGAGCATACACAAGCAAGCGCTTGGGCCAAACTGCTCCAGATCATAAAAGTCACCCTGTGAACAGCCGCAAACCTTGGGGCCAGACCCCTTGAGCGAGGCCCGGCGCGGGCTGTGGCCCATGACTTACCGGTCATCAGCCCTGCCAGAATGTTTGCCCGGCCGGGACCACGCGAGACGTTTTGCGTCGACCACCCGGCATTGGGATTTGCCCGAGCCCCCTTAGGCCCATAGAATGCGTCGATGCGCGATGATCTCTCTCTTTTGCTGAACTCCCTCAACGATGCCCAACGCCAGGCCGTAGCGGCCCCCGTTGGCCGTCAGTTGGTCCTGGCCGGTGCCGGCTCCGGTAAAACCCGAGTGCTGGTGCACCGTATCGCCTGGTTGATCCAGGTCGAGAACGCGTCCCCGCATTCGATCCTGTCGGTGACTTTCACCAACAAGGCCGCTGCCGAGATGCGCCACCGCATCGAGCAGTTGATGGGCATCAGCCCGGCCGGCATGTGGGTGGGCACCTTCCACGGCCTGGCGCACCGCCTGTTGCGGGCACACTGGCAGGAAGCGGGCCTGGCCCAGACCTTCCAGATCCTCGACAGCGATGACCAGCAACGCCTGGTCAAGCGCGTGATCCGCGAGCTGGGTCTCGACGAGCAGCGCTGGCCGGCGCGCCAGGCCCAGTGGTTTATCAACGGCCAGAAAGACGAAGGCCTGCGCCCGCAGCACATCCAGGCCAGCGGCGATTTGTTCCTGGCCACCATGCGCAGCATTTATGAAGCCTACGAGGCCGCCTGCGCACGCGCCGGCGTCATCGACTTCTCCGAGCTGCTGCTGCGCGCCCTCGACCTGTGGCGCGACAATCCGGGTTTGCTGGCCCATTACCAGAAACGCTTCCGTCACATTCTGGTGGACGAGTTCCAGGACACCAACGCCGTGCAGTACGCCTGGTTGCGCCTGCTGGCCAAGGGCGGCGACAGCCTGATGGTGGTGGGCGACGACGACCAGTCGATCTACGGCTGGCGTGGCGCGAAAATCGAGAACATCTACCAGTATTCCGAGGACTTCCCGGACGCGGTCACCATCCGCCTGGAGCAGAACTACCGCTCCACCGCCGGCATCCTCAAGGCCGCCAACGCCTTGATCGCCAACAACACCGGGCGCCTGGGCAAAGAGCTGTGGACCGACGGCGGCGAAGGCGAGGCGATCAACCTGTATGCCGCGTTCAACGAGCACGATGAAGCGCGCTACGTGGTGGAAACCATCGAAAGCGCGCTGAAAACCGGGCTTGCCCGTAGCGATATCGCGATTCTGTACCGTTCCAACGCCCAATCGCGGGTGCTGGAAGAAGCCTTGCTGCGCGAGCGCATCCCGTACCGCATTTATGGCGGCCAACGCTTCTTCGAGCGTGCGGAAATCAAGAACGCCATGGCTTACCTGCGTTTGCTCGAAGGCCGTGGCAACGACGCGGCACTGGAGCGGGTGATCAATATCCCGGCCCGTGGCATCGGCGAGAAAACCGTCGAGGCGATTCGCGACCACGCGCGCCATGCCGATGTGTCGATGTGGGAGTCCATGCGCCTGCTCATCGCCAATAAAGGCCTGACCGGCCGTGCTGCCGGGGCGCTGGGGGTGTTTGTCGAATTGATCGAGAACCTCGCGGCCAAGTGTTCGGAAATGCCCCTGCACCTGATGACCCAGACGGTGATCGAGCAATCCGGGCTGATTGCCTATCACGAAGCGGAAAAAGGCGAGAAAGGCCAGGCCCGGGTAGAAAACCTCGAGGAACTGGTCAGCGCCGCCCGCGCGTTCGAAAACACCGAGGAAGACGAAGAGCTGACCCCGCTCGCCGCCTTCCTCGGCCATGCATCCCTGGAAGCCGGCGACACCCAGGCCGATGAGCATGAAGACAGCATCCAGTTGATGACCTTGCACAGCGCCAAGGGCCTGGAGTTTCCGTATGTGTTCCTGGTGGGCATGGAAGAAGGCCTGTTCCCCCACAAGATGAGCCTGGAAGAGCCCGGCCGTCTTGAAGAGGAACGCCGCCTGGCCTATGTGGGCATCACCCGCGCAATGCAGAACCTGGTGATGACCTACGCCGAGACCCGACGCCTGTACGGTAGCGAGACCTACAACAAGGTGTCGCGCTTCGTACGTGAAGTGCCGAAGGGACTGATCCAGGAAGTGCGCCTGTCCAACAGCGTCAGCCGCCCGTTCGGCGGGGGCCAGCAGCAGAACTCCAGCAGCATGTTCGCCGGTTCCGAGATTCCGGAAACCCCATTCAGCCTGGGCCAGCAGGTCAGGCATGCGATCTTCGGCGAAGGCGTGATCCTCAACTTCGAAGGCGCCGGTGCCCAGGCTCGGGTACAGGTGAACTTCGCCGAAGGCAGCAAATGGCTGATGATGGGCTACGCGAAGCTCGAAGCGGTCTGAAACATTTGCCTACATGAAGGTTATTGGCCCGCCCTTGTTTTTAATGAGCGCGGGCCAATATCTGTAATACGTCCTACAGACCATTCTGTTTCGGTCTTACGCAAAAGCCCGAAACATTATGTCGCTAGCCACTGTCACTACACCTGTGCAACATGGCGCGCGTGCAATCCACAAATGGGAATTCCCTTTATGAAACGTTTTCTTAGCATCGCCATGGCGTTGTGCATCGGCCTGACGATGAGCCTCGACGCCAACGCCAAACGCTTCGGTGGCGGCAAAAGCTCGGGCGCGGCGCCGACTCACCAGACCAGCCAAATGGCTCCATCCGCCGGTGCCGGCGGTGCTGCCGCTACCGCAGGCGCAGCCGGTGCTGCCGGCGCCGCTGCCAAGGCCGGCGGTGCTTCGCGCTGGTTGGGCCCGCTGGCCGGTATCGCGGCCGGTGGCCTGCTCGCTTCCATGTTCATGGGCGGCGGCTTCCAGGGCATGCAGATCTTCGACATCCTGATCATGGCGGTCATCGCCTTCCTGGTCTTCCGTTTCATCGCCGCCCGTCGCCGCAAGCAGCAGGAGCACATGGCTCCGGCCGGCGCGCCGATGCAGCGTGAAGTGTTCGAGCAGAAGCCAGCCATGGGTTCGATCTTCGGTGGTTCGGCAGCGCCTGCCGCAGCCCGCCCGGTGATCAACGCACCGGCGTGGTTCAACGAAGAGCGTTTCGTCGAAGCGGCCCGCAGCCACTTCCAGTCCCTGCAGCAGCACTGGGACGCCAACGAAATGGACAAGATCTCCGAGTTCGTGACCCCGCAACTGCTGGAGTTCCTCAAGCGCGAACGCGCCGACCTGGGCGACGGCTTCCAGTCGACCTATATCGACGACCTGCACGTGCAACTGGAAGGTGTGGATGATCGCGCCGACAAGACCATCGCAACATTGACCTTCAGTGGCGTGTCGAAGACTTCGCGTTTCGACCAGGGTGAAGCGTTCAGCGAAAGCTGGAACATGGAACGTGCCCAAGGCGACAACCAGCCATGGCTGGTCGCCGGTATCCGCCAGAACGGCTGATACCCACGCGCTTGAGCAAGCCGTAACAAAACCCCGGACCTGTCCGGGGTTTTCTATTTCACGGTTGCACTTATGGCGAGCTACTGTATAAAACGCCCCTATAAACCGCGCCATCAGCAAGAGGATCCCGGCCGTGGAAGAAATCATCGAACAATTGCGTGAAGCCAATGAACCGGTCCCGGTTCCTCTGGAGTTGCCTGACGAAGATCAACTGGTGGAAATCGAGGAACAGCTGTTCATCGACATCCCGTTTGTCTTTCGTGAATTCCTGCTGACCGTCAGCGATGTGGTGTACGGCAGCCTGGAGCCGGTGACCGTCACCGACCCGCAATCCCACACCTACCTGCCGGACGTGGCTGCCAACGCCTGGGATGCCGGTGTTGACCGCAGCATGATCCCGATCTGCCAGGACGGTGACGATTACTACTGCGTCGAAGAAGACGGCACCGTGGTGCTGTGGTCCGGCGAAGAAGAACTCGTCACCGAAGAGACCTGGGAATCGGTGTGGCACTGGGCGCGGGACGTCTGGCTGGAAAGCTGACACCTGACCCCCGTGGCGAACGGGCTTGCGGTGGTGAGCGGGCTTGTCCCGCGCCGGGCCGCGTAGCGGCCCCCACTAGTGCTCCGGCGTATCCTTATGGTTATCCAGCGTCTCCAGCAAGGCGACCTGCATCCGCGTATGCACACGGATGAACCATCGCCAGAGCACGGCCGCCACCGCCGCTGTGACCACGGCAATCAGCACCAGCAACTTGTTGGTCGGCAGAATACTGGCCGACAAGGCTGCCAATAGCACAAAGATCACCAGCAGCGACAAAATCGGGATCAGCTCCGCAATCACCCGTCGCACACGCTGGGTATGTCGCCCGGCCATTTCCGGCTTCACACTCATCTCCGCCAGCAACATCGACAGCGCCTTGAGCTTGCGGTACGCCGCAATCAGGAACGGCAGCGACAACAGCAAGGCCCCACCCCAGATCAACGCCTTCTGCCAGCTTGGATCACTGATCCAACCTTCCAGATACCCACCAATGCGCACCGCGAAAAAGCTTCCGGCGAAGAAAATCGCGATCACCAGCGCCAGGTTCACGCCCACCTGCAGGATGATCTTGCGGATCATCGACGCCAGCATGGCGCCCTCGCCTTGCGGCTGAATACTGCGCAACCATTCGCCGTACATGCCGAACACCCGGATCAGGCGCTTGGGCATCACGGCGGCGATCTTCAATGACAAAGGGTCGGCGCCGCGAATCAGGTACGGCGTGAGCAGCGTAGTAATCGCCGAAACGGCCACCGCCACCGGATACAGGAAGTCGCTGGTTACCTGCAAGGTCATGCCCAGCGCGGCGATAATGAAGGAAAACTCGCCAATTTGTGACAGCCCCATGCCTACGCGCAGTGAGGTACGGCCGTCATTGCCGGCGATAAAGGCGCCCAGGCCGCAGGACAGCATCTTGCCCAGCACCACAGCCACGGTGATCACCGCGATCGGCCAGGCGTATTGCAGGAGGATCTGTGGGTCGATCATCAAGCCGATCGCCACAAAGAAAATCGCGCTGAACATGTCGCGAACCGGCTCGATCAGGCGCTCGATCTTAACCAATTGCCGGGACTCGGCCATGATCGCACCGATCAGAAACGCCCCCAGCACCATGCTGTACTCCAGTTTGACCACCAGCAGGCAGAAACCGAAACACAGGCCCAGCACGGTGATCAGCAGCATTTCGTTGCTTTCGAACTTGGCCACGTAGGCCAGCAGGCGCGGCACCAGCAAAATACCGATGACCAACGCGACGATCATGAACAGCGAGAGCTTGCCGACCGTGGAGAACACCTCGCCGGAACTCACCGTACCGCTGACGGCGATGCTCGAGAGCAAGGCGATGATGCCGATGCCGAGGATGTCTTCCACAATCAGCACGCCAAAAATAAGTTGGGCGAAGCGCTGGTTTTTCATCTTCAGGTCATTGAGTGCCTTCACGATGATGGTGGTGGAGGAAATCGCCAGGATCGCGCCGAGGAACAGCGAGTCCATGGTGTTCCAGTCGAACCAGCGGCCAATCTCGTAGCCGATCCAGATCATCAGGATGATTTCCAGGAAGGCTGCGATAAACGCCGTGGCCCCCACCTTGAACAGCTTGCGCAGGCTGAACTCCAGGCCCAGGCAGAACATCAGGAAGATCACCCCCAGCTCGGCGAGGGTCTTGATGGTGTCTTCGTCGTGGATCAGGCCGAACGGCGGGGTGTGCGGGCCAATGATGAAGCCGGCGACGATGTACCCCAGCACTACGGGTTGCTTGAGGCGGTGAAACAGGACGGTGACCACCCCTGCCACCAGCATGATCACGGCCAAGTCCTGGATAAAGCTGATGGCGTGCATGGCGAGGGGCTCCTTGAGGGTACTGGCGCTTTTCCCACTTCCGCACGCGCCTTTGAAAAATCGCAAAGTGCGGAAGGAAAAGTCTGCCTTGATCGTAAGAAATGCCCTGAGATGGGCTTTTGAAGGTTAACACCGCGACTTCCGCCGGAAAGCCGGTGCAATATATGGAAACAGATCGGTGAACGCGTGACGGCAAGCCGCCCACCGGCGTCCCGTAAGGGATGGCGCTGCAAAGATCCCAGCACCCGCAGAGGTGCCCCCCAACCAATGCCTACAACCCGTGAGTGTGCTATGGAACCCGGAAACGCCCAGCTGTCGATGACGGTATTGATGACCCCTGACATGGCCAACTTCTCAGGCAATGTCCACGGCGGCACCTTGCTCAAGTACCTCGACGAAGTGGCCTACGCCTGTGCGAGCCGTTATGCCGGTCGCTATGTGGTGACGCTGTCGGTGGATCAGGTGATTTTTCGCGAGCCGATCCATGTCGGCGAGCTGGTGACATTCCTTGCATCGGTCAACTACACCGGCAATACGTCGATGGAAGTGGGCATCAAGGTGGTGACCGAGAACATCCGCGAGCGCTCGGTGCGTCATACCAACAGCTGCTTCTTCACCATGGTGGCCGTGGACGACCAGCGCAAACCCGCTGCCGTGCCACCGCTGCAACCCCATAACAGTGAAGACAAGCGCCGGTTCGTGCAGGCCCAGCAGCGCCGGCAGATCCGCCAGGAACTCGAGAAGCGCTACCAGGAAATCAAGGCTGACGCGCTGTAAGTCCAACCAAAAATGGGGGAGGTTTGCCCCCCTCCCACATTGGGTTCTGTGTACTTACAGGCTGATCGGCGTCGCCTCGAAACGTACGCGAGGATGGGCGATGCGGTCCTGGGCGCGGACCAGTTCCAGCTCGTAACTGGCGCAGGCCTGGGTTTCCAGCAGTACTTCGTGCACCGCCGCGGCCGTGAACTCAAAAGCCGCCAACAGACTGTCGCCCAGCAACACCCGCGCCAGGAACAGCCCCGACGTCAGGTCGCCCACGCCCACCGGCTGGCGCGGGAACGCCAGCAGCGGCCGACGCAGGTGCCAGCTGCCCTCAGCGGTTACCAGCAGCATCTCGAAACCATCCGGCAACTTGCCCGGGTAATCCAGGTGCTTGACCAGCACCGCCTTCGGGCCACGGGCCAGCAATGCCTTGGCCATGCCCAGGCAGTCGAACAGCGATTGCGGCTTGCGCCCGGCAAAGCTGTCCAGTTCCAGTTGGTTGGGGCACAGGAAGTCGGCCATGGCCGCCGCTTCATCCAGCAGGAAATCGCTGACGTCCTGCGGCACGATGCAGCCCTTTTCCGGATGGCCCATCACCGGGTCGCACAGGTACAGGGCCTTGGGGTTGATGGCCTTGATGCGCGCCACACCGGTAAGAATCGCGCGGCCCTGATCCGCACTGCCCAGGTAGCCAGACAGGATCGCATCGCAGTTGCCCAGCTCGCCGATGGCGGCAATGCCTTCCACCAACGCAGGAATCTGCTGCGGCGCCAGCACTTCGCCCGCCCACTGACCATACTGGGTATGGTTGGAGAACTGCACCGTGTTCAGCGGCCAGACGTTCACCCCGACCCGCTGCATGGGGAACACGGCGGCGCTGTTTCCGGCGTGGCCAAAGACCACATGAGACTGGATCGCAAGCAGATGAGGTGTGCGTTTCATGCAGGAGATTTCCGTAAAGCCATTGAAATTCTGGCCGCGCAGTATGCGACTAAACGCAGCCTGTACGACAGACCGACGACACAGTTAAGCTGCTCTCACTTTGTTGGAGTTTTTCGCATGCTGACCCTGGGAAACATCTTCGTGTTGATGCTGCTGGCGACCGGCGCCGCCTGGGTATGGCACAACCACGGCCTGCGAGAGCGGGCGTTGGCGCGGGTCAAGCAGCATTGCGCCAAGCTCGATATCGAATTGCTCGACGGCGCCGTGGCGTTGAAGCGCATCGGTTTTGTGAGGGATGCCAACGGTCGGCGACGTCTGGCGCGTATCTACAATTTCGAGTTCACCGTCACGGGCGAGACCCGTCACAGCGGGACCATCACGCAATTCGGCGCCCACAGTGCGCAGATCGAACTGGCGCCCTACCCGTTCGAGGTCAAGGAAGCACTGCCCAGCGCCAATGTGATCGAGCTGAGCCAATGGCGCCAGGACCACGCCACCAAGAACCGTCAGTAACGGCAGGCGGCCAGTGCAGCTTGCAACGCGGCTACGTCCTGGGGTGCACTGAAGATCAATTCGATACGTGAGTCGCGACGCCATTCGCTGGGTTGCCAGGTCAGCGGGCTGTTATCCACAGCGTTGGCCGAGATCCATCCATCACGGCTGTGGATAACCAGTTTGGCGCGGCGCCACTCAAGGGATGTCAGCCACAGGTGCAGACGCTCGGAATCGAATTGCTGGCTCGGGTGCCAGCGCCAACCGATACTCCAACCGCCCTCCTGGACCTGTCTCAGGCAGATCGGCGATGCTGGATCGCTCCAGATAGCCGGCAATTGAGCCAGCCCCTTAGGCACGGCAAAGTTATCCACAGCCGCTTCAGCCTGCGCATTCAAGCCTGGCAGTTTGCCGAGCGGCACGTGCGCCTGGCGCGTCCAATAAATATCGCGGTCGGGTAGCTGTCGTTCGACGGCCTCGCGTTGCGCAGCATCCAACCCTTCATCCTTGTTCAATACCAACAGCCCGGCACTGGCCAGCGCTTCCTGCTGCGCTGGCGGCAAGGGTTTGCCCGCTGCCAGCGCCTGGGCATCCAGTACCAACACACAGGGCTGAACCGCCAGCACCTGCTGCCACGGCGCTTCGCGCAACTGCTTGAGCAACTGTGCAGGATGGCCCAGGCCCGAGGGTTCGATAAACAACCGATCCGGCTTGGCCTTACGCAGCAACCGGCCCAGGCCGACCTGGAACGGTGCGCCATTCACACAACAAAGGCAGCCACCGGCGACTTCACCCAGGGCAATGCCATCGTCACCCAGGCTCAGCAATGCCGCGTCCAGGCCGATCTGGCCGAACTCGTTGATCAACACCGCCCAGCGCTCGTTGGCCGGGCGTTGGGCAAGCAGGTGCTTGATCAGGCTGGTCTTGCCGGCGCCCAAGGGCCCGGCAATCACGTGGGTGGGAATGTTCTGCAGCATGGGTGCCATCTTTCGGACCGTGTAGAGGGTTTGATCCTACGCGGTTACGCGAGCCAATCCAGCGTCAGAATCAATCGGCGCTCATCCGCTTTCAGCGCGGGGGAGCGATGGATCAGGCCGTGATCTTCGTTGCCATGCCATTTGCTGCCTTTGAGCAGGGCCACTTCACCGCACTGGATCTGTTCGATGCGCTCACTCGGTTCGGCGTCCGGTTGGCTGAGCTTGCGGCGGTCCATCACCCCTTCGCGCAACCACTGGCTGCCGATGCCGGCATAGGTGGTGATCAGCCGTACCGGCACATGGTCAACGTGAAAACGCGGGCACATGGCTTTATCCAGCAGCCGCAGGCGCACACCGATGCGCTTGGCGCCGAGCAGGCACGCAAAGGCGCTGACCAGCCACGACACATCGGCGACAAAACCTTCGTAGCCTTCAAGATTGCGGCAACTGGATGCCAGACCGCACAGGTTCGGCTCGGCGTCTTCGTTGTTGAGTTCGATCACCAAGGACTCGGCCAACGGCTCATTGAGCGCCACCAGCAAGGCGCCGAACTCGGCAATATGCAACGGCAATTGGCGCTGCCACAGCGCCAGGTTCACTCCGTCTTCGAGAATATCGGACAGCGCCAGCGGGGTTTCACCACAGGTCTGGCGAACCACCGGGCGCAAGGGGATAAGCGGTGCCAGCATCAGGCGGCCTCTTCATACCAGGGACCAAACGGATCAGCCAGCAGGCGCCAACCTTCGACACCCAGGGCCAGTTCTTCATCGGTGAGCAAGCACGCGTCCAACTCGGCACGCATCCGCGCGAAGTCGATGTTTTGTCCGATAAACACCAGTTCCTGACGGCAGTCGCCGGTACTGAGCTGCCAGTTGCCCATGATGGCGGCGACGCTTTCTTCGTCCTGGGGCCATTGGCTTTTTGGCACAAAGCGCCACCAGCGTCCGGCAAAGCCATGGCGCATCAAGCCACCGGCCTGGGACCAGCTGCCCGCATCCTGATGCTTGCTGGCCAGCCAGAAAAAGCCCTTGGAACGCAGCAATTTGCCGTTGACCCAAGGCCGGTCGATAAAGTCGAAGAAGCGTTGCGGGTGGAAGGGCCGACGTGCGCGGTAGGCCGTGGAGGCGATGCCGTACTCTTCGGTTTCCGGTACATGTTCACCCCGCAACTCCTGCAACCAGCCCGGCGCCTGCGCGGCACGTTCGAAGTCGAAGCGGCCGGTGTTGAGGATCTTGTGCAGCGGCACCTCGCCCATGACCATCGGGATGATTTCCGCCTGGGCGTTGAGACGTTCAAGGATCGCCATCAGTTCCTCGCGCTCATGGCTGCTGATCAGGTCGATCTTGCTGATCAGGATCACATCGGCGAATTCGATCTGCTCGATCAACAGGTCGGTGATCGAGCGTTCGTCTTCCTCACCGAGGGTTTCGCCCCGTGAGGCTAGGCTTTCGGCAGCCTGGTAGTCGATCAGGAAGTTCATGCCGTCGACCACGGTGACCATGGTGTCCAGGCGCGCGATGTCGGCCAGGCTTTGCTCGTTTTCATCACGGAAGGTGAAGGTTTCAGCCACCGGCAACGGCTCGGAGATACCGGTGGATTCGATCAGCAGGTAATCGAAGCGACCTTCCTTGGCGAGTTTTCCGACTTCTTCGAGCAAGTCTTCACGCAAGGTGCAGCAGATACAGCCGTTGCTCATCTCCACCAGTTTTTCTTCGGAACGGTTGAGGGTAACGTCGCGCTGCACCTCGCTGCCGTCGATGTTGATTTCGCTCATGTCGTTGACGATCACCGCCACGCGCAGGTTTTCGCGGTTGCGCAGGACGTAGTTGAGCAGCGTGCTTTTACCGGCGCCGAGAAAGCCGGACAACACGGTAACGGGGAGACGATTGGGCATCAGGTAATCCTCATCAGGGTTGGCCGGTCAAATCGCCCGTTTATGGCGTTCGCGCAGCTCTTGACGTTCTTTGGCTTCGATACACAGGGTGGCGGTGGGACGCAGCAGCAGGCGTTGCAGGCCGATGGGCTCACCGGTTTCGCGGCACCAGCCGTATTCGCCGCGGGCGAGCAGTTCGAGGGCGTCGTCGATTTTGTCGAGCAGCTTCTTTTCCCGCTCCAGCAAGCGCAGTTGCCACTGGCGCTGTTCTTCGGCGCTGCCCACATCGGCCGGGTCGCTGTTGGGCTCCTGCTCGCGCAGCACCAGGAATTCGCCCTCGATGCGCGCTTGAAGTTCATGGCGCTGAGTCAGCAGCAGTTCGCGGAAAAAGCCCTGCTGGGCTTCATTCATGTAGTCGGCGGGCGGTTGGGCCAGCAGGTCTTGTTCGGTCATGGGGAGCGGTTCACGGGTCAGGCTGTGCATTTATGTTATAGTATAACAATACAAATAAGCCAATCCCCCTTGCTCATTACGATGAAGGGCGCAATGCTTGAACACTTCCCAGCCCCGAGCCCCCCTATGAAATACCTGGTGTGCGCCCTGTTACTGGCAGTCGCAGGGCCTGCCTGTGCCCAAGCGCCAAGCTTGCTGGCCACGTGCACGCGCAGCGCCAACCTGTTGGCCTGTGTGGACCCCCTGGGCAATGCCTACAGCGTGGCAACGGTGGGCACCACCACGTATTTGCGTGGTTTCGAGGTGATCGGGAAACGTTATTGGGCACAAACCAACAGCCGCTACGGACAACTGACGTTCTTTACCGGCCTGGCGTCGGATGGAGAGGCATGGGTTGGCTACACGCGGCGGGTGGGCTGGACCACGATCAACCGGTTTTCCAGCTCCGGGGGCGCCACTGCCAAATTCACGTGCAGCCGAATTACCGGCTGTTAGGCCTGGGCATTCTTCTGTTCCTGAACCCAGGCCATATAGCTGTTCATCGGCGGGTTCTTCTGGAAGTAATTTTTCAGGCCTTCGAACAAGCCATCCGCAACCGCTTGTTGATGACGCGCCGTCACCAGGCGCTGGGCGTCCTGGGCATTGGAGATAAAGCCGGTCTCCACCAGGATCGACGGCACGTCCGGTGACTTGAGCACCGCGAACCCCGCCTGTTCCACACGCTTCTGATGCAGGCTGGTGATGCTTTGCAGACTCCCCAGCACCGAGCTGCCCAGTTGCAGGCTGGAGGCGATGGTGGCGTTCATCGACATATCAAGAATCACCCCGGCCAGCATCGGGTCCTTATCCTTGAGGTTGAGCAAGGTGGTGGCGCCCAGCAAATCCGCGCCGTTTTCACGCTGGGCCATAAAGCGCGCCGTGGCCGAGGTCGCGCCGCCCTCCGACAGCGCATACACCGAGGCGCCCGAGGCCGTGAGCCGTGGCGCGGCATCGGCATGCACCGAGATGAACATATCGGCCTTGTGCTGACGGGCGATGTCCACACGCTTGCGCAGCGGCACAAAGAAGTCGTCGTTACGCACCAGTTTCACGTCAAAACCCTTTTCGCGCTTCAAGCGCTTGGCCAGCAGTTGGGCGATAGACAGCACCACGTCTTTTTCGCGCTGGCCCTTGGACCCGACAGCGCCGGGGTCTTTGCCGCCGTGGCCGGGGTCGACCACCACGATAATGTCGCGCTTGGGGTGCGCCTTGTTCACCGCGGCCACCAAGGGCACCGCCTCAGCCGCGATTTGACGCGGTGCACGGGTGGCGCTGGTCAGGTCCAGCACCAGGCGATGCCCCTGCCCGTCCTGAGGCGGCAATACAAAGCTGTTGAGCTGCATCGGCGCGGCCAGGTCGAGCACGATGCGCGTATCCGCCTTGCCGAAATGCCCCGAGCGAATCGAGGTGATCCCGCTGTTCTTCAGCTCAAGTTGAGAAAAGTCACCACTGAGACCCGCGCCGCTCAGGTCGATGATCACGCGTTCCGGAGCAGTCAGGGAGAAGGTCTTGTATTGCACTGGGCCGCTAAGGTCGAACACCAGGCGCAGCTTGTCGTCCGAACGCCACAGGCGTGCATTGCGGATCTGGGTCGCGTGGGCGGCGAACGGCAAAGCAAATAAAGGGCTGGCCAGGAGCAGGTTGAGGAGCTGACGTCTGTGCATGACAAATACCGCAAATGGAGGAGCGTCCGTACTCCACATGAGTGAAAAAAGGCCGGGGCAGAAAATTCATCGTCGACTCTATTGTTATACTATAACATGTCGAATTATTTCCAACGATGGACCTGCTTATGAATGCGCTGACTCTGCCGGATATTGCCGCGCAGGCTTCACGCCAAGCCTTGCCACTCGACTGGGTGGGCATGTGCGGCATCGCCCTGCCGATCCTCATTGACGGCCAACGCCTGAGCGCCAGCGCCGATGCCGGCGTCAGCCTGGACGATGGCGCCGCCCGTGGCATTCATATGTCACGCCTGTACCTGGCACTGGAGATGCTCGAACAGCAGCCCGTTACGCCTGCACTTCTGCGCAATGTACTGCAGCGGTTTCTCGACAGTCATGAAGATTTATCTAAGAACGCCTACCTGCGTCTGCACACGAATTTACTGCTGAAACGCCCAGCACTGGTCAGCCCATTGGCCGGCTGGAAGGGCTACCCGGTGAGCATCGAAGCGCGCCTGGAAAACCAGATGTTCCACGTGGAACTAAAAATTGACGTTACCTATTCTTCAACCTGCCCCTGTTCCGCCGCCCTCGCCAGGCAGTTGATTCAGCAGCAATTTCTCCAAGACTTCGCTAACACGCCGTTGCAGCATGAAGACGTGCTGTCCTGGCTCGGCAGCGCCAACGGTATCGTCGCCACGCCCCACAGCCAGCGCAGCAGCGCGCAGTTGCACGTGCACCTGCAAGGCGAGCATCTGGCGCCGACCGAGCTGATCAACGCGGCCGAAGCCGCCCTCGGCACCGCCGTACAAACCGCCGTAAAACGCGCGGACGAACAAGCCTTCGCCCTGGCCAACGGGCAGAACCTGATGTTCTGCGAAGACGCCGCCCGCCGCCTTAACCTCGCCTTGAAACGCTCGGATGCGGTCAAAGCCTTCCACCTCAAAGTGATCCACGCCGAAAGCCTGCACGCGCACGATGCCGTGGCTGAAAGCCGCTGGACGAGAAACCCTGCATGATCACCTGCACCGCTTTACGCTGGGGCGCCCCTGGCCAACCGCTCACTCCCGCCGTGGATTTCACCCTGGAAAAAGGCAGCCTCACCGGCGTGATCGGCCCCAACGGCTGCGGCAAAAGCAGCCTGCTCAAAGTCATCGCCGGCTTGCAAAAACCGTTGGCGGGCAAAGTGACCGTGGATGTTCCACGCCGAGGTGGCCTGTCGTTCCTGCCGCAGCAACAGCACCTTGACCGCCAGTTCCCCATCAGCCTGCAAGAACTGGTCGCCGCCGGCTTCTGGGGCACGCGCCTCACCCCGCAGCAAAGAAGCGAGCGCCTGCAAAAAGTGTTGGAAGACTGGTGCCTCAGTGGCCTGGAACAGCGCCCGCTGATGGCGTTGTCAGGCGGCCAACTACAACGCGCATTGCTCGCTCGCATGAGCCTTGCCGAGTCGCCAGTGTTACTGCTTGACGAGCCCCATGCCGCTCTGGACGAAGAAGGCCAGGCGCTGTGCTGGAGCCATATCCACGCCTGGCACGCCGAAGGCCGGACATTGGTGGTGGTGTGCCATGACCTGGCTTCCGTACGCCAACACACCCAACAAGTGGTGCAGATCAAAAGCAGCGGCTGCGTGTTCGGTTCCAGCAAAGAGTTGATCCGCCCGCAGCCGCACATGCAGGTGGCCTGATGCACTTCGCCGCCCACCTGTGGATGCCTTTCCTCGACTTCGTCTTCATGCGTCGCGCCCTGATCGGCGGGCTGGTGCTCGCCTGCAGCACCGCTCCGCTCGGCGTATTTCTGATCCTGCGCCGCATGAGCCTGATCGGTGACGCCGTCGCCCACGGCATATTGCCCGGCGCCGCACTGGGCTTCTGGTTCGCGGGCTTGAGCCTCCCCGCGCTGACCATCGGCGGCCTGGGCGCTGGCCTGGGCATGGCCGGCCTGTCGGCGTGGATCACCCGCCGCACCGGCCTGCGCGAAGATGCCAGCCTGGCGGCTATCTACCCCATCTCCCTCGCCGCCGGCGTGTTGATCCTGGGTCTGGCCGGCAAGCGCCTGGACCTGCTGCACCTGCTGTTCGGCTCGGCCCTGGCCGTCGACGAAACCACCCTGACCGGCATGCTCTGGGTTTCCGGGTTCAGCCTGATCGCCATGGCGCTGATCTACAAACCGCTGCTGCTGGACACCCTCGACCCGCTGTTCCTGCAAACCGTCAGCCGCCTTGGCCCCCTGGCCCACGGCTTGTTCCTGACCCTGGTGGTCCTGAACCTGGTGATTGGCTTCCAGGCCATCGGCGCCTTGATGGTGGTGGGTTTGATGATGCTGCCGGCCATCGCTTCACGCTTCTGGAGCCGGCGCCTGCCGGTGTTGATCGCGGTATCGGCGGTGCTGGGATGCCTGTCGGTGTGGTTGGGTTTATTGCTGTCGTTCTACTTCTCGCTGCCCAGCGGCCCGGCGATTGTGCTGGTGGCTGGCGGTGGGTACCTGCTGTCCGTGGTCTTCGGTCCGGTGCACGGCTTGCTGCGCCGCCCGCCTTTGCTTACATCCCAATGAGGTGTTTCCCGATGCGCGCTCTACTCGTGCTGTTCAGTCTGCTGCTGCCGTTGTCGATGGCCCAGGCCGCCGACAAACTCCAGGTGGTTACCAGCTTCAGTATTCTCGATGACATCACCCACCAGATCGGTGGCGACCACATCCAGATCAGCAACATGGTCGGCCCCGACGCCGATGCCCATACCTACGAACCCACCCCTGACGACGCCAAGGCGCTGCTCAAGGCCAAGCTGATCATCAAGAACGGCCTGGGCTTCGAGCCGTGGCTGGACCGCCTGGTGACCAGCACCGAAACCAAGGCCACGGTGGTCACCGCCAGCAAAGGCGTGATTTCCCACACCATGGAGGAAGACGGCGAAACCATCCCCGACCCGCACGCCTGGCACAACCTGGCCAACGCCGAAATCTATGTGAACAACATCACCAAGGCGCTGGTGGCTGCCGACCCGGCCAACAAGGCCGACTACCTGCGCAACAGCCAGGCCTACCTGAAAGAAATCTACCGCCTGCTGGCCGAAGCCAAGACCAAGTTCGGCGCGCTGCCGCCGGGTAACCGTCGCATCGTTACCTCCCATGACGCCTTCGGCTACCTGGGCCAGGCCTATGGCATCCAGTTCCTCGCGCCGCAAGGCCTGTCCACCGAACGTGAACCGTCGGCCGCCGAAGTCGCAGCGCTGATCACCCAGATTCGCAAGGACAAGGTCAAGGCCGTATTCATGGAAAACATCAAGGACTCGCGCCTGCTCAAACAGATCGCCGATGAAAGCGGCGCGCAGATTGGCGGCACGCTGTACTCCGACGCCCTGGCCGCAGAAGGGCCGGCGAGTTCCTTCACCGGGCTGTTCGAGTACAACCTCAACACCCTGTGCGCAGCATTGAGCAAGCCATGACCCTGAGCATGCTCGAACTGGAAGGGGCTGCCGTCGGCAGCCGCTTTCCACTCGCCGCCGTGCTCGACGCCCTGCCGTGGAACAGCGACGGTCTGATCGCCGCCATCGCCCAGCAACACGGCAGCGGCGAAGTGCTGATGCTGGCCTGGATGAACCGCCAGGCCCTCAACGAAACACTGGATACCGGGCAGGTCTGCTATTGGTCGCGCTCGCGTCGACAGCTGTGGCGCAAAGGCGAAAGCTCCGGCCACTGGCAACAGTTGGTGGAAGCGCGCCTGGATTGTGACGGCGACGCGGTACTGCTGATCGTCGACCAGCAAGGCCCGGCCTGCCACACCGGCCGCCCCACCTGTTTCTACAACGCCATCGACGGCGCCTACGTTCACATCATGACGGAGCCAGTTGCATGATCCGCAAGAACCCTTCCGGCGATCTGCCGGTGATTGCCGAATCGGCCTACGTCGACAAGACCGCGATCATCTGCGGCAAAGTCATCATCGGCGAGAACGTGTTTGTCGGCCCCTACGCCGTGATCCGCGCCGACGAAGTCGACGCCGGCGGCGCCATGGACCCGATCACCATCGGCGCCAATTCCAACATCCAGGACGGCGTGGTCATCCACTCCAAGTCCGGCGCCGCCGTGACCATCGGCGAATTCACATCCATCGCCCACCGCTCCATCGTCCACGGCCCCTGCACCGTCGGCGACCGGGTGTTTATCGGTTTCAACAGCGTGCTGTTCAACTGCGCCGTCGGCGATGGCTGCGTGGTACGCCACAACTCGGTGGTCGACGGCCGTGATTTGCCCGCCGCCTTCTACGTACCCTCCACCACCCGCATCGGGCCGAATACCGACCTGTCGCAATTCCCGCCGGTGAGTGTCAGCGCCTCGGAGTTTTCCGAAGACGTGGCACGTACCAACGTCGACCTGGTGCGCGGTTACAAAGCCCTGCAAAACGAGTTCTGAGCCATGAGCCGCCTGCTGATCCGCAACGCCCGCCTGGTGAACGAAGGCGAGGAATTCGACGCCGACGTGCTGGTCGCCCATGGCCGTATCGAAAAGATCGCCAGCAGCATCGGCGGGAACGCCGCGCCCGTGTCCATCGACGCCCAAGGCCAGTGGCTGCTGCCGGGCATGATTGACGACCAGGTGCACTTTCGCGACCCCGGCGCGCCGGACAAGGGCAGCTTCTACAGCGAGTCCCGCGCAGCGGTAGCCGGCGGCATCACCAGCGTCATGGACATGCCCAACACCAACCCGGCCACGCTGAACCTGGAAGCCCTGGCCGATAAAAAGCGCCGCGCGGCCCTGCACTCGGTGGCCAACTACGGCTTTCACTTCGGGGTCAGCAACGACAACCTCGACACCGTCGCCGCCCTCGACCCGCGCGAAGTGGCCGGGGTCAAAGTGTTCATGGGCGCCTCCACCGGCAATATGCTGGTGGACGACCCACGGATCCTGGAACGGCTGTTTGCCGAAGTGCCGACCATTCTGCTGGCCCACTGCGAACACACGCCGAGCATCCAAGCCAACGAGCAGCGCATGCGTGAGCGCTTTGGTGACAGGATCCCCGCCGTCGCCCACCCGCTGATCCGCGATGCCGAAGCATGCTATCGCTCATCCTCCTTCGCGGTGGAACTGGCCAAGCGTCACGGCACGCGCCTGCATGTACTGCACCTGACCAGCGCCCGCGAGTTGGTATTGTTCGAAGACAAACCCCTGGCGCAAAAACGCATTACTGCTGAAGTCTGCGTGCACCACCTGCTGTTCGATGACCGTGACTATCACCGCCTCGGCCACCAGATCAAATGCAACCCGGCGATCAAGACCCGCGCCGACCGCGACGCCCTGCGCCTGGCCTTGCTGAGTGATCGTCTGGATGTAATAGGTACTGACCATGCGCCGCATACCTGGGCGCAAAAACAGTTGGAGTATCGTGAAGCGCCCGCGGGTCTGCCCCTGGTGCAACACGCGCTGCCAGCGTTGTTGGAATTGGTCGCCGATGGGCTGCTGCCCCTGACCACCCTGGTGGCCAAGACCAGCCACCGTGTCGCCGACCTGTTTGCCATCCCGGACCGGGGTTACCTGCGCGAAGGGTATTGGGCCGACCTGGTGCTGATCAAACCGGAGCCCGAAGGAAAACCGGTCAGGGACGAGCCGATTCTTGCCCGCTGCGGCTGGACGCCGTTCGCCGAACGCAGCTTTCGCCACAGCGTGAGCACCACCCTGGTCTCCGGCCACCTGGCCTGGCACAACGGCCAGGTGGTCGATAGCTGCCAGGGTTTACCGCTGTACTTTCTGCGTTAAGCGCGAGGCTTGACCGTGCCGCAATCGGTGCCCAGCCATTGGGCGTGGGTATCCAGGCTGCCCTTCTGTTGAACGCCGGTGGCATTGAAGGTGCCGTTGACGGTGGTGGTGAATTCTTTCTGGCTCTGGAAGGTAGCGACGCCGGTGCCCTGGGCTTTCGGGCAACTGAAACGGAATTTCCACTGGTTACCGGTCTTGTCGGTCACTTCCTGTTTGCAGCCCGATTGCGGGTCGGTCAGGGGGATCGAATCAGAGGCGACTTGTGCCGGGGTGAGGCACACCTGCACGCCTTTGCCGGCCATGGTGATGCCTTGTTTTTCCAGCATGGCGCGCTGTTCGGGGGTCATCTGTTGCTTGAGCTGGCCGAGGATCAGCGACAGGTCCGGCAGGTCCTGGTTATCGACTTTCATATTGCTGGTGGTCAATTCCCACAAGCCCGGCGCCAGCATCTGCGCCTGCGCTGCCACCGGCAACGACAAACCAACAACCATGGCCAAACCAAGCAGACGAGCATTCATCGGGTAACTCCTGGGCAATTGTGGGCGTTAGACGCCGCAAAAGTGCCAGTGTTGCACGGCAAATAAAATAGCGACATTCGCCGCCGTTCATGGTCTGTTAGCCATTGGATTGTCTGGAGTACCGTCGTCCATGGATTTCTTTGGCCCGCACCTGCTCGCCTACTTCATCGCCACGCTGCACTTGCTCGGGACTCTCGCCGCGATCCACGCGGTGCTGACCGTCAGGACCGCCCAAGGCTCGATCGCCTGGGCCCTGTCACTGATGTTCATGCCCTATCTCACCTTGATCCCCTACCTGATCTTTGGCCGCAGCACCTTCGACGCGTATATCCAGGCCCGTCGCCAGGCCAACCAGGAAATGCACACCGCGATCACCGAGCTGAACTGGCGCCCGTGGGTCGAGGAGGCTCTCGCCGCGCGCAACTCCAGTGCCTACGCCTCGTTGCGTGCCATGCCCAAGCTGGGGCGCATGCCGTGCCTGGCAAACAATGAAGTGCGCTTGTTGATCAACGGCGAGGCCACTTTCCGTGCAATCTTCGACGCCATTCGCGGTGCCAAAACCGCCGTGCTGTTTCAGTTCTTCATCATTCATGACGATGAACTCGGTCGTCAGTTACAGGCGCTGTTGAAGGAAAAGGCTGCCCAAGGCGTGGGCATCTACGTCATGTACGACCGCATCGGCAGCCACGCCCTGCCCCATCAGTACGTGCAATCGCTGCGCGACGCCGGGGTGCAGGTCAAGGCATTCGCCACCCGCAGCGGTTGGCTCAACCGTTTCCAGGTCAACTTCCGCAACCATCGCAAGATCGTGGTGGTGGACGGTGTCACCGGGTTTGTCGGTGGGCACAATGTGGGCGATGAATACCTGGGCAAAAAACCGCCGCTGGCGCCGTGGCGCGATACCCATGTGCAAGTTACCGGCCCGGTAGTGGCCTGCCTGCAGGAGTCGTTTGCCGAGGACTGGTTCTGGGCCGCGCGCGAGCTGCCGCCGCTGATCCTGCCGGACGCCTACCCCGAAGACGGCGTGCTCTGCCAATTGCTCGCCAGCGGCCCAGCCGATCCCTATGAAACCTGCTCGCTGTTTTTCGTCGAGGCCATCCATGCGGCCACCGAGCGCGTGTGGATCACCAGCCCGTATTTCATCCCCGACGAAGCGGTGTTCGCCGCCCTGCGCCTGGCGGTCCTGCGGGGCGTGGACGTGCGCCTGCTGTTGCCATCGCGGCCCGACCACCGCATCGTGTACGCCGCGTCCAGCCTGTATGCGATCGAGGCGGTGCGCGCCGGTGTCCGGGTGTTCCGCTATACGCCGGTTTTTTTGCATCAGAAGGTGGTGCTGGTGGACAACGAGATCAGCGCCATCGGCAGTGCGAACATGGACAACCGTTCATTCCGGCTGAATTTCGAAGTGATGTTGCTGACGGTCGACGAAGCCTTCGCCAAGCAGGTTGAACAGATGCTGCTGGACGACTTCGCCCAGGCCCATGAAGTGAGCCAGGAAGAAAGCCGCGAGACCCGCCGCCTGCAGCAACTGGGCATGCGGGTGGCGCGCTTGATCTCACCGATTCTGTAGGAGCGAGGCGTCCCCCTCGCTCCTACAGTAATCATTCACTTTCAGCGATAAATGTCTTCCCGCGTCCACGGCAGTTCATGGCTGCCATCCGCGTGAGGCTTCACCGCGAGGATCTGGTGCAGGTTGATCCAGCCCCGCGCAAACGCATAGGCACACCCGGCCAGGTACAGCCGCCAGATGCGCAACGCCTGCTCCGGCACCAGCTTCGCCGCCGCTTCCAGGTTGTCTTCCAGGCGCTCGCTCCAATGGTCCAGGGTGCGCGCGTAATGCAGGCGCAGGCTTTCGACATCGACCACTTCCAGCCCGACTTCGCTGATCTCGGCAGTCATCATCGCCAGGTGCGGCAGCTCGCCGTTGGGGAACACATAACGCTCGATAAACTCCCCGGCGCCACGGCCTACGGGCCGGCCGTCGGTGTGCTTGGCGGTAATGCCATGGTTCATCACCAGGCCGCCTTCGCGTACGGCACCAAACAGGGTCTTGCAGTATTGCGCCAGGTTGGCGTGGCCGACGTGCTCGAACATGCCCACGCTCACCACTTTGTCGAAACGACCATCCTGGGGCAGATCGCGGTAGTCGAGCAGTTGCAGGTCGATCTGGTCTTCCAGGCCCTCGGCTTTCACCCGCTCCTTGGCCAATGCCAGCTGTTCCTTGCTCAGGGTGATACCAAACACTTTCACCCCGAACTCACGCGCCGCAAAACGTGCCAGCCCGCCCCAGCCACAGCCTACGTCGAGCAGGTACTCGCCGGGCTGCAAGCGCAACTTGCGACACAGGTGGCGGAATTTGTCTTGCTGGGCCTGGTCGATGGATTCGCTGCCGGTTTCGAAATACCCGCAGGAGTACGCCATGTCCTGGTCCAGCCAGAGCTGGTAGAACGCGTTGGACAGGTCGTAATGGTAGGAAATAGCCGCGGCGTCGGTGACCTTGTCGTGAATCGAGCGCACCGGCAGACTCCCGCCCTCATCCTCGACCAAGGCATGACTCAGCTCATCACAGACCCGGATCACTTCACTGATGGAGCCTTCCAGCTCCAGTTTGCCCTCGACGAAGGCTTCGCCCAACGAGTCGAGCGTGGGGTGGGACAGTTTGGGTACGACCGTGGGGTCCTTCACCACGATGGTCACACTGGGCTCGGGGCCCAAGTTGAATTCATGGCCATCCCAGAGTCGAAGACGCAGCGGCAGCTGTAGATTCTGTAAGGCCGGTGGAAGTTGCGC
The DNA here is from genome assembly GCF_900100935.1 of Pseudomonas sp. NFACC25. Classification (NCBI taxonomy): domain Bacteria; kingdom Pseudomonadati; phylum Pseudomonadota; class Gammaproteobacteria; order Pseudomonadales; family Pseudomonadaceae; genus Pseudomonas; species Pseudomonas sp. NFACC25. Next base: position 594,133 of record NZ_FMUC01000002.1, read on the forward strand.
GAGCATGAGTAGTCCCCCCTTGTTTCAGACGTCTGGAATGAGGGTAGACCATCCCGATAAAAAGTAGGAGGCTATCGATTTGATAGCGTTCTTCTATGGGGCCCGGCGCTGGAGCAAACCGTCCTGGATCCACTGTTTCAGCCATGTCACCGCTTGCAGTGGTGCACCCTCTCCATAAGTGACTGCCAGTTGCGCACACAGTTCTGCGAAGCGCCAACCGGTCGTCACCATCCCCGCCAGCGCAAACGCCTCGGCCGGTCCCAGGCTGCGATAACGGCACACATTCTGATCGCGCCATACCAGGCAGATCTGTGCGAAGTCCAAGGTGTGGCTGTCGGGGAAATCCGCGCCATCCTTGCTGGCACGCCAGATGGCCACGGTGTTGAAGTGGCAAAGCCGCTGCTGTACGGATGGTGTCAGGAAGACCTGCAAACCGGGCCAATCCTCGGGCGGCAGCACCGCCATATCATCCTGGGTCAGCGGCTCACCCTGCGGCGCATCGAACGCCAGGGTGAAGGCCCACTCCAACTGGGCCAGTTCAACCAGCGGCGCACTTTGCTCGGCCACCAGGTGCTCGTGGATAAACGCCGGAAACCGTTCGCCCAGCCAGCGCAGGCTGTAGTGAGCCGAGGGATAACGACGCACATAGGCTTGCGTCAGCAGCGCAAACTCATCATCCCCCAGCCAATACCGGATGGCGCTGAAGTCGTGCCGCAACACCTCCTGCAGCCGTGCCAGATAAGCGTTGTGGTAGATCGCCAGGCCGGTGTCCACGTCCAGCGTCGGCCCACCCAATAACGTGGCGGCAAAGCCATTGGTGGTATCTGGCGTCTGCGCTGACAGGTGCTGTTCAAAGGCCAACTGCCAGTCGATCAGGCGCATAACGACCTCCGGGCCAAGGCTGCGGCGCCTAGCTTGCGGGCCTTTTCCAGCTCGGTGAGGAGCTCTTCGAACGGCGGGAAATGGTCATCGCGCTCCAACAGCGTCGAGACCGGCCCGAAATGCTCCAGGGTCTGTTGATACAACGCCCACACCGGATCGCACACCGGATGGTCGTGGGTATCGACCACGTAGTCGCCGTAATCCATATGCCCTGCCAGATGCAGCTGGCGGATGCTGTCGGGCGGCAGGTTGCGGATAAAGGTCCAGGCATCGAAGCCATGGTTGCGCGCACTGACATACACATTGTTAACGTCAAGCAGCAACTGGCAGCCCGACAGGTGGGCCAGGGCATTGAGGAATTCCCATTCGGTGAATTCATCCGCCTTGGCACGCACATAACTGGAGACGTTTTCCAGCACCAGCGGGCGCTGCAACACATCCTGCACTTGGCGAACGCGAGCAGCTACGTAGTAGAGGCTTTCTTCGGTGTAAGGCAGGGGCAGCAGGTCATGCAACTGGTGCGCGCTGCCACGACTCCAGCACAAATGATCGGAAATCCACGCGGGCTGGATGCGCTCCGCGAGCTGCTTGAGGTGTTTCAGGTAGTCCATGTCGACGGGGTGGGGGCCGCCGATGGACAGGGACACACCGTGCATCACCAACGGGTAACGCTCGGCTATCGCATCCAGGTAGTACAAGGCTTTACCGCCCTGCACCAGATAGTTCTCGGAGATCACTTCGAACCAATCCACGGCCGGCGCTTGTTCAAGGATCTGCTGGTAGTACTCACTGCGTAAACCCAGGCCGTAACCCAGACTTGGAAGGGACGCGGACATGACTCGCTCCTGGGCAAAGTGTCCGCAGCGGTGGGGGCTGCCGCTGCGGTTGCACTCGTTTGCCGGTTATTCGCCGACTTTGCCGCCCGCTGCGTCACAGGCGGCCTTGGTCATGGCCTTGAAGCCGTGGCCCTTGCACACCGCCTGGCCTTTGCAGGCGTTTTCAGCGGTTTTGCAGTCGTTCATGCCTTTGCAGGACGTCACGCCGTAGCAATGCACTTGCGCATCGGCGGCTTGTACCTGGGTCGCAACACCAGCAAACATGGTGGCGGCGGCCATCGCCAGGGCAGCACCAGCAGCAGCGGATTTAATCTTCATTCTCGTATTCCTCATGATCGGTAGTGGCGTCGGTCTGAACGGATTGCCCAGTCTCGACACAGCACTAGAGTGAGGCCCCTTATCGGCGTTACAGCCGTGTGCAAATATTTCTGAAATTAATCCTCAAGCTTCGACAGCGGCTCCTGAAACCGCAGCAAACGCCCGGCATTGCCCAGTACCAGCAAGGTGCTGAGGTTATGCAGCACCGCCGCAATCATCGCCCCCGCAGCACCCAACCAGCCAAAGGCGGCAAACACCACGATAGCCAAGGTCCAGCCCAGGCCGATGACCACGTTGACCTGCAACGTACGCCGGCACTGGCGACTCAAGCGCACACAGGTGCCCAGGCGCCGCAGGTCGCTGCCGATCAACACCACATCCGCCGAGGCCAGCGCAATGTCCGCCCCACCCGCGCCCATGGCCACCCCAACCACGCCAGCCTTGAGCGCCAGGGAATCGTTGATCCCATCACCGACCACCATGGGCCGGAAGCCGCTGCCGATTTCCCCCAGCACGCGGTTGAGCTTGTCTTCCGGCAACGCCTGGGCTTCGACATCGCTGATGCCCACGTCCAGCGCCAGGCTGTCGGCCACGCTTTGACGGTCGCCAGTCAGCAGCAGTTGGCGACCCAGGCCCAAATCCCGCAACTCTTGCAGGGCCTGGCGCGCCTCCGGCTTGACGCTGTCGGCCAGCAGCAGCCAGGCCAGGAACTGCCCGTTCAGGGCCAGCCCGGCAATCGGGCCGTCATGGTTCGGCACCGTCGTCGTGACAATACCCAATTGCTCGAACAACTCGGGACGGCCCAACGCCGCTTCGCCCTGCTCGGTCTGTGCCACAACGCCCAGGCCCTGGCGCTCGCGAATATCCGTGAGCGCCAGCAGTTGCGCCTGAGTCGCCAACCCCGCCAACGCACGGCTGACCGGGTGGCTACTGGCCGAACCGAGGCTGGCCGCCAGGTTGAGCAGCGCCTGGCGGTCGGTCGACGAGGTCTCGATGGACTGCAAGCGCAGGGTGCCGAAGGTCAGGGTGCCGGTCTTGTCCACTACCAGCGAGGTCAGGTCCGCCAACTCTTCGAGGAACGCCGAGCTGCGAATCAGGATCCCGTGCCGGGCCGCCACGGCAATCCCGGCAATCGCCGTTGCCGGTGCCGACAGCACCAGGGCGCAGGGGCACGCCGCCACCAGCACCGCGAGCATCGCCTGGGCGTCATTGGTCACAAACCAGGTTACTGCCGCCAGCAGCAACACCAACACCATATAGCTGCCCGCGTAACGCTCCAGCAGCCGCGTGATCGGCGGCTTGGAACGTTCGGCGTTCTGCATCAGCGCGATGACTTTGCCCAGGGTCGACTCATTGCCGGTACGCGTCACTTGCAGGCGCAACAGGCCATCGAGGTTGATCGCCCCGCCAAACACCTGCACACCCACACTGGCTTCCAACGGCACCGACTCACCGGTGATCGGCGCCGTGTCCAGGCTCGCCTGGCCCGACAGCACCACGCCATCGGCGGGCACCCGATCACCGGCACGCACCTCGACGATATCGCCGGTGCTCAGGGTGCCGTTATCCACTTCGATGATGCTGCCGTCGGCCTGCACCCGCCGCGCATGGCTGCGGGTCAGTTTACCCAGGGCATGAATCGCCTCCTGGGAGCCGATCACGCTGCGCTCTTCCAATACGTGGCCGAAGATCATGATGATCGGCAGCAGCGCGGCGGTGAGCAGATCGCCGGTGGCCCAGGCGCCGAGCATCGCCAGGGCGATCAGTTGGTCGGTAATGCCATGCAGGCTGGGAAAACGCAGGCTGTACCAGGCCGAGCGCATCACCGGCACCGCCACCAGCAACGAGGCCACACCGAGCAGCAACTGGCTGACGCCCGTCTGGTCCGGCGCCAGCCAGCGCCATACCAGGCCCAGCGTCAGCAAGCCCAGGGCGAGCATGGCCAGGGTCAATTGTCGGGCAGCGCTGCGCTGTTCGGCAGAGGTCAGCATGGGTGCGCTCATTGTTCGGCTCCCTGGATGATCAAGCGGGAGTCGTCTTTAGGATCGACCGTGGTCACCGAACCGGCCTGGCCGAGAATCTTCGGCATACGCTCGCGGTACAGGCGCAACAGCAAGCCCGGGTCTTTGACCTGGGCCAGGCTGGCGACCGTGGCCGTTTGCGCCTGGGCATTGGCCAGGCGTTCACTGGCCTGGGCGTGGGCAACCTGCACCAGGCGGTCGGCCTGCTGGTTGGCGGTCTGGGTGAGTTTTTCCGCTTCGGTCCGGGCGTTTGCCACGGCTTTGTCGGCTTGTTGACTGGCGGTGAGTACGGCGTTGAATGCGTTCACCGCCGGGCCCGGCAGGCTCGATTGCACATCGACCCGCGTCACCTCGATGCCCAGCCCCAGACCGGTGGCGGCCAACTCGGCCAGGCGCTTGTTGATGCCTTGCACCAAGTCACCCCGCAGCCGCTCGCGACGCTCGGCGGCGCCGTTGTCGGTACCGATCAATTCGGGGCGCGCCACCAGGATCGTGTCCAGATCGCGCGCCGCCGTCAGGGCCACGGCGCTGCGGGTCACCAGGCGATCCAGGGCCGGCAGCACATGCGCGCCCTGCAACACAAAGGCGTAGGGTTCGGTGACCTTGTAGAACACCCGCACATCCAGCTGCACCACTCCGGCATCGCCGGTCAGCAGGTAGCCGGAGCCGGCCAGGGCATCGCTCAAGGGCGTGGCGAAACTGGCCACACGATCAGCCTGCACCGCCGCATCGGAACGCAACAGGTTCTCCACCCGACGCTCGATCACCCGGTCGGCCGCCGGCAATAACACCACCTGCTCGAACGGCTGCGGCCAGGCCAGCAGCAGCCCGGCATTCTGGATGCGGTCGAGGGCGCCGAAGTGCAGCACCACCGCACGGTTCTGCGGGTCGATCTGCCGCACATTGGAAAACGCCCATGCCAATGCGGCCAACACCGTCACCGCGTACAACGCCAGGAACGTCAGGCGCCCGGCCTGGATCCAGGGGCTGTCCGGGCTGTCACGCTCGGTCATGGCTGAACGTCCTTGGGCCCGTCCACCAACGCGCGAAAGGGCGCGGCGTCGGTGCGCAGGATGATTTTGGTGCCGGGGGTCACGACCGTGCCCAGGGTATCCAGGGAGCGCAGCAGGTTATACAGCTGCGGATTGCCGGCGTAGGCACGCCCATAAATCTGCGCGGCTTCGACCCGCGACTGGGCTTCGATGTCGGCGGCTTTCACCGTGGCATCGGCCTGCACGATGCGCGCATCACGCTCAGCCGCGGAGCGAATCTGCGCGGCCTCGCGCTTGCCCACGGCCGTGCGTTCGGTGGCGATGGTTTCACGCTCGGCACGCATGCGGTCGACGGTGGCGGTCAGCGTGACCGACGGCAACGTCAGGCGCTCGATCCCCACCTGCGCCACTCGTACGCCATAGGTGGTGAGCAATTGTTGATCAATCTGCTGGCGCAACTGCGCCTCGAAATCGGCGATGCGCACCTGGCTGGCGTCGGTGTTGATCAAGCTCGACAGGTCAAAACTGGCCGCCGTGGTTTCCAGTGCCGAGCCGACGAAGGTGCGAATCTGCCGCGCCGCCTCATCCGGCTGGTTCTGCACCGCGCGCATAAAGCGCTGCACATTGTCGGCATCGCCCTGCACCTGCCACGCCACATAGGCCTGCACGATAATCCGCAGGCCGTCGCGTGTGCCCACATCCTGCAAGCCGCTGGAGGTGGTGCGCAGGCGCAAGTCCACCGGGATCGCCGCTTCGAACGGCGCCGGCCAGCGCCAGCCCAGGCCCGGTTCCAACAACACCCGCGACGGGTTGCCGAAGCGGGTAATCACCGTGGCTTCGCCGGAGCGCACCTGCACCAGGCTCGCCGCCGCCACCGCGAACAGCACCAGCAACACCGCCCAGGCCATACGCCGCCAAGGGAAAGGACCCGCCGCCTGTTCATCACCGTGATGAGGGTGATGGTGGCCGTGGTGGTGACCATGATCGTGAGAATGAGCGCTCAACAGACAGACTCCTTATTGAACGGCTTTACGCGGCAGCGAAGGGTCGGCCGGCAAAGTAAAAGAACGCAGATCAATCGTCGGTGCACCTTCGGCGCCCAGGCGGTGATCCAGAATAAGCAGCTTGGCGTGGGCCAGGCCCAGGCTGAGTTGGCCCAGGTACTGTTCCAGCACAAAGGCCCGACCGGCCGCGGCGTAGGCCTTTTGTTCGGCGGTAAAGCGCAGGTCGGCGGCTTGGGCACCGGCATTCACTTCGCGGGCGGTGGCCAAGGCCTGGTCGCGGGCGGTGCTGGCTTGCAGCAAGGCCTGGTTGGTGTGTTCGCTGGCGGCGCCGCGCTCGCGGGAGATCAGGGCCTGGGCGCCGATCTGCGCGGCTTGCACGCCGTGGTAGGCATTGGCCGCGCCGGCCGGTGGGTGGATGGCTTCCACGACAGTGGCGAGGATTTCCACGCCGCTGTCGAGTTTCTGCAAATCCGCCTGCACGGCGCGGCCGATTTCGTCGGCCAGGCGGGTGCGTTGTTCGCCGAGCAATTCGTCGAGGGTACGCGAGGCAAAATCGTGCACCAGGATGCGGCTGGCGGTGCTGCGGATCAGGGTCGGCACATCCGCGCTGTTATAAGTGGCGGCGAGTGCGGCCTGGTCGGTGAGGCCGATGCGGTAAACGAAGCGCACATCCATATTGACGATCTGGAAGCTCTGCTTGTCGCCGCTGCTGCTGGCGATCACCTGGGATTTGTCATTCACATGGCTGGCGTCCCACAGCCGATTGGCAACCAGCGGTGCCGGGCCTTCGGCTGACGCCAGCTCCGGTGCGGCGGCCTCGCTGACGCTGGTGGCCAACTCATGCACCACGCCGTTCTCGATGTTTAACACACGACCCAAAGGCCACGGCAACCCGGCATGCAGGCCAGGGCCGAACACCTCGACGGGTTTGCCAAAGCGCTCATAAATCCCACGGCCTTGCAGGGGCACTTCATGCACGCCGGTCAGCGCCCAGCCGACCGCCAGCACCACCAGCAGCACCGGCAAAAACGCCCGGCGCATGTAGGTAAACGCCCAGATCTGGCGCAGGTCGATGCCGAAACGGTTGTGTAATTCGCGCTGCAACGCCAGCAGCGGTTGTGGCGGCCAGCGCAGCAACCCGGCGATGAAGCTTTGCGCCATCAACCGTGGTTCAAGGCGCGGCTGGCGCGGGCTGAACAGCGACAGCAGGCCTCTTAATAGAAACTCCACCGCCACCAGCGCCGGCAACAGCCCGACCAGCACCGCCAGGCGCAACGGCCAGACCGACTCAGCCCCGGCAAACAGCAGGCAAATGGCACTGACCACCAGGCAGATAATCGCCACCCGACTCAACTGCGCCAGTTGCGCGGCTTCCGGCCACTGGGCCGTGGTTTCCTGAGCCAGGCGCCGTTCGAACACCAGCAAGCCAAACGCCAGCGCCAACGCCAATGCCGCCCCCACGCTGGCCGCTTGGCCGACAGGCGCCGAGGACAGGCCCAGGTTCCAGAATTCGATGATGCTGACCAGCGCCAGCAGCGACCAGCCGCCCAGCCACAAGACCGGGGCGCCGATCTGCCGGCCAAAGCGTTCCACAAGGCGCGCGTAGCGACCCGTTTCTTCAACGGGCAATTCGGCCGCCGGCGCCTCCAGCGCCTGGGCCCGCCAATCGGCCACCCACCACGCCGACTGCAGCCCTGCCACCAGCACCAGCAGGGCCGATGCGCAGTTGATCAACACCACCGGCCAGATCGACAACGGTGCAAACAGCGCGACAAACAACGCCAGCACCCAACCGACTACGGCCAGTACTGTCAGACTGATACCGGCTTGCCGCAATCGGCGGGCATGGAACAGCCCTTGCTGAAAACGCGGCAGGCCTTCCACCGAAGCGCCGTCCGCCTCTAGATCCACTTGCATCCACTCACGCCCGCTTGTACACAATTCGTTACGATATAACACGCGGCGTGAAATTTTTGTTCGTTAAACAGGGTTTTTGAACATGGCAGAAATCTCCTGTGGGAGGGGGCTTGCTCCCGATGGCGATGGGTCAGCCGGCACATGCATCAACCGGTAGACCGCCATCGGGGGCAAGCCCCCTCCCACATTTGTCCTTCAGTGCTTTCCAGATCGTGACTAAACCCCCATAAACACGCGCCATCACTGGTATAGGCCATGAATAATCGGCACACTCCAGGCAGTTTTTCGCGGGCTCTCGGACAAGGAAGCGTCACCCCCATGATTTCGATCTATCAGCTCAAACCGCGGTTTCAGAACCTGCTGCGTCCCCTCGTGCAGCGCCTCTATGACAATGGCACCACGGCCAACCAGATCACCGTGCTCGCCGGGGTCATTTCCCTGCTGGTCGGCCTGTTGATCGCCAGCTTCGCCCAGCACCTGTGGCTGTTTGCGCTGATCCCGCTGTGGATGATCCTGCGCATGGCCCTCAACGCCATCGACGGCATGCTCGCCCGGGAATTCGGCCAGCAGTCGCGCCTGGGCGCCTACCTCAATGAATTGTGCGACGTGATTGCCGACAGTGCGTTGATCCTGCCCTTCGCGCTGATCCCCGGCGTGAGCCTGGTGCCGGTGCTGCTGGTGGCGCTGCTGGCGGTGTTCAGCGAATACGCCGGGGTGCTGGGGCCGATGGTCGGCGCGTCACGGCGCTATGACGGGCCGATGGGCAAGAGTGACCGCGCGTTTGTCCTCGGCGTGCTGGCCACCGGTGTAGCGCTGGGCTGGCTCGGCGCTGGCTGGGTCGACACTGTGATGTGGCTGGTCGCCGCCCTGCTCGCCTACACCCTGGTCAACCGGGTGCGCCAGGGTTTGAAAGAAGAACAACCTATCTCCCCTTCTGCATAAGGATTTTGCAATGCGCGAACAGCAAGAGCACACCTTCAGTACCCATGACGGCGTCGAGCTTTTCTACCGTCATTGGCCGGCCAGCGCGCCGGCGGACGGCGAGCCGCGCAAGGCGATCCTGCTGTTCCATCGCGGCCATGAGCACTCGGGGCGTATCGCGCACCTGGTGGATGAACTGGACTTGCCGCAGTTCGACTTCTTCGCCTGGGACGCACGGGGTCACGGCCAATCGCCTGGCGAACGCGGCGACAGCCCGAGCTTCGCCACCAGCGCCCGTGATGTGCAAACTTTCCGCGACCATATCGGCGCCACCTATGGCATCGAGGAAGAAGACTGTGCCGTGATTGCCCAAAGTGTCGGCGCGGTGATCGCAGCCACCTGGGTGCATGACTACGCGCCGAAAATCCGCGCCCTGGTGCTCGCGTCCCCGGCGTTCAAGGTCAAGCTGTACGTGCCCTTTGCCCGGCCGGGCCTGGCGCTCATGCGCAGGTTTCGCGGCAACTTCTTCGTCAACAGCTACGTCAAGGCCAAGTTCCTCAGCCATGACCCGGAGCGCGTGGCGTCCTACGACAGCGACCCGCTGATCACCAAGGCCATCTCGGTGAACGTGCTGCTGGGCCTGTACGAAGCCGCCGACCGGGTTGTCGCCGATGCCCAGGCGATCCAGGTGCCGACCCAAGTGCTGGTCTCGGGCGCCGACTTTGTGGTGCACCGCAAACCCCAGCAGCAATTTTTCGACCGCCTTGGCAGCCTGAAAAAAGAACTGCATATCCTCCCCGGTTTTTTCCACGACACCCTCGGCGAGCGCGACCGCGCGGTGGCCGTGAGCAGCGCCAGGCGCTTTATCCTGCAGAACTTCGCACACCCGCTGGACCGTGCGTCCCTGCTGGACGCCGACAAACTGGGCGCCACCTGCGCCGAATCCGAATCCCTCGCAGCGCCCTTGCCGCGCAATTCCCTGCGCGACCTGTACTGGCGCCTGACCCGCGCCAGCATGGGCCTGGGCAAGAACCTGTCGGACGGCGTCAAGCTGGGCTTCGACACCGGCTTCGACTCCGGCAGCACCCTGGACTACGTGTACCGCAACACGCCCACCGGCAAAGGCGGGCTGGGCCGCATGATCGACACCAACTACCTCAACTCCATCGGCTGGCGCGGTATTCGCCAGCGCAAGTTGAACGTCGAGGAACTGCTGCGCCTGGCCATGGCCAAGCTGAGGGATGAACAGCGCGAAGTGCGCATCGTCGACATCGCCGCCGGCCACGGGCGCTACATTCTTGAAGCCTTGCAGGGCGTGTCGCCGCTGCCGGAATCGATCCTGCTGCGCGACTACAGCGACATCAACGTGCGTGACGGTGGCGCGCTGATTCGTGAGAAGGGCCTGGGAGACATCGCGCAGTTCGTCAAAGGCGATGCGTTTGACCGCTTGGATTTGGCGGCACTGCAACCCAAGCCGACGCTGGCGGTGGTGTCCGGGTTGTATGAATTGTTTGCCGATAACGCCATGGTCGGTGGTTCGTTGGCCGGCCTGGCTGAAGCCGTGGAGCCCGGCGGTTACTTGGTCTACACCGGCCAGCCATGGCACCCGCAACTGGAACTGATCGCCCGCGCACTGACCAGCCATCGCCAGGGCCAGGCCTGGGTGATGCGCCGTCGCAGCCAGGCAGAAATGGATCAGTTGGTAGAAGCCGCGGGCTTTCGCAAGATCACCCAGCGTGTGGATGAGTGGGGCATCTTTACCGTGTCCCTGGCCCAGAAGATCTGACCATGCGCGAACCCGGTCTATTGAAACCAGCGGTGCTGTGGCTGCTGCTGTTGGCGCCGCTGTTTTTCAGCACCTACGGCTTCGCCACGTGGGTTACAAGCCAGCGCAGCGATGTCGGCACCCTGGTGTTCGGCTGGGAAACCCATATGCCGTTCTGGGCATGGACCATCGTGCCCTATTGGTCCATCGACCTGCTTTACGGTTTCTCCCTGCTGCTGCCCAACAGCCGCCATGAGCTGAAGCAACACGCGCTGCGCCTGCTCAGCGCGCAGGTCATCGCCGTAAGTTGCTTCCTGATCTGGCCGCTGCGCTTCACCTTCGAGCGGCCGGAGCTGGATGGTGTGTTCGGCTGGCTGTTTGCCGTATTGGCGGGGTTCGACAAACCCTTCAACCAGGCGCCCTCGCTGCATATCGCGCTGCTGGTGATCCTGTGGGTCATGTATCAGCGCCACACCCAAGGGTTATGGCGCTGGCTGGTGCATGGCTGGTTCGCCTTGATCGGTATTTCGGTGCTGACCACTTATCAACATCACTTTATCGACTTACCCACAGGCGCCCTCGCCGGCTGGCTATGCGTGTGGCTGTGGCCGGTGGAACACCCAAGCCCCTTGCTGAATGCACGGCTGACCCGGGATTCGAAGCGCTGGCGCGTGGGCCTGCGCTACGGCCTGGGAGCCTTGGCACTGGCGATTCTGGCGTTTTCCCTGGGCGGCGGCTGGTTATGGCTGCTCTGGCCCGCGGTGTCCCTGGGCCTGATCAAGGCGAATTACCTGGTGCTCGGCGCTGCGGGCTTTCAAAAACGCAGCGATGGCCGGCTTACACCTGCTGCGCGTTGGCTGTACGCACCCTACCTGGCCGCGGCGTGGATAAACTCGCGCCTGTGGACACGCAAACACCCACAGCCGGACCTGATTGTGGATAACGTCTGGCTGGGGCGAATTCCCAGTGCGAAAGAGCAAAATTCATTCAGCGCCATCGTCGACCTCTGTGCCGAATTGCCGATTAATCCACAAGGCCGTGCGTATCAAAGCATCCCGGTGCTGGACCTGATCGCCCCGACACCCGCCGACTGCCAGCAAGCCGCCGAGGCCATCGAGCGCCTGCGTGCAAGCGGCCCGGTGCTGGTGTGCTGCGCCCTTGGCTACTCACGCAGCGCCACCGCCATCGCCGCCTGGCTGCTGCACAGTGGGCGCGCTGCCACGGTGGACCAAGCGCTGGCTATTATTCGTACAGCGCGGGCCCATGTGGTCCTGCATCCTGCTCATCGTCAAGCATTGGAGGGTTTGCCCCATGCCCGCTGATATGGAACTCCAGGTGGTCGCCAGCCTGCTGCGCCGTGGCCGTTCGCTGGATCAGTTATCCACAGGCCTGACCGTGGCCGGGGTGTTATTCGGCCTGGCCCAGTTGCTGATGGCGAGTGTTTCAACCATCTGCCTGCTGCTCAGCCTGTGGATGATTATCCTGGGGCTGCTGCAAAAGTACTGGGCGCTGCGGGTGGCCTTTGACGCCGACCTGTTCGCCCTGCTGGCCCGCGACATCGAGCGCACGGCGGACCTCGATCAAGCCCTGCAGACCCTTGGCCTGCAATCGCCCAAGCGGGCCGGCCGGCCCTGGACCGAGCGCCGTCGCGGCGCCCTCAAATTGCTGCGCAAACAAGCCTGGCTGCTGGGCGCGCAAGCGCTGCTGACCCTCGCCGTGATCCTCGCCAGCCCCTGGCTGCCTTTCGCCGCATAAGGAATCCCCATGTTCGAACCCGTGGTCGCCACGCTGATTACCTCCATGGCCCGCACCGTCACCGGCGCCCGCAGCCTGTGGCTGGGTTGCGCGCCAGTGCCGGTGCAACGTATCTATTTCGCCAACCACAGCAGCCACGGCGACTTCGTGCTGCTGTGGGCCTCGCTGCCGCAGAACCTGCGCAAATTCACGCGCCCGGTGGCCGGCAGCGATTACTGGAACAAAAGCGCCCTACGCCGCTACATCATCAACCGCGTGTTCAATGGCGTGCTGATCGACCGCGAGCGCAAGGACCCTGTGGATAACCCCCTGCAGCCCATGCTCGCCGCGCTGGAAGGCGGCGACTCGCTGATCATCTTTCCCGAAGGCACACGCAATCTGGAGGACGGCTTGCTGCCGTTCAAAAGCGGCATCTACCATCTGGCCAAAAGTTACCCACAGGCCGAGTTGATCCCGGTGTGGATCGCCAATCTCAACCGGGTCATGCCCAAGGGCCGCGTGCTTCCGCTGCCTTTGCTGTGCACCACCAGCTTCGGCGCCCCCTTGCAATTGGAAGAAGGCGAAGACAAAGCCGCGTTCCTTGCCCGAACCCGCGACGCCCTGCTCGCCCTCGCCCCGGAGCATTCCTGAGATGGATAGCCAAACCCTGATGTTATTCGGCGGCATCGGCGCGATCCTGGTGCTCGCCTCGCTGATCGGCCTCATCCTCAAACTGCGCACCCGTGGCACGCCCAATGCGGTGATCGACAACCTCAACGCCCGCATCAACGCCTGGTGGGTGATGGTGGTGGTCATCGGTATCGCCTTCTGGCTTGGTACCGGTGCGGTGATCCTGCTGTTCTATGCAGTGTCGTTCTACGCCCTGCGCGAATTCCTGACCCTCACGCCCACCCGGCGCAGCGACTACCCGGCCCTGGTGGCCGCGTTCTACCTGGCGTTGCCGTTGCAATACCTGCTGATCTACTCGGACTGGTACGGGCTGTTCTCGATCTTTATCCCGGTGTATGTGTTCCTGCTGCTGCCGATCCTCGCCTCCCTCGGCGGCGACAGCACGCACTTCCTGGAACGCGCCTCCAAAGTGCAATGGGGCCTGATGATTGCGGTGTTCTGCGTATCCTTCGTGCCCGCCCTGCTGACCCTCGACATCCCCGGCTACGAAGGCCGCAACCTGCTGCTGATCGCCTACCTGGTGATCGTGGTGCAACTCTCGGACGTGCTGCAGTACGTGTGCGGCAAGCTGTTCGGCAAACACAAGATCGCGCCCAACCTGTCGCCGTCGAAAACCGTGGAAGGCTTTGTCGGCGGGATTCTGTTGTCCTCCCTGATCGGTGCGGCGCTGTGGTGGACCACGCCGTTCAACCCGTGGCAGTCGTTCCTGATCGCCTTGCTGATCAACCTGCTCGGCTTCGCCGGCGGCATCGTCATGTCGGCAATCAAGCGCGACCGGGGGGTGAAGGATTGGGGGCATATGATCGAAGGCCACGGCGGCATGCTGGATCGCCTGGATTCGGTATGTTTTGCGGCGCCGATTTTCTTCCACCTCGTGCGCTACTGGTGGACCTGAACTTCTTGAAAGCTAACAAATTGAATTGCTTTGTAAGCCTATAGGCAAACAGAATCCTGTATTTTGTTAGCTTATAGGCTTATTTTTTGTGATTAATGTATACCTATAGGCTAATATTTATTTCAATATTGATAGCCTATAGGCTTACAAAGGTCTTTCACCATGGGTACTTCCAACCTCTACAAGCTGCGCCTTTCTCAAGTAGAACGCGCTATTGAACCCTTTAACACCGTTAAAGGCGCACCCGTTCCGCCAGGCGGATGGTTGCGTTCTATCAGAGAATCGTTGGGTCGCTCATTAAGAGCCCAGGCCGAAATGGCGGGCGTGTCTTCAGTGACGTTGACCAAGTCCGAGCGTTCCGAAGCTGAGGATCGCATTTCGCTTGCACAGCTAAGAAAGCTCGCGGCAGCACTGGACTGTGAACTCGTGTACGGCCTTGTCCCCAAAAAGCCCCTGCATGAAGTCATCCAAGACCGCGCCGAACTCATGGCCAAGCAAGAAATCCTAGGCGTCGCTCATTCCATGAGCCTCGAAGATCAACGTCCTTCTGATGCCTTCATCGAACGTCAGATTGATGAACGTCGCAAAGAATTGCTCGACGGTCCATGGACACGCCTATGGCAATAGAACTGGAACTTAAACCCGGTCAAACCCCGCTCGATCCGGACGAAGTCGCTGGGCTGAAACCGAGACACATCGCCACCCAAGGCGAACTGGATGAATGGGAGGCGCAAAACATCCTCAAAGCCTCGCGTTGGGTAGCTCGGCAAAAAAAGCTGGATGTGCTGAATGATCATTTCTGCCGCGAACTGCACGTGAAAATGTTCGACGACACTTGGAAGTGGGCCGGCACTTTCCGCAAATCCGATAAAAACATTGGCTGTGACTGGACGCAGATTGCCGTCAACTTGCGTCAATTGCTCGACAACGTGGCTTATTGGCTGGAGCACAACGTATTCCCGCCAGAAGAGATTGCCGTGCGCTTTCATCATCGACTTGTGTGGCTACACGCTTTCCCCAATGGCAACGGTAGACATGCTCGCCTCATGACCGATTGCCTGCTGAGGCAATGTGGTCTTGCTCCCTTCTCCTGGGGGCGCGGTAACCTGGTAATCGTGAACGAAGTTCGCCACCGCTACATCCAGTCGCTTCGCGCTGCCGACGCCAATGATTACGCGCTGCTGTCGGCATTCGTGCGCAGCTGACTCGGTAAACATCCCCGCCGTGCGGCGTATCGGCGTCATCTTTTGTATCAAAGACCCTGTAAGATACGCCGCACTTAGCCAGGGATGCTCACCATGTTCGATTCGCTCAAAGCCATCAGCCGTCGTGTTGTCGGTGTGTTTCTGACTGTGGTGGGGGCCGTTTTCGGCCAATGGCATCCGCCGCTGTGGCTGCGCGCCATCGGCCGTGGCCTGGCGAACCTGGGTAACAAAGCCCGCGCTTATCCGCGCCAGGCCGGTGCCGGCATATTGGGCCTGGTGCTGCTGGCGGCCGCTGGCTTCTATGGCTGGCACTGGTACTCCAACCTGCCGCAACCCCACACCGTGGGCTATTCGCTGCACAAACCCAACCTGACGGACTACACCCAGCAACCGCCGGTTGTGGATAACTTGCAAGTGCGTTTTGCCGAATCGGTGGCCCCGCTGGCCGCCATTGGCAAGCCGGTCACCGAAGGCATCACCCTCAAACCCAATATGGCCGGGAGCTGGCGTTGGTCCGATGACCGCACGCTGCTGTTCGTGCCGGAGAAAGACTGGCCTATCGAAGCGGGTTACACCCTTGATCTGGCCAGGAAAGGTTTGCTGGCCGATGGCGTACTGCTCAGCCAGTACAGCAGCCAGTTCTCCACCCAGCCGTTCCGCGCCACCCTGGCACACAACGAGTTGTATCAAGACCCGTCGAACCCGACGCTGAAACAACTGGTGGCGACCTTCCATTTTTCCCACCCGGTCGATGAAGACAGCCTGCGCAAGCGCGTTTCGGTCACTCTCGGCAAAGGCCTGGCCTACCGCGACGCCCAGTTGCCCAACCGCCCGGACATCAGCTTCGACGAGACCAGGCTGAACGCCTACGTACGCTCCGCCGCCCTGGCCACACCGCTGGAAAGCACGCCGGTCAGCGCCAAGTTGGATGAAGGCATCAAGGCCCGCGACGGCGGCAACGCCAGCACCGCGCCGCTGGTGGCGGAAGTCACCGTGCCCGGCCGCTATCGCCTGACCTTTACCGGCGCCGAAGTGAGCTTTGTGGATAACGAACGCGGCGAGCCTGAGCCGGTGCTGATGTTCAGCAGCTCCAGTGCCGTGGCCGATGACACCATTGCCGGTAAGGTCCAGGCCTGGCTGTTGCCGGAAAAAGCCCAGGACGACACCCGTCCCTATAACAGCAACGACATCGACGATGCCCTGCTGGCCCGCAGTACCAAGGTCACGCTGACCCACGTGCCCAGCGTCGAACCGCTGAACACCCTGCACGCCTTCAAGTTCAAGGCCCCGGCCGGCCGTGCGCTGTATGTGCGCGTGCCCGCCAACCTGGAAGCCATCGGTGGCTACCTGGCGAAAAACCCGACGGCCTCGCTGATCAGCATGCCGGCTTATCCGCGCACCTTGCAGTTCCTCTCCGACGGCGCGTTGCTCAGCCTCAATGGCGAAAAACGCCTGGGTTTCATGGCCCGTGGTGTACCTGGCGCCCATGTGGAAATCGCGCGCTTGCTGCCCAACCAATTGCAGCACCTGGTGGACCAGAGCAGCGGCAGCTTTGCCCGGCCCAATTTCGGCAACGAGTATTTCGACCGCATGGTTGAACGCCAGTCCCTGGATATTGCACTGTCGTCCTCGGACCCGGCGAAAACCGTGTATGACAACGTCGATCTGAGCCACTACCTCACCGCCAACGGAGGCCGTCGCGGCATTTTCGTGCTCAAGCTCAGCCCTCAGGATGAGCCGGCGGAGCGCACGTTCGACTATTCGCGCAGCACCACCTCTGACCTGCGCTTTATCGTGGTCACCGACCTCGGCATCATCGCCAAGCGCTCCAGCGATGGCAGCCATGACGTGTATGTGCAGTCCATCGGCAACGGTTCGCCGGTGTCCGACGCCCAGGTCGACATCATTGGCCGCAACGGTCTGCCGGTAAGCAGCGGCCACACCGACGGTGAAGGCCACGTGCATTTCGCCAAGCTGGATGAACTGCGCCGTGAGAAAACGCCGCTGATGTATGTGGTCACCCGCGGCAATGACCAGTCGTTCCTGCCGATCGCCCGTCAATCCCAGCAGCTGGATTTGTCGCGCTTCGACGTAGGCGGTTTGGAAGAAGACGGCGCGATTGATCGCCTCAGTGCCTACCTGTTCACCGACCGTGGCCTCTACCGCCCTGGCGAGACCGCGCACCTGGGCATGATCGTGCGCAGCGGCAACTGGAAAGGTGCCCTGCAAGGCCTGCCCGTGGAGCTGCAGATCACCGACCCGCGCGGCCTGGAAGTGATTCGCCAGCCGCTGAAGCTGTCTGCCAGCGGTTTTGAAACCTTTGATTTCCCCAGCAGCGAAGTCGCCCCCGCCGGTGACTACACCGCGACCTTGCAGTTGATTGGCCAGAAACAGACCCGCACCGACCTCGGCAGTGTCAGCTTCAAGGTCCGCGATTTCGAACCGGACCGCATGAAGGTCAGCCTGAGCCTGCACGACACACCGGTGCAAGGTTGGATTCCACCGGACCAGGTGGTGGCCAAGGTCACCGCGATGCACCTGTTCGGCGCCCCGGCGGCAGGCCGGCGCGTGACCGCGAAAATGTCCCTGAGCCCCACGCTCGCAGCCTTCGACCGTTACCCCGATTACCGCTTCCGCCTCAACGATGCCCTGGAAGAGGCCAACACCGAAGACTTGGCCGAAACCACCGTCGACGACAACGGCCAGGCGGTGCTCGACCTCAACCTGCAACGCTTCGCCAACAGCACCTATCGCTTGCAAGTGATGACCCAGGTGTTCGAGGCCGAAGGGGGCCGTAACGTGGCGGCGCAAAGTGCCTTGCTGGTGTCGTCCGCGCCCTACCTTGTGGGTGTGAAAAGTCAGGACTCGCTGTCGTACGTCGCCAAGGACGCCCCGCGCCAGGTGCAATGGCTGACCGTCGCGCCAGACCTCACCCCGTTGGCGGTGGATGGCCTGACCAGCGA
The DNA here is from genome assembly GCF_900100935.1 of Pseudomonas sp. NFACC25. Classification (NCBI taxonomy): domain Bacteria; kingdom Pseudomonadati; phylum Pseudomonadota; class Gammaproteobacteria; order Pseudomonadales; family Pseudomonadaceae; genus Pseudomonas; species Pseudomonas sp. NFACC25. Next base: position 612,276 of record NZ_FMUC01000002.1, read on the forward strand.
AGTGGTCGAGCACCGCTACGTGTCGGTACTGGTGAAACAGTCCAACGGCACCTACAAGTACGAGTCGCGTATCAAGAACATCAGCCAACCGGCCTCGCCGCTGGTGATGACCAAGGACGGCGCCAGGCAGACCCTGAACACCGCCACCCCAGGGGATTTCACCCTGCAAGTGAAGGACGCCAACGGCAACCTGCTCAACCAGATCGACTACAGCGTGGCCGGACGCGGGAATACCTCGCGCTCCCTGGAACGCAATGCCGAGCTGCAACTGCGCCTGGATAAACGCAGCTACGCCACCGGCGATGAGATCGCGATCAGCATCCGCGCGCCTTACACCGGTGCGGGCCTGATCACCATCGAGCGGGACAAGGTCTACGTCCAGCAGTGGTTCAAGGCCGACAGTACCAACAGCGTGCAACATATCCGCGTGCCTGCGGGGCTTGAGGGCAATGCCTACGTCAACGTGCAGTTTGTGCGCGACATCGGCTCGTCCGAGGTCTACATGAGCCCGCTGTCCTACGGGGTGGTGCCGTTCAGCATCAACCTCGATGCGCGGCGCATGGCGTTGAAGGTCGAGGGCCCGACGAAAATCGAGCCGGGGCAGACGCTGGACATCAAGGTCAACGCCGACCGCCCGGGCCGCGCGGTGGTGTATGCAGTGGACGAAGGCATCCTGCAGGTAGCCCGCTACCAGACGCCCGACCCGCTGGGCTTCTTCTTCCAGAAACGTGCGCTGGAAGTCGGCACCAGTCAGATCCTTGACCTGATCCTGCCGGAATTCAGCCGCCTGCTCAGTGGGGCGGCGCCCGGTGGCGATACGGAAGGCGCCCTGGCCAACCACCTCAACCCGTTCAAGCGTAAACACCAGCCGCCAGTGGCCTGGTGGTCCGGGCTGGTGGACTTGCCCGCCGGTGAAACCGTGCTGCATTACCAGGTGCCGGACAGCTTCAACGGCAAGCTGCACCTGTTCGCGGTGGCTGTGGACGCCGACAGCGTGGGCGTCAGCGAGGCCAATACCGAGGTCCGTGGCCCGATCGTCATCACGCCGAACGTGCCAGCCTTCGTGGCGCCGGGTGATGTGTTCAACGTCAGCGCCGGAGTATTCAGCAACCTCGAGGCGGCAGCGGACGTGAAGTTTGAAGTGCAGACCAGCGCCGGCCTGGTGGTGCAGGGCGACAAAGCCAGCACCTTGTCCCTGCAACCGCGCAAAGAGGGCACCGCCGAGTTCAAGATCAAGGTCGGCGAAACCCTCGGTTCGGCGGATTTGCGCTTTGTCGCCGTGTTGCCGGATGGCAAGCGGATCCAGGTGGCGGAAACCACCTCGATCCGTCCCCTGAGCGAGCATCGCGTAGCCCTGAGCCTGGGCCGTTTCGACAGCGCCAGCAAAGAGCTCAAGCCCACCCGTGAACTGTTCAGCCAGTTGCGCGACGTACAACTGGGTGTGGCCGCCTCGCCGCTGGTATGGGCCAACGGCCTCAAGCATTACCTGGATGACTACGGTTATGCCTGCACCGAACAACTGGTGTCCAAGGCTATGCCGGCGTTGATCTGGGGCGGCACCGCACCCGAGGCAGAACAGGCCTTCAGCAGCGCGGTGCGCATGTTGCGTCAGCGCCAGAACCAGGCCGGTGGTTTCGGTTTGTGGGCCGCCAACCCGGATGTGGCGCCCTACGCCAGCCTGTACGCCACCGATTTCCTGATCGAAGCCAAGGAGCGCGGGCTACCGGTGCCGGAAGACCTGCTGCTGCGCGCCAACAGCTATCTGACGGACCTGGCCAACGGCCCGAGCGAAGGCCTGTCGGAATTGCGCAACCGCGCCTACGCCAGTTACCTGCTGAGTCGTCAGGGGATTCTGGTGAGCGGCGCCTTGAGCGATATCCGCGAGCGTTACGAGAGCTACTTCAAGGACAGCTGGCAGAACGACCTGGGCGCCGCCTACCTGGCGGCCAGCTACAAACTGCTCAAGCAGGATCGCCAGGCCGACACCTTGTTCCGCAAGATCCCTTGGCGTTCGCTTGTGGATAAGTGGGACAGCGACGGCCTGTATTACGACCCGCTGGTCCACGATGCCGAGCACCTGCATCTGCTCGCTCGCCATTTCCCCGAGTTGCTGGACGATGTTCCTACCGCCCTGCTGGATAAACTCGGCAAGCGCCTCAACGAACAGCGCTACAACTCGCTGTCGGCAGCGCTGTTGCTGCGTGCCTTGGACAACTACGGCCAGCGCGCGCAAAGCGATATGACCCTCAAGGCCACCGCCTGGCTGGGCGACAAGCAGCAACAACTGCTGGAAATGGCCGGCCAGCCACCGCGCGCGGCGGTACCGGGCGCCACGCAAAAACTGCTGATGGAAAAATCCGACGGCCCGGCGGCGTTCTACATGCTCAGCGAAGCCGGTTTCGATAAGGGAGCCAAGCTCAAGCCGATCAACAACGGGCTGGAGATCATCCACGAATACCTCGACCTCAAAGGCGAGCCGGTGAGCACAGTGGCGGTGGGCGATGAGTTCCTGGTGCGCTTGCGCCTGCGTGCCACCGACCGTGACCAGGTGCAGCAAGTGGCGGTGGTCGACCTGCTGCCCGGTGGCGTCGAGCCTGTGTATAACTTGCCGCCGGAGCCGGAAGCCGCCAGCAGCGAGGACAGTGAAGGCGAAGCGTCCGAATACGTAGAAGAAAGCGAACAAGAAGCCGATGCCTGGCAAGCGCCCATCGGCGAAACCGAGCTGAGCAACTGGCAGCCGGACTACGTGGATGTGCGTGATGATCGGGTGGTGTTGTACGGCACGGCACTGCGCGACGTAGGCACCTTCGTCTATCGCGTGCGCGCCACCAACGCCGGCACGTTCAATACGCCACCGGCCTACGCCGAAGGCATGTACGAACCCACCCTGCAAGGGCGCGGCAAAGTAGGCCAGCTTGAAATTACCAAGCCTTAAACACCTGGCGCCGCTGCTGGCAGCGGCGCTGGTGCTGGCGGGGCTGCGGCTATGGCCCCACGCTCCGCTGGAACAGGCTGTGACGTCGTCACGGGTGGTGCTGGCCGATGACGGTTCGCTGCTGCGCATGACCCTGGCGGATGACGGCCAATACCGCTTATGGCTGCCGCTGGAGCGCATCTCGCCGTCACTGGTGGAGGCCTTGCTGCTCAAGGAAGACCGCAATTTCCATTGGCACCCGGGGATCAATCCCCCGGCGTTGCTGCGCGCGGCCCTGGCCACCTACAGCGGCGGCCAACGCCAGGGCGGCTCGACCTTGAGCATGCAATTGGCGCGGCGCCTGTGGGATCTCAACACCCGCCAGGTACCCGGCAAATTGCAGCAGATGGCCTTGGCCCTGTGGCTGGAGGCGCGCTACAGCAAGCACGACATTCTTGAGGCGTACCTGAACCTGGCGCCCATGGGCGGCAATATCGAAGGCGCCGAAGCGGCCAGTCGCATCTACTTCGGCAAGGCAGCGGCGCAGTTGTCGTTGTCCGAAGCCTTGGCGCTGGCGGTGATTCCCCAGCAGCCGGGGCGGCGCGCACGCTTCGGGCCGTCACTGCAAAACGCGCGACTGCGCTTGATGAATGACTGGCGCGAAACATATCCACAAGACCCGCGTAACGCCAGTTTGCTCGAGCTGCCCCTGGAAGCCCGCAATCGCCAGCAGATCCCCTTCCTGGCGCCGCATCTGAGCGAGCAGCTGTTGGCATCCCAGCCCGGCAACGAACTCAACAGCACCCTCAACCTGCCCTTGCAGCAACTGCTCGAACGCCTGATCAGCGGCTTTATCGCCGAGCGGCGCAGCACCGGTGTGGAAAATGCCACGGCCATCCTGATCGACAGCCGCGACCAGAGCGTCAAGGCGCTGGTGGGCTCGGCGGATTACTTATCCACAGGCATCCACGGCCAGGTCAACGGCGTGTTATCACGCCGCTCGCCGGGGTCGACCCTCAAGCCGTTTCTCTACGGGCTGGCGCTGGATCAAGGGGTGATCCACCCCATGAGTATCCTCAAGGATTTGCCCAGTAACTTCGGCTACTTCCAGCCGGAAAATTTCGACGGCAGTTTTGTCGGGCCGCTGACCGCACGGGATGCATTGATCCGTAGCCGGAATATCCCGGCGGTGTGGCTGGCCAGCCAGGTGAAGTCGCCGTCGTTGTATGGGTTGCTGCAACGCGCCGGGGTCAAGGGCCTGCGCGGTGAAAGCCATTACGGCTTGGCCCTGGCCCTCGGTGGCGGTGAGATGACCCCCGAGGAACTGGCGAGGCTGTACGTGATGCTGGCGGGCGACGGCCATCTGCGGCCGTTGCGCTATCTGCAGGAGCAGCCCCAGGCTACCGGCCCGCAGCTCCTCACCCCGCAGGCGGCCTTTATGGTGCGTGACATGCTGCGCCGTAACCCACGCCCGGATGGCCTGCCCGCGCGGCACTGGCGCACCGCCTGGAAAACCGGCACGTCCTGGGGGTTCCATGATGCGTGGAGCGCAGGCCTGGTCGGCCCCTACGTGCTGGTGGTGTGGGTGGGCAACTTCGATGGTCGCCCCAACCCGGCGTTTATCGGTGCCAAGACCGCCGCGCCGCTGTTCTTCCGTATCGCCGACGCCCTGCCCCTGGCCTTGCCCAACGTCGTGATCAAGGCCGACAAACCACCCGCCGGCCTGGTGCGCATCGACGTCTGCGCCGCCTCGGGCGAATTGCCCAACCGCTGGTGCCCGCAAACCCGCAAGACCTGGTACATCCCCGGCGTGTCACCGATTCGCGTGTCCAACCTGCACCGCCCGGTACTGATCGACACCCGTACCGGCAAGGCCGCATGCCCGCCGTTCGAGGCGCAATACACCCGCGAGGAAGTCTTCGAATTCTGGCCCAGCGACATACAACGCCTGTACCGCGCCGCCGGCCTGCCCCGCCGCACGCCACCCAACGTGATGAAAAACTGCCAGCCCAACCGCATCAGCGACCAGAGCGAAGCCCCGCAGATTCGCTCGCCGCTGACTCAAGTGAGCTATCAGTTGCGCCTGTCCCAACCCCAGGAAAGCATCCCGCTGAACGCGAATGCGGCCAGCGATGCGGCGACGCTGTACTGGTTTACTGATCAAACCTTGATCGGCCAGGGCCCGCCGCAAGCCACATTGAACTGGCGGCCGGTTAAGTCGGGGGAGTATCGGCTGCGGGTCAGTGATGATCAGGGGCGCAGTGCGAGTCGGGGGTTGAGGGTGGAGTTTGTGCCGTGATAAGCCGCCTCTGACCCCTGGCTCAGTAAAAGCGCCGATGAAGATCAGGGAATATCATCTGCGCGAACCATACGGGTAGGCCGGGAAAAATCGAGCGTGACTTGGCAGACGGCGCTTCAACTACGCCCAAATCAATTAACTTTTTAAGCTGATCACTTGCTACGCGATCATGCAGCCCAGAAAAGATTTTGAAGTCCGCTCGGGCAATCTCACCTTGAGTTAGCAGGATATGGATGGCCTTGGCCATTTCCGGCTTCACTCCAGCCCCAATGAATCGCTCCTCAAGCCCAATCACTCTCTCAAGCCGCTGACGCAGACTTACCAGGCCCATCGCTTGTTCTACATACTCCATCTGATCAATGCAGACTTGCAGCATGAACTCTACAAATTCGAACAACCCACTTTGAGTCAGCTGACCACGACCGTCGAGATCACCGCGACGCGGCTGGTCCGCTGCACGCAAGCGTCCATAGTACTCATCCTGTTTTCGTGCCAGCCCCCGAGAAAGTGACCAAAGCGGGGACGCTAGCCCAAGGCGCATCAACTGCAAGTGCGTAATCATGCGCACGACTCGGCCATTGCCATCTTCAAATGGGTGAATAAACGCAAGACGATGGTGATAAGCAAGAGCGCTGAGAATTCGCGACGTCAGATCAGGTTGCCCCCCATATACCTGTTGAAGGCGGGTGAGCATGGGGGCGACGGATTCCCAGGCAGGCGCTGCATGATCACCCACCAAGACATTGCGTTGTGCACTATCACGCAATTGACCCGGCACCATTAAGCGCCCATCACTCAGCCGCAAGTCGTCGTCGCTGGCACCTGTAAAAAGGCGGCGATGAATGACAGAAATGAATTCAGGGGCAAAGAACACGCTCCAAGGCGCGTCAATTGATTTCGGCCGACGTACTGTTCGCTCCAGTAACGCCTGAACGCCGATGTGACTTTCGGCCAGCTCACGCAGTTCTTTGGAGTCGCGCCTGGGTACTCGTGTAGATAACGTAGCAGGCTCGGTGAATTGGCCTTCAATCAGGTTGCTGTAGTAACTATTGGTGATCCGCATCAGGCCGCCGATGCGAATAGCGGTGTTTTCGGGGAGCAAACCCGTGAGTTTTCCGGCACGAAACGATAGCGTCTCTGCCGTACGTAAAATCGACGCAGGAAAACCTGGCGATGGCCAGACAGGTTCCAACCAGTGATTACCGGACATGAACTTCTGCGTCATTTTCCTCACCATTTTCCGATTTTTTTTCGAATCTGTTATCCTTTAAGGTCCAATAATAACGGGATAAATCCAAGATTTTATACAACTATCTGCTAAACATTTTTCTGATTTTTTTTCTGATTCTTTTTGGCCTATACAACCAGCTCCACGTAGTTCGACTCCCCGCCTCCCGTCGCCCCCGACAACCAACCCCACACGAAACTCAGCGTGGTACGCCCGGCAGCATCGACACCGATGATGCCCCGCGACCAGCCGGCCAGCAGCTCACCTTCCAGTGTCAGGCACTGATACAGCAGCTCGATAACGTCTGGGCCTGTGACGCGGCCGACCTGCGTACCCAGGCGGATGCGACCGCCTTGGTAGGTACTGGAAATGGCATCTCCCTCAACAAGGTAATGAAACACCGTTCCCGCGCCGGATAGCCCGTGGGTGTTATTGGCGACGGTGAATCGGCGGTTGTGCAAACGCTCGTGGATTTGTGAGGGGGTGTTCATCGAAGGCGCGTCCTTTCGCGGGTACCTGGAGACCCGGGCGGGCCTCCAGGGTGGAGCGGGTTACTCCACCGTCACCGACTTCGCCAGGTTGCGCGGCTGGTCGACGTCGGTGCCTTTGAGCACGGCGACGTAGTACGACAGCAGTTGCAGCGGGATGGTGTAGAGGATCGGCGACAGGGTGTCGTGGATGTGCGGCATGTTGATGACGTGGGTGCCTTCGCCGTTGGTCATGCCGGCTTTTTCGTCGGCGAACACGATCAGTTGGCCGCCACGGGCGCGGACTTCCTGCAGGTTGGACTTGAGCTTCTCCAGCAGTTCGTTGTTCGGCGCGACGGTGACCACCGGCATGTCGTCGTCCACCAGGGCCAACGGGCCGTGCTTGAGCTCACCGGCCGGGTAGGCTTCGGCGTGGATGTACGAAATTTCCTTGAGCTTCAGGGAGCCTTCCATCGCCACCGGGTACTGCGCGCCACGGCCGAGGAACAGGGTGTGGTTCTTGTCGGCGAACAGCTCGGCGACTTTTTCCACGGTGCTGTCCATGGCCAAGGCTTCGCCCAGGCGGGTCGGCAGGCGGCGCAGTTCTTCCACCAGAGTGGCTTCGACGCCGGCAGCCAAGGTGCCGCGAACCTGGCCCAGGGACAGGGTCAGCAGCAACAGGCCGACCAACTGGGTGGTGAAGGCTTTGGTGGAGGCCACGCCGATTTCGCGACCGGCCTGGGTCAGCAGGGTCAGGTCGGACTCACGCACCAGGGAGCTGATGCTGACGTTGCAGATCGCCAGGCTGGCGAGGAAGCCCAGCTCTTTGGCATTGCGCAGCGCGGCCAGGGTGTCGGCGGTTTCGCCGGACTGGGAAATGGTCACGAACAGCGTGTCGGGCTGCACCACCACCTTGCGGTAGCGGAACTCACTGGCGACTTCGACCTGGCACGGGATGCCGGCCAGTTCTTCCAGCCAGTAACGAGCAACCATACCGGCGTGGTAGCTGGTGCCACAGGCCACGATCTGCACATTGCGCACTTTGGCGAACAGCTCGGCGGCTTGCGGGCCGAAGGCGTTGACCAGCACTTGCTTGTCACCAAGGCGGCCTTCCAGGGTGCGCTGCACCACGGCCGGTTGTTCGTGGATTTCCTTGAGCATGAAGTGGCGGAACTCGCCTTTGTCGGCAGCCTCGGCACCGTCGCGGTATTGCACGGCTTCGCGTTCGACGGAATTACCGTTCACGTCCCAGATCGCCACGCTTTCACGGCGAATGTCAGCAATATCGCCCTCCTCCAGGTACATGAAGCGGTCGGTCACCTGGCGCAGGGCCAGTTGGTCGGAGGCGAGGAAGTTCTCGCCCAGGCCCAGGCCGATCACCAGCGGGCTGCCACTGCGGGCGGCGACCACGCGGTCAGGTTGGCTGGCGCTGACCACGGCCAGACCATAGGCGCCGTGCAGCTCCTTGACCGTGGCCTTGAGGGCGGCGGTCAGGTCACTGTGGTCCTTGAGCTTGTGGTTGAGCAGGTGGGCGATGACTTCGGTGTCGGTATCCGAGGTGAACACGTAGCCCATGCTCTTGAGCTGTTCGCGCAGCACTTCGTGGTTTTCGATGATGCCGTTGTGCACCACGGCCAAGTCACCGGAGAAGTGCGGGTGGGCGTTGCGCTCGCACGGTGCGCCGTGGGTGGCCCAGCGGGTGTGGGCAATCCCCAGGCGACCCACCAGCGGCTCGCCGGCCAACGCCTGCTCCAACTCGCTGACCTTGCCTGGGCGGCGCATGCGCTCAAGCTTGCCGGCGTTGGTGAAGACGGCCACACCCGCGCTGTCGTAGCCCCGGTATTCCAGGCGCTTGAGACCTTCGAGCAGGATGGCAGTAACGTTACGTTCGGCGACTGCGCCAACAATTCCACACATGGTGCTTCTCCTAGATGATTGCCGCGCATATCAGCGTAATGCCGCGGGCTTGGATCTGGTCGCGGGCCTCAAGCGGCAGGCGATCATCGGTAATAAGGGTATGGACGCTGCTCCAGGGCAGTTCCAGGTTGGGAATCTTGCGGCCGATCTTGTCGGATTCGACCATCACCACCACTTCACGGGCGACCTCGGCCATCACACGGCTCAAGCCCAGTAATTCGTTGAAGGTGGTGGTGCCACGTTGCAGATCGATGCCGTCGGCGCCGATGAACAGTTGATCAAAGTCGTAGGAACGCAACACCTGCTCGGCGACCTGGCCCTGGAACGAGTCCGAATGCGGGTCCCAGGTGCCGCCGGTCATCAACAGCACCGGTTCGTGCTCCAGTTCGCTCAAGGCGCTGGCCACGTGCAGGGAGTTGGTCATGACCACCAGGCCGGGCTGGTGGCCCAGTTCCGGGATCATGGCGGCGGTAGTGCTGCCGCTGTCGATGATGATGCGGGCGTGTTCACGCAAACGCATCACCGCAGCACGGGCGATCGCACGTTTGTAGGCCGAGACCGGTTGGGCGGGGTCGCCCACCAGTTCCTGAGGCATGGTGATCGCGCCACCGTAGCGACGCAGCAACAGGCCGTTACTTTCGAGCGCGGCCAAGTCCTTGCGGATAGTGACTTCCGAGGTTTCGAAACGCTTGGCCAGTTCGTCCACGCTGACTTCGCCCTGTTCGTTGAGCAAGGTCAGGATGTTGTGGCGTCGTTGGGGTGTATTTCGTTTCGACATGGTAATTATAAGTTTCGTTTCGAAAGATAACGAAGGCAATCAAAACCTATTGAGAAGATATCGTCAAGCGTCGGAAACAGATTTTTCAAGCAACACACACAAATGTGGGAGGAGGCTTGCCCCCGATTGCAGTAGATCAGTCGACTGAAACATTGACTGAAAATCCGCCATCGGGGGCAAGCCCCCTCCCACATCTGGATAACGCTGCTGATAAGGCTGTGGATAACTCAGGTCTTCTTGATTTTGACCGGGCGTTTCCAGCCGTCGATGTTACGTTGGCGTGCACGGGCCACGGCCAGTTGGGACTTATCCACATCCTGGTTGATGGTTGAGCCCGCAGCAGTGTTCGAACCATCACCTATCGTCACAGGTGCAATCAGCGAGTTATTCGAGCCGATGAAGACGTCCTCACCAATAGTGGTCTGGTACTTATTGGCACCGTCGTAGTTGCAGGTGATCGCGCCTGCGCCGATGTTGCTGCGCGCACCGATCACCGCATCCCCCAGGTAAGCCAGGTGGCCGGCCTTTGCATCATCGCCCATGCGTGCGTTTTTCAGTTCGACGAAATTGCCGACGTGCGCCCTGGCGCCCATCACAGTGCCCGGACGCAACCGCGCAAAAGGCCCGGCATCGCTGCCCTCGCCCATTACGGCGCCGTCGATATGGCTGTTGGCCTTGACCACCACGCCCTTGCGCAGGGTGCTGTCCTTGATCACGCAGTTCGGGCCGATGACCACGTTGTCTTCGATGATCACGCGGCCTTCGAGGATCACGTTGATGTCGATCAGCACATCGCGGCCGACGGTGACCTCACCGCGTACGTCAAAACGCGCAGGGTCGCGCAGGGTCACGCCCTGGGCCATCAGGCGGCGGCCTTCACGCAGTTGGTAGTGACGCTCGAGCTCTGCAAGCTGCTTGCGATCATTGGCGCCCTGTACTTCCATCGGGTCGTGGGGCTGCTCGGTGGCGACCAGCAGGCCATCACTCACGGCCATCTCGATCACGTCGGTGAGGTAGTACTCGCCCTGGGCGTTGTTGTTAGACAGGCGGCTCATCCAGTCGGCGAGCTTATTGGCAGGCACCGCAAGGATGCCGGTGTTGCCTTCGGTGATAGCCCGCTGGGCTTCACTGGCGTCCTTGTGCTCGACGATCGCCGCGACCTTGCCGTCGGCACCGCGCACGATGCGCCCGTAACCGGTGGGGTCATCCAGCTCAACGGTGAGCAGGCCCATCTGGCCGGGCACCACATGCTTGAGCAGGCGTTGCAGGGTTTCCACTTCGATCAGCGGCACGTCACCGTAGAGGATCAGCACGGTGTCGGCGGTAATGAACGGCACAGCTTGCGCGGTGGCGTGGCCGGTGCCCAGTTGTTTGTCCTGTAATACGAAATTCAGGTCATCCGCCGCCAGGCGCTCGCGCACCACATCAGCACCGTGGCCGATCACCACGTGGATACGTTGCGGGTCCAGTTGACGAGCGCTGTGGATAACATGCCCAAGCATGGAATTGCCCGCGACCGGGTGCAGCACCTTGGGCAGGGCCGAACGCATGCGGGTGCCCTGGCCTGCGGCGAGAATGACGATTTCAAGAGACATGAATGGCTACCAATCCTGGGCGGTCCGGCTTCAGACCAAAGATGTGTTGTGCTAAAAAAGAAAAAGGGTAGCCGAGGCTACCCTTTTTAATCAATCGCGCATAAGCATCACGGCGTCGCCGCTTACTTCTTGCGGATCTGCTGGAGCGTGCGCAGCTGAGCTGCAGCCTCGGCCAGACGTACAGCAGCAGCGCTGTAGTCGAAGTCCGCACCCTTTTCGTTCAGGGCCTTCTCGGCAGCCTTGACGGCTTCCTGAGCGGAGGCTTCATCCAGGTCGCCAGCACGTTGCACGGTGTCGGCAAGTACCTTGACCATGTTCGGCTGAACCTCAAGGAAACCACCGGAGATGTAAAACACCTCCTTTTCCCCGCCTTGCTTGGTCAGAGTGATCGGACCTGGCTTCAAGCTGGTGATCAATGGCGCGTGGCCCATGGCAATACCCAGGTCACCGAGTTCGCCGTGTGCAATCACCATTTCTACCAGACCGGAGAAGATTTCCCCTTCCGCGCTGACGATATCGCAATGGACTGTCATAGCCATCTGATTGCCTCAACCTGATGAGCGCCCGTTTCCGGGCGCCTGGATTACAGTTTCTTGGCTTTCTCGATCGCTTCTTCGATGCCGCCGACCATGTAGAACGCTTGTTCTGGCAGGTGGTCGTAGTCACCGTTGAGGATGCCTTTGAAGCCAGCAATGGTGTCTTTCAGGGAAACGTATTTACCCGAAGCACCGGTGAAGACTTCAGCCACGAAGAACGGCTGCGACAAGAAGCGCTGGATCTTACGAGCACGGTTTACCAACTGCTTGTCGGCTTCCGACAGCTCGTCCATACCCAGGATCGCAATGATGTCCTTCAGTTCTTTGTAACGCTGCAGCACGTACTGAACGCCGCGAGCGGTGTCGTAGTGCTCCTGGCCGATCACGTTCGGGTCCAGCTGGCGCGAAGTCGAGTCGAGTGGATCGACCGCTGGGTAGATACCCAGGGAAGCGATGTCACGGGACAGAACGACGGTGGCGTCCAAGTGGGCGAAGGTGGTCGCAGGCGATGGGTCGGTCAAGTCATCCGCAGGTACGTATACCGCTTGGATCGAAGTGATCGAACCTTCCTTGGTCGAAGTGATACGTTCCTGCAGAACGCCCATCTCTTCAGCCAGGGTCGGCTGGTAACCTACTGCGGAAGGCATACGGCCCAGCAGTGCGGATACTTCAGTACCGGCCAGGGTGTAACGGTAGATGTTGTCGACGAACAGCAGAACGTCGTTACCTTCGTCACGGAACTTCTCGGCCATGGTCAGGCCAGTCAGTGCTACGCGCAGACGGTTTCCCGGCGGCTCGTTCATCTGACCGTAGACCAGTGCCACTTTGTCCAGAACGTTGGAGTCCTTCATCTCGTGGTAGAAGTCGTTACCCTCACGAGTACGCTCACCCACACCGGCGAACACGGAATAACCGCTGTGCTCGATGGCGATGTTACGGATCAGTTCCATCATGTTTACGGTCTTGCCTACACCGGCACCACCGAACAGACCGACTTTACCGCCCTTGGCGAACGGGCAAACCAGGTCGATAACCTTGATGCCGGTTTCCAGCAGGTCGTTGCCGCCAGCCTGTTCCGCGAACGAAGGTGCTGGACGGTGAATGCCCCAGCGCTCTTCGGTGTCGATCGGGCCAGCTTCGTCAATCGGGTTGCCCAGTACGTCCATGATCCGGCCCAGGGTCGCTTTACCGACCGGTACGGAGATGGCAGCGCCAGAGTCGATAACGTCCAGACCGCGCTTCAAGCCTTCGGTGGAACCCATCGCAATGGTACGAACTACGCCGTCGCCCAGCTGCTGCTGAACTTCCAGAGTAGTTTCCGCGCCTTGTACTTTCAGCGCGTTGTAGATGCTCGGTACGCTGTCGCGTGGAAATTCCACGTCGATAACGGCGCCGATGATTTGAACGATACGTCCGCTACTCATAGCTGGATCCTCTGAATATTTGAACCGTTAAACCGCGGCAGCGCCGCCGACGATTTCCGAGATCTCTTGGGTGATCGCAGCCTGACGCGCCTTGTTGTAGATCAGCTGCAAATCGCTGATCAGATCACCGGCGTTATCGGTAGCGTTTTTCATCGCGATCATCCGCGCCGCTTGTTCAGCTGCGTTGTTCTCGACCACCGCCTGGTACACCTGCGACTCCACGTAGCGCACCATCAAGCCGTCAAGCAGCTCTTTGGCGTCTGGTTCGTAGAGGTAGTCCCAGTGGTGCTTGAGTTCCTGATCCGGAGTCGCCACCAGTGGAATCAATTGCTCCACGGTTGGCTGCTGGGTCATGGTGTTGATGAACTTGTTGGATACCACGGAGAGGCGGTCGATCCGGCCTTCCAGGTAAGCATCCAGCATCACCTTCACACTGCCGATCAAATCATTGATCGACGGCTCTTCACCCAGGTGGCTGATAGCTGCAACGACGTTACCGCCGAAGTTGCGGAAAAAGGCCGCACCCTTGCTACCAACAACACACAGATCGATCTCGACGCCGTTTTCGCGGTTTACCGCCATGTCCTTGACCAGGGCCTTGAACAGGTTGGTATTCAAACCACCGCACAAACCACGGTCACTGCTCACTACCACATAACCCACACGCTTGACGGCGCGCTCGATCATGAACGGGTGGCGGTATTCCGGGTTGGCGTTGGCCAGATGCCCAATTACCTGGCGGATACGCTCCGCATAAGGACGGCTAGCAGCCATGCGCATTTGTGCCTTGCGCATTTTGCTGACCGCCACTTTTTCCATGGCGCTGGTAATTTTTTGCGTGCTTTTGATGCTCGCAATCTTACTGCGAATCTCTTTTGCGCCTGCCATGTAACACCTATCAGGTTAGCAAGCGGGAGCCTTGCGGCTCCCGCTGCGGCTTACCAGGTTTGGGTGGCCTTGAACTTCTCGATACCGGCTTTCATGCCAGCGTCGATATCGTCATTGAAGTCACCCTTCACGTTGATCTTCGCCATCAATTCGGCGTGATCGCGGTTGAAGTAAGCAATCAGCGCTTGTTCAAAGCTGCCGACCTTGGCGATTTCAACGTCGGTCAGGAACCCACGCTCAGCGGCATACAGCGACAACGCCATGTCAGCGATCGACATTGGGGCGTATTGCTTCTGCTTCATCAGCTCGGTAACGCGCTGACCATGCTCAAGTTGCTTACGGGTCGCTTCGTCCAGGTCAGAAGCGAACTGGGCGAATGCGGCCAGTTCACGGTACTGAGCCAGAGCGGTACGGATACCACCGGAGAGCTTCTTGATGATCTTGGTCTGAGCGGCACCACCCACACGGGATACCGAAACACCGGCGTTCACTGCAGGGCGGATGCCCGAGTTGAACATGGCCGATTCCAGGAAGATCTGACCGTCGGTGATGGAAATCACGTTGGTCGGAACGAACGCGGAAACGTCGCCAGCCTGGGTTTCGATGATCGGCAGTGCGGTCAGGGAACCGGTTTTGCCGGTCACTGCGCCGTTGGTGAACTTCTCTACGTACTCTTCCGAAACGCGGGATGCGCGCTCCAGCAGACGGGAGTGGAGATAGAACACGTCGCCTGGGTAGGCTTCACGGCCTGGTGGACGGCGCAGCAGCAGGGAAATCTGGCGGTAAGCCACTGCTTGCTTGGACAGATCGTCATAAACGATCAGCGCGTCTTCACCGCGGTCGCGGAAGAATTCACCCATGGTGCAACCGGAGTACGGTGCCAGGAATTGCAGCGCAGGAGATTCCGAAGCACTGGCAGCCACGATGATCGTGTTGGCCAGGGCGCCGTTTTCTTCCAGCTTGCGAACCACGTTGGCGATGGTCGATTGCTTCTGACCGATCGCTACGTAGACGCAGAAAATGCCGCTGTTCTTCTGGTTGATGATCGCGTCGATCGCCAGAGCGGTTTTACCGATCTGACGGTCACCGATGATCAGCTCACGCTGGCCACGGCCGACTGGGATCATGGCATCGACAGCCTTGTAGCCAGTCTGTACAGGCTGGTCTACCGACTTACGCCAGATCACGCCTGGAGCAACTTTCTCGACCGCGTCGGTCTCGGTGTTGCCCAGTGGACCTTTACCGTCAACAGGGTTACCCAGTGCGTCGACTACGCGACCCAGCAATTCCTTACCAACCGGAACCTCCAGGATGCGGCCAGTGCACTTGGCGCTCATGCCTTCAGCCAGACTGGTGTACGCGCCCAATACCACGGCACCTACGGAGTCTTGCTCCAGGTTGAGGGCCATACCGTAGACGCCGCCCGGAAACTCGATCATCTCGCCGTACATAACGTCGGCCAGACCGTGAATCCGCACGATGCCGTCAGATACGCTGACGACAGTGCCTTCGTTACGGGCTTGGGAGGTCACATCGAGCTTGTCGATGCGGCCCTTGATAATTTCACTTATTTCGGAAGGATTGAGTTGCTGCATTGCTCTGCTGCCCCTTCAAACTCAAGATTTCAATGCTTCGGCAAGATTCGCGAGTTTGCCGCGAATCGAGCCATCGATAACCAGGTCGCCGGCGCGAATGACAACACCCCCAATAAGGGATGGGTCTTCCGCAACTTGCAGGCGCACTTCCCGGTCGAGTCGTGCACTGAGAACCTTGGCGAGTTTGTCTTGCTGTTCTTGGTTCAATGCAAAAGCACTGGTCACTTCAACGTCTACCGATTTCTCTTGCTCGGCCTTGTACAGGTCGAACAGAGCGGCAATCTCCGGCAAAAGCAGGAGACGGTCGTTTTCGGCGATGACATTGATGAAGTTCTGCACTTTCACATCAAACTTGTCGCCGCACACTTCAATAAAAGTGGCGGCCTTGTCTGCGCTCGTCAGTCGCGGGGCCTTGAGCACGCGCTGCATGGTGCCGTCTTGCGACACTGCTGCAGCCAGGCCGAGCATGGCTGACCAAGAGGCCAGCTGCTGGTGGGCCTGGGCGTGCTCGAAGGCTGCCTTAGCGTAAGGTCGGGCCAACGTGGTCAATTCTGCCATGATCGCCCTCGCTTAAATTTCAGCAGCCAGTTTGTTAACCAGCTCCGCGTGCGCGTTTTGATCAATTGTGGCACCCAGGATCTTCTCAGCACCGCCGACGGCCAGAGCACCCAGTTGGGCACGCAGCGCATCTTTGACACCGTTCAGTTCCTGCTCGATCTCGGCTTGAGCCTGAACCTTCACACGGTCAGCGTCGATACGGGCTTTTTCAACAGCCTCTTCAACAATCTGGTTACCGCGTTTCTTGGCTTGCTCAATGATTTCGGCTGCTTGAGCTTTCGCTTCGCGCAGTTGCTGACCCGCTTTATCTTGGGCCAACTCCAGGTCGCGAGCTGCTCGTGCGGCAGCGTCCAGTCCATCCGCGATCTTCTTTTGACGTTCGTGCAAAGCCGCGATGACCGGAGGCCATACGAACTTCATGCAGAAAACGACAAAAATCAAGAACGCTAAGGACTGACCAATAATGGTTGCATTAATGTTCACGCCAATACCTCGCTCATTCGTTGCACAACACACCAATCACTCGAAAAACGAGTGATTAACCGGCGAGTTGACCAACGAAGGGGTTCGCGAAGGTGAAGAACAGAGCGATACCAACGCCGATCATGGTCACGGCGTCGAGCAGGCCGGCAACGATGAACATTTTAACTTGCAGCATTGGAACCATTTCTGGCTGACGCGCTGCGCCTTCCAGGAACTTGCCGCCCAGCAGGCCGAAACCAATGGCAGTACCCAGGGCGCCCAGGCCGATCAACAGTGCAACAGCGATAGCGGTTAGACCAACTACAGTTTCCATCTTTCCTCCCGACTTTTACGTCGTATGGTTTAGGTTTTTTAGATTTTAAAGCGGTAAAACAAATCGTTTCATAGCCCTGGTGGGCCACCTTCCCGTTTCACCGGGAAGGACATCAGGCTAGTCGAGACTGGCCTTAATGGTTCTCTTCGTGCGCCATCGACAGGTAGACGATGGTCAGCATCATGAAGATGAAGGCCTGCAGGGTGATGATCAGGATGTGGAACACAGCCCACGCCCACTGCAGAACAATGCCCAGGCCGCTGAGCCAGAGCAGGCCGCTGCCGAACATCACAGCGATCAGAATGAACACCAGCTCGCCGGCATACATGTTGCCGAACAGTCGCAGGGCCAGGGAGATCGGCTTGGCGATCAGGGTGACGAATTCCAGCAGGAAGTTCACCGGGATCAGCAGGGCTTGAACGAAGATGTTCTTGCTGCCGAACGGGTGCAGGGTCAGCTCGCCGATGAAGCCGCCGATGCCCTTGATCTTGATGCTGTAGAAAATGATCAACGCAAATACCGACAGGGCCATGCCCAGGGTAGCGTTCGGGTCAGTGGTCGATACGGCACGGAATGGAATGTGCGGGTCGCCGGAAATCGCCATGGCCAACTGAGG
This sequence comes from Pseudomonas sp. NFACC25, assembly GCF_900100935.1. Taxonomy (NCBI): domain Bacteria; kingdom Pseudomonadati; phylum Pseudomonadota; class Gammaproteobacteria; order Pseudomonadales; family Pseudomonadaceae; genus Pseudomonas; species Pseudomonas sp. NFACC25. The sequence goes on from NZ_FMUC01000002.1 coordinate 629,887, forward strand.
GATCCAGTCAACCGGGATCAGGTCGACGGCGTTCATCAGGAACACCCAGACGAAGATGGTCAGTGCCAACGGTGCAATCACCGGGCTACGGCCATGGAAGCTGTCTTTCACGCTGCCATCGACGAATTCGACCAGTACTTCAACGAAGTTCTGCAAAGCACCTGGTTGACCGGAAGTCGCCTTCTTTGCCGCCATGCGGAAAATCAGGACGAAGATCAGACCCAAAGCGACCGACCAGCCCAGAGTATCCAGGTGGAAAGCCCAGAAGCCCATTTCTTTGGCTTCTGCTGCGGAGTGGGCAAAGCCCCAGCCGCCGTTGGGAAGCTGACCGAAGGTCAGGTTCTGCAAGTGGTGCTGGATATAGCCCGAAGCGGTTGTTTCTGCCATGGTTGCCTCAAACGCCCTAAGGTTTCGAAAGTCTTGTTTTCATCAGCAGGGGAGCGAACCAGCTGACCAGTTGGGTCAACACGAAGACGCCGAATACAGCCAGCGGCGCCAATGGCTTCACACCTGCAAAGGTCAGTGCAAACAGCACTGCCGTCAAAATCAGTTTCCCCGCCTCGCCGGCATAAAAAGACCGGACGATAGCCTGGGCTGCTCGGGCGCCGGAAAACCGAAAGGCCCTGTGAGCAAAATACATATTGGGCAGCAAGGCTATCAGGCCTCCGCAGAGTCCTGAATATCCGGCTACGACTCCATGCCAGTACCAAAGCGCCAATGCGGCGATCAGCAAGATGACAAATTGAGCCAATAAAACCGGAAAAACAGCCAAGCGATGGAAGGGCAACGTGTTTGGCGTGCGGGTTTCCATCACTCTTGCTCCTCAATAGTCGGCTGCCGGAAATCAATAACTTGGCATAATTTGTGCCGACAAAATGCGCGCAGAGTATAGGGGCGGTTCTGCCCCTATTCAACTGCCGGGTAGTGATTTCCGATCACGCGCTACATAAGCAAATGTTTCAGCGGATGTGGGCAAGGACGCCCTGAAGCTCATCAAGGGAGTTATATCCGATGACCAATTGCCCTTTGCCTTTCTTACCGTGGCGAATTTGTACCGCAGAGCCCAGGCGCTCGGCCAGGCGCTGCTCGAGACGCGCAATATCCGGATCAGGTTTGGCTGTTTCTACCGGTGCAGGTTTGCCGCTGAGCCACTGGCGAACCAGGGCCTCGGTCTGACGAACGGTGAGCCCTCGTGCGACAACGTGTCGCGCCCCTTCAACCTGTTGATTTTCCGGCAGACCGAGCAAAGCACGGGCGTGGCCCATCTCGAGGTCGCCATGGGACAACATGGTCTTGATGACTTCCGGCAGCGCGATCAGGCGCAGCAAGTTGGACACGGTGACACGGGATTTACCCACGGCCTCGGCGACCTGTTGCTGGGTCAGCTGGAATTCCTGCTGCAAACGCTGCAAGGCGATCGCTTCCTCGATGGGATTGAGGTCTTCACGCTGGATATTCTCGATCAACGCCATGGCGATGGCGGTTTCATCCGTTACATCGCGCACCATCGCCGGGATGGTGTCCTTGCCCGCCTGCTGGCTGGCGCGCCAGCGGCGTTCACCGGCAATGATTTCAAAGCGGCCGCCGCCGATCGGGCGCACCACAATCGGCTGCATCACGCCCTGGGCCTTGATCGAATTGGCCAGTTCCTCCAGCGCCTGGGGGTCCATGTCCCGGCGTGGCTGGTATTTGCCGCGCTGGATCAGGTCCAGGGGCAGGTGCTGCAGCTCGCGTTCGTCAGCCTGCACCGCTTGTTCTTCAAGCGATGTGACGGTCGGACCACTCAGCAGTGCATCCAGTCCACGTCCGAGACCTCGTTTCTTGACGGCCATGGGGATTCCTTAAGTTGGCTGGGCTGCAGCGGTGCGTGAGTTGCGGCGTTGACGACGAACCATCTCGCCGGCCAATGCCAGGTAGGCAATGGCACCACGGGATGATTTGTCGTACGCCAGCGCGGGCATGCCATAGCTTGGCGCTTCGGCCAGGCGGATGTTGCGTGGAATCACGGTGTCGTACAGCTGGTCGCCAAAGTGTTCCTTGAGCTGCGCCGACACATCGTTCATCAGGCTCAGGCGCGGATCGAACATGGTTCGCAGCAGGCCTTCGATCTGCAGGTTCGGGTTGAGCAGCTCGGCGATACGCTTGATGTTATCCACAAGGTCGCTCAACCCTTCCAGCGCGTAGTACTCGCACTGCATGGGGATAATCACCCCATCGGCAGCCACCAATGCGTTAAGCGTGAGCATCGACAGCGACGGTGGGCAGTCGATCAAAATGTAGTCGTAGTTCTCGCGGATCGGTGCCAACGCGCTGCGCAGACGGCTTTCCTTCATCTGCATTTCCAGCAGCACCACTTCCGCCGCAGTCAAATCGCGGTTGGCCGGCAGCAGTTGATAACCGCCATGCTCGGAGTAGTGCATGGCCTGGGCCAGGTCGCACTCGCCAATCAGCAAGTCGTAGACCGAGTTTTCCAGGCCGTGTTTATCCACACCGCTACCCATGGTGGCGTTGCCCTGTGGATCGAGATCGATCAACAGCACCCGGCGCTTGGTGGCAACCAGGGATGCTGCGAGGTTGATGCAGGTGGTGGTTTTGCCCACGCCACCTTTCTGGTTCGCTATCGCGAATACCTTAGCCATTCTTGCTTGTGTTCCCAATCATGCCGTGCGGCGCAGTATCAGCAGATGGCGTTGGCCTTGGCAACCGGGTACGGCCAAGGCGTGTTCGCTATCGAGGTGGAAGTCTGCCGGCAATGCTAACAGCTCATCGCTTGGATGGACGCCCTTCATTGCCAGCCAGCGGGTGTCGTGGTCGCCCAGGTGACGAGTCCAGTTGCTGAAGTTCTCCATGCTGCTGAACGCCCGGGAAACAATTCCGTTGAAGGGCAACTCAGGCGTGAAGGCTTCGACGCGACTGTGGATAACGTGCAGGTTATCCAGCTTGAGTTCGAGTTTGACCTGGGTCAGGAAGCGGGTTTTCTTGCCGTTGCTGTCCAGGCAGGTCACTTGCGACTCGGGAAACAGGATAGCCAGCGGGATGCCAGGCATACCGCCACCACTGCCGACATCGAGCCAACGACCGTTTTCGATAAACGGCATCACGCTCAGACTGTCGAGCAAGTGACGGGAAACCATTTCGTCGGGATCACGCACGGCCGTCAGGTTGTAAGCCTTGTTCCATTTGATCAACAGGGCCAGGTAGCCCAGCAGCAAATCGTGCTGGGCCTCGGTCAAGTCCACGCCCAATTGGCGCGCACCTGTGGATAACTCTTCGGCGTGTTGCGAGGTGACCAACGAACTCAAGCGCTTTGCTCCAACTGACGGCCCGCGCCGCGTTTTTTCAAATGAATCATCAACAGCGAAATAGCTGCAGGGGTGACGCCCGGGATACGTGAAGCCTGCCCGAGGGTCTCGGGGCGAGTTATCCCCAGCTTGCTTTGGATTTCTTTCGACAATCCGGAAATACCGGTGTAGTCGATATCCACAGGCAGCCTGGTGTCTTCACTGGCGCGCAGACGAGCGATCTCGTCCTGCTGGCGGTCAATGTAACCGGCGTACTTGGTCTTGATTTCGACCTGCTCGGCAACCTGTGGATCATCGGCGCCGCCGCCGGTCACTTCGACCAGACCGGCGTAGTCGATTTCCGGACGGGACAGCAGGTTCAGCAGGTTGTATTCATGAGTCAGCGGCGTGCCGAATTTTTCCGCAATCGCGTCGCCCTGCTCGGTCCCGGGGCGAACCCAGGTACTTTTCAGGCGCTGCTCTTCAAGCTCGATGCTTTCGCGTTTTTTGCAGAAGGCCGCCCAGCGCGCATCGTCGACCAGGCCCAGTTCACGGCCTTTTTCGGTCAGGCGCAGGTCGGCGTTGTCTTCGCGCAGGATCAGGCGGTATTCCGCTCGGGAAGTGAACATCCGATACGGTTCCTGGGTTCCCAGGGTAATCAGGTCGTCGACCAACACGCCGATATACGCTTCATCGCGACGCGGGCACCAGCTGTCTTTGCCTTGTGCACGCAATGCGGCGTTGGTCCCGGCCAGCAAACCCTGGGCGCCGGCTTCTTCGTAGCCGGTGGTGCCGTTGATTTGCCCGGCGAAGAACAGGCCGCCGATAACCTTGGTTTCCAGGCTGTACTTCAGGTCACGCGGGTCGAAGTAGTCGTATTCGATGGCGTAGCCCGGACGCACGATGTGTGCGTTTTCCATGCCGCGAATCGATTGCACGATCTGGATTTGCACATCGAACGGCAGGGAAGTGGAAATCCCGTTCGGGTACAGCTCGTGGGTGGTCAAGCCTTCGGGTTCGATGAAGACCTGGTGGCTTTCCTTGTCGGCAAAGCGGTGGATCTTGTCTTCGATCGACGGGCAGTAACGCGGGCCAATACCTTCGATTACCCCGGAGTACATCGGCGAACGGTCGAGGTTCGCGGCAATGATTTCGTGAGTGCGCGCATTGGTATGGGTAATCCAGCAGCTCACCTGTTTGGGGTGTTGCTCCTTGGAACCCATGAACGACATTACCGGAATCGGAGTATCGCCCGCTTGTTCGGTCATCACCGAGAAATCCACGGAACGCCCGTCGATACGCGGTGGGGTCCCGGTTTTCAGGCGACCGACGCGCAGCGGCAATTCGCGCAGGCGTTTTGCCAGGGCAATCGACGGCGGATCACCGGCGCGGCCACCCGAATAGTTCTGCATGCCGATGTGGATAAGTCCGCCGAGGAACGTACCGGTGGTCAACACCACGGATTCTGCGAAGAAACGCAGGCCCATTTGGGTGACAACACCGCGAACCACGTCCTGTTCGACGATCAAGTCATCGGCGGCTTGTTGAAATATCCACAGGTTGGGCTGGTTTTCCAGGGTTTCGCGGACCGCGGCTTTGTACAGGATGCGGTCTGCCTGGGCCCGAGTGGCACGCACGGCCGGGCCTTTGCGGCTGTTGAGCACGCGAAATTGAATACCACCCTTGTCGGTAGCCTCGGCCATCACGCCACCAAGGGCGTCGATTTCCTTGACCAGATGGCTTTTGCCGATCCCACCAATGGCAGGGTTGCAACTCATGGCGCCGAGGGTTTCCACGTTATGCGTCAGCAACAGGGTTTTTACGCCCATGCGTGCTGACGCCAGTGCTGCCTCGGTACCGGCATGACCGCCGCCGATGACGATCACTTCAAAACGGGAAGGGAAATCCACCACGCACCTCGTGCCTGCTTATGTAGGTAATCAGGAATTGTTTGTTGAAAGGGTTTTGGAGCTTTGGCGGCAAGTATAGGGACTTCGCCCTTCCTAAAGAACCCTTTGCACAAAATTTAACCAGCTGTGGATGAATCACAGACAATAGAAATTAAAAGAGAGAAATTTATTAAATCTTTGTTTTTATGTTTATTTCTACTGGGCAACGTTTCTGTGGATAGATCTCTACAGGCCTTTATTTACAATGTGTACAGCGATTCAAAAGTCTGTGGTCATGTGCCAATGAGGCCCTTGGATAAGTGCTTTAAGCCTGTGGATTAAACAGGTGGTTATCCACAGAGGGGTTTTTACTCAGGTTTCGAGCCCTGTTATCAACTGGGCACAGGGGCGGTTATTCACAGGGCTTAATCCACAGAAATCCGTGCAATGGTGTGAATTTCGCCCACGACGAAGCCAACCGAATCTTTCTATTCGGGGGTGAGCACGTCAAAAAGAGATCTATTGTGAGAAAACAGCCAGGTAGTTAATAATAGCGATTATCATTAACCTAGCTTGTCATGCCCTATGTCCCCTTCTTCACACACGGCTGCGGTTCAGAACATCTACGAGCAGCACCACTCCTGGTTGCACGGGTGGCTCAAAGGTAAGTTGCATAACGCGTGCGATGCAGCCGATGTGGCGCACGATACGTTCGTGCGCATTCTGGTTGGGCGGCATGCGGCGCAGATCGTTGAACCGCGTGACTACCTGGCAACCATCGCCAGGGGCCTGGTGATTGATCGTTATCGCCGGCATGCCATCGAGCAGGCCTACAAGCAGACCTTGGCCGAACGGCCTGAAGCCACGGCCATCAGTGAGGAAGACAAAGCCATCATCATCGAGACGCTGGTGGCTGTGGATAAAGCCCTGTCCGGACTCGGCGAGCGAACGCGACGGATCTTCCTGTTGTCGCAGATCGAGGGGCTGACTTATCAACAGATCGCCGATCAACTGCAGGTGTCGCTGACCACGGTGAAGAAGCACATGATCCGTGCATTGACTGAATGCTCGCTGATCATGGCCAGCCTGTAATGGCCGCCCCCGATCGCAAGACCTTCGAGGCCGCTGCTCACTGGTATGTACAGTTTCAATCCCAAACGCCTACGGCTGCTGAACGCCTTGCCTGGCAACAATGGCTCAACGGCGATCCGTCCCATCAGGCGGCGTGGAACCAGATGGAGCAATTGCAGCGCAGTCTCGGCGCCCTGCCCCAGGATTTCACCCGCCGGGCATTGTCGACCACGCAACAACGTCGCCAGGTATTGAAGTGGATGCTGGTAATGGGCGGTACCGGGTGCCTGGGCTGGAATGTCCAGCAACACACCTCCCTGGGCAATGTTTGGGCCGACTACCGGACCTCTGTGGGGGAACGCCGGCGTATCGCATTGGCTGACGGCACACGGATTGATCTGAATACCAGCACGGCGATTGACGTGATCTTCGACGGGCGCCAACGTTTGATCCGGCTGCGTGAAGGTGAAGTACTTATCCACACCGGCAAGTTGGGCGGGCACACGCCCTTTTATGTCGAAACCCGCCAGGGCCGAGTCCAGGCATTGGGTACTCGGTTTACAGTGCGCCAGTTGCCGGATTCCACGCGTGTCGGTGTTCTGGAGGATCGCGTAAGTGTGGCCCCTGGTGACCGGCCCAACCATGCTCGACTGCTCGGTGCCGGTGAAAGCGCTGACTTTGATCGTCAAAACGTAGGGCTTGGCCACACGTATAGCGGGTCCCAGGCTGCCTGGGTCGATGGCCAGCTGATCGTATTGGATGCTCGCCTCGGGGATGTGATCGAAGACCTTGCCCGCTACCGTCCGGGCGTCCTGAAATGCGACTTGGCTAGTGCACGCCTACGTGTTTCCGGGACTTTCCGCCTCGATTCCACCGATGCGGTGCTGGCGAATCTGCAGGCAACCTTGCCCATTCAGGTGAAATACTTCACTCGCTATTGGGTTTCGGTGAAGCGAATCGCTTGATCGGAAAAAATATCCTCACAAGGGGTTATCTTTTTTTTACCTGGCACGGCCCTAAAGGTAATCACGACGCCACCTTCAGGGCTTACCCACCTATGCGCCTTCGCACCAAGCTCCGCCAGCGACTTTCCTACCACGGTATGACGTGCAGCCTACTGCTCGGCACAGCAGCCACAGCCGGTGTTTTGCTATCCAGTGACGCCATGGCCGCCAGCACGGTGCAGCATTACGCCATTGCGGCTGGTCCCCTGGACAATGCCTTGAGCCAATTTGCCGCCAGGGCGAATGTTATTCTGTCTTTCCCGCCCCAACAAACCGCGCGCTTGAACACCACCGGGCTGGAAGGTGACTATTCGGTTGAGCAAGGCTTTGCACTGTTGCTGCAGAACTCGGGGTTACAAGCGGTAGTCCAGGCGCCAGGCAGCTATGTCCTGCAGGCCATTCCTACAGGGCAACTCACGCTCGCGCCCACCACTGTCAGCACTTATCAACAGGCTGGGTTCAATCAGGAGATTGCCGGGGATGTGGGCTACAAAGCGCAAAACAGCCGTATCGGTACCAAGACCAGCACGCCTCTGTCGGAAACACCGCGTTCGGTATCGGTCGTCACCGGCCAGCGCATCAAGGACCAGAAGTCGCAGACCCTGACTGAAGTATTGGGCTACGTGCCAGGTATCTTCGCGCCGCCCTTTGCTGCTGGCGACGGTCTCGCAGGTGACTTGTTCTTCATCCGCGGTTTCAATGCCACGGATTACGGCTACGGCCTGCTGCGAGATGGCCTGCGTGTACAAGGCAATCGGTACGACACCACCAGTGAGCCCTATGGCCTGGAGCGGGTCGAAATATTCCGTGGGCCCTCTTCCCTGCTGTACGGTGAAAACGCGCCTGGCGGTTTAGTGAACCTGGTGAGCAAACATCCGACTGCCACGCCGCAGGGTGAAGTGCAGCTCGGTTATGGCTCGAATAATCGGCGTCAGTTGGGTGTGGATATCTCTGGTCCACTCAACGACAGCGGCAATATCCTTGGCCGGGTGGTGATGCTCGGCCGCAAGTCTGATACGCAGACTGACCATGTTCCTGATGATCGCCTGTATATAGCGCCTTCACTGACCCTGAATTTCGACGACTTCAACACGCTCACTCTGTTGGCCAATTACCAAAAGGACCACACCAATCTCGAACTCGGCCTACCCGCCGCGGGGACCTTGCTTACAAATCCGAACGGAAAGCTGTCCAAGCACACCATGCTCGGCGACCCGGACTGGAATACGTTCGAACGTGAAGCCTGGAGCAGCGGCTACGAATTCAGCCACAGCTTCAATGATGAGTGGCAGTTCCGCCAGAACTCGCGGTACATGCAATCGCGCATCAACCGTCACGAAACCTGGCCGGGCACATTGAACAATGGCGGTTTCGGCACCCAACTGAACATGACGGCCTACGACCGCTACAACAAGTCGATGGTCTACTCCCTGGATAACCAGTTGGAAGGCAAATTCCAGGTCGGTGACCTGGAAAATACCGTGCTGTTCGGCGCCAGCTATGACCGCACCTCGTTCAACCAGGATTGGGACGCAGGCTTCGCCGGCACCATCAATGTGTATAACCCCGTGTACCTGCGTGAGCCGCTTACCCCGGTGGCTGTGCAAAACACCTTGCTCGAGCAGCAGATGAAGGGTGTTTATGCACAAATCCAGAGCAAGTATGACCACTGGTTGTTCCTGCTGGGCGGCCGCCAGGACTGGGTCGACAGTGATTTCCGCGACAAGGTCAACAAGGCCAGCGACACCGGCTCCGAAGACCGCAAGTTTACCTACCAGGGCGGGGTGATGTACCAGTTCGACAACGGCCTGACGCCGTACGTCAGCTACTCCACCGCATTTGTGCCTGTACAGCAGATCTCCAACGCCGGCTTACCGTTGAAGCCGATCACCAGCAGTCAGTACGAAGTGGGGGTGAAGTACGAACCGGTCGGCTGGGATACGGCGATGACCCTGTCGGTGTATGACTTGCGCAAGGAAGATGACACCTACCTCGACGCCACCACCAACAGCTACCGCCAGGTGGGCGAAAGCCGGGCCAAAGGGGCCGAGGTCGAGGTGAACAGCAACATCACGCCCAACCTGAATGTGACCGCAGCCTACACCTACACTGACGCTCGTATTACCAAGGACTCGGCTACCTCGCTGGTCGAGGGGCATCAGATGACGGGGGTTCCGCGCAACCAGGCCTCGGTGTGGGGCAAGTACCGCTTCCTCGATGGCCAACTCAAGGGCTTGTCCCTGGGCGGCGGTGTGCGCTATTTCGACAGTACGTTTTCTTACACCCAGCCAAGCCTGTACGGAAAGCTGGATGCTGGGAGCGTCACTCTGGTGGACGCAGCCGTCGGCTATCAGATCGACAAGCACTGGTCAGTGGACGTGAACGCCAAGAACCTGTTCGACAAGGAGTATGTTTCTGGATGCAACGACGCGGGCCGCTGCTACTGGGGTGACAGTCGTACACTGCTTGGGACTGTTTCGTACAACTGGTGATGGATGAAGGCCTGAAGAATCAAAATGCTCTTCAGGCCGCTATCGCTGGCAAGCCTGCTCCTACTTGCCGATACAGAAGCTGGAGAAGATCCGTCCCAACAAATCATCGGAGCTGAATGCGCCGGTGATTTCTCCCAACAGCTGCTGCGCCTGGCGAAGATCCTCAGCCAGCAGCTCCCCCGCCCCCGCCAAGGTCAACTGCGCCCGGCCGTGCTCCAATGCCGAGCTTGCATGGCGCAGCGCCTCCAGGTGCCTGCGGCGCGCACTGAAGCTGCTTTCCGACGTCTGCTCGTAACCCATGCAGGCCTTGAGATGCTCGCGCAGCAATTCCAGGCCCTCACCCGCAGACTTGGCGCTCAGGCTGATAGTGACGTGGCCATCAGCGCTGGTTTCCATCGCAATGGCTTCACCCGTCAGATCGGCTTTGTTACGAATCAAGGTGACTTTGGCCGGGTCCGGCCGTTGCTCGAGGAATTCCGGCCACAATGCAAAAGGATCCACAGCCTCCGGCGCGGTGGCGTCCACCACCAGCAGTACCCGGTCCGCTTCGCCGATGGCTTTGAGCGCGCGTTCCACGCCGATCTTTTCCACCTGGTCATCGGTATCGCGTAAACCGGCGGTGTCGACGACGTGCAACGGCATGCCATCGATGTGGATATGTTCGCGCAGGATATCCCGGGTGGTGCCGGCGATCTCGGTGACAATGGCTGCTTCACGCCCCGCCAGCGCATTGAGCAGGCTGGATTTGCCGGCATTGGGACGCCCGGCGATCACGACGGTCATGCCGTCTCGCAGCAACGCGCCTTGCCCGGCTTCCCGCAGGACTGTGGATAACTCATCACGGACCTTATCCAGCATCGCCAATACATGGCCATCGGCAAGGAAGTCGATTTCCTCTTCAGGAAAATCAATCGCCGCCTCGACGTAGATGCGCAGGCTGATCAACTGTTCGGTCAAGTTATGCACACGCAGGGAAAAAGCGCCCTGCAGAGAGCGCAGCGCATTGCGTGCAGCTTGCGCAGAACTGGCCTCGATCAAATCGGCAATCGCCTCGGCCTGTGCCAGGTCGAGCTTGTCGTTGAGGAATGCCCGCTCACTGAACTCACCCGGGCGAGCCAGGCGGCAACCCAACTGCAGGCAGCGCTGCAGCAACATATCCAGAACGATCGGGCCACCGTGCCCCTGCAATTCCAGCACGTCTTCACCCGTGAAGGAGTTGGGTCCCGGGAAATACAGGGCCAGGCCTTCGTCCAATACTTCCTCATCAGAGCCGAGGAACGGGCCGTAATGGGCATAGCGCGGCGTCAACTCTCGTCCGCTGATGGCCTTCGCGGCAATCCCGGCGAGCGGTCCGGAAATACGAACGATACCGACACCGCCGCGACCCTGAGCGGTAGCGACAGCAGCGATGGTTTCACGAGGAGCGCTCATCAGCAGGTTCCAGAATAAAAGTGACGGAAAGCAAAACGCCCCACTAGGGGGCGTCTTGAGTGGTTATCCACAGAGTAAATTACGCCTCGGCTTTTTTGGTAGCCGCTTCGATTTTACGTGTGATGTACCACTGTTGAGAGATCGACAACACGTTGTTGACCACCCAGTACAGAACCAGGCCAGCCGGGAACCACAGGAAGAAGAAGGTGAAGATGATTGGCATCATTTTCATCACCTTGGCCTGCATCGGATCCGGCGGCGTCGGGTTCAGGCGCTGCTGGATAAACATGGTCGCGCCCATGATGATCGGCAGGATAAAGAACGGGTCTTTGATCGACAGGTCAGTTATCCACAGCATGAACGGTGCCTGGCGCATTTCCACGCTTTCCAGGAGTACCCAGTACAGCGACAGGAATACCGGCATCTGTACCAGAATCGGCAAGCATCCACCCAGCGGGTTGATCTTCTCTTTCTTGTACAGCTCCATCATGGCCTGCGACATTTTCTGCCGGTCATCGCCATGTTGTTCTTTCAGCGCGGCCAGTTTAGGGGCCACGGCACGCATGCGCGCCATCGACTTGTAGCTGGCGGCCGACAGTGGGAAGAAGATCCCCTTGATCAGCATGGTCAGGAAGATGATCGACCAGCCCCAGTTACCGACGATGCTGTGGATATGTTGCAGCAGCCAGAAGATCGGCTGGGCAATGAACCACAGGATGCCGTAATCCACAGTCAGTTCCAGACCTGGGGACAACTCTTTCAGCACGGCCTGGCTTTTCGGGCCGGCGTACAGCGTAGCGCTGGTTTCAGCCTTGGCACCTGGAGCGACGGTCATCGCCGGGCCTGTGTAGCCGATGATGTAGTTGCCTTTGCTGTCCTTGCGCGCCAGTACTGCATTGTTCTGGCCGGGCTGAGGAATCCACGCGGTCACGAAGTAGTGTTGCAGCCAGGCTACCCAGCCACCGTTCACGTTATAGGTGATCGGCGCCTTGGTTTTGTCTTCGGCCACTTTATCCATGTCTTTCATGGATACTTTTTTGTACGGCTCCGAACTTGTCCACAGGGCAGCGCCCAGGTAAGTCGCGGTACCCGTCGCAGTGCTGGACGATGGATCGGAACTGGCGTCACGCTTGAGCTGCGCAAACATTGCGCCGGTCCAAGGCTGGGCGCTCTGGTTGTCGATCAGATAGGTGACAACGATGTCGTACAGGCCGCGCTTGAGTGTGAAGCGCTTGATGTAGTTGACGCCGTCCTTGCTGAACTTCAAGTCCACGACCAGTTGGTCTTGGCCATCTGCCAGTTGATAGCTCTTCTTCTCCGCAGAGAAAATCGGACGACCGGTTGCACTCGCATCAGGGCCGTTGGTGCCGATCAGGCCACTTTGTGCCTGGTAAACACGTTCGCCACCGTTATCGAACAACTGGAATGGGATTTCCGGGTGATCCTGACGACGCGGATACAGCGGAAGTGTCAGCTTGGCAACATCGCCACCTTGCGGGTCGATAGCCAGGTCCAACACATCCGTCTTGATCTGGATGAGGTCGGTGCTTGCGGCAACTGCAACTTCGGCAGGTGCTTTTGTTTCGCCCGCTGCCCGTGGAATGTCATCACTGGCGGCAGTATTGGTGCCACTTACTGTATCGGGAAGCCCCGCTGGAACAGCATTGGCAGCAACATTCTGAGTCGGCAGGGCAGCCTGGCCATAGTCCTGGTTCCACTTAAGGACCATGACGTAGGACACGATTGCCAGGGCGACGATCAGGATCGTGCGTTTAATATCCATGATTACTCGGCCATCGAAGAAGAACGGGAGGTAGGGATAGGTGGAACCGGGTCATAACCACCGGGATTCCACGGATGACAGCGACCTAAACGACGAAAGGTCAGCCAGCCACCGCGCAGAAGACCATGATTTTCTATGGCCTCTAACGCGTAGCAGGAACAACTGGGGTAGAAACGACAGTGGCTGGCCATCAGAGGACTAATGGCATAGCGATAAAACTGGATCGGAACGAGTGCCAGTTTACGCATCGGTGCTGTCTACCCCTACAGTTTCGGTGCTGACTGCTGGTGCTGGTTTGTTGGTACGCGCCAGACGTTTCCAGAGCTTGCCGAAATGCTGAATCAATTCGGGGTTTTCTACATCCCCCAAGCCTTTGCGCGCGACGATAACAATATCCCAACCAACCAGAGTGTCCTGGTGGAGGCGAAACGATTCGCGCATCAGACGCTTGAGGCGATTGCGCTCAACGGAGAGCTTTACGCTCTTCTTGCCGATCACCAACCCGAGACGGGGGTGATCAAGATCGTTGTTACGCGCAAGGAGCAGGAGATTTTTCCCCGGAACCTTGCCGGTGGGGGAGTCAAAGACTGCCTTGAAGTGCCGGGGGGTTAGCAGACGCTTTTCCCGACTGAAGTCCTGACTCACCACCAGTACCGGATTATCAAACTGCCAGACGCGCACGACCTTTGGCGCGGCGACGCGACAGGACAGCACGGCCGTTCTTGGTAGCCATGCGAGCACGGAAGCCGTGGGTACGGGCGCGTTTGATGGTGCTTGGTTGGAAAGTACGTTTCATGGCGTTGTTACCTGGTTCGTCCACAACGGGCCGGAATGGCCCCCGTTTTAAGAGACCGGCGATTCTAGAGAAAGCAAGCCTCTAGGTCAATTTCCAACCAGCTTTTCCTTCAATTAGATCTTTACGGGCCTCCAGACCTTTTCTTTCCGTTCTGCTTCCATGAGCAATGCCATAGATATAAAAATAAAGAAGGAAGTTATTTAAAGCTTTTCTGTAAAGCTTATAAAAGCTAGGCAGGCCATCCTCTGTGGATAACTGCCTTAAGGCCATATTCCACGTGCTGTACAGAGAATGACAACATGGGGGAGAAGCGGTGCTCTGCCTGTGCTGCGCTGTCGGATAAGCTGTGTGTGGAATGGCATGTTATCCACAGGCCAGTTACCCACAGACTTTCGACCCCACTTGTACAACGAGCTCAGGCGCGCTTATCCACAGAGCTTATGCACAGACCATCTGTCGCATTTTTTGCAGTTAAGGCATTGATTTTGGCTGGCCTGTGAGCAACCTACATGTGGATAAGTGGGCTGCTGGCCGCTACAATGGCGGCTGTTTTTGCCTCACCGGCTTTCAACTTAGGGGATATCCGTGTCAGTGGAACTTTGGCAGCAGTGCGTGGAGCTTTTGCGCGATGAGCTGCCTGCCCAGCAATTCAACACCTGGATCCGCCCGCTACAGGTCGAAGCCGAAGGCGACGAGTTGCGTGTCTATGCGCCCAATCGTTTTGTTCTCGACTGGGTCAACGAGAAGTACCTGAGCCGCGTTCTCGAATTGCTCGATGAACACGGCAATGGCCTTGCGCCCGTGCTTTCCTTATTAATAGGCAGCAAACGCAGCTCGGCACCTCGTGCTGCACCGAATGCTCCGCTCGCAGCGAGTGCCTCGCAGGCTCAAGCCCCTGTGGCGCCTGTTAATAACTCGCCAGCGCCGGTTGCGCAGACGCCTTCGAAAGCCTCGTCGCAGAACAACGCGCCTATCAATGAAGAGCCGTCCCGCGACAGCTTCGATCCGATGGCGGGTGCCAGTTCACAGCAGGCTCCGGTCCGCGCCGAGCAGCGCACGGTGCAGGTCGAAGGTGCGCTCAAGCACACCAGCTACCTGAACCGCACGTTCACCTTCGAGAACTTCGTCGAAGGTAAATCCAACCAGCTGGCCCGCGCGGCCGCCTGGCAGGTCGCCGATAACCCCAAGCATGGTTACAACCCGCTCTTCCTGTATGGCGGCGTTGGCTTGGGTAAGACCCACTTGATGCACGCTGTGGGTAACCACCTATTAAAGAAGAACCCGAATGCCAAGGTTGTGTACCTGCACTCGGAGCGCTTCGTGGCAGACATGGTCAAGGCCCTGCAGCTCAATGCGATCAACGAGTTCAAGCGGTTCTACCGCTCCGTTGATGCATTGCTGATCGATGACATTCAATTCTTCGCGCGCAAGGAGCGTTCCCAGGAAGAGTTTTTCCACACCTTCAACGCCCTGCTCGAAGGCGGCCAACAGGTCATCCTGACCAGTGACCGTTACCCGAAGGAAATCGAAGGCCTGGAAGAACGCTTGAAGTCGCGCTTTGGCTGGGGCCTTACCGTTGCGGTAGAGCCGCCGGAGCTGGAGACCCGCGTAGCGATCCTGATGAAAAAGGCCGATCAGGCGAAAGTCGATCTGCCCCACGACGCTGCGTTTTTCATCGCCCAACGCATCCGTTCCAACGTGCGTGAGCTGGAAGGTGCGCTCAAGCGTGTCATTGCGCACTCTCACTTCATGGGCCGCGACATCACCATCGAGCTGATTCGCGAATCCCTGAAAGACTTGCTGGCATTGCAGGACAAACTGGTGAGTGTGGATAACATCCAGCGCACCGTGGCCGAGTACTACAAGATCAAGATTTCCGACCTGCTGTCCAAGCGCCGTTCGCGCTCGGTGGCGCGTCCTCGTCAGGTGGCCATGGCACTCTCCAAGGAGTTGACCAACCATAGCCTGCCGGAAATCGGTGATGTGTTTGGCGGCCGCGACCACACCACGGTCTTGCACGCGTGCCGCAAGATCAACGAACTTAAGGAATCCGACGCGGATATTCGCGAGGACTACAAGAACCTGCTGCGTACACTGACTACTTGATGACACCAGCGCAGCTTATTAAGGCAAGGGACTAGACCATGCATTTCACCATTCAACGCGAAGCCCTGTTGAAACCCCTGCAACTGGTCGCAGGCGTCGTCGAGCGCCGACAGACCTTGCCGGTGCTCTCCAACGTATTGCTGGTGGTCGAAGGCCAGCAATTGTCCCTGACCGGTACCGACCTGGAAGTCGAGCTGGTCGGTCGCGTGCAACTGGAAGAGCCCGCTGAACCTGGCGAGATCACAGTACCCGCGCGCAAGCTGATGGACATCTGCAAAAGCCTGCCGAACGACGCGCTGATCGACATCAAGGTTGATGAGCAGAAGTTGGTGGTCAAGGCGGGTCGCAGTCGTTTCACGCTGTCTACGTTGCCGGCCAATGATTTCCCGACTGTGGAAGAAGGCCCTGGCTCACTGACCTGCAGCCTGGAGCAAAGCAAACTGCGTCGTCTGATTGAGCGCACCAGCTTCGCCATGGCCCAGCAGGACGTACGTTACTACCTCAACGGCATGTTGCTGGAGGTGTCGGAAGGCATCATTCGCGCCGTGGCCACTGACGGTCACCGTCTGGCGATGTGCTCGATGCGCGCCGATATCGGTCAACCTGACCGTCACCAGGTGATCGTGCCGCGTAAGGGGATTCTCGAACTGGCGCGCCTGCTCACCGAGCCGGATGGCAATGTCAGCATCGTGCTGGGTCAGCACCATATCCGCGCGACCACCGGCGAGTTCACCTTCACCTCCAAGCTGGTCGACGGCAAGTTCCCGGATTACGAGCGCGTTCTGCCTAAAGGCGGCGACAAGCTGGTGATCGGTGATCGCCAGGCCCTGCGTGAAGCGTTCAGCCGTACTGCGATCCTGTCCAACGAGAAGTACCGGGGCATTCGTCTGCAGCTGGCCAACGGTCAGTTGAAAATCCAGGCCAATAACCCGGAGCAGGAAGAAGCGGAAGAGGAAGTGGGCGTCGACTACAACGGCGGTTCTTTGGAAATCGGCTTCAACGTGAGCTACTTGCTGGACGTGCTGGGTGTGATGACCACCGAACAGGTTCGCCTGATCCTGTCCGACTCCAACAGCAGTGCCCTGGTGCAGGAATCCGATAATGACGACTCGGCTTACGTTGTTATGCCGATGCGCCTGTAATCATGCCCAGCAGAAGCTAGATGTCCCTTAGTCGCGTCTCGGTCACCGCGGTGCGCAATCTGCACCCGGTGACCTTCTCCCCCTCCCCCCGCATCAATATCCTCCACGGCGCCAACGGCAGTGGCAAAACCAGCGTGCTGGAAGCCATCCACCTGCTCGGGCTTGCCCGTTCCTTTCGCAGTGCCCGCTTGTTGCCGGTGATTCAGTACGAACAACTGGCTTGCACGGTATTTGGCCAAGTCGAACTGGCAGAGGGTGGGCACAGCAGCCTGGGGATTTCTCGTGATCGCGGCGGTGAGTTCCAGATTCGCATCGACGGGCAAAATGCTCGCAGTGCCGCACAACTGGCAGAGATCCTGCCGTTGCAACTGATCAACCCTGACAGCTTCCGCTTGTTGGAAGGCGCGCCGAAGATCCGCAGGCAGTTCCTCGACTGGGGAGTGTTCCACGTGGAACCGCGATTCATGGCCACGTGGCAGCGCCTGCAGAAGGCCCTGCGGCAGCGGAACTCATGGCTGCGGCATGGTACACTTGACGCCGCTTCGCAAGCGGCCTGGGACCGGGAATTGTGCCTGGCCAGCGATGAAATAGATGAATACCGCCGTGCCTATATCAAAGCCTTGAAACCAGTCTTTGAGCAGACCTTGAGTGAGTTGTTGGATCTCGAGGGGCTGACGCTGAGTTACTACCGTGGCTGGGACAAAGACCGTGAGCTGAGTGCAGTGCTCGCGACGTCCCTGCAGCGGGATCAGCAAATTGGCCATACCCAGGCCGGACCCCAACGGGCTGATTTGCGTCTTAGATTAGGCGCACACAATGCTGCGGATATCTTGTCCCGCGGCCAGCAGAAGTTGGTGGTGTGTGCACTGCGGATCGCCCAGGGGCATCTGGTTAGCCAAGCCCGACGTGGTCAGTGTATTTATCTGGTGGATGACTTGCCGTCTGAACTCGACGAGCAACACCGCCGTGCGTTATGCCGCTTGTTGGAAGATTTACGCTGCCAGGTGTTTATCACCTGTGTAGACCACGAATTATTGAGGGAAGGCTGGCAGACGGAAACGCCAGTCGCTTTGTTCCACGTGGAACAAGGCCGTATCACCCAGACCCACGACCATCGGGAGTGAAGGCATGAGCGAAGAAAACACGTACGACTCGACCAGCATTAAAGTGCTGAAAGGTTTGGATGCCGTACGCAAACGTCCCGGTATGTACATTGGCGACACTGATGACGGTAGCGGTCTGCACCACATGGTGTTCGAGGTGGTCGACAACTCCATCGACGAAGCTTTGGCCGGTCACTGCGACGACATCAGCATCATCATCCATCCGGACGAATCCATTACCGTGCGCGATAACGGTCGCGGCATCCCGGTAGATGTGCACAAAGAAGAAGGTGTTTCGGCGGCAGAGGTCATCATGACCGTGCTCCACGCCGGTGGTAAGTTCGACGACAACTCCTACAAAGTCTCCGGTGGTCTGCACGGTGTGGGTGTGTCGGTGGTGAACGCTCTGTCCGAAGAGCTGATCCTGACGGTTCGCCGCAGTGGCAAGATCTGGGAGCAGACCTACGTCCACGGTGTACCGCAGGAACCGATGAAAATCGTTGGCGACAGCGAAACCACTGGTACCCAGATCCACTTCAAGCCCTCGGCTGATACCTTCAAGAACATCCACTTCAGCTGGGACATCCTGGCCAAGCGGATTCGTGAATTGTCCTTCCTCAACTCCGGTGTCGGCATCGTCCTCAAGGATGAGCGCAGCGGCAAGGAAGAGCTGTTCAAATACGAAGGTGGCTTGCGTGCGTTCGTTGAATACCTGAACACCAACAAGACTGCGGTCAACCAGGTGTTCCACTTCAACATCCAGCGTGAAGACGGCATCGGCGTGGAAATCGCCCTGCAATGGAACGACAGCTTCAACGAGAACCTGTTGTGCTTCACCAACAACATTCCACAGCGTGACGGTGGTACTCACCTGGTGGGTTTCCGTTCGGCGCTGACGCGTAACCTGAACACCTATATCGAAGCCGAAGGCCTGGCGAAGAAGCATAAGGTCGCCACCACCGGTGACGATGCCCGTGAAGGCCTGACCGCAATCATCTCGGTGAAAGTGCCGGACCCTAAGTTCAGCTCCCAGACCAAAGACAAGCTGGTGTCTTCCGAAGTGAAAACTGCGGTTGAACAGGAGATGGGTAAGTACTTCTCCGACTTCCTGCTGGAAAACCCGAACGAAGCCAAGCTGGTTGTCGGCAAGATGATCGACGCCGCACGTGCCCGTGAAGCGGCGCGTAAAGCCCGCGAGATGACCCGCCGTAAAGGTGCGCTGGATATTGCCGGCTTGCCAGGCAAACTGGCTGACTGCCAGGAGAAGGACCCTGCCCTCTCCGAACTGTACCTGGTGGAAGGTGACTCTGCTGGCGGTTCCGCCAAGCAGGGTCGTAACCGTCGCACCCAGGCCATCCTGCCGTTGAAGGGTAAGATCCTCAACGTCGAAAAGGCTCGTTTCGACAAGATGATTTCCTCCCAGGAAGTCGGCACCTTGATCACGGCACTCGGCTGCGGTATTGGCCGAGACGAGTACAACATCGACAAGCTGCGCTATCACAACATCATCATCATGACCGATGCTGACGTCGACGGTTCGCACATCCGTACCCTGCTGCTGACCTTCTTCTTCCGTCAGTTGCCCGAGCTGATCGAGCGTGGCTACATCTACATCGCCCAGCCGCCGTTGTACAAAGTGAAGAAAGGCAAGCAAGAGCAATACATCAAAGACGACGACGCCATGGAAGAGTACATGACGCAGTCGGCCCTGGAAGATGCCAGCCTGCACTTGAACGACGAAGCCCCGGGTATCTCCGGCGAGGCGCTGGAGCGTCTGGTTAACGACTTCCGTATGGTGATGAAGACACTCAAGCGCCTGTCGCGCCTGTACCCACAGGAATTGACCGAGCACTTCATCTACCTGCCGTCCGTAAGCCTGGAGCAGTTGGGCGACCACGCACACATGCAGGAATGGCTGGCCCAGTACGAAGTGCGCCTGCGCACTGTCGAAAAATCCGGCCTGGTGTACAAAGCCAGCCTGCGTGAAGACCGTGAACGTAACGTCTGGCTGCCAGAGGTCGAATTGATCTCCCACGGCCTGTCGAACTACGTCACCTTCAACCGCGACTTCTTCGGCAGCAACGACTACAAGACCGTTGTGACCCTCGGCGCGCAACTGAGCACCCTGCTGGACGACGGTGCTTATATTCAGCGTGGCGAGCGTAAGAAAGCGGTCAAGGAGTTCAAGGAAGCCCTGGACTGGTTGATGGCGGAAAGCACCAAGCGCCACACGATCCAGCGATACAAAGGTCTGGGCGAAATGAACCCGGATCAGCTGTGGGAAACCACCATGGACCCAGCTCAGCGTCGTATGCTGCGCGTAACCATCGAGGACGCCATCGGCGCAGACCAGATCTTCAACACCCTGATGGGTGATGCGGTCGAACCTCGCCGTGACTTCATCGAGAGCAATGCCCTGGCAGTGTCTAACTTGGACTTCTGATTCCGGTGTAGGTTGAAAGGATAGTTGCGATGTTTCACAAATAAATGTTCGACCAGCCCCTAGGGTTAGGTTGCCATTTTTGAAAAGGGCCCGCTTACAGCGGGCCTTTTTTTTGGTTCACGGAATCCTGTGAAACACAGAAACAAGAACGCCGATCTGATTGATGAACCCCGGCTAATCCAAAGAATTCAAAACCCAGGCAGTTATAACAGCGCCACCTTGTTTACTGCGCTAGACCATCTTCAGGGACGCTTGATCAGTTGCATAAAGTGCCAACGCTGCTATCAGTAAGGCTCCTCGGGTGCGAGCGCGCTACACTGGCAAAAATAGCTCGGGACGGGGTTCTGGAAGATGACGCTGGTAACGGATGAAGAGTTTGATGCCGCTTTGGCTGTGATGCAAAAGCTGCTTTGGGCTGATCCCCAGGATAGAGAGCGACTGCAAACGCTTGGCCTTAATCTCATCCCTTGCAATTTTTACTCAAGTACACCATCGATTTCCGAAACGTATAGCTCCTATGAATACAACGAATCAGAACCACCGTATCTGCACAGTGTCCTGTTTGATCAGGAAAAACTCCGGGCGGAGTTGATCAAGCTGATTCCGTACGCAGTGGATTTCAATCCTGCTGAAGTGGATGATCACGGAACTTGTACCTCCTATTTCTGGAAAAACGGCCAATTCACATGCAGTGATGCCATGGCCTATTACGCCTATGTCAGGCAGATCCGCCCGAAGACCATTGTGGAGATAGGCAGTGGGTTCTCATCACTGATTGCCCTGGAGGCGCTGGGCAAAAACGGAACGGGACGGTTGCACTGCATAGAACCTTTTCCGAGGCCCTTTATCACGTCGCTGAGCAACGAGGGCGCCCTTCAATTGGAAACGATACGTGCCCAGGATTTGACCGTTGAGATGTTGAATTCCACGCTGCAAGATGGCGATATCCTGTTTATCGATTCCACCCACACGGTCAAAACAGGTAGCGATTGCCTGCATATTTACCTTCGCTTGCTACCGAAAATAACCAGGAAAATATTTGTCCATGTTCATGATGTTTTTCTGCCCTTTGGTCTTCCACAGAAGTGGTTGATCGATCACCAGATCTACTGGACCGAACAGTATTTACTGCTGGCGCTGTTGATTGACAACCCACGCACGAAACTGTTGTTCGGCAATGCGTACCACAAACATTTCAACGATGATCTTTTGACCAAACTCATGCAGGGTCGATCTGAAAGCGGCGGGGCCAGTTTCTGGTTTGAGTTTGATGGGCGCATATCCACTACGGATTTAACCAGAGCAGGCGTCGAAGACCTCTAGAGTTGCGTATCCAGCGCCTTGAGTGGCTTTCGAACACTGAGGGCTCATCATCTATTTTGTGAGTCCACACCAGGCACAACACCAAAATAAAAAAGGCCAAAGCATAACGTTGGCCTTTTTTATTGCGTGGGAAATCAACTTCTGCAAAATGCTCCACGTGGAACATCGTGGTTTTTATCCATGAGAAGAAGCCGCCGCCACACTCTCCAACCGATACCCATACCCATAGATCGTCAACAGCTGCCAACCTCTATCAGCGGTAAGCCCGAGCTTGTTGCGTAGCCGATAGATATGCGTATCCAGTGGCCGCGAGGACACCATTTCTTCATGGGTCCAGAACCGCTCATAAAGGTACTCGCGTGACAGCGGCCGAGCCAGGTTGGCGAACAAGCAGCTCGCCAGGCGGTATTCGCGTTCGGTAAGGTTGATCGGTTTGCCTGCGCGTGTGACGGTCAACTCTGCATCGTCGAAGGTCAGGTCGTTGAAACTCTGCACTTCAGGGGTTGCCGATCTCTGCAGGCCATGCCGACGTAGAACGGCTGTCACTCGTGCCTTCAGTTCGTTAGGTCGAAAGGGTTTGCTGACGTAGTCGTCGGCCCCGCTGTTCAATGCGCTGACGATATCGCTTTCGGCATCACGGCTGGTGAGCATGATGACTGCAGGTGGCGACTCCATGTGTTCACGGGTCCAGCGCAATAAGGCAATACCGGTGATGTCGGGCAGTTGCCAGTCGAGTATCAGCAGGTCGAAGGTCTCCCGGCGCAATTGTCGCAGCAGGTCTTCGCCGCGCTCGAAGCAATGCAGTGTCCAGGGTTGTTCGGCGGTGCTGGGGATTTGTCGCAGTGTCTGTTCCACCCGTCGCAATTCAGCGGGTTCGTCATCCAGTATTGCGACACGCATGGGGGGGTCCTTTCTTCTTGAAGAGTACGGCAGTCGTATTGAGGGGCACGTACTGCGCAGATGCCGGTCAATGAATCTGAAGAATTGTGCTCAGGTTCGTCGACCCCTTGGATCTCTCGGTACGCTGGGATCAATAAGCGAATACGCCATTGAAAGCCCTCCATACCTATGTGGGAAAGATACCGGCTCCAAGCGTTAAGGAAAAGGATCAGCCGACGCATGCGCTGTCGTAAACTCCTGTGCCCCGATAGTGGATGCCCTTTGGACTCCCCGCCGTTATGAACATCCAGCAGGAAATTTTTTCCACCGTGTCGAAAATGAGCTTCACTGGGCTCAATGCGTCGTTCTATCACGTACGCGTGTCGGCTTACGCCGTGCAACGCCTGAGGAGGAATCGGGGGGCTATGCCATCTTCTATCGCACGCCAACAACTCAAGCGCGTTGATCCATGATGCTCTGGGGAAAGGCCGAAAAGCGCCAACCCACCCATGCCCAGCGCCTGTTCCACGGTCTGGTACGTGAGTGGTTATGGATCGGTTTGCTGCTGTTGCCAATCACTGCCTACCTCTCGATGAGTCCTGGCCTGGCCTTGAACAACCCGCTATACGACAGCCTTCGACGTCTGGCGCCCCTGCCGGTGGATCCGCGCATCCTGCTGGTAACCATCGATGACCCTAGCCTGAAGAAACTCGGCCAGTGGCCCTGGCCGCGCAGTGTGCACGCCGACCTGATCGATCGCCTGAGCGCGGCGCAGCCGGCCGGTATCCTGTTTGATGTGATCTTCAGCGAGCCCGGTAACCCGGTCAATGACAAGCGCCTGGCCGACGCGGTGTGCAACGCCGGCAACGTATTGTTGCCCTTGGCTCGTGACGATTCGGCCAGCTACAGCCAGTCTGGGGCACAAATGCTGTCGCTGCTCAAATGTGCCAAGGGTGTCGGGCATATCAATGTGGAGGCGGATAGCGATGGCGTGGTCCGCAGGCTGTATATGCGCGAGGGGCCAGCCGGTGCCACGGCGCTTCAGTTAGCGTGGCTGGCTTTCGCGATGAGCGGGCAATCGGCCGAGATGCCCGGGGAACCTCTGCCATCGATCACCCAGGATTGGCACCGGGAGCATGCGGTCCGTATCCCGTTTATTGCTGCCGACACCCATTTCCCGAGCGTGTCTTATGTCAGCGTATTACGTGGTGAGGTCCCTCCTGAGCGGTTGCGGGGCCGTCTGATTCTGGTGGGGGCGACAGCGTCGGGCATGGGCGATCGCTTTGTCACACCGCTCTCTCCTATGGCTGGCACCACAGCGGGTGTGGAGATCCAGGCCAATGTGCTCAATGGCTTGCTGCAAGATCGAAGTATTGTGGACTTGCCCGGCTGGCTGGCCGCACTGATCGCAACGTCCCTGGTGGCGATGTTGCTGGGCCTGCTGCTCTACCGCCCACGCTATGCGCTTTGGATGACCCTGGGGTGCATGTGCATGGCCTTGGTGGGTTCAGCGGCCTTATTGCGCCTGGGCTACTGGTGGTCGCCCGCGGCCTGTTTGATCGGTTTGCTGCTCAGCTACCTGATCTGGAATTGGCGGCGTCTCAGCGTGATCCTGGCCTACTTCGGCTGGGAATTGGCGCGCCTGGATAACGAACCCAAAGTCTTGCCCGAACGCCGCCGTGCACCTGCCAATAAGGGTGACGTATTACAGGGCCGTATCTTTGCCTTGGAGCAAGCCGTCAGTCGTACGCGGGACACCCGACGGTTTATGGCCGATGGGTTGGAATGCCTGCCGGTGGCGACGCTGATCACAGACACCCAAGGTAATGTCCTGTTGGCCAACCGCATCGCCCGGGAAGTGTTCGGCAATGACTTGATCAACCATAACCTTCTGGAGCAACTGGCCGACCTGGGTTATCCGCCGCTGCACAATGGCGTACGCCCTACCCTCTCGACACTGGAACTCGTTGAGTTTCGTGATATCCACCAACGCAGCCTGCGCATGGAGCTTGCCCCCTTGCTGCCGGCCGAAGGGGATGTCGCGCTGGGATGGCTGCTGAGCCTCACCGACCTGAGCAAGGAGCGCGAGGCCCAGCAGCATCGGGAAACCATGCTGCGCTTCCTCTCCCACGACTTGCGCGCCCCCCACTCGGCGATCCTCGCCCTGTTGGATGTGCACGACAGTGAGTCGCCGATATTTGCACAGATAGAGCAACAAGTACGCCGCGCCTTGAGCCTGACCGAATCATTTGTGCAACTGGCGAGGGCTGAGGCCGATGGCTACCAGTTCGAGCCTACGCTGTTCGCCATGTTGGTAATGGATGCCTTTGATCAAGTGGCCGTGATCGCCCAGCTCAAGGGGATTCACCTGGTCCACGATCTGGACGAGGCCGACGAAGGGATGGTGTCAGCCGATCAATCGCTGCTCACCCGCGCATTGTTCAATGTGCTGGAGAACGCGATCAAATATTCCCCGTCCGGTACCACTGTCCGGCTGCGACACAGCAGCGCGCAAGGCTGGCTGGAATGCCGCATCAGCGACCAGGGCCCAGGCATAGCCGCCGAGGATTTGCCTGAACTGTTCAGCCAGTACAAGCGCTTTGACTCGGCCCAAGGCAGCGAAGGGCTGGGGTTGGGACTGAGCATGGTCAAGGCGGTGGTGGAGCGTCATGGGGGCCGTATCGAGTGTGAAAGCACCGTGGGCAAAGGCACCACTTTCCGCCTGCAGTTGCCCTTGCTGGACGACTGCTAAAACGTACTTTTCCGCTGTGCATAAAAAACCGGTCTCAAGGACCGGTTTTTTAATGAAGGAAAAAACTTATGCACGTTTTTTGCGATTTTAATGGATTTGGAAATATCTAACTAAATCAACTTATTAGGACCAAAAAAAGCCAATTCGCCAACAAAGCGTACACAGGTTATCCACAGATGCTCATACCACCGGCGTCTCCACCACAATCGGCTCTGGCGGTAGGGAACCCATGGCCCGCTGCTGCGCTTCATTCCATGCCTGGGCACGGTCATTCAGCGCGGCAATGGCGCGTGGGCCTTCCCCTTCTGCGTACATTGGCTCGCCTATCACCACAGTGATGGTGCCTGCGCGTTTTGCCCAACCCGCCTTCGGCCAGAACTTGCCGGCGTTATGCGCAATCGGCAGCACCGGCAGGTTTGCGTTAACTGCCAATGCGGTACCGCCGCGAGAGAACTTGCCTACTGTCCCAAAGGGTACCCGCGTACCTTCCGGGAAGATCAGCACCCACACGCCATCCTTGAGCAGTTCATCGCCCTTCTTGGCGACGTGCTTGAGCGCCGCCTTGGGGTTGTCACGGTCGATGGCGATCGGGCGCAACATGGCCATGGCCCAGCCGAAGAACGGCACGTACAGCAGCTCGCGCTTGAGCACCTGGCTCAACGGCGAGAAGTAAGCCGAGAGGAAGAAGGTCTCCCAGGTGCTCTGGTGGTTCGACAGAATCACGCACGGCTGCTCCGGTACGTTTTCAGCGCCCTTGATCTCGAAACGAATGTTCAGGAACGCCTTGGTCAGCCACAACGCGCAGCGGCACCAATAGACGTTGATAAAGCGATAGCGCGCCTTGAACGGCAGGAACGGCGCAATAAAAAAGCTCAGGGTGCACCAGAGAAACGAACTGGTGCCCAGCAGCAGGTAAAAGAAAAAGGTTCTGATGGCCTGCAAAATCGACATGGCGGCATTTACCGTTGCGGGACATGGCCCGCCTGTTAAAAGCGCACTCCCGAACAGTCCTTGGCCAGGAAGTCGAGGGCGGCTAGTTGTTGATAAGTTCTGCGGCAACCGCCGCCAGATCGTCAAAAATCAAGGTGCCTACCGGCAGGTTTTTCGCCTGGGTCTTTTCGCCTTTCCCGGTCTTTACCAAAACTGGCTGAGAGTCGACGGC
This sequence comes from Pseudomonas sp. NFACC25, assembly GCF_900100935.1. Classification (NCBI taxonomy): domain Bacteria; kingdom Pseudomonadati; phylum Pseudomonadota; class Gammaproteobacteria; order Pseudomonadales; family Pseudomonadaceae; genus Pseudomonas; species Pseudomonas sp. NFACC25. The sequence goes on from NZ_FMUC01000002.1 coordinate 656,544, forward strand.
TTTGGCCGCCTCCAGGTCACCGAGGCTGTCCCCGACGAACCATATCCCAGCCAAGGGCACCTTGTAATGTTCTGCAATGGTTTTCAACATGCCAGGCTTGGGTTTGCGGCAATCGCAGCCCTCATCCGGCCCGTGAGGGCAGTACACCACCAGCCCCACTTCCCCGCCCTGCTCCGCCACCAGCGTGCGCAAGCGCGTGTGCATGGCGTCCAGGGTGGCGATGTCGTAATAGCCGCGGGCGATGCCGGACTGGTTGGTGGCGATGGCCACCGTCCAGCCGGCTTTGCTCAACTGCGCGATGGCCTCGATCGAACCGGGCAGTGGAATCCATTCCGCCACCGACTTGATGTAAGCGTCGGAGTCGTAGTTGATCACCCCGTCCCGATCGAGAATCAGCAGTTTCAACATGGTCAGCTCAGTGTCGAAATGTCAGCGATGTTGACGAACAGGCCACGCAGACGCGCCAGCATGGCGTAGCGGTTTTTCCGCACGCCGGCATCTTCGGCATTGATCATCACCGCTTCGAAGAACGCATCCACCGGCTCACGCAAGGTCGCCAGGCGTGCCAGGGCTTCGGCGTAATTGCGTTCGGCGATCAGCGGCTTCACCGCGTTCTCTGCCTTGGCAATGGCAGAATTCAGCGAGAACTCCTTGGCGTCGGCGAACAGGCCTGGGTCGACATCGGCGTTGCCCAGGCCTTCGGCCTTGCCCAGCAGGTTCGACACACGCTTGTTCACAGCGGCCAGGGCGTCGGCTTCCGGCAGCTTACGGAACGCCTGTACGGCTTGTACGCGTTGATCGAAGTCCAGCGCCGAACCCGGTTGCAGGGCACGTACCGACAGGTAGACGGAAACGTCCACGCCTTCGTCTTCATAACGCGCACGCAGGCGGTCGAACACGAACTCCAGCACTTGCTCGGCCAGGCCGGCTTGCTTGACCTTGCCACCGAACTGGCCGACCGCGAACACCACGGCCTGGGTCAGGTCGAGGTCGAGTTTCTTGTCGATCAGGATACGCAGCACGCCGAGGGCCGCGCGACGCAGGGCATACGGGTCTTTGCTACCGGTAGGCAGCATGCCGATACCGAAGATACCGACGAGGGTATCCAGCTTGTCGGCGATGGCCACGGCCGCACCGGTCAGGGTGGTCGGCAGCTCGGCGCCGGCGCCACGCGGCATGTACTGCTCGTTCAGCGCCAGCGCGACATCGTCCGCCTCGCCATCGTTGAGGGCGTAGTAGTAACCGGCAACGCCCTGCATCTCCGGGAACTCGCCGACCATTTCGGTGGCCAGGTCGCACTTGGACAGCAAGCCTGCACGCGCAGCCCAGGCGGCATCACCGCCGATGCGTGGGGCAATGTAGGCCGCCAGCTTGGAAACGCGCACGGCCTTGTCGTAGACGCTGCCAAGTTTTTCCTGGAACACCACGTTCTGCAGGCGCAGGTTGAAGTCTTCCAGCTTCTGCTTCTTGTCTTGCTTGAAGAAGAACTCGGCGTCAGTCAGGCGCGGACGCACGACTTTCTCGTTACCGGCGATGATCTGCTGCGGGTCCTTGCTTTCGATGTTGGCCACGGTGATAAAGCGCGGCAGCAACTTGCCGTCCACGTCCAGCAGGCAGAAATACTTCTGGTTGTCCTGCATGGTGGTGATCAGCGCTTCCTGCGGCACATCGAGGAAACGTTCTTCGAACGAGCACACCAGCGGCACCGGCCATTCAACCAGCGCGGTCACTTCGTCGAGCAGGCTTGGCGGCACGATGGCGGTGCCTTCCTGCAGGCGGGCGAGTTCTTCGGTGCGTTTGCTGATCAGCTCGCGACGCTCGTTGGCATCGGCCAGCACGTAGGCAGCACGCAGATCGGCGGCATAGTTAGCCGGCGAAGTGATGCGCACCGCTTGTGGATGGTGGAAGCGATGGCCACGGGAATCACGGCCAGCTTTCTGGGCGAGGATGGTGCAATCGATGACCTGGTCACCGAGCAGCATCACCAGCCACTGGGTCGGGCGCACGAACTCTTCCTTGCGCGCGCCCCAGCGCATGCGCTTGGGAATCGGCAGGTCGTTCAGGGAGTCTTCGACGATGGTCGGCAACAGGCTGGCGGTGGGCTTGCCTGTGATGACCTGGCTGAAACGCAGTTTCGGGCCGCTCTGGTCGATCTCGCTCAGCTCGACGCCACACTTCTTGGCGAAGCCCAGTGCGGCTTGGGTCGGGTTGCCTTCGGCGTCGAAAGCCGCCTGGCGTGGCGGGCCGTCGAGGTTGATGCTGCGGTCCGGCTGCTGGGTTTCCAGCGCGGTCAGCAACACGGCCAGGCGGCGCGGTGCGGCGTAGACTTTTTTCGCTTCAAATTTCAGGCCGGCGCTCTGCAGGCCTTTTTCGATACCGGCCAGGAACGCATCGGCCAGGGTATTGAGTGCCTTGGGTGGCAGCTCTTCGGTGCCCAGTTCAACCAGGAAATCTTGAGCACTCATTGTGCAGCCTCCAGCTTAGCCAACACTTCATCACGCAGGTCCGGGGTGGCCATCGGGAAGCCCAGCTTGGCGCGAGCCAGCAGGTAGGCTTGAGCGACGGAACGCGCCAGGGTGCGTACACGCAGGATGTATTGCTGGCGCGCGGTTACCGAGATGGCACGACGGGCGTCCAGCAGGTTGAAGGTATGGGAGGCCTTCAACACCATTTCATAGCTCGGCAACGGCAGCGGCTGGTCGAGTTCGATCAGGCGCTTGGCTTCGCTTTCATAGAAGTCGAACAGTTCGAACAGCTTGTCGACGTTGGCGTGTTCGAAGTTGTAGGTCGATTGCTCCACTTCGTTCTGGTGGAACACGTCGCCATAGGTCACTTTGCCGAACGGGCCGTCAGCCCACACCAGGTCGTAGACCGAATCCACGCCCTGCAGGTACATGGCCAGGCGCTCGAGGCCGTAGGTGATCTCACCGGTTACCGGGTAGCACTCGATGCCACCGGCCTGCTGGAAGTAGGTGAACTGGGTGACTTCCATGCCATTGAGCCAGACTTCCCAGCCCAGGCCCCAGGCGCCGAGGGTGGGCGACTCCCAGTTGTCTTCGACGAAACGGATGTCGTGCACCAGCGGGTCGAGGCCCACGTGCTTGAGCGAGCCCAGGTACAGTTCCTGGAAGTTGTCCGGGTTCGGCTTCAGGACTACCTGGAACTGATAGTAGTGCTGCAGACGGTTCGGGTTTTCGCCGTAGCGGCCGTCAGTCGGGCGACGACTGGGCTGCACATAAGCGGCGTTCCAGGTTTCCGGGCCGATGGCCCGCAGGAATGTAGCGGTGTGGAAAGTGCCGGCGCCTACTTCCATATCGTAGGGCTGAAGTACCACACAACCTTGCTCGGCCCAGTATTGCTGGAGGGCGAGGATCAAGTCTTGGAAGGTACGCACGGCTGGCGTAGGCTGGCTCACGAAATTCACCTGTTACTTGGGCTGCGATTTAAAGAGCGGGAGTATACCCGATTCGGCCGCGCCACCATCCCCTGGAGCCTTATGCCACGCTGCTTTTGGTGTTCTGAAGATCCGCTGTACATGGCTTATCACGATCAGGAGTGGGGAACGCCGCTGCGCGATGCGCAGGGTTTGTTCGAGTTGCTTTTGCTCGAAGGGTTCCAGGCGGGCCTGTCCTGGATCACCGTTTTACGCAAACGCGAGCATTATCGAAAGGTCTTGTTTGGTTTTGATGCCCTGCGTCTGGCACAGCTGACCGATGCCGAGATCGAAGCGCTGATGCTTGACCCTGGCATTGTGCGTAACCGCCTCAAGCTCAATGCCACCCGGCGCAACGCCGCAGCCTGGCTGGCGCTTGAAGATCCGGTGGGGTGGCTCTGGTCGTTTGTCGGCGGCGTGCCCAAGGTCAACCATTTCAAGGACCGCAGCGAAGTGCCGGCTATTACGCCGGAGGCTGAAGCCATGAGCAAAGCACTCAAGAAAGCCGGCTTCACCTTTGTCGGCCCGACCATCTGTTACGCGTTCATGCAGGCCTCGGGCATGGTCATGGACCATACCCAGGACTGCGACCGTTACGCGGACTTGGTCAACGCCGGTTAGAATGGCGGCTTTGCGCACCACACACGATCAGGAGTGACCTGTGGAAAAGTTTAAAGGCGCCTTGCTGGTAGGCGCTCTTCGGTTGTTTGCCCTATTGCCCTGGCGCGCGGTTCAAGCGGTCGGCACGGCCATCGGCTGGATCATGTGGAAAACCCCTAACCGCTCCCGTGACACGGTGCGGATCAACCTCTCTAAATGCTTCCCGGACATGGACCCCGCCGCGCGCGAGCGCCTGGTTGGCCAGAGCCTGAAGGACATCGGCAAGTCCCTGACCGAAAGCGCCTGCGCCTGGATCTGGCCGGCCCAGCGCTCCATCGACCTGGTGCGTGAAGTCGAAGGCCTCGAGGTGCTGCACGAAGCCCTGGCCTCGGGCAAAGGTGTGGTCGGTATCACCAGCCACCTGGGCAACTGGGAGGTGTTGAACCACTTCTATTGCAGCCAGTGCAAACCGATCATTTTTTACCGTCCGCCCAAGCTCAAGGCGGTGGATGAATTGCTGCGCAAGCAGCGCGTACAACTGGGTAACCGCGTGGCGGCGTCCACCAAGGAAGGCATCCTCAGTGTGATCAAGGAAGTGCGCAAAGGCGGCCAGGTGGGTATTCCGGCCGACCCGGAGCCCGCGGAGTCCGCCGGGATCTTCGTGCCGTTCTTCGCCACCCAGGCGCTCACCAGCAAGTTCGTGCCGAACATGCTCGCCGGCCACAAGGCGGTCGGTGTGTTCCTGCATGCCCTGCGGCTGCCGGACGGTTCGGGCTACAAAGTGATCCTGGAAGCGGCGCCGGAAGACATGTACAGCACCGACACCGCCACGTCCTGCGCGGCGATGAGCAAAGTGGTGGAGCGTTATGTCGGCGCCTACCCGAGCCAGTACATGTGGAGCATGAAGCGCTTCAAGAAACGCCCGCCGGGTGAGGCGCGGTGGTACTGACCCAGAGCCAATCCAAAACCAAATGTGGGAGGGGGCTTGCTCCCGATAGCAGTGTGTCAGCCAATGCATAGTTGACTGAACCACCGCTATCGTGAGCAAGCCCCCTCCCACATTTTCGATCTGCTTAGCTTTGGCGCTCGAGTTTCTTCAGGAACACCGTCATCTCTTTCTCGGCCTGCTTGTCGCCATGGGCCTGGGCCGCTTCGATGCCCTTCTCCCACGCCTGTCGCGCCGCGGCGTTATCACCCTGCCCCAGCTGCGCCTTGCCCAACAACTTCCACGCCGCCGAATACTTCGGATCGAACTCGACGCATTTGTGCAAATGCTCCGCCGCCTTGGCATTGTCCTTCAGATCCAGATAACCCTTGCCCAACCCAAAGCGCAGCAGGGAATTATCCACACCCTTGGCGAGCATTTTTTCCAGGGATTCGAGCATGTCGGTCACTCCGGTTGATCAGAAAAAGCTCAATCCCACGTGGAACAGCTTCTCCACATCGCGGATATGTTTTTTATCCACCAGGAACAGGATCACGTGGTCACCCGTGGCGATCACCGTGTCGTCGTGGGCGATGATCACTTCCTCATCACGAATGATTGCGCCAATGGTGGTGCCCGGCGGCAGGCCTATATCGCGGATGGCCTTGCCGATCACTTTGCTCGACTTCGAATCACCGTGGGCAATCGCTTCGATGGCCTCCGCCGCGCCCCGGCGCAGGGAGTGCACGCTGACGATATCGCCACGGCGCACGTGGGCAAGCAAGGTGCCGATGGTGGCCAGTTGCGGGCTGATGGCGATGTCGATATCGCCGCCCTGGATCAGGTCGACGTAGGCCGGGTTGTTGATGATGGTCATGACCTTCTTGGCCCCCAGCCGCTTGGCCAGCAGCGACGACATGATGTTGGCCTCGTCATCGTTGGTCAGGGCCAGGAAAATATCCGCATCGGCGATGTTTTCTTCCATCAGCAGGTCGCGGTCCGAGGCACTGCCTTGCAGTACGACCGTGCTGTCCAGGGTGTCGGACAAATGCCGGCAGCGTGCCGGGCTCATCTCGATGATTTTCACCTGGTAGCGACTCTCGATCGCTTCGGCCAGACGCTCGCCAATCTGCCCGCCGCCGGCGATGACGATGCGTTTGTAGCTCTCATCGAGCCGACGCATTTCACTCATGACGGCACGAATATTCGCTTTGGCAGCGATGAAGAATACTTCGTCATCGGCCTCGATCACCGTATCGCCCTGGGGCAGGATCGGCCGGTCACGTCGGAAAATCGCGGCTACGCGGGTTTCCACATTCGGCATGTGTTCACGCAGTTGACGCAACTGCTGACCCACCAGCGGCCCACCGTAGTAGGCCTTCACGGCCACCAGTTGCGCCTTGCCGCCGGCGAAGTCGATCACCTGCAAGGCGCCGGGGATTTCGATCAGGCGCTTGATGTAGTGGGTGACGACCTGTTCCGGGCTGATCAGCACGTCCACGGGGATAGCGTCGTTATCAAACAGACCGGCGCGGGTCAGGTAGGCGGCTTCACGCACCCGGGCGATCTTGGTCGGGGTGTGGAACAGGGTGTGGGCGACCTGGCAGGCGACCATATTGGTCTCGTCGCTGTTGGTGACCGCGACCAGCATGTCGGCGTCGTCGGCACCCGCCTGACGCAGCACGGTGGGAAACGACGCCCGGCCTTGTACGGTGCGGATATCCAGGCGGTCGCCCAGGTTGCGCAGGCGCTCGGCATCGGTGTCGACCACGGTGATGTCATTGGCTTCACTGGCCAAATGTTCGGCCAGTGTGCCGCCAACCTGCCCTGCTCCAAGGATGATGATTTTCATCCGGTCACTCCCTTAAACCCGTTCAGCCGCGCGCGGCGGCGATCTTGATCAGTTTGGCGTAGTAGAAACCATCATGCCCGCCTTCCTGCGCAAGTAACTGGCGGCCATGGGGCTGCTTGATACCGGCGGCCGTGGCGAGGTCCAGTTCCCGTGCGCCGCTGGTGCGGGCGAGAAAGGCTTCGATCACCTCGGTGTTTTCGGTGGGCAAGGTGGAGCAGGTGGCGTAAAGCAGGATGCCGCCGACTTCGAGGGTCGGCCACAGTGCGTCGAGCAGTTCGCCTTGCAGCACCGCCAGGGCGGCGATGTCGTCGGGTTGGCGGGTGAGCTTGATGTCCGGGTGACGGCGGATCACACCGGTGGCGGAACACGGCGCGTCAAGCAGGATGCGTTGGAACGGTTTGCCGTCCCACCAGGTGGCGGTGTCGCGGCCGTCGGCAGCGATCAGCTCGGCGCTGAGGCCCAGGCGCGCGAGGTTCTCCCGTACACGCACCAGACGCTTGGCTTCCAGATCGACCGCCACTACACCGGCCAGGTCCTTTTCGACTTCGAGGATGTGACACGTCTTACCGCCCGGAGCACAGCAGGCGTCCAGTACACGCTGACCGGGAGCCAGGTCGAGCAGGTCGGCGGCCAGTTGCGCGGCCTCGTCCTGCACACTGATCCAGCCTTCGGCGAAGCCCGGCAGACTGCGCACGTCGGTGGCCGCTTCCAGCACGATGCCGTCGCTGCTGTACACGCATGGCGTGGCGTTGATCCCTGCGCTCGTCAGCAAGTGCAGGTACGCATCACGGCTGTGATGGCGACGGTTGACCCGCAGGATCATCGGAGGGTGGGCGTTGTTGGCCGCGCAAATGGCTTCCCATTGCTCTGGCCAGAAGGCCTTCAGGGATTTTTGCAGCCAGCGCGGGTGAGCAGTGCGCACCACCGGGTCATGTTCCAACTCGGCCAGCAGCGCTTCGCTTTCGCGCTGGGCGCGGCGCAGTACCGCGTTGAGCAGGGCCTTGGCCCAGGGCTTTTTCAGCTTGTCGGCGCAACCGACGGTTTCACCGATGGCGGCGTGGGCCGGCACGCGGGTGTAGAGCAGCTGATAGAGACCGACCAGCAGCAGCGCCTCGACATCAGCATCGGCCGCCTTGAAAGGTTTTTGCAGCAGCTTGGCTGCCAGCGCCGACAACCGTGGTTGCCAGCGGGCGGTGCCGAAGGCCAGGTCCTGGGTGAAACCACGATCGCGGTCTTCGACCTTGTCCAACTGCGTGGGCAGCGAACTGTTCAGCGAAGCCTTGCCGTTGAGTACGGCGGCCAGGGCCTTGGCGGCGGCCAGACGCGGGTTCATTGGGCTGCCACCCCGAGGATCGTGCCCAGGGAAAATTTCTCACGGCGACTGTTGTACAAATCGCTGAAATTAAGCGCCTTGCCACCGGGCAATTGCAGACGGGTCAGGCACAGCGCCTGTTCGCCGCAAGCGACCAGCAGCCCCTCCTTGCTGGCACCGATGATTTCACCGGGTGCGCCTTTGCCGTCGGCCAAGGTCGCGGCCAACACTTTCAAGGCTTCGCCATTGAGGGTGCTGTGGCAGATCGGCCACGGGTTGAAGGCACGCACCAGGCGTTCCAGCTCCACAGCCGGGCGGCTCCAGTCGATGCGGGCTTCGTCCTTGTTCAGCTTGTGGGCGTAGGTGGCCAGGCTGTCGTCCTGCACCTCACCTTGCAGGGTTCCGGCAGCGAGACCGGCAATGGCCTGGATCACGGCGGGCGGGCCCATCTCGGCTAGGCGGTCGTGTAGGCTGCCACCGGTGTCTTGGGCCGTGATCGGAGTGGTGACCTTGAGCAGCATCGGGCCGGTGTCCAAACCCGCCTCCATGCGCATCACCGTCACGCCGCTTTCGCTGTCGCCTGCCTCCACGGCACGCTGGATCGGCGCCGCACCGCGCCAGCGTGGCAGCAGTGAGGCGTGGCTGTTGATACAGCCCAGGCGTGGAATATCCAGCACGACCTGGGGCAGGATCAAACCGTAGGCCACCACCACCAGCAAGTCCGGTTGCAGCGCCGCCAGTTCAGCCTGGGCCTCGGCGTTACGCAGGGTCGGCGGTTGCAGCACGGGGATGTTGTGCTCAAGCGCCAACTGCTTGACCGGGCTCGGCATCAGTTTTTGCCCGCGACCGGCCGGGCGATCCGGCTGGGTGTACACCGCGACGATGTCATAAGGGCTGGCAAGCAGGGCCTTGAGGTGTTCGGCGGCAAATTCAGGCGTGCCGGCAAAAACAATGCGCAATGGCTCGGTCATGGGAGGTCTCGGTTAAAAGCAGTCACAAAAGAAAAAGGCTTGCCGCAGCAAGCCTTTGGAAGGAGGGCATCAAGCTTGCTGGCGATGCTTTTTTTCCAGCTTCTTCTTGATCCGGTCGCGTTTGAGCGTGGACAGGTAATCGACAAACAGCTTGCCATTGAGGTGGTCGCATTCGTGCTGGATGCACACGGCCAGCAGGCCTTCGGCAATCAGTTCGAACGGTTTGCCGTCGCGGTCGAGGGCCTTGATCTTCACGCGCAGCGGGCGCTCGACGTTCTCGTAGAACTCCGGTACCGAGAGGCAGCCTTCCTGGTATTCGCCCATCTCGTCGGTCAACGGTTCGAACTCGGGGTTGATATACACCCGCGGTTCGCTGCGATCTTCCGACAGGTCCATGACCACGACGCGCAGATGCACGTTGACCTGGGTGGCGGCGAGGCCGATACCAGGCGCTTCATACATTGTTTCAAACATGTCATCGACCAGCTGACGAACCTTGTCGTCCACTACGGCCACCGGCTTGGCGATTGTGCGCAGGCGCGAGTCGGGGAATTCGAGGATGTTCAAAATAGCCATAAGCGTAATTGCTGCACATGTGAGGTAAAGGCAAATCGGCAGTGGGAATGGACCCATACGGCCGGTGTGAAACGCCCGAAAGCCGCGAAGGCCCTGGCATTTCACGCGAACGCACATAATAAAGGAGATTCACCCCATGAGGAAATCGCTACTTATCCCCCCATTTCGAGACTGCCCCTCGACCGTAATAAATAGCCTGCTAAATAAGTTACCAACAGAGTTATCCACAGCTTGTTCCGGTCAAGGATGATCAGATGCTTTCGAAAAACTGCAATGAAATTTCCCCTTCAGAACTGGAAGCCCGCCTACGCCTGCACAGGCTGCCGGAGGTAGGCCCGAAGCGTTTTAGGTTGTTGATCGAAGCGTTCGGCAGCGCTTCAAAGGCCATCGGTGCCCCGGCCAGCGCGTGGCGCTCCTTGGGGTTGTCACCCATCAGCGCCGATGCCCGCCGTAGCCATGAGATCCGCGACGGCGCCAGTGAGGCGTTGGCCTGGTTGGAACGTCCGGACCAGCATTTGCTGATGTGGGACCAACCTGAGTACCCGGCACTGCTCGCCCAGATAGATGATGCCCCGCCGCTTTTATTTGTCGCCGGCGACCCCGGGATCCTGGAAAAACCGCAACTGGCGATGGTCGGCAGCCGCCGTGCATCCCGCCCAGGCATGGACACGGCCGCCGCATTTTCCCGCAGCCTGGCGAGCGCCGGTTTTGTCATCACCAGTGGCCTTGCGCTGGGAATCGACGGTGCGGCCCATCAAGCCGCTTTGGATGTGGGGGGTCATACAATCGGCGTACTCGGCACGGGCCTGGAAAATCTTTATCCACAGCGCCATCGACGGCTTGCGGCGGCGATGATTGCCCAAGGCAGCGCCGTGGTTTCCGAGTTTCCGCTGGACGCCGCGCCCCAGGCCGGTAACTTCCCCCGGCGCAACCGCATCATCAGCGGCCTGTCCCTGGGCGTGCTGGTGGTGGAGGCCAGCATGGCCAGCGGCTCGCTGATCACCGCCAAGCTCGCGGCCGAGCAAGGGCGCGAGGTGTATGCAATCCCGGGCTCCATCCATCATCCGGGGGCCAAGGGGTGTCACCAGTTGATCCGTGATGGGGCGATGCTGGTGGAAACCATTGAACACATCCTCGAAGGCTTGCGTGGCTGGCAGGCATTGTCACGCCCGGCGCCGATGCCTGTGATACATCCGCTGGTGGCGCTGTTGCACGCGGCGCCCCATACCAGCGAAGCCCTCGCGCTGGCCAGTGGGCGGCCGTTGGCCCAGGTGTTGGCGACCCTCACGGAGTTGGAACTTGAAGGCCTGGTGATCTGCGAAAGCGGGCGCTGGCTTGCGCGTGGCCAGCTTTTGTAGCGGCCAGTTTTTTGGAACTAGGTTTTGTAAAGAAGATCGGTAAACTGCCCAGAGCTTTAGTCCGGAGAGTAAACAATGGTCAACAGGTGGCGTGTGCTGGAAGCCGCACGAGAAATTCGCGCAGGCGCGGTGATTGCCTATCCAACCGAAGCGGTCTGGGGCCTGGGTTGCGATCCCTGGAACGAAGAGGCGGTGGATCGGCTGCTGGCGATCAAGAACCGTTCGGTGGACAAGGGCCTGATCCTGGTGGCAGACAATATTCGCCAGTTCGACTTTCTGTTCGAAGACTTCCCGGATACCTGGATCGAACGCATGGCCAGCACCTGGCCCGGACCGAATACGTGGTTGGTGCCGCATCAGGATTTGTTGCCGGAGTGGGTCACCGGTGTGCACGACACGGTGGCGCTGCGGGTGAGCGATCATCCGCTGGTACGGGACTTGTGCGCGCTGGTGGGGCCGTTGATTTCCACCTCAGCCAACCCCCAGGGCCGTCCGGCGGCGCGCACGCGGATTCGTGTGGAGCAGTACTTCCGCGGGCAGGTGGATCTGGTGCTGGGTGGTGCCCTGGGTGGGCGCAAGAACCCGAGCCTGATTCGCGATTTGGCAACGGGTGAGGTGGTGCGGCCTTCCTGAGACCGCGTCGCACCCATCGCGGGCAAGCGCCCTCTCACATTTGAACCGTGTCCGTCATGACAACACGGTCAAATGTGGGAGGGGGCTTGCCCCCGAAGAAGCCCTCAAGGCAACAGAATGGTCGACCCAGTGGTACGCCGCCCCGACAACTCCGTCTGTGCCTTCGCCGCGTCTGCCAGCGAATACCGCTGGTTGATATCAATGCGCACCTTGCCGCTCTTGATCATCGAAAACAGATCATCCGCCATCACCTGCAGGTTCGCCGGATTGTTGGCGTAGGTCGCCAGGGTCGGCCGTGTCACGTATAGCGAGCCTTTGGCCGCGAGTATCCCCAGGTTCACCCCATCCACCGCGCCCGACGCGTTGCCAAAGCTCACCACCAGGCCACGTGGCGCCACGCTGTCCAATGAGGTCAGCCAGGTGTCCTTGCCGACACCGTCGTAGACCACGGGCACCTTTTTGCCGTCAGTCAACTCCAGCACGCGCTGTGCGACATTTTCCTTGCTGTAGTCGATGGTTTCCCATGCGCCGAGGGATCTGGCCAGGGCGGCTTTTTCTGGCGAGCTCACGGTACCGATCAGCTTCACGCCCAGTGCCTTGGCCCATTGGCAGGCCAGGGAGCCCACGCCACCGGCGGCGGCGTGGAACAGGATGGTCTCGCCACCTTTGAGCTCATAGGTCTGGCGCAGCAGGTATTGCACGGTCAGGCCCTTGAGCATCGCGCCGGCGGCTTGTTCGAAGCTGATGTCGTCCGGCAGGTGCACCAGGTTGGCGGCGGGCAGCACGTGCAACTCGCTGTAGGCCCCAAGTGGGCCGCTGCCGTAGGCCACGCGGTCGCCGACTTTAAATTGCGTGACTTCGCTGCCCACCGCATCAACCACACCGGCGCCTTCTGCGCCAAGCCCCGATGGCAGGGCCGGCGGCGCGTAAAGGCCACTGCGGAAATAGGTATCGATGAAATTCAGGCCAATCGCCTCGTTACGCACTCGAACCTGCTGCGGGCCGGGCTCTGCCGGTGTGTAGTCCACATATTCAAGTACGTCGGGGCCGCCATGGGCGCTGAACTGGATACGTTTGGCCATCTGCACTTCTCCTGAGGTCGAATTCGCGTAGCCCCCTATCGGACTCCTAAGCTTGATCTTCGTCAACTGCGGCGCTCCTAAGTGCAGTGCTGTCCAAGTGCAGTGGTATCCTGTGCGCCCATTTGCCGCCGACGCCCCACGGCTTCGCGTAGCTTTGCCCGATTCAAGGTGATGTCATGACTACTCGCACCGAGGCTGTCAAAGCCTACCTGCTCGACCTGCAAGACCGCATTTGCAGCGCCCTGGAAACCTTCGAGACGGACACTCGCTTTATCGAAGACGCCTGGACCCGGCCTGCCGGCGGCGGCGGTCGCACCCGTGTGATCGAGAACGGCTCGGTCATCGAAAAGGGCGGCGTTAACTTTTCCCACGTGTTCGGCAGCGGCCTCCCACCGTCAGCCAGTGCGCATCGCCCCGAGCTGGCCGGTCGCGGCTTTGAAGCCCTGGGCGTGTCGCTGGTGATTCATCCGCACAACCCACACGTGCCGACGTCCCACGCCAACGTGCGTTTTTTCATCGCCGAAAAAGAAGACGAAGAGCCGGTGTGGTGGTTCGGTGGCGGCTTCGACCTCACGCCCTACTACGGCAACGAAGAAGACTGCATTCACTGGCACCGCGTGGCCGAGCAGGCCTGCGCGCCGTTTGGCCCGGACGTTTACTCGCGCTACAAGGCCTGGTGCGATACCTACTTCCACATCAAGCACCGCAACGAGCCCCGTGGTATTGGCGGTCTGTTTTTCGATGACTTGAACGAGTGGGACTTCGACACCTGCTTCGCCTTCATCCGCGCCATCGGCGACGCCTACATCGACGCCTACCTGCCGATTGTGCAACGTCGCAAAGCCAGCGCGTATACCGAACAGCAACGCCAGTTCCAGGAATTCCGTCGCGGCCGCTACGTTGAATTCAACCTGGTCTACGACCGTGGCACCCTGTTCGGCCTGCAATCGGGCGGGCGTACCGAGTCGATCCTGATGTCGCTGCCGCCCCAAGTGCGCTGGAGCTACGACTGGAAAGCCGAGGCCGGCAGCGAAGAAGCACGCCTCACCGACTACTTCCTGCAAGACCGCGATTGGCTGGGCGTCGCGGCGCCCAAGGCGGCTGTCTGATGGATCGTTATGTGGTGTTCGGCAACCCCATCGGCCACAGCAAATCGCCGCTGATTCACCGTATGTTCGCCGAGCAGACCGGCGAACAACTGGACTACAGCACCTTGCTCGCGCCCCTGGAGGATTTCACCGGCTGTGCCCGTGAGTTTTTCCAACAGGGCCGAGGTGCCAACGTCACCGTGCCGTTCAAGGAAGACGCCTACCGCCTGGCCAACAGCCTCACCGAGCGGGGCCAGCGCGCCGGGGCGGTGAACACCTTGAGCAAACTGGCCGACGGTACGTTGCTCGGCGACAACACCGACGGCGCCGGCCTGGTGCGTGACCTGACGGTAAACGCCGGCTTGAATCTGCAAGGCAAACGCATCCTGTTGCTGGGCGCGGGTGGCGCGGTAAGGGGCGCGTTGGAGCCGTTGCTGGCTGAACGGCCCGCTTCGTTGATCATCGCCAACCGTACCGTGGAAAAAGCCGAATTGCTCGCCGAGCTGTTCGACGACCTGGGCCCGGTGTCCGCCAGTGGATTCGACTGGCTGCGTGAGCCGGTGGACGTGATCATCAATGCCACGTCCGCCAGCCTGTCAGGCGATGTACCGCCGATTGCCGGCAGCCTGATCGCACCGGGCAAGACATTTTGCTACGACATGATGTACGCCAAGCAACCCACCGCGTTCTGCCGCTGGGCCAGTGAGCAAGGCGCAGCCGTGGCGATGGATGGCCTGGGCATGCTGGTGGAGCAAGCGGCTGAAGCGTTCTTCCTGTGGCGTGGTGTGCGTCCGGATTCGGCGCCGGTGTTGGCTGAACTGCGCCGACAGTTGGCGCAGTAATCAATCTTCAAACTGGATGGGGCATTTATCGGCCCCCTCCAGTTTTTTCAACTCTTCCACCACCTGTGGCCTGGCGCGGCGCAATGTCAGGCTACGGCCCAGCCCGTTTAAACGACGCGCCTCCTGGTGCAGCATCTCCACCCCGGAATAGTCGATAAAGTTGATCTGCTGCGCCTCGATCACCACCCGCTCACCCTGCAAGCTTTGCAGGCGCACTTGCAGGTAATGGCTGGCGCCAAAGAAGATCGACCCACCGACGCGCAACACATCCTCTTCCCCATCACGCCATTGCTGTACCCGTGGCTGCGACGTGCGCTTAAGGTAGAAAAACAACGACGCCAACACCCCCGCATAAATCGCCGTTTGCAACTCCAGCAACAAGGTGGCGACACAGGTCAGACTCATCACTACGAACTCTGCGCGGCTCACGCGGAACAACGCACGAATACCCCGACGATCCACCAGGCCCCAGGAAATCAGCAAGATGCTGGCGGCCATGCTCGGGATCGGAATATGTGCGATCAATGCCGCGCCAAACAGCGCAAACAAGGCCACCCATACTGCGGAAAACACCCCGGCCAACGGCGAACAGGCGCCCGCCTCATAGCTGAGGCCGGAGCGGGTGAACGACCCTGCCGACAGATACCCGGAGAAAAATCCGCCAACGATATTGGATAAACCCTGGGCGCGAACTTCCTGGTTGGCATCGAGCAATTGTTGCGAACGGGCCGACAGCGAACGGGCAATCGACAGGCTGGTCACCAGCCCCAGCATGCCCACCGCAACGGCGCTGGGCAGCAGGCGCAGGATCATGTCCGGATCCAGCGGCAACGGGCTGAACGGTGGCAGCTTGCCGATAAACGAACTGACCAGCGCCACATGTCCGAACATCGTCGGCCATAGCCACGTTGCCAGGCTACCCAGGGTCAGTGCGATCAGTAGCGTTGGCCAGCGAGGCACAAGGTATTTGAGCAACGCGCCCAACAGCAAAGTACCGAGCCCAAGGGCAAGGGAGGCGTGGTCCCACTCGCCAGCGTGGTCGATCAGCGCCAGCAGGCTATTGATCGCTGTGGCCTGGCTCGGTAAATCCAGGCCCAGCAGATTGGGCAACTGCCCGAGGGCAATCACCACGGCGGCACCGAGGGTAAAACCCAGCACCACCGAATGCGAGACGAAGTTCACCAGCGCGCCAAAGCGCAGCATGCCCAGCAGCCACTGGAATACCCCGGCGAGGAATGTCAGCAACAGGATCAGGGTGATGTAGTCCTGAGACCCCGGCACGGCCAACGGGCTGACGCTGGCGTACAGCACGATGGAAATCGCTGCCGTGGGGCCACAGATCAGGTGCCAGGATGAACCCCACAGGCAGGCGATCAGCACCGGGATGATGGCGGCATACAGACCGTACTCCGGTGGGAGACCGGCGATCAGCGCGTAGGCAATCGACTGGGGCAGCGCGAGCACGGCGCCGCTGAGGCCGACCAGCGCGTCACGGCCCACAGTGGCTCGGGTTTGACGCGGGAGCCAGCTGAGGAAGGGGAAGAGTGTATGGCGGTTGGGCCGGGGCATTTATAACTCGGCTGAAAAGGTTTGACTCAGGGTATCAGTACACACTGGTCCTTGTGGGAGGGGGCTTGCTCCCGATATAGGTGGACCCGTCTAAATCTCTCTGACTGGCACTCCGCTATCGGGAGCAAGCCCCCTCCCACATTGGAATAGCGCAAGGCCCTAGAGTTTGGCCTTTACTGCCGGCAACGCATCCTGGCCATCCATTGTTTTCACGCCGTCCAACCATTTGTCCAATACAGCCGGGTTCGCCTTGATCCAAGCCTTCGCCGCGTCGGCATTGCTGACCTTGTTGTTGGCCACCTCAGCCATGATGCTGTTCTCCATCTCCTGGGTGAAGCTCAGGTTGGTCAGCAGTTTGCCGACGTTAGGGCAGGCCTGCGCATAACCTTTGCGGGTCAAGGTATACACACTGCCGGTGTCACCGAAGTATTTCTCGCCGCCTTTGAGATAGTGCATTTTCAATTGCACGTTCATTGGGTGTGGCGTCCAGCCGAGGAAGGTGACGAAACGCTGTTTTTTCACCGCCCGTGAGACTTCGGCGAGCATCGCCTGTTCACTGGACTCGATCAGCTTCCACTGGCCCAGGTCGAAGTCATTCTTCTTGATGATCTCCTGCAGCGAGATATTTGCCGGCGCGCCGGAACCGATGCCATAGATCTTCTTGTCGAACTTGTCGGCGAATTTGTTCAAGTCGGCAAAGTCATGCACCCCGGCATCCCACACATAATCCGGCACGGCGAGGGTGAACTCGGTGCCGTCGAGGTTCTTCGCCAACTGCACCACATCGCCGTTGGCCACGAATTTGTCGTAGAAGCCCTGCTGCGCCGGCATCCAGTTACCCAGGAACACATCCACCTGGCCGTCCTTGAGCCCGCCGAAGGTGATCGGCACCGCCAGGGTGTCGACCTTGGCCTTGTAGCCCATGCCGTTCAGCAGGAAACCGGTAATGGCGTTGGTGGCGGCAATGTCGCTCCAGCCTGGATCGGCCATCTTCACGGTCTCACAGCGGGTGTCCGCATACGCATTGGCGCTACTCAGCACCAACATGCCCACTACTGCAGTTAACTTTTGCATGGCCTTCCCTCTGTACTTATTGGTTTTGGCAGGGTTGTGGATAACGTGCCTTGCGCTCCAGGTCGTCGAGGTCGATATGGTTGCGCATGTATTGCTGACTGGCGTCCACCAGTGGCTGGTGATCCCAGCTCTTCAGCTTGCCTTCGGTCAGCGCCTCGAACACCAGGCGACGACGGCGTTGGCTGGCGAGCACCTGCTGGTGGATCGCCGGGATGTCCCACTTGGCCCGCGCCTCATTCAAAAACGCCTCTAACAGTGGCCGGTGTTCCGGTGACTGGCTGAGGTCTTCCCGCTCGTGCGGGTCGTTGTGCACATCGAACAGTAGACAAGGGTCGTCTTCGCTGTAGATGAATTTGTAGGCGCCACGGCGAATCATCATCAATGGGCTGATGGTGCCTTCGGCCATGTATTCGCCAAAGACTTCGTCATGCCCGCCCTGCCCCTGCAAGTGCGGGACCAGCGAGCGACCGTCCAGTGGCAGGCGCGGGTCCAGCTCGCCGCCGGCCAGTTCCACCAGGGTGGGCAGCAGGTCGGCGGTGGACACGGCCTGGGTCACCCGGCCCGGTGCAAATTGCCCCGGCGCACTGACCAGCAGCGGCACGCGGGCGGCCATTTCAAACCAGTGCATTTTGTACCAGAGGCCGCGCTCACCGAGCATGTCGCCGTGGTCGCCGGAGAAAACGATGATCGTGTCGTCGGCCAGGCCGGTGTCTTCCAGGGTCTGCAGCAGCTTGCCGACATTGCTGTCGATGTAGCTGCATGCGCCGAAGTAGGCGCGGCGGGCGTCGCGAATCTTATCTACAGGCAGCGGCTTGTCCCATAGGTCATAGACCTTGAGCAGACGCTGGGAATGCGGGTCGAGATCTTCCTGGTTCGGCGTTGCGGGCAACGGGATGTCGTTGTCGTCGTACAGATCCCAGAACGGCTTGGGAATGGTGTACGGGTCGTGGGGATGGGTCATCGACACGGTCAGGCAGAACGGCTGGTCACCGTCTTCGCGGATGTGGTCGAACAGGTATTGCTGGGCCTTGAACACCACCTCTTCGTCGAAATCCAGCTGGTTGGTACGCACGCACGGGCCGGCTTGCAGCACCGAGGACATGTTGTGGTACCAGGAGGGGCGTACGTCCGGCCCATCCCAGTTCACTGCCCAGCCATAGTCGGCGGGGTAGATGTCGCTGGTCAGGCGTTCTTCATAGCCGTGCAGTTGGTCGGGGCCGCAGAAGTGCATCTTGCCTGACAGCGCGGTGCGATAACCGAGGCGCCGCAGGTAGTGGGCATAGGTCGGCACATCGGCGGGAAAATCCGCCGCGTTGTCGTAGGCACCGATCTTGCTCGGCAATTGGCCGCTGACCAGGGTGAAGCGTGAGGGCGCACACAGCGGGCTGTTGCAATAGGCCGCGTCGAACACCACGCCCTGTGCGGCGAGGCGGCTCAAATTCGGCAACTTGATCGGAGAAGGTCCGTAGAACGGAAGCAGCGGCGCGGCCATTTGATCGGCCATGATGAAAAGAATGTTCTTGCGCTTCATGGGGCTTCGGCATTCCATAGGCAGTGTTTATGCGAATGAGCATGCAGCCCATGGAAAATGGGGTAAAGCCCATGACGAGCAATGTCTAGGATAAGCACAGCTTATGTATGAAGCCCTTGGAGACCTGTCCCTCGACCTGCTACGCGCATTCGAGGCGGCCGCGCGCCATCGCAGCTTTACCGCCGCGGCGATGGAGCTGGGCACCACTCAGCCGGCGATCAGCCAGCAGATCAAGCGCCTGGAAGAACAACTGACGATCCGCCTGTTTGACCGCATCTATCGGGGCATCGAACTGACCGACGCCGGCGCCCTGCTGTTCGAGCATGTGCAAGGCGGTTTGCAGAGCATCAACCAGGGCCTCAGTGTGATCACCCAGCAGGACCAGCACGAAGTGCTGCAAGTGGCCACAGACTTTGCGTTCGCCGCCTACTGGCTGATGCCGCGCCTGCATCGCTTCCACGCCGCCAACCCCCAGGTAGACGTGAGCCTGGTAACCAGCGAGCGCAACCACGCCACCTTGCGCAGCGACATCGACGTGGCGGTGCTGTTTGGCGATGGCCGTTTCAAGCAGGGCGACAGCCTGTGGTTGTTCAACGAGGAGGTATTCCCGGTGTGCAGCCCGCAATGGCTCAAGGAGCAGGCCAGTCCTTTGACTGTGCACACCTTGCCCGACTACCCGTTGCTGCACCTGCGCCAGGAAAACAACAGTCAGTGGTTCGACTGGAGTGGCGTATTTCGCGAGCTGGGTATCACCGCCGCGCCCACGCCCGGCCAGCTGCGATTCGACAACTACACTTTATTGATCCAGGCAGCGATTGCCGGCCAAGGGGTGGCGATCGGCTGGCGCCATTTGGTGGATAACCTGCTGGAACAGAACTGGTTGTGCCGACCGATCGGCAATACGGTGATTTCGCGCTTTGGCTATTACGTGGTGCAGCCCCAGCGCAAGCGGCGTGGGCAGTTGGTCGAACGTTTCGTCGACTGGTTGCAGGCAGAACAGGCCAGCAGCGCGCAGTCCCTGACCGGACTGGCCCTGCCGTCGATTGCGGTCTAGGATTTGCCGCACATTGGATCCGGAGTCCGTCATGCAACGTATCAAGGGCTACCACGCCCATATCTACTTTGACGCCAGCACCATCGACCAGGCGCGCACCCTATGTGAAGACGGCGCGAAACTGTTCCCGCTGCGCATGGGCCGTGTGCATGAACGGCCCGTAGGCCCGCACCCGGACTGGAGCTGCCAGCTGGCGTTCGATGCCGAATACATTGGCGTGGTGCTGCCGTGGCTGGCGCTGCATCGCAATGGGCTGGTGGTGTTCCTGCACCCCGAAACCGGCGATGAGCTGAAGGATCACACCGATCACGCGATCTGGATGGGTGCGATGCGCGAGCTGGATCTGTCGGTTTTTTAACCTCTCTTTATCAGATAAAACCCGCTTCTTCCCGCAGTAAAAGGCGAGGAAGTTGTAGGATTTATCTTGTTTCGTCTCACTATATGGGACTGTTATTTATATATTGAGATATTGCCGGCCATAGGTTTATATTCGCCCATCTGCTTTTTTCAGCACCCACTCATTTCAGGTGAAGCGATGCAGGCGCAATTGATCGCGCTCGATTGGGGGACCAGCTCCCTTCGTGCTTATAAACTCGGGCCCGCAGGCGTCGTGCTGGAACAGCGCTCGCTGGCGTCGGGCATCATGCATTTGCCCAGTGAGCCCCGGGTCATCGGCGGTGTGCACTGCAGCGATGGCTTCGAGTTGGCGTTCGATGCGGCATGCGGCGACTGGCTCGAGGCCCAACCCCATCTTCCAGTGATCGCCTGCGGCATGGTCGGCAGCGCCCAGGGCTGGAGCGAGGCCGCATATCGCAATACGCCGGTCGACGTCGCCAGCCTGGGCCAGGCGTTGCACACGGTGCGCAGCTTGCGCGGCGTCGATGTGCATATCGTGCCCGGCGTGATCGAGCAGGTCGGTTTGCCCAATGTGATGCGCGGTGAAGAAACCCAGGTGTTGGGTGTGCTGCAAAGCCTCTCGGCCAACGGTGAAATGTTGATCGGCCTGCCCGGCAGCCATTCCAAATGGGTCGAGGTGGTGGAAGGTTGCATCACCCACTTCGATACCTTCATGACCGGTGAACTGTTCGCGGTGCTGAGCAAGCACAGCCTGCTGGGACGTACGCAAAAGGTATCCGCGCAGTTCCAGGCCGAGGCTTTCGACCGCGGCGTTCAAGTGGCGCTGTCGAAAGAGGGTCAGCGCGGCGTGCTGTCGACCCTGTTCAGTGCGCGCACCCTTGGGCTGACTGCCGAACTTACCCCTGAGCAGCAGCCCGATTACCTGTCCGGCCTGCTGATCGGCCATGAACTGGCCGGTCTGCCAGCCAGTGCGCGGCTCGTCCCCATCATCCTGGTGGGCGCCGGCCCGCTTTGCGTGCGCTACCAACGCGCCCTCGCCCTCTGCGGTTTCGCCCACGTCAGCCTGGCGCAGGAAGCGACCGAGCGCGGCCTGTGGCAACTGGCAGTGGCCGCCGGGCTCACTCAACCTGCAACGGAGGCCTGACATGCTCAAGCAAGCACTGGCACAAAACGGTTTGATCGCAATCCTGCGCGGTGTGCGCCCGGACGAAGCCCAGGCGGTCGGCCAGGTGCTGTACGACGCCGGCTTTCGCGTGATCGAAGTCCCGCTCAACTCGCCGGACCCTTACACCAGCATCCGCATCCTGCGCGACAGCCTGCCCGCCGATTGCCTGATCGGCGCCGGTACGGTGTTGACGCCTGCGCAGGTCGAGCAGGTGAAGGCCGCTGGTGGCCAAGTGATCGTAATGCCCCACAGCGATGCCAAGGTCCTGCGCGCTGCCAAGGCCGCTGGCCTGTACCTGTCGCCGGGGGTGGCCACGCCCACCGAAGCGTTCGCCGCGCTGGACGAAGGCGCCGACGTGTTGAAGCTGTTCCCGGCCGAGCAAATGGGCCCTTCTGTGATCAAGGCGTGGCTGGCGGTATTGCCGGCAGGCACGTTGCTGCTGCCGGTGGGCGGCATTACCCCGGACAACATGCAGGTGTTTATCGACGCCGGCGCCAAGGGGTTCGGGCTGGGTTCCGGGTTGTTCAAACCGGGTATGACAGTGGATCAGGTAGCGAGCCGCGCCCAGGCTTATGTCGCCGCCTGGAAAGCCCTGAGCTGAGATCAAGTTCCGCGCCCCTGGCGCTGCATCTATAAGAGAGATAACAGATGAAAATCACCAAACTGACGACCTTTATCGTCCCGCCGCGCTGGTGCTTCCTCAAGGTCGAGACCGACCAGGGCGTGACCGGCTGGGGTGAGCCCGTAGTCGAAGGCCGCGCTCACACCGTGGCCGCGGCGGTCGAGGAACTGTCCGATTACCTGATCGGCAAGGACCCACGCAATATCGAGGATATCTGGACCGTGCTCTACCGCGGCGGCTTCTACCGTGGCGGCGCCGTGCACATGAGCGCCCTCGCCGGCATCGACCAGGCGCTGTGGGACATCAAGGGCAAGGCCCTGGGCGTATCGGTCAGCGATCTGTTGGGTGGCCAGGTACGCGACAAGATCCGCGTGTACTCCTGGATCGGTGGCGACCGCCCGGCCGACACCGCCCGCGCCGCCAAAGAGGCCGTAGCCCGTGGCTTTACCGCGGTGAAAATGAACGGCACCGAAGAGTTGCAGTTCGTCGACAGCTTCGAAAAAGTCGACCTGGCCCTGGCCAACGTCGCGGCCGTGCGCGATGCGGTCGGCCCTAACGTCGGCATCGGCGTCGACTTCCATGGCCGTGTGCACAAGCCCATGGCCAAGGTGCTGATGAAAGAACTCGACCCGTACAAACTGATGTTTATCGAAGAGCCGGTGCTCAGCGAAAACTACGAAGCCCTCAAGGAACTGGCGCCCCTGACCAGCACCCCGATTGCCCTGGGCGAGCGCCTGTTCTCGCGCTGGGACTTCAAGCGCGTGCTCAGCGAAGGCTACGTCGACATCATCCAGCCGGACGCTTCCCATGCGGGCGGTATCACCGAAACCCGCAAGATCGCCAACATGGCCGAAGCCTACGACGTGGCCCTGGCCCTGCACTGCCCGCTGGGCCCGATTGCGTTGGCGGCGTGCCTGCAACTGGATGCGGTTTGCTACAACGCGTTTATCCAGGAGCAAAGCCTGGGCATTCACTACAACGAGAGCAACGACCTGCTCGACTACGTGCGCGACCCGGGCGTATTCGACTATGACCAGGGCTTTGTGAAGATCCCCAACGGGCCGGGCCTGGGCATCGAGATTAATGAGGAATACGTGATCGAACGCGCAGCCATCGGCCACCGCTGGCGCAACCCGATCTGGCGCCACGCCGACGGCAGCTTTGCCGAGTGGTGATGTCTGCCTGAAAGAACACGGTCAGACATGCGGGAGAGGGCTTGCCCCCTCCCACATGTTGATCCGGTTTTTGCAGAAGTCCCTTCCTCAACAAATATAAGAAGAGGCACCTACCATGCAACCTGAATCCTTGAGCGGGCAGGCTTCTTTAGTCACGCCTACCCGAAAGCGCTACTTCATCATGGTGCTGCTGTTTATCACCGTGGTGATCAACTACCTCGACCGCAGCAACCTGTCGATTGCCGCCCCGGCGCTGACCAGCGAACTGGGTATCGACCCGGTACATGTCGGGCTGATTTTCTCCGCGTTCGGCTGGACGTACGCCGCCATGCAGATCCCCGGCGGCTGGCTGGTGGACCGGGTGCCGCCGCGTATCCTCTACACCGCCGCCCTGTTGCTGTGGTCCATCGCCACCGTGATGCTCGGTTTTGCCGCCAGCTTCATTGCGCTGTTTGTGCTACGCATGGCGGTGGGTGCCCTGGAAGCACCGGCTTACCCCATCAACAGTCGCGTGGTCACCAGCTGGTTCCCCGAGCGTGAGCGCGCCACGGCCATTGGCTTCTACACCTCCGGGCAGTTTGTCGGGCTGGCGTTCCTGACGCCGGTCCTGGCCTGGTTGCAGCACCATTACGGCTGGCACATGGTGTTTGTCGTGACCGGTGGCGTGGGCATTCTGTGGGCGGCGATCTGGTATGCCCTGTATCGCGAGCCCCGTGACTTCAAAGGCGTCAACGCCGCTGAAATCGAGTTGATCCGCGAAGGTGGCGGGCTGGTGGACTTGAGCGCACAAGCGAGCAAGAGCAAGGCGCCCTTCAGTTGGGTCGACCTGGGCATTGTCCTGAGCAAGCGCAAGTTGTGGGGTATCTACCTGGGGCAGTTCTGCCTGAACTCCACGTTGTGGTTCTTCCTGACCTGGTTCCCGACCTACCTGGTGAAATACCGCGGCATGGACTTCATCAAGTCCGGCATGCTCGCGTCACTGCCCTTCCTCGCGGCTTTCGTCGGCGTGTTGTGTTCGGGGTTGTTTTCCGACTGGCTGATCCGCCGTGGCGCTTCGGTGGGGTTTGCCCGCAAGTTGCCGATCATCAGCGGCCTGTTGATCTCGACGGCGATCATTGGCGCCAACTTCGTCGAATCGACACCGTTGGTCATCGCCTTCCTCGCCCTGGCGTTCTTCGGTAATGGCCTGGCCTCGATCACCTGGTCGCTGGTCTCGACCCTTGCCCCGGCACGTCTGCTGGGACTGACCGGCGGGGTGTTCAACTTCATCGGCAACCTGGCGGCGATTGCCACGCCGATCGTCATCGGTTTCCTGGCCAGCGGCGATTCGTTTGCGCCGGCGATCACTTACATCGCCGTGCTGGCGCTGTTGGGCGCACTCTCCTATGTGCTGCTGGTGGGCAAGGTCGAGCGGATCGAGCTGTAAGCCGTGGGCGGCCTGCGGGCCGCCCGTTGGCCGGGCTCAGGGCACCGACATTTCGTTACGGAACACATTCGAAGGATCCCAGCGTTGCTTGGTTCGGCGCAGGCGGTTCTCGATGATCGTGTTGGGGAAGAAAATTCCATACCACAGAGGGTTCCTGGGGTTCGCGGGATTGCCACCGAGGTGGGTCATGTCCAGGTCGGGGTAGTTGATGTAGCAGCCCTCGAACTCCGGGTCATTGGGAGCACCGTTGGTGAATGCAGCGTAATAGAGGCCGCGGATCCAGTCGGCATGGGCGCGGTCGATGGCGTCATCGTCGGCGTGCCAGTAACACTGCGGTTGCCATTTGAGGTACGAGGAGCGTTGCGCGGCTGACGTCTGCGCCAGGATCGGGCCGTCCATCTGGTTGATGCGCCCGCCGAACGACTGGATCTGGATCAGGCTCTGGGTCAGGTATTGGTGGGGGTCCGGCAAGGTCAGCGTCGTCCAGATCGCGTCCAGCACGCGCTGTGTAAACCCGCCTTTCTGATACGCCGATTTATACCGGCCGCGCTGATTGTCACCGGAACCGTTGAGCGATTGGGTGGCGTACAACCAGTCCAAACGCCTGGCGGCCTCATGGGCACTCTGCAGGGAATCGATCCGGCGGCCCTTTTGCCCGCCACGTGGCTGATGCACGACGTGGAACGGCAGGAGCGACGCTGTCGCACTGACGCCCACCGCGGCCTGCATGCTGCTGACAAAGTCGTCGAAAGGCGCCAGGTCATCGAGCTTCCCGTCCTTGTCGACGTAGTGGATGCCCAGGGTCACGTTGCCAGTGTTCAGATGGCGCATTTCCAGTTTGGTGGCCAGGCCCCAGGTTGCCGGGTCGGCCTGATGGTCCACGAACCAGTTTTGATAGGCGTGCAGCAAACGTTCGAGGGCGGCGCGTGTGAGGTCTGACCAGTCCCATTCCAATGGCAGCCAGAGCACTTCCTCCGGGGCTGGCGGCAGCGTCTTGAAATAGTAACTGGTGATGATGCCGAACTGCCCACCACCGGCGCCACAACAGGCGGCGAACAGGTCCAGCTCATCGGTGTCGAGGCTGTTACGGGACACATGGACAGGTTCAAGACCCGGGCCGGGTCCATTGGCGACCAGCAGGTCGACGCCGTCCAGCCAGTCGCAGACCAGCCCGTATTTACGCGACAACAACCCATAGCCGCCGCCGCAGATATGCCCGCCCAGTCCCACCGAATAGCAGGATCCACTGGGCAGCGCCTTACCTGCCAATTTGTACAGCGCGACGCTGGTGTCCCAGTTCTGGCAGCCGGGCTCCAGGCGGAATGCATAGCGATGGGGCGAAGCGGGTACCAGCACTGAGCTGATCAGGCCGTTGGGGTCGTAGGCCAATTGGTTCATCTGGCCGATGTCCAGGATCGACAACACCTCGCCTGGCGCATCCGGCATCTTGTTAGAGACAAATCCTTCATAGCAATGCCCGCCGCTGCGCACCGTGATACGGCCATTGGGCACAGCCAGGGCCTGGGCGGCTGCGTCGATGATGTCTTGTGGGTTGTGGCAGAGGTAGATCTGGCTGGCGCCGTTGGGTGAAGACTCGCCCTGGACGTTGCCCAATGGCCAGCGCAGGTTGAAACCCTTTTGCAACGTGGAATGACGACGGTCCGAGGGGGTGATGAGATCAAATGCCATGATGGACTCCTGGGAGACGATAATGACTTCTGATGCAGCTAACTTAACGACCGGCAACGCAAGAAGGCGTGACTTGCAGAGGTGGTTAGACGGCAATAGGCACGAAGTGTGTTGAGGGGGGGTATTCCCCCTCAAGCCTAGCCTATATGGAAAAAGCCCGGATCAGTTCAGCACGCCGTCCAGAATTTCATAGACGATACCGGTACCCACCGCGATCAACACCACATCCGGCCCCGAACGGCGCCACTCATAACCCGGGTACACCGGCAGGCGCGCCAGCGCACGGTTGTCCAGGCGCTCGCCGTAGTAGCCGCGCGGCAGGGGTTGGCCGCGCACCAGGCGCACATTCGGCGGTGGCGGTGCGCCACGGGAGAACTGGCCGTGGTTGTCGTGAATGATCTGGCGTACCGGGCCGAAGTCCTGGGGCGGGCCTCCGCGACGGTTGTCCTGCGGGCCGCGATGGTCGTCGCCACGTTGCTCGTGCTGGCCTTGCGGGCCGCCACGGTCGTCACCCCGCTGGTCAGGCGGCGCGGCTTGCACCAGGGCGCTGGCGCCAAGCACCAGCACACCAAGACCTGCAATCACGGATTTAGGCATTTTCATCGGGTATTCCTCAGGGCACACATACAAAAAAGGGATCTCGAACGCGGTTCGAAATCCCTTGGTCTTGCTGTTTAGGCCGTGATTGCGCGCGTTGATTCCTCTGTATCAGGAACTTTACCTCTGGCTACATGGCGCTTACTTACGGGCGTTGCGCACACCTTCCGACAGTGCCGCGCACAGGCTCAATACGCCATCGATTGCTTGTTGATCGTTACTGGCATTGGCGATGTGATCGATCAGGGCCGAGCCCACCACCACGCCATCGGCCAGGCGCGCGATGGCGGCCGCCTGTTCCGGTGTGCGGATACCAAAACCGATGCTGATCGGCAGGTCGGTATGCCGACGCAGGCGGGTCACGGCTTCCTCGACGTGTTCCAGGGTCGCAGCGCCAGCACCGGTCACACCGGCCACGGATACGTAGTACACAAACCCGGAACTGCCGTTGAGCACGGTCGGCAGGCGCACGTCATCGGTGGTCGGCGTGGTCAGGCGGATAAAGTCGATACCTGCAGCCTGGGCCGGGTCGCACAGCTCGCTGTTATGTTCTGGCGGCATGTCGACCACGATCAGGCCGTCGACGCCGGCCTCTTTGGCGTCAGCGATGAACTTAGGCACACCGTATTTGTGGATCGGGTTGAAGTAGCCCATCAACACCAGCGGGGTATCGTTGTTGTCCTTGCGGAACTCACGCACCATCTGCAGGGTTTTCAGCAGGTTCTGCTTGGCTTCCAGCGCGCGGATGTTGGCCAGTTGGATGGCCGGGCCGTCGGCCATCGGGTCGGTGAAGGGCATGCCCAACTCGATCACATCGGCGCCCGCAGCGGGCAAACCCTTGAGGATCGCCAGCGAGGTGTCATAACCCGGGTCACCGGCCGTGACGAAGGTCACCAGGGCGGCGTGGTTTTGTTCCTTGAGTTGCGCAAAGCGGGTTTGCAGGCGGCTCATTTAGTGTTTCTCCTGCTGAGACTGTTCCATGTGGTGCATCACGGTCTGCATGTCTTTGTCGCCACGGCCGGACAGGTTGACCACCATCAGGTGATCCTTCGGCAGGGTCGGTGCGCGCTTGAACACTTCGGCCAGGGCATGGGCGCTTTCCAGGGCAGGAATGATCCCTTCCAGGCGGCAGCATTTGTGGAAGGCATCCAGGGCTTCATCGTCAGTCACCGAGGTGTACTGGACACGGCCGATATCGTGCAACCAGGCGTGTTCCGGGCCGATGCCTGGGTAGTCGAGGCCGGCGGAAATCGAGTGGGCGTCGATGATCTGGCCGTCGTCGTCCTGCAGCAGGAAGGTACGGTTGCCGTGCAGCACGCCCGGTACGCCGCCGTTGAGGCTGGCGGCGTGCTTGCCGGTCTCGATGCCGTGGCCGGCGGCTTCAACGCCGATGATCTCGACGCTGGTGTCGTCCAGGAACGGGTGGAACAGGCCCATGGCGTTGGAGCCACCGCCGATGCATGCCACCAGGCTGTCCGGCAGGCGGCCTTCCTGGGCTTGCAGCTGGGTGCGGGTTTCCTTGCCGATCACGGCCTGGAAGTCGCGCACCATCGCCGGGTACGGGTGCGGGCCGGCCACGGTGCCGATCAGGTAGAAGGTGTCGTCGACGTTAGTCACCCAGTCGCGCAGGGCTTCGTTCATGGCGTCCTTGAGGGTGCCGGTGCCGGCGACCACCGGGATCACTTCAGCGCCCAAAAGCTTCATGCGGAACACGTTGGCCTGTTGGCGCTCGATGTCGGTGGTGCCCATGTAGATCACGCACTGCAGGCCGAAACGCGCGGCCACGGTGGCCGTGGCTACGCCGTGCATACCGGCGCCGGTCTCGGCGATGATGCGTTTCTTGCCCATGCGCCGCGCCAGCAGGATCTGGCCGATGCAGTTGTTGATCTTGTGCGCGCCGGTGTGGTTCAGCTCTTCGCGCTTGAGGTAGATCTTGGCGCCGCCGCAGAACTCGGTCAGGCGCTCGGCGAAATACAGCGGGCTGGGGCGGCCGACGTAGTCGCGCTGGAAGTAGGCCAATTCTTCGTTGAACGCCGGATCGATCTTGGCCGCTTCGTATTCGCGGGCCAGGTCGAGGATCAACGGCATCAGGGTTTCGGCGACGTAGCGGCCGCCGAACGCGCCAAACAGGCCGTTGGCGTCAGGGCCGTTGCGCAGATCGGTCTGGGACTGAGTCATGGGACGCTCCAGGTAGGAATTCTGTATGGGAAGCAATGACGGCCACTCTACCCCTCACATCCGGCGCTGAAAACCGATAAGATCGCTGCAACCTGTCAGGAAAACTCACAGATGAGCCGCGACCTCCCGCCCCTCAATGCCCTGCGCGCATTTGAAGCCACTGCCCGCCTCAACAGCGTCAGCCAGGCTGCCGAGCAATTACACGTGACCCACGGTGCGGTCAGCCGTCAGTTGAAAGTGCTGGAGGAGCATTTGGGTGTCAGCCTGTTCATCAAGGACGGGCGCGGCCTTAAACTCACAGATGCAGGTGTGCGGTTGCGAGATGCCAGCGCCGAGGCGTTCGAGCGCTTGCGGGACGTGTGCGCCGAACTCACCCAGGCCAGCGCCGACGCACCTTTCGTGCTCGGCTGCTCAGGCAGTCTGCTGGCGCGCTGGTTGATCCCGCGCCTGGGCCGCTTGAATGCCGACCTGCCGGACCTGCGCCTGCACCTGTCGGCAGGCGACGGCGACCTCGACCCTCGACGCCCCGGCCTCGACGCCCTGCTGGTCTTCGCCGAACCGCCGTGGCCGGCGGATATGCAGGTGTATGAGCTGGCGAGCGAGCGTATCGGCCCGGTGATGAGCCCGCGTTTTGCCGGCTACGAGCGCCTGCGCCTGGCGCCGCCGCACGCCTTGTGTGGCGAAGCTTTATTGCACACCACGTCCCGTCCGCAAGCCTGGCCCAGTTGGGCGCAACAGCACGGCATCGAGCCCGGCGCGCTGAAACACGGCCAGGGTTTTGAGCATTTGTATTATTTGCTGGAAGCGGCGGTTGCGGGGTTGGGCGTGGCGATTGCGCCAGAACCGCTGGTAGCAGAGGACCTGCGCGCAGGTCGCCTGGTGGCGCCGTGGGGTTTCAGTGAAACCCCGGCGCACCTGGCGTTGTGGCTACCCAAGCGCGCCGCAGACGGGCGCGCGGGTCAGTTGGCGCACTGGCTCAAGGCTGAGCTGGCGCGCCAGCCGGTGTAGCCGGTCAATCAGTCACCGCGTTTGCACAGCAGGTAAGCTGCCAGCAGGCCCAGTGCGCCAACGGCGACGCCGGCGGTGGTCCATGGGTGCTCTTGTGCGTAGTCCCGGGTAGCAACACCGGTTTCGCGGATTTTGACTTTGCTTTCTTCGTAGGCATCGCTGATCAGGTGACGGGAATGCTTGAGGGCATTCTCGGCATTGCTTTTCAGGGCCTTCAGGGTTTTGCGCGACTCATCCGACGCATCGTCCTTGAGGCTCTCAAGGGACTTGAGCAGGCTCGAAATCTCGGCTTCCATGCTTTCCAGCGACGCTTTGCGTAAAGAAGTGTTGGCCATGTGGATTCTCCTGAAGTGATTGAGTGGCGTGTGTAGATACCGACTCCAGCGTTTTCAGAAAGTGCAGTAAATCTGAACTTTCGGGTAGGAACCGTCGCCAGAAGCAGTATGAACAATGACTGCTAGGCTTTATTGACGACCCTCAGGAGAAACACCATGTCTGATCATCACACCTACAAGAAAGTCGAATTGGTAGGTTCGTCCACCACCAGCATCGAAGACGCAATCAACAATGCCCTGGCCGAAGCCAACAAGAGCATCAAGCACTTGGAGTGGTTTGAGGTGACGGAGACCCGTGGTCATATCAAGGACGGCAAGGTTGCCCACTACCAGGTCACGCTCAAGGTGGGGTTCCGAATTGCCAGTAGTTGATCGCGTCGGTTGAACTTGCCGGCTGGCCGATTGCCATAACCTGCGCTACAAACAATGGGTGCCGATGCCTGCAGCGTCGGCACGCTCGTTTCAATCAGCGCAAGGAAAGTGACGGATGAAGAAGTTCCTGTTAGCGGTAGGTTTGTTGAGCATTGCGGGCACGGCCCTGGCGGCGGGCAAGCCTTGTGAAGAGCTGAAAAGTGAAATTGCAGCGAAAATCGACGCCAAGGGCGCTTCGGGTTATTCGCTGGAAGTCGTGGATAAAGGCGCCTCGACCGACGCTAAAGTGGTTGGCACCTGTGAAGGTGGTACCAAGGAAATCGTCTACAAGCGCGGTTAATCCCGTGTGGCAGGCTTGAAGCCGACGCACCTGTGGCTAGGGAGCAAGCTCCCTAGCCACAGGTGCGTCGGTTTTTTTTTCGCCTGGGGGGTTAGCCCTTCATCAACTGCGCCAGCAGCTCGTAGGAATGAATCCGATCAGCGTGCTCGTACAGGTCGCAGGTGAAGATCAATTCATCGGCGCCGGTCTGTTCGATCAGCACTTCCAGCTTGGCGCGGATCTTAGCCGGGCTGCCCACCATTGCCAGTCCGAGGAAACTGCCGACGGCGTCTTTTTCATGGGGCAGCCACAGGCCGTCCATGGTTTTCACGGGTGGGCGCTGCACCAGGCTTTGCCCGCGCATCAAGGCAAGGATGCGCTGGTACACCGAGGTGGCCAGGTAGTCGGCCTGTTCATCGGTGTCGGCGGCAACCAAGGGAATGCCGAGCATCACGTAAGGCTTGTCCAGCACGGCCGAGGGCTTGAAGTGGTTGCGGTACACGCGAATCGCCTCGTGCATCAAACGCGGTGCGAAATGGGAGGCGAAGGCGTAGGGCAAACCGCGTTCGCCCGCCAGTTGCGCGCTGAACAGGCTGGAACCCAGCAGCCATACCGGTACGTTGGTGCCGGTGCCGGGCACCGCAATCACCCGTTGGTCCGGTGTGCGTGGGCCGAGGTAGGCCATCAGTTCGGCCACGTCTTCCGGGAAGTCATCCGCACTGCCGGAGCGTTCACGGCGCAGGGCGCGGGCGGTCATCTGGTCGGAGCCGGGCGCGCGGCCCAGGCCCAGGTCGATACGCCCTGGGTAGAGGCTTTCCAGGGTGCCGAACTGCTCTGCGATCACCAGCGGTGCATGGTTGGGCAGCATCACGCCGCCGGAGCCGACGCGAATCGTCGAGGTACCGCCGGCCAGGTAGCCCAGCAATACCGAGGTGGCCGAGCTGGCGATGCCATCCATATTGTGGTGTTCCGCCACCCAGAAACGGTTGTAGCCGAACTTTTCCACATGCTGGGCCAAATCCAGGGAATTGCGCAGCGACTGCGCCGGGCTGCCGTTGGCGCGCACCGGCACCAGGTCGAGGGTCGAAAACTTTACGTCGGACAGCGATTTCATAAGCCTGCTTCTCCAATGGGGGCGCAGGCTTCCTAGACGAACCAAAACCTGCCGCTTCATGTGCATGCTCTATGCAATGAGGGCATATACCCGAGATTCAATAGCGGCAATGAAATTTCCTACTTAATCGCTAGGTTTCTCTTACAACTGAACTTTGCCGGCGCGTCTATCCTCAGAACCTTACCGACGCAAAACCACCGTTCGAGGAGAAAGCTATGAGTATCGTTAAAAAGGCATCCGCGCATTGGGAAGGTGATCTGAAGACTGGCCTGGGCTCCATTTCCACCGAAACCGGCGTGCTGCGCGAAGCGCCCTACGGCTTCAAGGCCCGTTTCGAAGGCGGCAAGGGTACCAATCCTGAAGAACTGATTGGCGCGGCCCACGCCGGCTGTTTCTCCATGGCCTTTTCCATGATTCTCGGCGACGCCGGGCTCAAGGCTGACAGCATCGACACCCAGGCCGAAGTGACCTTGGACCAGGTCGATGGCGGCTTCGCAATCACCGCCGTGCACTTGGTGCTCAAGGCCAAGATCCCGGGTGCCAGCCAGGCGCAGTTCGATGAATTGAGCAAGAAGGCTAAGGAAGGGTGCCCGGTGTCCAAGGTGCTGAATGCGAAGATCAGCCTGGATGCCACGCTGGTCAGCTGACACCGCAGGTCCACTGTGGGAGGGGGCCAGCCCCCTCCCACATTTTGTTCTGCGTTAAATCAGAACTCGTGTTTCCCGAATGTGGTCCTATAGCCTATGCAGCCTTAGGCGCACACCCGTGCGCATGCATTCAGGGAGCTTCACACATGAAACGTTTTGCTTTGGCGATCATTTGCGGTGTGTTGGCCACATCGGCTGTGGCCGCACCAAAAGACTGCGAAGAGCTCAGGAAAGAGATTGAGGTCAAGATCCAGGCGAACGCGGTTCCGTCCTACACCTTGGAAATTGTCAGCAAGGAAGAGGCTGACAAGCACGACGTCGCCATGGTCGTCGGCAGCTGTGAGAACGGTACCAAAGCCATCATCTATCAGAAGAACAACGACTGATCAGAGACAGTTGACGCTGCGTTCTTCCGCCAGCAATTGGCGAGCGGCGTTATACAACCGGATATTCGGCGTGAAGGCCAATGAGCGCCCTTCCAGGCGATAGCGTTGGCCAGCCTCGAAATGGTCGTACTGCAGCGTGATGAAACAGGTGCGGTCGGCCGTTTGCCCAAAGCCATTGAGGCTGCCGCCGGTCGGCACCTCGAAATCAAAGCGCACCATCAACTCGTGACTGCCCGGTGAAACCTGGAAGTAGCGTCCGTCCGGCAGGTTCTTACCATCCAGGCGCTGCGCCATCACCAGCTTGGCTCCCGGCGTTGGCGTAGCGAAATCGACCCAGGCCTGATGCGGGTCGACCGGCGGCAGGGGGGTCGAAGCGCAGGCGCTGAGCAACAGGGCGACGATGGGAAGCAGGAGCTGGCGCATGGCAGGTACTCAACGCAAGGAGAGGTTTGAGTATAAACACGCCACGCCGTGGAAAAATCCCCTTCAGGCGCGATAGTCTGGCGAACACATCACCCAGGAGCGGTCGGGGCATGGTCAGGCGTTTTCTTCCAGGGTTGATAGTCGTGCTGCTCAGTGGCTGTTCCAGCGTCAGTTACTACAGCCAATTGGCGGGCGGCCAGTGGCAGCTGTTGCGAGCCCGGGAACCGGTTGCCGAGGTCATCGCCGATCCGTCGCGGCCACAGGGGCTGCGTGATCATCTGGCTCAAGCACAGAAAGCCCGAACCTTCGCCAGCGAACACCTGCATCTGCCTGACAACCAAAGTTACCGGCTGTATGCCGATATTGGCCGACCTTATGTGGTCTGGAATGTCTTCGCCACGCAGGAATTTTCCCTGGCGCCTCAAACCCATTGCTTCCCCATTGCCGGTTGCGTGGCCTATCGCGGCTATTACCGCCAGGGCGCGGCACGGGGTGAGGCGGCGTTGTTGCGCCAGCAAGGCATGGACGTATCGATGGGTGGCGTCGAAGCCTATTCCACCCTGGGTTGGTTCAACGACCCGATCATGAATTCGATGATGAACTGGGGCGACGAACGCCTGGCCACGCTGATCTTCCATGAGCTGGCGCACCAGCGGTTCTACGTGCAGGACGACACCGAATTCAACGAGTCGTTTGCCAGCTTCGTCGAGCAGGAAGGCACCCGCCAGTGGCGCGCGGCCCAGGGCCTGGCGCCGCTTGGCAGCTCGACGCGGCAGCAGCGGGACCAATTTACCCAGTTGATCCTCGATACCCGTAAGCGCCTGGAAAAACTCTACGTGCAACCGCTGTCCGTCGAGGCGATGCGCCAGGCCAAGGCGGCCGAATTCGAGGCGTTGCGCCGTGAGTACCGGCAGATGCGCGATAGCCAATGGGGCGGGGACAAGCGTTATGACGCCTGGATGAACCTGCCGATGAACAATGCGCGGTTGTTGCCGTTCGGGCTGTATGACCGGTGGGTGCCGGCGTTTGCGGCGTTGTTCAGGCAGGAAGGCGGGGATTGGCTGAAGTTTTACGCCGCAGTAGAGAAGATGGGCGAGTTGCCGGTGGGGCAGCGCAAGGCTGCGTTGAGGCGGTTGGAAGGTACTGATCGGTAGAGCCTCATCGGGGGCAAGCCGCTCCCAATGTGGGAGGAGGCTTGCCCCCGATGGCGGCCTCAGGGCCGTTGCAAAAACGCCTGATGCATCTGCGCCAACGTCTCGAAATGCCAGGTCGGCGCTTCGGCGTTCAACTCTTCGAAACTACCAAACCCATAACCGACGGCCGCCGAATCCACGCCATTGCTGCGCGCCCCGATCAGGTCGTGCTTACGATCACCGATCATCAAGGTGGTCGCCGGGTCCAGGCCTTCTTCGCTGATCAAATGCGCAATCAACTCGACCTTGTTGGTGCGTGTCCCGTCCAGTTCGCTGCCGTAGATCACCTTGAAGTGCCTGGCAAAATCGAAATGCCGCGCGATCTCGCGGGCAAACACCCAGGGCTTGGACGTGGCGACGTACAACTGGCGGCCCTGCTTGCCCAGGTCTTCGAGCAGCGGCATCACGCCGTCGAATACGCGGTTTTCATACAGCCCGGTGACCTTGAAGCGCTCGCGGTAGAAATTCACCGCCTCCCAGGCCTTGGCCTCATCGAAGTCGTAGAACTGCATGAAGGCTTGCAGCAACGGCGGACCGATGAAGTGTTCGAGTTTGCTCAGGTCGGGTTCGTCAATGCCCAGTTTGCCTAGGGCGTACTGGATCGAGCGGGTGATGCCCTCGCGTGGGTCGGTGAGGGTGCCATCCAGGTCGAACAGCACGGTTTGGTAAGGGAGGGTCATTGGTCGAATCCTTCAGCCAGGTGCAGGTCTTTGAGCTTCACGTAGTTGGCGGCGCTGTAGGTGAAAAAGGCGCGTTCCTTGTCAGTCAGCGGGCGGATTTGTTTAACCGGGCTGCCCACATACAAAAAACCGCTGTCGAGTTTCTTGCCCGGTGGCACCAGGCTGCCGGCGCCGATGATGACGTCGTCTTCCACCACGGCGCCGTCCATCACGATGCTGCCCATGCCGATCAAAATCCGATTGCCCACCGTGCAGCCATGCAGCATGACCTTGTGGGCGATGGTCACGTCATCGCCGATCAGCAGCGGGAAACCGTCAGGATTGAACGGTCCGGCATGGGTAATGTGCAGCACGCAGCCGTCCTGCACGCTGGTGCGCGCGCCGATACGGATGCGGTGCATGTCGCCGCGAATCACGGTCAGCGGCCAGACCGAGCTGTCGGTGCCGATTTCGACATCGCCGATCACCACCGCCGAAATATCGACAAAAGCCCCGGCGCCCAGGGTTGGCGTGTGGTTCTGATAGGTGCGAAGGGTCACGATAGCCTCTCTCTTATGTGCTGATAGCTGCGGTGGGCGTTGATTGTAATTAAGATGGCCCCATCTTTGTTCTTACATGTTTCTTCAGCCAAGGTGCCAACCGTGAGCGCGAACAACCCTCTTCTGCAGTCCTACGACCTGCCGCCGTTCTCGGCGATCCGTGCCGAGCACGTGCAGCCGGCCATCGAACAGATCCTCGCCGATAACCGTGTTGCCATCGAAGGCATCCTGCAAAGCCAGGGTAAAAATCCGACATGGGCCGGCCTGGTGCTGGCCATGGACGAATTGAATGATCGCCTGGGCGCCGCCTGGAGCCCGGTCAGCCACCTCAACGCCGTGTGCAACAGCGCCGAGCTGCGCGAAGCCTACGAGGCGTGCCTGCCGGCGTTGAGCGCCTACTCCACCGAGATGGGCCAGAACCGCGCGCTGTTCCAGGCCTTCGAAGCCCTGGCCAACAGCCCGGAAGCCGCCGGTTTCGACGTGGCGCAAAAAACCATCCTCGAACACTCCCTGCGCGACTTCCGCCTCTCGGGTATCGACTTGCCGCCTGAGCAGCAAAAACGTTACGCCGAAGTGCAGAGCAAGCTTTCCGAGCTGGGCAGCAAATTCTCCAACCAGCTGCTGGACGCCACCCAGGCGTGGACCAAGCACGTCACCGAGGAAGCCACCCTCGCCGGCCTGACCGATTCGGCCAAGGCGCAGATGGCCGCTGCCGCGCAGGCCAAAGGCCTCGACGGTTGGCTGATCACCCTTGAGTTTCCAAGCTACTACGCGGTCATGACCTACGCCCAGGACCGCGCCCTGCGTGAAGAAATCTACGCGGCCTACTGCACCCGTGCGTCAGACCAGGGCCCGAATGCCGGTCAGAACGATAACGGCCCGGTGATGGAACAGATCCTCGACCTGCGTCAGGAACTGGCCAAGCTCTTGGGTTACGCCTCGTTCTCCGAGCTGAGCCTGGCCACCAAGATGGCCGAGTCCAGCGACCAGGTGTTGAGCTTCCTGCGCGACCTGGCCAAGCGCAGCAAGCCGTTCGCTGCCCAGGACCTGCAACAGCTCAAGGCCTACGCCGCCGAACAAGGCTGCGCCGACCTGCAAAGCTGGGACAGCGGTTTCTACGGCGAAAAGCTGCGTGAGCAGCGCTACAGTGTGTCCCAGGAAGCCCTGCGCGCCTACTTCCCGATCGACAAGGTGCTGGGCGGCCTGTTCGCCATCGTGCAGCGTTTGTACGGCATCGAGATTGCCGAGCAAAAAGGCTTCGACACCTGGCACCCGGATGTTCGCCTGTTTGAAATCAAGGAAAACGGCCAGCACGTCGGGCGCTTCTTCTTCGACCTCTACGCCCGCGCCAACAAGCGTGGCGGTGCCTGGATGGACGGCGCGCGCGACCGTCGTCGTACCATCGACGGTGCGCTGCAAAGCCCGGTGGCGAACCTGGTGTGCAACTTCACTCCGGCCGACAGCGGCAAACCTGCCCTGCTGACCCACGATGAAGTGACCACCCTGTTCCACGAATTCGGCCATGGCCTGCATCACCTGCTGACCCGCGTCGAGCATGCCGGCGTGTCCGGTATCAATGGCGTGGCGTGGGATGCGGTGGAATTGCCAAGCCAGTTCATGGAGAACTGGTGCTGGGAGCCGGAAGGCCTGGCGCTGATCTCCGGCCATTATGAAAGCGGCGAGCCACTGCCCCAGGACCTTCTGGAAAAAATGCTCGCGGCGAAGAACTTCCAGTCCGGCCTGATGATGGTGCGCCAGTTGGAGTTCTCGCTGTTCGACTTCGAGTTGCATGCCACCCATGGTGATGGCCGCAGCGTGGCGCAGGTGCTCGAAGGCGTGCGCGATGAGGTGTCGGTGATGCGTCCGCCGGCCTACAATCGTTTTCCCAACAGCTTTGCGCACATCTTCGCTGGCGGTTATGCCGCGGGCTACTACAGCTACAAATGGGCCGAAGTGCTGTCGGCGGACGCCTTCTCCAAATTCGAAGAAGATGGTGTGCTCAATGCCGAGACCGGCCGTGCCTTCCGCGAGGCGATCCTGGCGCGCGGCGGTTCCCAGGCGCCGATGGTGCTGTTCGTCGACTTCCGCGGACGTGCCCCGTCGATTGACGCACTCTTGCGCCACAGCGGCCTGAGTGAGGACGCAGCAGCATGAGTGAAGGGCCTGTGATTACCAAAAAGCAATTTATCGCCGGGGCGGTCTGCCCGGCGTGCAGCGAACCGGACAAGTTGAAGATGTGGACCGAGGACAGCGTGCCGCATCGTGAGTGCGTGGCCTGCGGGTATACCGATACGCTGAATGATCAAGGTCTGTCGGTGCCCAAGGAATTGGGCACGCGGGTCAATACATCGGCGTTGAAAGCGCCGGACCCGAAGGTTCAGGCGGTGCAGTTTTTCCCTAACCCGAAGCTGAAGAAAGACTGACTCGTCTACCCCCTGGGAGTGCGTCTCAGGGGGTAACCAGCAGTGCGGTTTTTTCCTCGGCGAGCTCGTGATCCTTGCTCGCCGGGTTCAGCCAGCTGTTCATCGAGCACAGGGCAAAGGCGCTGGTGCTGCAATCGCCATTCGCCAAGGCTGTGCGCAACTTGTCGATATCGGCCCTCATCATGTAGCGAACGCCGTCCTTGAAGCCGTTACTGGTGCCGAAACCGCCCAGGGTCATCTCGTTCAACGCATCCTCCTTGCTCCATCCCTGGATCACCACGCGATACATCGCCGCCATCAGGCCAGTGCGGTCAGAGCCGTGCTTGCAATGCATCAGCACCGGGCCGTCAGCTTCCGCTTCCTTGATCGCCCTGAGTGCCGCCAGCACGTCAGAGTCATCCACATGGTTGGTGCGATAACTCAACTGAACCTGACGGATGCCTGGCGCCTTCAGCCAGTTGCTATCGGACTCGGGCAGGAAGTTGATCACGGTGCCGATCTTGAGCTGTTCCAGCAACGGCGCTGCCTTGCTATCCGGCAATGCGCTGCGATAGAGCGTGGGCGTCATTTGATGCAGGTTGTAGCGGTCGCCCACTGGCTGCGCCCATTCTGGAGAACGAAGGGACGTAGCGTCATCGGCCCGCGCAAAAGCTGTGGTGAACAGTGCCATGAACGCCAGGCCCAGGGCCGGCAACCAATGATGCTTGTACATGGGCGACGTCACCCTATAGGGAGTGGTTGATGGCGCCCAGAGTCGGTCACGGCGGGTCAAGGAGGTGTGAGGTGTGCGTCAAAGAATCGTGAATCCTCAATCTTTAGTCGCTGAAGCGATTCTCTCGATGCTTAGGCTGCTATCATTTGTAACTATTGTTTGCGCGCTGCGCTCTATCTCCCTGGATCGCCTGGATCCAGTTCGCCGCCCGACAACGCCAAGCCACTCCCTAGAAGCGGCTGATAACCCGTGACCACATGATGAGGTGCCACCATGTCTGATCAAGATCAAGACAACCCCCGGCGTGACTTTCTACGCAAATCCTTGACCTTGATCCCGGTGGTCACGGTTGCCAGCACCGGCCTTGGCGGTTCGATGCTGATGGCGACGCCTGCGCCGGTCGAGGCTGCGCCAGCCAAGCCTGCGGCCAGCGAAAAAGCCTACGAGCCAAGCTATTTCACTGCCGAGGAATGGGCGTTTATCAACGCTGCCGTCGAGCGTTTGATCCCGGCCGATGCCCAAGGCCCCGGCGCCCTGGAAGCTGGCGCGCCGGAGTACATCGACCGGCAGATGAACACGCCTTACGCCAGCGGTGCCCTGTGGTTCATGCAAGGCCCGTTTAATGCCGATGCGCCGCCGGAGATGGGCTGGCAGAGCAAATTGGTGCCCAAGGACATCTATCGCCTGGGTATTGCCGCGACGGATGCCTGGTCGAAGGCGTTCAACGGCAAAGTTTTTGCTGCGCAAGACAGCGCTACCCGAGACGATATGTTGCGGCGCCTGGAGGCGGGCGGCAGTGAGGTTACGGCACATTTTGACGCGGTGCCGCCGAAGATGTTCTTCAACCTGCTGCTGCAAAACACCAAGGAAGGCTTCTTCTGCGACCCGATCCATGGTGGCAACAAAGGCATGGTCGGCTGGACCATGATCGGCTTCCCCGGCGCCCGCGCCGATTTCATGGACTGGGTGGAACGCAACGAGCAGTACCCCTTCCCGGCAGTATCCATTCGCGGCGAGAGGGCATAAACGTGGCGACCATCATGAAGAAAGTGGATGCGGTGATTGTCGGCTTCGGCTGGACCGGCGCGATCATGGCCAAGGAGCTGACGGAAGCCGGACTGAACGTGCTGGCGCTGGAGCGCGGCCCGATGCAGGACACTTACCCGGACGGCAACTATCCCCAGGTCATCGACGAACTGACCTACAGCGTGCGTAAAAAACTCTTCCAGGACATCTCCAAGGAGACAGTGACGATTCGCCATAGCGTGAATGACGTTGCCTTGCCTAACCGTCAGCTCGGCGCGTTTTTGCCGGGTAACGGCGTGGGCGGTGCGGGCTTGCACTGGTCGGGCGTGCATTTCCGTGTCGATCCGATTGAACTGCGCATGCGCAGCCATTACGAAGAGCGCTACGGCAAGCATTTCATTCCCAAGGACATGACCATCCAGGACTTCGGCGTGAGCTACGAAGAGCTGGAGCCGTTTTTCGACTATGCAGAAAAAGTCTTCGGTACCTCAGGCCAGGCCTGGACCGTGAAAGGCCAGGTGGTGGGCGAAGGGCGTGGCGGCAACCCCTATGCGCCGGACCGTTCCAACCCGTTTCCGTTGGAAGCGCAAAAGAACACAGTCTCCGCACAGCTGTTTCAGAAAGCCGCCGCCAGCGTCGGGTACAAGCCCTACAACCTGCCCTCAGCCAATACCTCCGGGCCTTACACCAACCCCTACGGCGCGCAGATGGGCCCGTGCAACTTCTGCGGTTTTTGCAGCGGCTACGTGTGCTACATGTACTCCAAGGCCTCGCCGAACGTGAACATCCTGCCGGCGCTGCGCCAGGTGCCGAATTTCGAGCTGCGGCCCAACTCCCACGTGCTCAAGGTCAATCTGGACAGCACCAAGAGCAAGGCCACCGGCGTGACCTACATCGACGCTCAGGGCCGAGAGTGCGAACAACCGGCAGACCTGGTGATCCTCGGCGCGTTCCAGTTCCACAACGTGCGGTTGATGCTGCTGTCGGGCATCGGCAAGCCTTACGACCCGATGACCAATGAGGGTGTGGTGGGCAGGAACTTTGCCTACCAGAACATGGCCACCATCAAGGCGTTCTTCGACAAGGACACCCATACCAACAACTTTATCGGTGCCGGCGGCAATGGCGTGGCCATCGATGATTTCAACGCCGACAACTTCGATCACGGGCCCCATGGCTTTGTGGGCGGTTCGCCGATGTGGGTCAACCAGGCCGGCAGCCGGCCGATTGCCGGTACGTCCAACCCGCCCGGCACACCGGCCTGGGGCAGTGCCTGGAAGCGCGCCACCGCCGATTACTACACCCACCAGGTGTCGATGGATGCTCACGGTGCCCATCAATCCTACCGGGGTAACTACCTGGATCTGGATCCGGTCTACCGCGATGCCTACGGCCTGCCGCTGCTGCGCATGACGTTCGACTGGCAGGAAAACGACATCAAGATGAACCGCTTCATGGTCGAGAAAATGGGCAAGGTCGCCGAAGCGATGAACCCCAAGGCGATTGCGGTGCTGGGCAAAAAAGTCGGTGAGCACTTCAACACCGCGTCGTACCAGACCACCCACCTCAACGGTGGCGCGATCATGGGGACCGACCCGAAGACCAGTGCGCTGAACCGCTACTTGCAGTGCTGGGATGTACACAACGTGTTTGTCCCCGGCGCATCCGCTTTCCCACAGGGCTTGGGCTACAACCCTACCGGCCTGGTGGCGGCATTGACCTACTGGTCGGCCCGGGCGATCCGCGAGCAGTACCTGAAAAACCCCGGCCCGCTGGTTCAGGCATAAGGAGCGATGACCATGAAAGCATTTGTTATCGCGACGTTTGCCCTGCTCAGCAGCTGCTCGATCAGTGCCGCCGAAACCGACCTGATCAAGCAGGGCGAATACCTGGCCCGTGCCGGCGACTGCGTGGCCTGCCACACCGCCAAGGGCGGCAAACCGTTCGCCGGTGGCCTGCCGATGGAAACCCCCATCGGTGTGATCTATTCCACCAACATCACCCCGGACAAGTCCGGCCTGGGCGACTACAGCTTCGAGGACTTCGACAAGGCCGTGCGTCACGGTGTCGCCAAGAGTGGTAGTACGCTTTACCCGGCGATGCCCTACCCGTCCTATGCGCGTGTCAGCGAAAGCGATATGCAGGCGTTGTATGCGTACTTCATGAAGGGCGTGGAACCGGTCGCCCAGGTGAACAAGGACAGCGACATTCCGTGGCCGTTGAGCATGCGTTGGCCGCTGGCGGCGTGGCGCTGGATGTTTGCCCCTGAGGTGGTGGATAAGCCTGTCGTGGCCGACGCAGACCCGGTGATCAGCCGTGGCGCCTACCTGGTGGAAGGCCTTGGCCACTGTGGCGCGTGCCATACACCACGCGCCCTGACCATGCAGGAAAAAGCCCTGAGCGCGACTGACGGCAAGGCCTTCCTGTCCGGCAGTGCGCCACTGGAAGGCTGGATCGCCAAGAGCCTGCGCGGTGACCACAAGGACGGCCTCGGCAGTTGGAGCGAGGCGCAGCTGGTGCAATTCCTCAAGACCGGTCGCAGTGATCGCAGTGCGGTGTTTGGCGGTATGAGCGACGTGGTCGTGCATAGCATGCAGTACATGTCCCAGGACGACCTGACCGCTATCGCCCGTTACCTCAAGAGCCTGCCGGCGGTGGACCCACAGGACCAGCCGCACCAGTATGACAAGCAGGTGGCCGAGGCGCTGTGGAAGGGCGATGACAGCAAGCCCGGTGCCTCGGTGTATATCGACAACTGCGCGGCCTGCCACCGTACCGATGGCCATGGTTACACACGGGTGTTCCCGGCGTTGGCGGGCAACCCGGTGGTGCAGACGGCGGACGCCACGTCGTTGATCAACATCGTGTTGAACGGCGGCACGTTGCCGGCCACTCACACGGCACCGTCGACCTTTACCATGCCGGCGTTCGCCTGGCGCCTGTCGGACCAGGAAGTGGCGGATGTGGTCAGCTTCATCCGTGGCAGTTGGGGTAACCAGGGGGCCGCGGTGAAAGCCAGTGACGTGGCCGACCTGCGCAAGAACGACATGCGCACCACCTCGGGCGATGACCTGGGGCAGGTCACCCAAAAGCACTGACCGCCAGACGGCACTGGTCAGGAACCTCGCGCCTCGGTACTGTATATAAAAACAGTATCGAGGCGCTTTCATGTCTACTCCGCTGCCGCCCCGTGGTCGGGGCACGGCCACCAACCTGCACAACCGCTTTGCGCCCACCGTCAGCGTGGCCGAGGACGACGGCTGGTACCAGGAAGTGCCGCCGACCCAGGGCACCGAAGTGCGCATCGAAACGGCCAAGACCATCATCACCCGCAACAACTCGCCGGACCTGCCGTTCGACCGCTCCATCAATCCTTACCGTGGCTGCGAACATGGCTGCATTTACTGCTATGCACGGCCCAGCCATGCCTATTGGGACATGTCGCCGGGGCTGGATTTCGAAACCAGGCTGATCGCCAAGAGCAACGCGGCCGACGTGCTGGAGCAGCAGTTGTCGAAGCCGGGCTATGTGTGTGCGCCGATCAACCTGGGTTCCAACACCGACCCGTACCAGCCTATCGAGCGCGAGTACAGGATCACCCGGCAAACCCTTGAGGTGCTGCTGCGTTATCGGCACCCGGTCACCATCATTACCAAGGGCTCGTTGATCCTGCGCGACCTGGACCTGCTGGCGGAGCTGGCCAGGCAACGCCTTGTGGCGGTGATGATCAGCCTCACCAGCCTGGATGATGAGCTCAAGCGCATCCTGGAGCCGCGCACCGCCGCGCCCAAGGCACGGTTGCGGGCCATAC
Organism: Pseudomonas sp. NFACC25; assembly: GCF_900100935.1. NCBI lineage: Bacteria > Pseudomonadati > Pseudomonadota > Gammaproteobacteria > Pseudomonadales > Pseudomonadaceae > Pseudomonas > Pseudomonas sp. NFACC25. The sequence continues at coordinate 700,641 of NZ_FMUC01000002.1, forward strand.
GGGTGATGCGCGGGGCGGGCATCCCGGTGGGCGTGCTGTGCTCGCCGATGATCCCGATGATCAACGACAGCGAGTTGGAAAGCCTGCTCACCGAAGCCCATGCCGCCGGTGCGCAGAGTGCGGCGTACATGATGTTGCGCCTGCCGCTGGAGGTGGCGCCGCTGTTCGAGGAGTGGCTGGCGGCGCATTACCCGCAGCGTGCGGCCCATGTCATGAGCCTGGTGCGCCAGGTGCGCGGTGGTGAGGTCTACGACAGTCGGTTCGGCGTCCGCATGCGGGGCGAGGGGCCGTTCGCCGACCTGCTGGCCCAGCGCTTCAGCAAGGCGATCAAACGCCTGGGGCTCGATCGCAGAGAAGGCTTCAATCTGGATTGCACGGCGTTCTGTCCACCGGGCAGACAGATGGCATTGTTGTAGACTGAAAAGGCAGAATGCACCGTTCCTGTAGGAATAGTCGCGTTTTGATATCACTGAAACCCGCGATCTAGAGCGGTTCATTCAGTTTGAGTTAAGTTTCGGTGGTTACCTTGTTCAGCGAGTGACTGATGAGTCGGCAGCCTGGTTTGTGGCTTTTACAACTATTTCACTGGCCTGGCGTCGAACTGACCTGAAAACTCCCCTGCATTAATCAAGAGGATGAATCATGAGTGACAAGGATAAACAGCCGTTGGCTGCGTCGGCTTCAGCCCCTCAGGTGGCAGAGTCTGCCGATGCAGCGCTAAAACATATCGTTGACGGCTTTTTGCATTTCCATCACGACGTCTTCCCTCAGCAGGAAGAACTCTTCAAGAAACTCGCCACGGCCCAGAGCCCACGGGCGATGTTCATTACCTGCGCCGACTCGCGCATCGTGCCTGAGCTGATTACCCAAAGCTCTCCCGGCGACCTGTTCGTGACCCGCAACGTCGGTAACGTCGTGCCGCCTTATGGGCAGATGAACGGCGGTGTCTCCACTGCCATCGAGTACGCGGTACTGGCCCTGGGTGTGCAGCACATCATCGTGTGCGGGCACTCCGATTGTGGCGCCATGCGCGCGGTCCTCAACCCCGCCAGCCTGGAGAAGATGCCAACGGTAAGGGCCTGGCTGCGGCACGCCGAAGTCGCCAAGTCCATGGTCGAGGACAACTGCGACTGTGCCAACGAAGGCGAGAGCATGAAAGTGCTCACCGAAGAAAACGTCATCGCCCAACTGCAGCATTTGCGTACCCATCCTTCGGTGGCGTCGCGCATGGCCAACGGTCAGCTGTTTATTCACGGCTGGATCTACAACATCGAGACCAGTGAAATTCGAGCCTACGATGCTGATCAGTCGGCGTTCCGACCGTTGAGCGGCGAAGGGCCGATTCCTTCCGCGACGCCTAAAGCGCGCTTCTAAACACTTCCCTGCCGGGTAAAGCGGTGGCTGCCATGGATGCAGCCAGGCTTTGCCGCGCCCGGCGAATACCTCGGGAGAGCCATCATGCGTGCTGCTCAATTGAAAGCTGTATTGCCACGGGAGCTGCTCGCCTCCGTGGTTGTGTTTCTGGTCGCCCTGCCCCTGTGCATGGGGATCGCCATCGCGTCCGGCATGCCGCCGGCCAAGGGCCTGATCACCGGGATTATCGGTGGCCTGGTGGTGGGCTGGCTGGCGGGTTCGCCGCTGCAGGTCAGCGGCCCGGCAGCGGGGCTGGCGGTCTTGGTGTTCGAGCTGGTGCGCCAGCACGGGATGCTGATGCTCGGGCCGATCCTGCTGCTGGCCGGCTTCCTGCAACTGGTGGCCGGGCGCCTGCGCCTGGGTTGCTGGTTCCGCGTCACGGCGCCGGCGGTGGTGTACGGGATGCTGGCGGGGATCGGCGTATTGATTGTGCTATCGCAGATCCATGTGATGCTCGACGGTGCGCCCAAGCCCTCAGGGCTGGATAACCTGGCGGGCTTCCCCGCCGCGCTGGCGGAGGCGATTCCTACCTTGGGTGGCGGCCTGGGTTGGCAGGCCGGATTGCTCGGGTTGTCGACGATGCTGGTGATGTACCTGTGGGATAAATTCCGTCCGCAAACCCTGCGTTTCGTGCCGGGAGCCCTGTTGGGCGTGGGCCTGGCAACGGTGGCCAGCCTGGTGCTGGCGTTGCAGGTCAAGCGTGTGGAAGTCCCGGAGAATCTCGCCGACGCCATCGATTGGCTGCGTCCCAGCGACCTGTTGAGCCTGGCTGACCCTCAGTTGTTGATCGCTGCGTTTGCGGTGGCGTTTATCGCCAGTGCCGAAACCCTGCTCTCTGCGGCAGCGGTCGACCGCATGCACAGCGGCCAGCGTTCTGATTTCGATAAGGAATTATCCGCCCAAGGTGTGGGCAACATGCTGTGCGGCCTGGTGGGTGCCCTGCCGATGACCGGTGTGATCGTGCGCAGCTCGGCCAACGTGCAGGCCGGTGCCACCACGCGGTTGTCAGCGATGTTCCATGGCGTATGGCTGTTGGGGTTCGTACTGTTGCTGTCGAGCGTGCTGCAAAGCATTCCTGTGGCAAGCCTGGCGGGTGTGTTGGTGTACACCGGGATCAAGCTGGTGGACATCAAGGCCTTCAAGGCCCTCGGTCGTTATGGGCGTATGCCGATGTTTACCTACGCGGCCACGGCGTTGGCGATCATTTTCACCGACCTGCTGACCGGTGTGCTGGTGGGCTTCGGGCTCACACTGGTCAAGCTGGCGCTCAAGGCCTCGCGCCTGAAAGTCAGTCTGATCGACCTGCCCCTGGAGGGGGAAATGGAGCTGCGTTTGACCGGTGCGGCGACTTTCCTGAAAGTGCCGGCGTTGACCCAGGTGCTGGCGACGGTGCCTCCGGGCACGACTGTGCACGTACCGCTGAGTAACCTGAGTTATATCGACCATTCCTGCCTGGAGTTGCTGGAGGAGTGGGGCCGGGCGAATGCGGCCAAGGGCTCGAGGCTGGTGATCGAGGCGCGTGGGTTGAAGCGCAGGCTCGAAGGCCGGGTCAGGACGACGACAGGGATCGGCTCGGCGCCCTCAATCGGCTGAGGGAGTGGGATCAACATGTGGGAGGGGGCTTGCCCTCCCACATTCGTTCTCTGTGTAATTCAGGATTTAAGCTGGCTGGTCCAGTGCCAATTCAACCCCCAGCTGGCGGGACAGGCACGGCCAGCGCTTCCACGCGGCTTCCGTTGCCGGGCTTTTCAGCTGTTCGCGATATGCTTCGACAGACTCCAGTGCAAAGCTGTCTTCGTTGAGCATTTCATCCACCGCATGATGAACGGCTTCATCCAGCTGGTTGGCGAATGCTTCGCCGATCAACTGATGGGCAATCACGTTGGCCACGGTGGTATCTGCCGGAATCAGTGGCTGGCCAAAGTGTTTGATGTACAAATCGTTGACCTCTTCCACCAGGCGATGGGCCAGGTAAGCCTCGTCCAGCAGACCGTCGAGCCCTTCATGGCCGGCCAGGATGGCGGGGGGCTGCAGGAAGAAATGCTCGGCGATTTTCAGCACTGGCTTGATCTGGCTTTCGATACCGGCCTCGCGGGCCACGTCGTTGGCGGCGTCCAGCAGGTCCGGTACCAGATCGATGTAGGCCGTGACGAAGCGGGTCATGACAATGTTGCGATCGCCATCAGCCAGGGAAATGGCCGAATGCAGGTGCGGCAATTGCTCTTCCAGCTGCTTGGCCAACTGGCCAGTGCTGGATTCGTGTTGATGGGCACGGGAAATCTGCTCGCGCAATGCGGCGGTGTTCATGAAGGCTCCAGTGAAGCAGGCGTAGGAATAGGGACAGCATAAGGTAGCTCGTTTATACGAGCGCCTAAGACGCATTTGTCATAATTATTTCATGGTTATGCACAGGCGTTATATCGAATTGCCATCGTTGGTCGGATAAACGATTCCGCACCCGGTTTTATTAGGCCTGGCCACTCATTTTTGCTCATTTGCCCCTACACATTGCGGGGTTGCAGAGCGTGTCTATACTCGGGTTTGTACGCGATTAGCTGATGACGCCAGACTGCATAAGCAGGTAAGGCTAAGCGGTTGTAAGCAGTATGGAAGCCGCTCCCTTCGACGCAGGTGCAAACCGGCGGGATAACAAGAACGATAAGGGGAACCCGCAATGACGCGACATCCACATGTTTGGATGGGCCTCCTGTTGTGGTCGGTATTCGGCCAGGCGCACGCCGCCTGGACAACGAATATGGCGCCAGGGGCAACTGAAGTCAGTCACGCTGTGTTCGACCTGCACATGACCATTTTCTGGATCTGTGTAGTGATCGGCATTGTCGTTTTTGGCGCGATGTTCTGGTCGATGATCCTTCATCGCCGCTCTACGGGCCAGGTCGCGGCCAAATTCCACGAAAGCACCACCGTGGAAATCCTCTGGACCGTGGTGCCCTTGCTGATCCTGGTCGCGATGGCCATTCCGGCGACCAAGACCTTGATCAATATCTACGACAGTACCGAGTCGGATATCGATATCCAGGTCACCGGCTATCAGTGGAAGTGGCATTACAAATACCTGGGCCAGGACGTGGAGTTCTTCAGCAACCTGGCCACGCCCGCCGAGCAGATCCATAACCAGGCCACCAAGGGCGAACATTACCTGCTGGAAGTCGACCAGCCGCTGGTGCTGCCGGTGGGCGCCAAGGTGCGCTTCCTGGTGACCGCCGCCGACGTGATCCACTCCTGGTGGGTGCCGGCCTTTGCGGTCAAGCGTGACGCCATCCCGGGGTTCGTCAACGAGGCCTGGACCCGCGTCGAGAAGCCCGGCATCTACCGTGGTCAGTGCGCCGAACTGTGCGGCAAGGACCACGGTTTCATGCCCATCGTGGTCGAGGTCAAGTCCAAGGCCGACTACGACACCTGGCTCGGCGAGCGCAAGGCAGAGGCCGCCAAGCTCAAGGAGCTGACCTCCAAGGAGTGGACGCTGGAAGAGCTGGTGGCCCGTGGCGACAAGGTCTACCACACCACCTGCGTGGCCTGTCACCAGGCCGAAGGCCAGGGCCTGCCACCGATGTTCCCGGCGCTCAAGGGTTCGAAGATTGCCACCGGGCCTAAGGAAGCCCACCTGAATCTTGTCTATCACGGCAAGGCCGGTACGGCGATGGCGGCTTTCGGCAAGCAGCTCTCGGAAGTGGATATCGCCGCCGTGGTGACCTACGAGCGCAACGCCTGGGGTAACAACAAAGGCGACATGGTCACGCCTAAAGACGTGCTGGCCATCAAGCAGGCGGAAAGCAAATGACTTCATTCATTGCGTATGCCCCGAACCGCCCCGCCCACTCGCTTGCAGGAGAACGGCCATGAGCGCTGTGATCGATGACCATGGCCACGCCGGTGACCATGCCCACGGCCCCGCCAAGGGTTTGATGCGCTGGGTGCTGACCACCAACCATAAGGACATCGGCACGATGTACCTGTGGTTCGCGTTCACCATGTTCCTGCTCGGCGGCTCGTTCGCCATGGTGATCCGTGCCGAGCTGTTCCAGCCTGGCCTGCAGATCGTCGAGCCGGCGTTTTTCAACCAGATGACCACCATGCACGGCCTGATCATGGTGTTCGGTGCGGTAATGCCGGCGTTTGTCGGCCTGGCCAACTGGATGATTCCGCTGATGATCGGCGCGCCGGACATGGCCTTGCCGCGCATGAACAACTTCAGCTTCTGGCTGCTGCCGGCGGCGTTCCTGCTGCTGGTCTCGACCCTGTTCACGCCCGGTGGCGGGCCGAATTTCGGCTGGACGTTCTACGCCCCGCTCTCCACCACCTACGCGCCGGAAAGCGTGACGTTCTTCATCTTCGCCATCCACTTGATGGGCATCAGCTCGATCATGGGTGCGATCAACGTGGTTGCCACCATCCTCAACCTGCGTGCACCCGGCATGACCTTGATGAAGATGCCGCTGTTCGTCTGGACCTGGCTGATCACCGCCTTCCTGCTGATCGCGGTGATGCCGGTGCTGGCCGGCTGTGTGACCATGATGCTGATGGACATCCACTTCGGCACCAGCTTCTTCAGTGCGGCCGGTGGCGGTGATCCGGTGCTGTTCCAGCATGTGTTCTGGTTCTTCGGCCACCCCGAGGTGTACATCATGATCCTGCCGGCGTTTGGCGCCGTCAGTTCGATTATCCCGACCTTCTCGCGCAAGCCATTGTTCGGCTACACGTCGATGGTCTACGCCACGGCGAGCATCGCGTTCCTCTCGTTTATCGTGTGGGCGCACCATATGTTCGTGGTGGGCATTCCGTTGGTCGGCGAGTTGTTCTTCATGTACGCCACGTTGCTGATTGCGGTGCCCACCGGCGTGAAGGTGTTCAACTGGGTCAGTACCATGTGGCAAGGCTCGCTGACCTTCGAGACGCCGATGCTGTTTGCCGTGGCCTTCGTGATCCTGTTCACCATCGGCGGCTTCTCCGGATTGATGCTGGCGATTGCCCCGGCGGACTTCCAGTACCACGACACCTACTTTGTGGTGGCGCACTTCCATTACGTACTGGTGCCCGGTGCGATCTTCGGCATCTTCGCCTCGGCCTACTACTGGCTGCCGAAATGGACCGGCCACATGTACGACGAAACCCTGGGCAAGCTGCATTTCTGGCTGTCTTTCGTGGGCATGAACATGGCGTTCTTCCCGATGCACTTCGTGGGGCTGGCCGGCATGCCGCGCCGGGTACCGGACTACAACCTGCAGTTCGCCGACTTCAATATGGTCTCGTCGATTGGCGCGTTCATGTTTGGCGCCACGCAGATCTTCTTCCTGTTTATCGTGATCAAGTGCATCCGTGGCGGCCCGCCCGCGCCGGCCAAGCCGTGGGATGGCGCCGAAGGCCTGGAGTGGAGCGTGCCCTCGCCCGCGCCGTACCACACCTTCACCACGCCACCGGAGGTCAAATGAACAGGGTAAGCGGAGGTGGTCATGGCTGACTCCGTGCCTCTCAAGCGCCTGGTTGCCCGCCTGCTGATCCTGGTGGTGGCGATGTTCGCCTTCGGCTTTGCCCTGGTGCCGATCTACGACGTGATGTGCAAGGCATTCGGCATCAACGGCAAGACGGCCGGGCAGTACGAAGGCGAGCAGGTCGTCGACCTCACGCGCCAGGTACGGGTGCAGTTCCTGTCCACCAATGCCATCGACATGGTCTGGGAGTTTCACTCCAAGGCTGATGAGGTGGTGGTCAACCCCGGTGCCGTCACCGAGATGCTGTTCGTGGCCTACAACCCTACTGACAAGCCGATGACCGCCCAGGCGGTGCCGAGCATTTCCCCCGCCGAAGCGGCGATGTATTTCCACAAGACCGAATGCTTTTGCTTCACCCAGCAAGTGCTGCAGCCGGGCCAGCGCATCGAGATGCCGGTGCGTTTTATTGTCGACCGTGACATGCCCAAGGATGTGAAGCATTTGACCCTGGCGTACACGCTGTTTGATATCACTGCGCGCCAACCGCCCGTGGCTGTTCGTACCGGCGGCTAGCTACTGTTTGCCCGCTCAATCAGGAGAGCGAATACATGTCGACTCATGATACGTACTACGTACCAGCGCAAAGCAAATGGCCGATAATTGCCACGATTGGCATGCTGGTCACCGTGTATGGCCTGGCCGTGTGGTTCAACGACCTGAAGGCGGCACGCCCGGAATCCCACGGGCCGTGGATCTTTTTCGTCGGAGGGCTGTTGTTGGCCTACATGCTGTTTGGCTGGTTCGGAGCGGTGATCAAGGAAAGCCGCGCCGGTTTGTACAGCGCCCAGATGGACCGCTCGTTTCGCTGGGGCATGACCTGGTTCATTTTTTCCGAGGTGATGTTCTTTATCGCGTTCTTCGGTGCGCTGTTCTACGTGCGCCACTTGTCCGGCCCCGCGTTGGCCGGCGAAGGCCCCAAAGGCATTGCGCACATGCTGTGGCCGAACTTCGAGTTTGCCTGGCCGTTGCTCAACAACCCGGACCCGAAACTTTATCCCGCGCCGGAGGGCACCATCAGCCCGTGGGGCTTGCCGTTGGTCAACACCATCCTGCTGGTGAGTTCCAGCGTGACCATCACCATTGCCCACCACGCCTTGCGCAAGGGGCATCGCGGCGCGCTGAAGATCTGGCTGGCGATCACCGTCTTGCTGGGCCTGGCATTCCTCGGGTTCCAGGCCGAGGAATACATCCATGCCTATAAAGAACTGGGCCTGACCTTGGGTTCGGGGGTATACGGCGCGACGTTCTTTATGCTCACGGGCTTCCACGGTGCCCACGTGACCATCGGCACCATCATTTTGTTTGTAATGCTGATGCGCATCCTGCGCGGGCATTTCAATGCCGAGCATCAGTTCGGTTTCGAGGCGGCCAGTTGGTATTGGCACTTCGTGGATGTGGTGTGGATCGGGCTGTTTTTCTTCGTTTATGTGCTGTGAGGCGACTTACCAGGGCGCATGAGATACCAGCTGGCCGCTGAAAAATCCCCAGGCGATCAACGCCACGGTGATCACGGCCAGTACCACACGCACGGTCAAGGCCGTGACGAGGCGGTTGGAGTTGCCCTCGTCCTTGACCAGGAAGAACAGGCCACTGAACAGGCTCACGACGGTCGCGATCAGCATCAGGGCAATGGCTGCTTTGAGCATGGTCTGGTTCCTGGCGTTGGTGGGCATCAAGGGGATGGGCGGGCAATGAAAACAAGTATAGCCAGCGCCATGAAACGCTTTCGTCCAGGTATCGCACCAACCGTGGTGGTGATGATTCTGCTGCCTTTGATGGTGGGCCTGGGCGTCTGGCAGCTGTCGCGCGGTCATGAGAAGCAGTTGCTGGTGGACAGCTATGCCGAACGCCGCGCCGCTGAGCCGATCAGCAGTGTGCAACTCGGGGATATGGCGGACCCGGCCTTTCGCCGCGTGCATCTGCGCGGCCAGTTCGATGCCGAGCACAGCGTATTGCTGGATAACCGCATGCGCGACGGTAAGGCGGGTGTCGAGTTGCTGCAACCCTTTCATGACCAAGCCAGCGGCCTGTGGCTATTGCTCAATCGGGGCTGGTTGCCGTGGCCTGATCGGCGCACCCCGCCCGTCTTCACTACTCCCGCTCAGCCCTTGAATCTCGACGCCTGGGTGTATGTCGCGCCCGGCGAAACCTTCCAGCTGCATGCGGACCCCACGACCGTGCAATGGCCGCGCCTGTTGACCGCGCTGCACCCCGCCGCGCTGTGGGCTGAGCTGGGCCGCAACGGTTTTGCCTATGAACTGCGTACCGAAGCCGGCCCCGGCACGTACGAAACCACCTGGCCCATCGTTGCGATGGGGCCGGAAAAACACTTGGCCTACGCGGTGCAGTGGTTCGCCATGTCCCTGGCGCTACTGGCTCTTTACCTCTACCTCGGATGGCACACCACAAAGGAGAAGCCCCATGGGAACGGCCACGAATCCACTCAACATGTCTGAGGTACCTGATCGGCGCAAAGGCCGCTGGCAGCTGATGCTGATCCTGCTGATGGTGATCGGTCCGATGGTGCTGGCCACCTTCATGTACAAACTGCAGTTCTGGGTGCCGGACAGTCGCAGCTACCACGGAGAAATGATCGGTAACGGTCAGACCCGCGCCGATATTGGCGTGCAGGCCGATGAACAGCGCTGGCAGTTGCTGGTCACCGCGCCTGCCGCCTGCGCCGCCGATTGCCGGCAACTGGTGTACCTCGCGCGCCAGTTGCAGATCGGCCTGGGGCGCGACGCTTCACGCGCCAGCCATGCCTTGGCCAGTGCGCAACCGGTCGCTGCCGACTATGACGCCAAGCTCAAGGCTGAATACCCGCAATTGCAGCGCTACTCACTGGACCTCTCTACCTTCACCAAAAACGCCGCCGCGCCGGGCGCTGCGCAACTGTGGATCGTCGACCCCCACGGCAACCTGGTGCTGCGCTACGACGCCAAGGTCAAGGGCAAGGACTTGCTCAATGACCTGCGCCACCTGTTGAAACTGTCGAACATCGGATAAGGGCATCGTCATGGCCAAACCTGGATTTCGCCTCGCGTTATTTGCCACTCTGCTGGCGCTGATCGTCGTGCTGCTTGGCGCCTACACCCGCCTGACCCACGCCGGCCTCGGTTGCCCGGACTGGCCGGGCTGCTACGGGTTTATCAGCGTGCCGCAAAGCGAGGCCCAGCTGGCCCATGCCGAATTGCATTTTCCCGATACGCCGGTGGAGGCTGACAAGGGCTGGGCGGAGATGACCCATCGCTACTTCGCCGGCACCCTGGGCCTGTTGATTGTGCTGTTGGCGGCGCGTTCGTGGAGCCATCGGCGTGATCCGGGCCAGCCAGTGAAACTGCCGTTGTTTCTGTTGATGGTGGTGTTTGCCCAGGCGGCGTTTGGCATGTGGACGGTGACCTTGAAGCTGTGGCCCCAGGTGGTGACGGGGCATTTGTTGGGCGGCTTTGCGACCTTGAGCCTGCTGTTTCTGCTGACCCTGCGCTTGTCTGGGGTGTTGCCCGCGTTGATCGTGCCCAGGCGCCTGCAATATTGGGCCACGGCCGGCCTGGTGCTGGTGATCGGTCAGATCGCCTTGGGCGGCTGGGTCAGTTCCAACTACGCAGCGGTGGCCTGTATCGATTTGCCCACCTGCCACGGCCAGTGGTGGCCTGCGGCGGACTTCGCCAACGGCTTTCACCTGACCCAGCACATCGGCCCCAATTACCTTGGCGGCCAACTCGACAGCGACGCGCGCACCGCTATCCACCTGACCCACCGCATCGGTGCGGTGCTGGTCACCCTGGTGCTTGCGGGGCTGGCCTGGCAGCTGCGTGCGGTGGGTATGACGCGGCTCGCGGGCCTGCTGTTGATTGCCCTGGCGGTACAAATCAGCCTGGGCCTGAGCAACGTGTATTTCCACCTGCCACTGCCGGTTGCGGTCGGCCATAACGCCGGCGGTGCGGCGCTGTTATTGACCCTGGTGCTGGTCAATTACCACGCCCGCACCAGTCTGGTCCGGGTGCGTCACCAGTTGCCGTTCGGCTGGCGCTTCAGCCCGCGCAAACACGTATCGGGCCTCATCACCCTTAAAGGAGAGATGCCATGGCGACCTTGATCGGCGCGCGCCACAGCCAGGCGATCTGGCGCGATTACCTGGAGCTGACCAAGCCGAAAGTGGTGGTGCTGATGCTCATCACCTCCCTGGTCGGCATGTTCCTCGCGACCCGCGCCGGTGTGCCGTGGGCGGTACTGATTTTCGGCAACCTGGGAATAGCCCTGTGTGCCGGTGGTGCGGCGGCGGTGAACCATGTGGTGGACCGACGGATTGATGCAGTGATGGCTCGCACCCATAAGCGGCCGTTGGCGGAGGGGCGTGTATCGCCGGTGGCGGCGCTGGCCTTTGCTTTGTTTCTAGCCGTTGCAGGATTGGCCTTGTTGCTGGCGTTTACCAACCCTCTGGCGGCATGGCTGACGCTGGCTTCGCTGCTCGGTTACGCGGTGGTCTACACCGGTTTTCTCAAGCGGGCGACGCCACAAAATATTGTTATCGGAGGCCTGGCCGGTGCCGCGCCACCGCTGTTGGGTTGGGTCGCCGTTACCGGCCATGTCAGCGCCGAGCCCTTGTTGCTGGTGCTGATCATCTTCGCCTGGACGCCGCCGCACTTCTGGGCCCTGGCCATTCACCGCAAGGAGGAATACGCCAAGGCCGATATCCCGATGCTGCCTGTCACTCACGGCGAGCACTACACCAAGGTGCATATCCTGCTCTATACCTTCGCCCTGTTGGCGGTGAGCCTGATGCCCTATGTGATCCACATGAGCGGCCCGCTCTACCTGGCCTGTGCGCTGGTTTTGGGCGGACGCTTTCTGCAATGGGCCTGGGTGCTGTACCGTGGCGCTCAGCCGCACGCGGCGATCAACACCTTCAAGTACTCTATCTGGTACCTGTTCCTGCTGTTTATCGCCCTGCTCGTAGACCACTACTTACTGTTGAACCTATGACTCGAACTCAAAAAACCGTCTTTATCCTGGTGGCCATCGTCGCGTTGATCATGGGCCTGACCGTTAACAAAGTGCTCTCGGGCAAGGGCCAGGGCGACCCTACGGCATTGATTGATGCCGGTATCATCCTGCTGCCGCAAAGCCGCCAGCTGCCGTCGGTGAGCATGACCAACCAGGAAGGCCAGCCGGTGCTGGTCAACGAGTTGAAAGGCAAGTGGAGCCTGCTGTTCTTCGGCTACACCTTCTGCCCCGACATCTGCCCGACCACCCTCGCCCAACTGCGCCAGATCAAGAGCGAGTTGCCTAAGGAGGCTGTGGATAAGTTGCAGGTAATCCTGGTCAGCGTCGACCCGAACCGCGACACCCCGACCCAGCTCAAGCAGTACCTGGGCTACTTCGACCCGCAATTCCAAGGCCTCACCGGTGCGAACGTAGAGGATGTGCAGAAGGTTTCGAATGCCGTGAGCATCCCGTTCATCCCGGCAGACACCAACAAGCCCAACTACACCGTCGACCACAGCGGCAACCTCGCGCTGATCGGTCCGGATGGTACCCAGCGCGGCTTTATCCGTGCGCCGTTGAACAACCAGAAGCTGGTGGCGCAACTGCCGGGGCTGTTGCAGCGCAAGTAACAGGCAATGCACAACACATGTGGGAGGGGGCTTGCCCCGATGGCGGCAGGTCAGTCAGCTCATGCAGCGACTGATACTCCGCAATCGGGGGCAAGCCCCCTCCCACATTTTTTGATCTCCAGCGTGTTGGAGACCGAGTCGGATCAGAACGCCGGCAGGATCGCGCCTTTGTACTTCTCTTGGATGAATTGCTTCACCTCAGGGGTGTGCAGGGCTGCAATCAGCTTTTTCATCGCGTCCGAATCCTGGTTGTCTTCGCGGCTCACGAGGATGTTCACGTAAGGCGAGTCATTGCCTTCGATCACCAGGGCGTCCTTGGACGGGTCCAGCTTGGCTTCCAGCGCATAGTTGGTGTTGATCAGCGCCAGGTCGACCTGGGTCAGCACGCGCGGCAGGGTGGCGGCTTCGAGTTCGCGGAATTTCAGGTTTTTCGGGTTTGCGGTGATGTCCTTGATGGTCGACAGGATATTGGTCGGGTCCTTCAGGGTGATCAGGTTGTGCTTGGCCAGCAGCAACAGCGCGCGGCCACCGTTGGTGGCGTCGTTCGGGATCACCACGTTGGCGCCGTCAGGCAGGTCTTCCAGTTTTTTGTACTTGCTGGAGTAAGCGCCCAGAGGCTCCAGGTGCACAGCGCCGACGCTCACCAGGTGAGTGCCTTTGGCTTTGTTGAATTCATCCAGGTATGGCTGGTGCTGGAAGAAGTTCGCATCCAGGCGCTTTTCCGCTACCTGGACGTTGGGCTGCACGTAATCGGTGAAGACTTTGACTTGCAGGTCCACGCCTTCTTTGGCGAGGGCAGGCTTCACGAATTCCAGGATTTCCGCGTGGGGCACCGGCGAGGCAGCGACTTTCAGGGTCTCGGCGGCGTGGGCGGAAAACGCGGCAACGGCGGCGAAAGCAACCAGTAGTTTTTTCATCCAACAAGCTCCTTGTTCGGGCATGTGCCGGCTTTTGACCGGCAATGGCCGTTATTTTCGAGAAAAGTGCACCACCAGCTTGTCGCCGACGGTTTGCAGAATTTGCACCAGGATCAACAGCATTACCACGGTGACCACCATCACGTCGGTCTGGAAGCGTTGGTAACCGAACCGGATCGCCAGGTCACCCAGGCCGCCGGCGCCGACAACACCGGCCATGGCCGTGTAGGACACCAGGGTAATCGCCGTCACCGTTATCGCCGCGAAGATGCCGGGGCGTGCTTCGGGCAGCAGCGCGTTGATGATGATCTGGCGGGTGCTGGCCCCCATGGACTGGGTGGCCTCGATGATGCCGCGGTCCACTTCACGCAAGGCGGTTTCCACCAGGCGCGCGAAGAATGGCGTGGCCCCTACGACCAGCGGCGGGATCGCGCCCGCTACGCCCAGGGAGGTACCGGTGATCAGCACGGTGAACGGGATCATCACGATCAGCAGGATGATGAACGGCAGCGAGCGCAGGATGTTCACGACCAGCGACAGCAGTGCGTACAGGCCTTTTTGCTCGAACAGCTGGCGTGGGCTGGTGAGGAACAACAGCACGCCCAAAGGCAGGCCCAATACCACGGTGAAGAACAGCGAACCGAACAGCATGATCATGGTGTCGCCGGTGGCGAGCCAGATTTCGGACCAGTCGATATTGGCGAAGAAACTCAAGAAAACGTCCATCAGCGCAGCACCTCCATGTGGACGTCTGCGGCGGTAAAGCGGGCAAAGGCCGCTTCCATGTCACCGCCGGTGACCGCAAGGGTCAGTTGCCCGTAGGGGATGTCTTTGATGCGGTCGATGCGGCCGGCGAGGATGCTGTAGTCCACCCCCGTTTCCCGGGCGACGGTGCCCAGCAGTGGCGCGTAGGTCGCTTCGCCCTGGAACGTCAGCCGTACGATGCGACCCGGTACATGGGCGAAGTCATCGCGCTGCTCGCCTTCATCGACCTGCTCGGCTTCCTGCACGAAGCGCTTGGTGGTCGGGTGCTTGGGGTGCAGGAACACGTCGGCCACCGAGCCTTGCTCGACGATCACGCCGGCATCCATCACGGCGACTTGGTCGCATACGCGGCGGATCACATCCATTTCATGGGTGATCAGCACGATGGTCAGTTTCAACTCGCGATTGATCTCGGCCAGCAGTTGCAGGACCGAGGCGGTGGTTTGCGGGTCGAGGGCGCTGGTGGCCTCGTCGCACAACAGGATTTTCGGCTTGGTCGCCAGGGCGCGGGCAATGCCGACGCGTTGCTTCTGGCCACCGGACAACTGCGCCGGGTACTTCCTGGCGTGGTCCGACAGGCCGACGCGGGCGAGTAGCTCGGCGACGCGTTGGTCGATGTCCTTGCGCGACAATTCGCCGGCCAGGGTCAGTGGCAGGGCCACGTTGTCGGCAACGGTCTTGGACGCCAGCAGGTTGAAGTGCTGGAAGATCATCCCGACCTGCTGGCGGAAACGGCGCAGGCCGTTGGCGTCCAGGGCGGTGACTTCTTCGCCGTCCACCGTGATCTGGCCGCCACTGGGCTCTTCCAGGCGGTTGATCAGGCGCAGCAGCGTGCTTTTACCTGCACCCGAGTGGCCGATCAGGCCAAACACCTGGCCGTTTTCGACGCGCAGGCTGGTGGGGTACAGCGCGGGAATATCCTTACCGGCGACGCGGTAGGTTTTATGGACGTTTTGAAACTCGATCACGTAGCGAACCTTGTGGGGCGCATTGAAAAGGGATCAGCGGTTAGCCGGGCGCGCATTTTAGCCTGTCCGTATAGCGTTTCTTAGCATTTATTTCGCATTCAACCAGTGATTTGGCAATAACGCGATCAAAGGTCATAAAAAAGGAACGGCAGAAAACCGTGTCAGTCACTACTTAAGCAACTCGATTTCCCAGGTGCCGTGCCTGGGGTTTTGCTCAAACGAGCCGGGGACCGCTCTGGCCACTTTGAATAAGGAGTTTTGACTGATGAGTACCAAGAAGCCAGCCACCCCGTCGAAGAGTGAACTTGCAGGCACCGACACCCTGGACCGTGGCAACACCAACGCCAAGCTGCAGGCCCTGGAGGAATTCCGTTCCGATGCGACCGGCCAGGCCCTGCGTACCAACCAAGGCGTGAAGATTTCCGACAACCAGAACACCTTGAAAGTCGGTGCCCGCGGCCCCTCGCTGCTGGAAGACTTCATCATGCGTGAAAAAATCACGCACTTTGACCATGAGCGTATCCCCGAGCGCATCGTGCATGCCCGGGGCACCGGCGCCCATGGCTATTTCCAGACCTATGAAAACCATTCCGCGCTGAGCAAGGCAGGTTTCCTGCGTAACCCCGAGCATAAAACCCCGGTGTTCGTGCGTTTCTCCACCGTGCAGGGCCCGCGTGGTTCGGGCGATACGGTGCGTGACGTGCGCGGTTTCGCGGTGAAGTTCTTCACCGACGAGGGCAACTTCGACCTGGTCGGCAACAACATGCCGGTGTTTTTCATTCAGGATGCGATCAAGTTTCCCGACTTCGTGCATGCGGTAAAACCTGAGCCGCACAACGAAATTCCTACCGGCGGCTCGGCCCACGATACATTCTGGGATTTTGTTTCGTTGCAGCCGGAGTCGGCGCACATGGTGATCTGGGCGATGTCTGACCGCGCCATTCCAAAAAGCCTGCGTGCCATGCAGGGGTTTGGCATTCACACCTTCCGCTTGATCAATACCGAAGGTAAGTCGAGCTTTGTGAAGTTCCACTGGCACCCGAAGGTCGGCACCTGCTCCCTGGTGTGGGACGAAGCGCAAAAGCTGGCCGGTAAAGATACCGATTACCACCGTCGTGACCTGTGGGAGGCGATTGAAAGCGGCGACTACCCTGAGTGGGAGTTGGGTGTGCAGATCGTTGCGGAAGAAGACGAGCATAAGTTCGACTTTGACCTGCTCGATCCGACCAAGATCATCCCCGAGGAACTGGTGCCGATCACACCGCTGGGCAAAATGGTGCTGAACCGCAACCCGGATAACTTCTTTGCCGAAGTCGAGCAGGTCGCGTTTTGCCCGGGCCACATCGTGCCGGGTATCGACTTCACCAACGACCCGTTGCTGCAAGGTCGTCTGTTTTCCTACACGGATACGCAGATCAGCCGTCTCGGTGGGCCGAACTTCCATGAGCTGCCGATCAACCGGCCGGTAGTACCTTTCCACAACGGCCAGCGCGACGCCCAGCATCGCACCGTGATCGACAAGGGCCGTGCTGCTTACGAGCCGAACTCGATCGATGGCGGCTGGCCGAAAGAAACGCCACCGGCTGCCCAGGATGGCGGTTTCGAAACCTATTACGAGCGCGTCGATGCCAATAAGGTACGTGAGCGCAGTGAGTCATTTGGCGACCACTTCTCCCAGGCCGCGCTGTTTTTCCACAGCATGAGCCACCATGAGAAAGAGCACATTATCGCGGCCTACAGCTTCGAGTTGGGCAAGGTGGAGCGTGAGTTTATCCGCGCGCGGCAGGTCAACGAGATTCTGGCCAATATCGATCTGGAACTGGCCAAGCGCGTGGCGCAGAACCTTGGTCTGCCGGCGCCGACCAAAGGCACGGTAGCGCCGCGTGAGTCTTCGCTGAAAGAGTCGCCGGCATTGAGCCAGGTGAACCTGCTGTCCGGCGATATCAAGACGCGCAAAGTCGCGATTCTCGCGGCTGACGGTGTGGATGGCGCGGCTATCGATGCGCTGAAAAAAGCCCTGGCGGCAGAAGGTGCCCATGCCAAGTTGCTGGGGCCGACCTCGGCGCCGGTGAAGACGGCCGATGGCAAGAGCCTGCCGGTGGATGCGTCGATGGAAGGCATGCCGTCGATTGCGTTTGACGCCGTGTTTATCCCGGGCGGAAAAGAGTCGGTGAAAGCACTGAGCGGTGATGGTGTGGCGCTGCATTACGTTCTGGAAGCCTACAAACACCTGAAGGCGATTGCGGTTGCCAGTGACGCGAAGCCACTGCTGGATCTGCTGAAGCTGGAGACGGATGCGGGGTTGATCGTGGGGTCGGATGCTAAGGCGTTCAAGGCGTTTTTTGCCGCGATTGCACAGCATCGGGTTTGGGATCGTGAGCCGAAGGCTAAGGCGATTCCGGCTTAATTTATTGGTTGCTTGTTGGATCGCTATCGGGGGCAAGCCCCTCTCACAATTCAAATGTGAGAGGGGCTTGCCCCCGATGCGTTATTCCGCCTTGCGCGGAGTCAGCACAACCTGCGCCGGAATATGCTTAAGAATCTGCCGGTGAATCTTCAGGTCATACCCTGAATCAATACGCTTCACCCGTTTGGTCAGCAACGTGGCCAGCCACGGGTAATCCTGGGTGCGTGGCGCCTGGATCGTCACATCACACTGGTAATTCACCACATCGGTGGCAATCGCATCCAGCTGATGGCGCAGCGCTTCAATATCAGTGAGGTTCAGCGCCACGGTGGTGCTTGGCGCGGCCGGGTCGATGACCTTGGCAGCGGGCTTGGCTTCGGCGGCCTTGAGGGCCTCTTCGGCTTTATCCAGCTCGACTTTACGGGCGTGGGTGATGGCGCTGTTGACGCCACCGGTCAGCGCCGGCGCCTTGGGCATCAGCGCGCGGGCACGGCTCAGGGCGGTGGCGGCGGCGTTTACATCGCCTTTTTGCAGCACGATCTGGCTGCGCTGCAGGTAAGCCTCGGCCAATTGCCGTTGGTAGGGTTCCAGCGTCGGGTCATTGGGCGACTGGGCCTGCAGTGCGGCCAGTTGGTCTTCGGCGGTGGCCAGCTCACTGCTGGCCAGGTTTTGCTCCAGCTGCGCGATGGCCGCAGCACGCGGATCCGGGGCCTCTGGGGCGGCGGGCGGTGTGCTTTGACAGGCGCCCAGCAGCAGGGAAAACGCGGCAAGGAGCAGATAACGGGAGGTGAACAGCTTCATTCCTGCGACTCTCTATTTGCGCAAAAAGCGAGCAAGTCTACACCCCTCGACGGGGCAGGACAAAACTCAGCAGAAACAGGGCGGCCGCCGTGACTACAATCGACGGTCCGGCAGGCGTGTCCTTGAACCATGACAACGCCAGGCCCCCGCACACTGCCAGCATCCCCAACAGGCTGGCACCGATCGCCATCTGCTCCGGTGAGCGGGCGTGGCGCTGGGCGGCGGCGGCGGGAATGATCAACAGCGACGTGATCAACAATACGCCGACAATCTTCATCGCGACAGCGATCACCACGGCAATCAGCAGCATCAGGGCCATGCGCAACGCTGGTACGGGCAAACCTTCGACCCTGGCCAGTTCTTCATGCACCGTGATGGCCAGCAGTGGGCGCCACAGGGCGACCAATAGCACCAATACGGCGGCGCTGCCGCCGAGAATCCAGGCAAGATCGGTGGGGCTGATCGCCAGCAGGTCGCCGAACAGATAGGCCATCAGGTCGATGCGCACTTCATGCATAAAGCTCAGCACCACCAGGCCCAGGGACAGCGTGCTTGGCGCCAGGATGCCCAGCAGGGTGTCCGAGGCCAGTGGCTGGCGCTGTTGCAGGGTCACCAGCAGCACCGCCAGCAGCAGGCAGCCCACGGTCACGGCGATGGTCGGGCTCACATCCAGCAGGAAGCCCATGGCCACGCCCAGCAGCGCGGCGTGGGACAAGGTGTCGCCAAAGTACGCCATGCGCCGCCAGACCACGAACGAGCCCAGTGGGCCCGCCACCAGCGCCAGAGCCAAGCCTGCCAGCAGGGCGTAAAGCAGAAAATCAGCCATGCTTGCAGCTATCTCCATGAACGTGGGTGTGGGGCGTCGCGGGATCGTCTACGACAGCGCCATGCAGGTCATGGGCATGGTCGTGATGGTGGTGATAGATCGCCAGGCTCTGGGCGTTCTTGCCGAACAGTTCCACGAACGCCGGGTCGTTGCTGACTTGTTCCGGGTGGCCGGAGCAGCACACGTGGCGGTTGAGGCATACCACCTGGTCGGTGGTGCTCATCACCAAGTGCAAGTCATGGGAGACCATCAGCACGCCGCAGCCATGGCGGTCGCGCAGGCGGGTAATCAGGCTGTACAGCTCGGCCTGGCCGGCGACGTCGACGCCCTGCACGGGTTCATCCAGCACCAGCAACTCGGGCTCGCGCAACAGGGCACGGGCCAGCAGCACACGCTGCATTTCGCCGCCGGAGATGCTTTGCACCGGGCTGTCGATGACCTGCTCGGCGCCGACCTCCTTCAGGGCCGCCTGCGCGCGGGTGCGGTCCACGCCGGGCACCAGGCGCAAAAACCGCAGTACAGACAAGGGCAGGGTCGGATCAACGTGCAGCTTTTGAGGCATGTAGCCCACGCGCAGCCTGGGCTTGCGCCACACGCTGCCGGTGTCGGGCTTGAGCAGGCCGAGTACGGCGCGCACCAGGGTGGTCTTGCCGGCGCCATTGGGGCCGATCAGGGTGACGATCTGCCCCGGCTCGACGCTCAACGCGATGTTGTCCAGCACGTTTTGCCCGGCAAACGTGACGCCGACCTGCTCCAGGCGAATTAACGCATTGCTCATCAAGCCCCCTGGCAGCCCGAGCACAGGCCGACCACTTCGACCGTCTGCCCTTCGACCCGGAAGCCTACGTCGGCGGAGCTCTTGATGATGGCGTCGCTGATGCTCTTTTGTTCAAGCTCGATGGCGGCGTGGCACTCGCGGCAGATCAGGAACTGGCCCTGATGCGCGTGTTCCGGGTGGTTGCAGCCGACAAAGGCGTTGAGCGAGGCAATGCGGTGCACCAGGCCGTTTTCCAGCAGGAAATCCAGCGCGCGGTACACGGTCGGCGGCGCGGCCCGGCGGCCGTCCTGCTCGCTGAGCACGCCCAGGATGTCGTAGGCACCCAGGGGCTTGTGGCTCTGCCAGACGAGTTCCAGCACCCGGCGACGCAGGGCGGTCAGGCGCAAGCCTTTCTGTGCGCACAGGGTGTCGGCCTCCGACAGCGCGGTATGCACGCAGTGAGAGTGGTCGTGTGGACGGCTGGCAAGCGGTGTTTTAGGCATGAGCGGCGACAGATATTTGATAGAGACGTTATTATGTTACCCGTTCCTACGTCATTGAGTGGTCATCGTGTCCCGACTTTTTCCCGTTTTTGTCGTATTTGTCACCAGTTTGTTCCTCGCTGGGGCCGCTCAGGCCGAGGTCAAGGTGCTCACGAGCATCAAGCCATTGCAGTTGATTGCCGCTGCCGTGCAGGACGGTGTGGCGGTTCCGGAGGTGTTGCTGCCGCCGGGTGCATCGCCCCATAACTTCGCCTTGCGCCCATCCGACGTACGGCGTGTGCAGTCGGTCGATCTGCTGTATTGGATCGGGCCGGACATGGAGGGCTTCCTGCCTCGCGTGCTCAAGGGGCGTACCGCGCCGACCGTAGCGGTTCAAGACCTGCCGGGGATGAAACTGCGTAGGTTCGCCGAAGATAGCCATTCCCACGCCGACGATGCCGACGAACATGACCATGATCACCGCCCGGGGAGCCTGGATGCGCACCTTTGGCTGTCCACGGTGAACGCTCGGGTGATCGCAGCGCGTATGGCCGCTGACCTCAGTGCAGCCGACCCCGTGAACGCCGCGCGTTATCAGAGTAATGCCAAGGCTTTCGACGAGCGCCTTGATGCACTGGATGCGCGCCTGAAAAAACGCCTGGCGAGCATCGGTGACAAACCTTACTTCGTGTTCCACGAAGCCTTTGATTACTTCGAAGACGCCTACGGACTCAAGCACACCGGCGTGTTCAGCGTTGCTGCCGAAGTGCAGCCTGGCGCCCAGCATGTGGCGGCGATGCGTACGCGTTTGCAGGAAGTGGGCAAGACCTGTGTGTTCAGTGAGCCGCCGTTGCGTCCGCGTTTGGCCGAAACCCTGGTGGCAGGTTTGCCGGTGAAGCTGGCGGAATTGGATGCGCTGGGCGGCTACACCCCGGCCACGGCCCAGGGTTATGAGCAGGTGCTGGAGAAATTGGGGAATGACTTGGCAGGTTGCCTGGAGTCGTTATAAGCCGCAGCGCAGATCAAATGTGGGAGGGGGCTTGCTCCCACATTTTGACCGGGTTGGTCCTTAGAGCGCGAATGGCAGGTGGACGCTGACCTGCTGACGCTGCGTCAACCGATGCTCGAACTCGGCGGGATCGTGGATCAACACATCCTGCCCGGCAAACGATTCAGCGGCGATCAGGCGCGACAGCCAGAACCGCACGCACGCCACCCGCAGCATGGTCGGCCATAGCTCGGCCTCCTTGGCCGTGAACGGCCGCAGGCCCGCGTAGGCACCCAGCAGCGCACGGGCGCGCGGGCCATCAATCACGCCATCGGCGTCCGAACACCAGTCATTCAGGGCGATCGCCACGTCGTACAGCATCGGGCCCGAGCAGGCATTGTAGAAGTCGATCAGACCCGTCAGGTGCGTGCCCTCGAACATCGCGTTGTCACGGAACAGGTCGGCGTGCACGTTGGCGCGTGGCAGGGCGAGGATCTCGGCCTTATGGGCCTCGATTTCAGTCAATGCTGCTTGCAGCAGGCTTTGCTGCGCATCGTCCAGGTGCGAAATCAGCTGCGCACCTTCGCTGAGCATCCAATCCAGCCCGCGATCGGTCTTGCGCTCCAGCACCTTCTCGCCCTGCGTCGCCAAGTGCAGATGGCCGAGCAGGTCGCCGACCTGGGCGCAATGCTGTGGGTTGGCCTCCTTGATGTGCTTGCCGGCCAGGCGCGGTTGCAGCAGTGCCGGTTTGCCGGCCAATTCGCGCAGGGCCACGCCATCGGTGGTGCGCAGAGCGTAGGGCACCGGCAGGTCGGCGTCGTGGAGCACGTCGAGCAGTTCGATGAAGAACGGCATCTCCTGCACGGGGCCGCGCTCAACCAGGGTCAGGACGTACTCGCCCTGTTCCAGGCTGATAAAGAAATTGGTGTTTTCGCTACCAGCGGCAATCCCCTGGAAGTCAAGCAGGCGGCCGAGCCCGTAGGGGGCGAGAAAGGTTTCCAGCTCGGGCCGAGCCAGGGGGGTGAACACAGACATGGTTAAAACTGCCAGTACGGGCGCCGCGGTGCGCGGCGCCAATTGAAGTTAAGAAATCATTTCCATTCGAAGATCTTCCATGACGGGATCAGCATATCCGGCTGGTCAGAGCGGATGAAGTTCGCGTCGGTTCCGTCTGCGCGTACCAGGAAATACGGCGGTGCGCCTTTTACGGTCACCTTGATTGCATACAGGAAACCGTTTTGACGGTACTCCTGGATGGTCCGGTCGCCTTCCGTGCGAATGGTCACTTCCGGATCACCCGAAGGCGCGCCGTCTGCCGCCATGGCAGCCATCGGAGCGAGTGCAATCAGGCCGGTCAACAGCAGGCGATTGAATGTACGCATGATAACCTTGTCCCTTTGTTTTCATTGGTCCGGCTATTCTAGCGCCTGACCCGCCGAAAAGGTTGATCCTGCTCATGAGCCAAGCCCCCCTCGTCCTGGTGGACGGTTCGTCTTACCTGTACCGCGCGTTCCACGCGCTGCCACCGCTGACCACCTCCAAAGGCCTGCCGACCGGTGCGGTCAAGGGCGTGTTGAACATGCTCAAAAGCCTGCGCAAGCAGTACCCGGACAGCCCGTTCGCGGTAGTGTTCGACGCCAAGGGTGGGACGTTTCGCGATGACATGTACGCCGAATACAAGGCCAACCGCCCAAGCATGCCCGATGACATGCGCGTGCAAATCGAGCCCCTGCACCAGAG
Organism: Pseudomonas sp. NFACC25; assembly: GCF_900100935.1. NCBI lineage: Bacteria > Pseudomonadati > Pseudomonadota > Gammaproteobacteria > Pseudomonadales > Pseudomonadaceae > Pseudomonas > Pseudomonas sp. NFACC25. Next base: position 723,830 of record NZ_FMUC01000002.1, read on the forward strand.
CGTGATCGCCCTGGGCTTCCCTTTGCTGTGCGTCGAAGGCGTCGAGGCCGATGACGTGATCGGCACCCTGGCCCGCAGCAGTGCCGCCGCTGACCGTCCGGTGGTGATCTCCACCGGCGATAAGGACATGGCGCAGTTGGTCGACGGGCACATTACCCTGGTCAACACCATGACCGGTAGCTCGATGGACATCGAGGGCGTAAAGGAGAAATTTGGCGTCGCTCCGGAGCAGATCATCGACTATCTGGCGTTGATGGGCGATTCGTCCGACAACATCCCGGGCGTTCCGGGCATTGGTCCGAAGACCGCTTCCGGCTTGCTGGTGGGGGTGAACGGCGGCCTCAAAGAACTTTATGAGCAGTTGGATATTGTGCCGAGCCTGCCGATCCGGGGTGCCAAGACGCTGCCGGCGAAGCTGGAAGAGCATAAGGAGATGGCATTCCTCTCCTATCAGTTGGCGACGATCAAGATCGATGTGCCGCTGGACGTGGGTCTGGACGATTTGCACCTGATTGAACCGGATCGCGAAAAGTTGCTGGAGCTTTACACCCTGCTGGAGTTCAAGAGCTGGTTCGATGAGATTCAGCGCGATGCCAAGCGAGTGGAGCTCAAGGCCGCGCCTGTTGCCGAAGAGGTTATTGAAGCTACTCCTGCGGCACCCGCAGAAACGACCTACACCACGATCCTCGACCAAGCCACATTCGATGTCTGGCTGAAGAAACTCAACGACGCGACGTTGTTCGCTTTCGACACCGAAACCACCGGGATCGACGCTCAACAGGCGCAACTGGTGGGGGTTTCCTTCGCCGTGCAGCCCCATGAAGCCGCCTACATCCCGCTGACCCATTCCTACATCGGTGCGCCGCAGCAGCTGGATCGCGACACCGTGCTGCTGGCCTTGAAGCCATTATTGGAAGACCCGAGCAAGCTCAAGGTCGGCCAGCACGCCAAGTTCGACATGAATATCCTGGCCAACTGTGCCATTGGCGGCGACCCGGCGAATGGCATCAGCGTGCGCGGTATCGCGTTCGACACCATGCTTGAATCCTACGTGTTGAATTCCACTGCGACCCGCCATGATATGGACAGCCTGGCCAAGAAGTACCTGGACTACGACACCGTCAGTTTCCAGGACATCGCCGGCAAAGGCGCCAAGCAGCTCACCTTCGACCAGATCCCGCTCGAACAGGCTGGCCCCTATGCCGCCGAGGATGCCGACGTGACGCTGCGCCTGCATCAGGCACTGTACGCACAGCTCACCGCCATACCGAGCCTGGCAAGTGTGTTGACGGACATCGAAATCCCCCTGGTACCGGTGCTGGCGCGTATCGAACGCCAGGGCGCGCTGGTGGATGCGCAGCTGCTCGGTGTCCAGAGCATCGAGCTGGGCAACAAGATGGTCGAACTGGAGCGCCAGGCGTTCGAGATCGCCGGCGAAGCATTCAACCTGGGTTCGCCCAAGCAGCTCGGCGCGATTCTCTACGAGAAACTCGGCCTGCCGGTGCTGAAAAAGACGGGCAAGGGCCAGGCATCCACGGCAGAGGAAGTGCTGGCCAAGCTGGCCGAAGATGACTATCCGCTGCCCAAGGTACTGATGCAGTACCGCAGCATGAGCAAGCTGAAAAGCACTTACACCGACCGCTTGCCGGAGCAGATCAACCCGCGGACCGGGCGTGTTCACACCTCTTACCATCAGGCGGTGGCGGCGACCGGGCGGCTGTCTTCCAGCGACCCGAACCTGCAGAACATCCCGGTGCGCACCGCCGAAGGGCGACGCATCCGCCAGGCATTTGTCGCGCCCAAGGGCTACAAACTGCTGGCAGCGGACTATTCGCAGATCGAACTGCGGATCATGGCGCACCTGTCCAAGGACGAGGGGCTGATGAATGCGTTCCGTAACGACCTGGATGTGCATACCGCCACGGCGGCCGAGGTGTTCAAGGTCGAATTGGCTGAGGTCACCTCCAATCAGCGTCGCAGTGCCAAGGCGATCAACTTTGGCCTGATCTACGGCATGGGGGCACAGAAGCTCGGCAAGGACATCGGTGTCGATACCAAGACCGCAAAGGCTTACATCGATGTGTACTTCGCCCGCTACCCAGGCGTTCGCGAGTACATGGAGCGCACCCGCGCCCAGGCTGCCGATCAAGGCTACGTGGAAACCTTCTTCGGACGTCGGCTGTATTTGCCGGATATCAACTCCAACAAGCCCCAGGAGCGCGCGGCCGCAGAACGCACGGCGATCAACGCGCCGATGCAGGGCACGGCGGCGGATATCATCAAGAAAGCCATGGTGCTGGTGGATAACTGGCTGACCGCGTCGGGCCTGGATGCCAAGGTGATCCTGCAGGTACACGATGAACTGGTGCTGGAGGTGCGTGAGGATCTGGTGGCAGAGGTCAGCGAGAAGATTCGCGAGCACATGAGTGCGGCGGCGCAGTTGGATGTGCCGTTGGTGGTGGACGTTGGCGTTGGCGACAACTGGGACGAAGCGCACTGATTTGGCGGCGCCGCCACCACCGGGCGTGGTGGCGGAATGCTTTAGATCGGAAATCCGCTGCAGTTATTTCCAATAGTTTTTTGAACCTGCCGGAACTTAACCTGTGAACTGCTACTCAGAGTTACTGAATGGGTGGTGAAGCCCTTCAATGCTCCTATGTTGTGTTAAGTGTTGGCAGATATCCGGACCCCGCCCTAGCGGTCCGGTACTTGAACCCCGAACTTCCCCTCCCCATACGAAGTCCGGGGTTTTTTTTGCCCGCAGAAAAGTTACTCGGCGAGTTCCGCGCCTTTGTCAGCCAACTCCATCCAGCCGGCCAGCACGGTATAGGCATCTTCCAGGCCCATGCGCTTGGGGGCCGAGAACAGCTGGATGGTGATTGTGTCACCCCAACCCTTGCGGATTTCGGACTGCACTTTGAGCAGGGTGTTCTTGGCGGCGCCGTAGGTGAGCTTGTCGGCCTTGGTCAGCAGGATATGCATCGGCATGCCGCTGGCGACCGCCCAATCCAGCATCAGCAGGTCGAAGTCGGTCATTGGATGACGGATGTCCATCATCAGGATCAACCCCTTCAAACTCTCGCGGCCACCCAGGTAAGCCTCCAGGTGGCGCTGCCAGTGCAGCTTCAGCGGGATAGGTACTTTTGCATAACCGTAGCCCGGCAGGTCGACCAGACGCCGATCATCGTCTAGCTTGAAGAAGTTGAGTAACTGCGTGCGGCCCGGGGTTTTCGAGGTGCGCGCGAGGCTGGCGTGGGTCAGGGTGTTCAGTGCGCTGGATTTACCGGCGTTGGAGCGACCGGCAAAGGCGACTTCAAAGCCTTCGTCATCGGGGCATTGGTCAACTTTGGCGGCGCTGAGCATGAAGGTGGACTGTTGGCACAGGCCGAGGATGGGGTTCTTGAGTTGCATGAGATTTCCGATGTGGGCGGTGCCGAAAAAGGGTGCGGCAAGCGGTGTCGTTTCCGTTTCAGTAGCGCCAGTATATAATGCCGCAGATTTTGTGTGTGCTTTGTCCCAGCGAAGGATGAAGTTCACGGGAGCGATAGACCTTTATTGCGCATTAGAACGCAAAACGCTCTCAAACCCTGAAAAGGTCGATGTATGACCCGATGGTTGCTCGCTTTCGGTGCCCTGGTTCCGCTGTATGGCGCTCAGGCTACACAGGATCCGGAAGCGGTGTACAACCGAGTTTGCGTGGCTTGCCATGCCGGCCAACTGCCGAACGCCCCGAAACGGGGTGACCAGGCAGCCTGGGCGCCAAGACTGGCGCAGGGCATGGACACGCTGGTGCAACACGTGACCCAGGGTTTCAAGGCAATGCCGCCGCGTGGTTTGTGCATGGACTGCAGTACCGAGGATTACCAGGCCATCATTGAGTTGATGGTGAGTAAACCCGGTAGATAACTCTTAAACCCTTAGCCGTAGTTGGATTAGCTGATGAACAAACTGATCGTGAGTCTGCTGTTGACCTTGGGCATCACCGGTGTTGCCGTCGCCGCAGAGGGCCCCCTTAAAGGTGATGCCACTGCCGGTCAAGCGAAAGCCGCCGTATGTGGTGCCTGCCATGGGCCGGATGGTAACAGCCCGGCGCCGAACTTCCCCAAATTGGCCGGCCAGGGTGAGCGTTACCTGACCAAGCAGATGCACGACATCAAGGATGGCAAGCGCACGGTCCTGGAAATGACCGGCCTGCTGACCAACCTCAGTGACCAGGACCTGGCGGATATCGCGGCGTATTTTGCCAGCCAGAAAGGCAGTGTGGGAGCTGCTGATCCGAAACTGGTGGCCCGTGGTGAGAAACTGTTCCGCGGCGGTGACCTGGATAAAGGCCTGCCTGCCTGCACCGGTTGCCACTCGCCCAATGGCGCGGGCATAGCCGCCGCCGGCTTCCCGCACCTGAGCGGCCAGCACGCTACCTACATTGCCAAGCAGCTGACCGATTTCCGTAAGGAAGAGGCCGGGCGAGCCAATGATGGCGACGCGGCAATCATGCGCACCATCGCTCGCAAGCTGAGTGATGAAGACATTGCGGCGGTCTCCAGCTACATCCAGGGCCTGCACTAAGGTGCACGCAACGTTAACGCTCGATTAATCCATCGATGCAAGCATAAAAAGGGTGGCTGAGGCCGCCCTTTTTTGTGGCCGCTGCCGTTACACTAACGAACTCATGCCCGCGTAGACCTGTCACAACAAAGGTCGCGTGAGGCGACTTTATTTGTCCAGGAGTAAAGCATGCGTAATCTGATCCTCAGCGCCGCTCTCGTCACTGCCAGCCTCTTCGGCATGACCGCGCAAGCTGCCGATGTGCCGCTTGAAGCCGGTAAAACCTACGTTGAATTGGCCAACCCAGTGCCGGTTTCGGTACCGGGCAAGATCGAAGTGGTGGAGCTGTTCTGGTACGGCTGCCCGCATTGCTACGCTTTTGAGCCGGTCATCAACCCTTGGGTCGAGAAGCTGCCCAAGGACGTGAACTTCAAGCGCATCCCCGCCATGTTCGGCGGCCCATGGGATGCCCACGGCCAACTGTTCCTGACCCTGGAAGCCATGGGGGTGGAGCACAAGGTCCACAACGCGGTATTCGACGCCATCCAGAAACAAGGCAAGCGCCTGACCAAGCCGGACGAAATGGCTGACTTCATTGCTACCCAAGGCGTCGACAAGGACAAGTTCCTGGCCACCTTCAACTCCTTCGCGATCCAGGGCCAGATCAAGCAAGCCAAGGAGCTGGCGCAGAAGTACGGCGTGCAAGGCGTACCAACCATGATTGTCAACGGCAAGTACCGTTTCGACCTGGGCACTACCGGTGGTCCTGAAGCGACCCTCAACGTTGCCGACCAGTTGATCGCCAAAGAACGCGCAGCCAAGTAAGGGGCTCCTCATGCGCCGCTGGGGTACTGAACGTGTGGTTGGCCTGCGTGAACCGCAGGTCAACGAACATCACCTGGAGTCCACAGGTTTGCCGGCAGACAACCGCCTGCGCCTGCTCAGCTTCAATATCCAGGTGGGCAACAGCACCGAGAAGTACCGGCACTACCTCACCCGGGGCTGGCAGCATTTGCTGCCCCACAACGGCCGGGCCGGTAACCTGCAGAAGATCGGCGACCTGTTGAATGATTTCGACCTGGTCGCCCTGCAGGAAGCCGACGGCGGCAGCATGCGTTCCGGCTATATCAATCAGGTCGAACACCTGGCGCACCTCGGGGCCTTCCCCTACTGGTACCAGCAGCTCAATCGCAACCTCGGACGCCTGGCGCAGCACAGTAATGGTGTGCTCAGTCGTTTGAAGCCCACCTCCATCGAAGATCACCCATTGCCGGGCCCCAAGGGGCGCGGGGCGATTCTCGTGCGTTTTGGCGAAGGCCCTGAAGCCTTGGTGGTGGTGATGATGCACCTGGCGCTCGGGGGGCGTACGCGCAACCTGCAGTTGGCCTACGTGCGCGACCTGATTGGCAACTACAAGCATCAGGTGTTGATGGGTGACATGAACACCCATGCGAACGACCTCCTGCTGAATTCCCCGTTGCGTGACCTCGGACTACTGGCGCCGCAAGTCGAAGCCACGTTCCCCAGCTGGCGCCCGCAACGCTGTCTTGACCATATCCTGCTCAGCCCGAGCCTCACACTCGAGAGTGTGCAGGTACTGGCGCAGCCCATCTCCGATCACCTGCCGGTCGCGGTAGAGATTCGTCTGCCGGGTTCGCTCACGGCTGATGCATTGCCCGCGTTGAGCCCCGGCCCTCGCGGACCCCTTGCATGAGCGACGACGCCCAGCGCTGGAAAGAAAAATACCTGTTAAGCATCGAGCAACAAGAAAAGCTCGAACGCCGTTGGGCTGCCCGCCTCGACCTGCTGCGTCGTGGGCTGGTGCGCAGCACACTGGCGGCAGAAGGCACCGACCGCGCGGTTGACCAGTGCATGAAGGAAATGCGCGACGTCGTGCGTACCGACGACATGGACGCCGCCCTCGCCGCCTTGCTGCCGCGCCTGGAGAAGGCGGTACTGGATTCGGAGCAGCGCCGCGAAACCCGGATCGACCAGATGAGCACCGCACTGACCTCCCTGGTCACGCAGTTGCAAAAGCTGCCGCTGCCCCGTGAGGTCGCCCGTCCGCTGAAAACCTTTGCCAAGCAGTTGGATGGCCGCGTCAGTCAGGCGCGCGAGATTCCCTTATTGCTCAGCGAGTTGAGCAGCCTGCAAGGGCAGGCGCTGGATAACCTGGAGCCGGACGGTGAAACCGTGCGTCCCGGGCCGGGTTTGTTGCAACGCCTGTTTGGGGCCAAGGACGCTTCGAGCGAGGCGCCGGCCAGCGAGCCCATCCCCAGTCCGCCGCCGGCCCCTGTTGCCCCCAAGCCCGCCGCCGAGCCCCAGGAGCCCGAGCAGTCCGACGAGTTGACGCAAGCGTTGCGGGCCTTTGCGCCGCCGCCTCAGGCGCCGCTTGCCGCCCAGCCCGAAGCCGCAGCGCCCGCCAAGGCCGCCGATGTCGCCAGTGAAAAGTTTGTGTACGAGGCGCCTGCCCAAAGGGCCGCAGTAGCTGCGGCTGTCGACGTATCTCCAGCACCTGTCGAGCCCTGGGAGCCTGAGCCGCAGTTGCAAGAGCCCGCCACCGAAAGCGCGCTCGCCGCCTTTATCGAAACGCCACAGGTTGCTGTCGAGGCGCCGCCGGAGACGGTGATCGGCAGCCTATCGTTCCCTCCGGTTCTTGACGTCGAAGAACCGGACCCCGACGAACTTCAATCGGATGGCCTCTACTCCTTGCCGGATTCACCGGAGCCATCGTACAGCTCCGTGGCCAAGCACATCGAAGACACCCTGATCGGCCTGCTGGAGGAGCTGGCCCTGCCCGAGCGCCATCGGCCCCAGGCCGAAGCCATGCGTGAACGCTTGGCCCACGGCTTGAATTGGTACGAATTGCTGCCGATCCTCGATGACCTGGCGGTGCTGATGCTGGCGATCACCGACAGCGGTCAGCACGAGTTTGAGGCTTACCTCAAACAGCTCAACGAACGCCTTGAAGCCTTCCAGGGCCATCTGCAGGTGGCCAGCGACGGCCATGCCGACAGCCGCTCCGCTGCCAGGGAGTTGGACACGCAGATTCGCGAACAGGTCGACGGCCTGCAAAGCAGTGTCCAGGAAGCCGCGGACCTGGACAGCCTCAAGCAGGTGCTCGAAAGCCATCTGGAGGGTTTGCTCGGGACCATGGACGAGCACCAGCAACAACGTGACCAGCGCGAGCAGGAAGTGGCGGCGCGCCTGAAAGGCCTGGCCGAGCGGGTCGCCAATATGGAGCAGGAAGCCCAGGGTTACCGTGAGCACCTGGAGGTGCAACGCCAGAAGGCCCTGGTCGATCCGCTCACCGGTTTGCCTAACCGTGCGGCCTGGAGCGAGCGTCTGGACCATGAGGTCAATGCCTGGCACCAGCGTGGCAATAGCCTGTCGCTGGCGATGTTGGACCTGGATCACTTCAAGCGCATCAACGATGGCTACGGCCATCTGGCGGGTGACAAGGTGCTGAAAATCATCGCCAACGTCCTGCGCAAGCGCCTGCGCCCCAATGACTTTATCGCGCGTTTTGGCGGTGAGGAGTTTGTGTTGCTGATGCCTGACTCGTCCCTCTCGGACGCCTTGGCGGTGGGTGAAGTACTGCGTGCCGCGATCGCGGCCTGCCCATTCCACTTCAAGGGCGAGCCGGTGACGATTACCGTGTCCATGGGCGTGGCGCAACTGCAGCCGGGTGAGCGCAGTGAGCTGGCGCTCAAGCGAGCCGACGAGGCGTTGTATCGGGCCAAGGCGGCTGGGCGTAATCAGGTGCAGGCCGCGTAAAAGGCGTTCCATCGTGTAATTTGACCGCTGGCCACAAACGGTACGTTACACTGTTGCATTATCGTCTTCAGCGTACTGTCTTCCGCCATGAAATCCTTGTACTTCGCCTGTGTATTTCTTCTGCTCGCCGGCTGCGCCAGTGGTCCGCGCCTGGACACCCGCCACCCTTCGGCGAATCACGACAACCGCGTGCAGTTCGTGGTCGTGCACTACACCTCCACTAACCTTGAGCGTTCCCTCGCCCTGCTGACCCACGGCCAGGTCAGCGCTCATTACCTGATCGGTGACGACGCCGGCGCCACCATCTACAAGCTGGTGGATGAGAGCCAACGTGCCTGGCATGCGGGAGAAAGCGAGTGGATGGGGCGTACCTGGCTCAACTCCAGCTCCATCGGCATCGAGATCGTAAACCCTGGCTACAAGGACACCCCCACAGGCCGCTTGTGGTACCCGTACTCGGAGGCCCAGGTGAAATCGCTGGTGGTGCTGCTCAAGGACATCAGCAAGCGCAATGGCATCGACCCCAGGAACATCATCGGCCATAGCGATATCGCGCCGCTGCGAAAGCTCGATCCGGGGCCGCTGTTCCCCTGGAAGCGCCTGGCCGATGAAGGCCTGAGTGTGTGGCCGGATGCCCAGGCCGTCGCCCGTTTCCAGGTGCAGTATGCCGCTGAATTGCCGAGCATTACCTGGTTCCAGGAAGAATTGGCGCTCCTCGGTTACCCGACACCCCAGACGGGTGAGTTGGATGTCGCCACGCGCCATGTGATCGCGGCGTTCCAGATGCGCTTCCGGCCATCCCGGTTCGATGGCGTGCCGGATGCCGAAAGTGCTGCCATCCTGCGTGCCCTGAACCGGCGCTAAGCTGGCGCCTACAAGGGCAGCGCCATATAGAACTGGGTGCCCTGCCCCGGCCGCGAATACACCCCCATGCGGCCGCCGTGCAATTGCACGATCTCCTTGCACAGCGCCAGCCCCAGGCCGGCGCCGCCCTTCTTGCGCCCAACCTGGACAAAGGGTTCGAAGATGCGCCCTTGCTGGCCATAAGCGATACCTTCGCCGTTGTCTTCGACGCTGATAATCACCCGCTCGCCATGACGTCGCGCCTGCAGGCGAATTTGCCCACCGTCGGCGGTATGACGCAGGGCATTGCCCAACAGGTTGTCGAGCACCCGTTCCAATTGCGCCTGGTCGGCATACAGCCGTGGCAGGTCGGATTGCACTTCTACCAACAGTTCGATGTGTTGCGCATTGGCGGGCTCCACAAAGCGCGCGCGGGCGTGTTCGAGCAGATCGGTCACGTCGCAGGGGCCCAAGGTGAGTTTCTGCAGGCCATTCTGGTAGCGCGAGAAATTGAGCAGGTCGTTGATCAACTGCATCAGGCGCTGCATTTCTTCATTGACCGTATCCAGCAGGTCCGCTTCACGGGATTCCGGCGGGAACTTCGCGCGTTCACGGAACAGGCCGAACGCCATGTGCATGCCGGTCACCGGCGTGCGCAGTTCATGGGAGGCGCGCAAGACGAATTCGCTGCGCACCCGTTCGAAGGCGCGCTGTTCGGTGACGTCATGCAGCACCATCACCGCGCCAAGGATATGTCCCTGGGTATGGCTGACAGGGGTGAGGCTGTAGGTCAGCAGGCGCAGTTCGCCCTCGACTTCGACTTCCAGGTCCTCCGGCGCGCGCTCCAGAGTGCCGCCGCGCAACACCAGTTGCAGTTGTTCATCCAGCTCCGGGCGCACCAGGGCTTCGCCAAGGCCTTGGCCGAGGCGTTCCTCGTCCCAGCCCAATTGGCGTTGTGCAACCGGATTGAGATGCTCCAGGCGGCCTTGGCGGTCAATCATCAGCAGGCCGTCGTCGATGCTGTCGAGCACGGCTTGCAGGCGCTGCTGGCCGGCCAGCAACTCGTCAACATTAGTCGCCTGATGCTGGCGCACCGCCTCGGCCATAAGGCCGAAGCGACGGGTCAACAGGTTCATTTCCGCTGCCGAAGAGAGCGGCAGCGTCACTTCAAAATCGCCCTGGCCGATTTTGTCCGCTGCTTTTGCCAGCGCTTCGATCGGGCCGCCAAATCGCCGGGCGATGCCATGGGCCGTGACAAATCCGATGATCAGCACGGCAAGGCCCACCAACCCCAGCAAACCGGCGATCAGCAAGGCGCGTGCGCGGGATTTGTGTTCGCTGGTGCTGATGTTTTCCAAGGCCTGCTTATGTTCGGCAATCAGCCCGTTGCGCAGCACATTGAAGGTTTCGGTGAGTTTTTCCTTGCTGCCCGGTGGTGGCGACGCCTGCTGGGATTGCTCGAAGGCGTCCAGCAGGTCCTGGTATTGGGCTCGCGCCTGGCTGAAGCCGTGGCTATGGCCGTCGCGTTGCTCATGGGCGATGCCTTGCTCCAGCAGGTCGAAGTAATGCTGCTTGGAGCTTTGCAATGCCTGCGGATCGGGGCGATGTTCCAGCATCATGATCAATTGGTCGCCCAGGCTTTGGCGCAGCTTGAGCCCCAGGTCCAGCGTGACGAAGTTGCTGCGAATCAGGGACTCCTGGGTCTTGGCCATTTGCATGACGCTGACCAGACCCAGGATCAGACCCAGCAGGGCGACGGTGATCAGCGCTGAGATACTCAGGAACAATCGAGTGCGCAGTTTCATCGCTAGCTTCATAGGGTGCAGCTCACAGGTTGTACTGTTTGCGTTTGCGGTACAGGGTCGACGCGTCGATGCCGAGGGTGCGGGCGGCCTGGTCCAGGGTATCGCTGGTGGCCAGTACGGCGCCGATATGGGCTTTCTCCAGCTCGTCCAGGCTCAACGCCGCGCCAATGCGCGGGGCGTTATTGGTCGGTTGTTCGGCCATGCCGAGGTGGATGATTTCGACCTTTTCCTGTGGGCAGATGATGCTGGCGCGTTCCACCACGTTGCGCAGTTCGCGGATATTGCCTGGCCAGCGATAGTTGAGCAGTGCTTCGCGCGCCTGATCACTGAAGCCCCGCGCCGGGCGGGCGTATTCCTTGACGAAGCGCGCCAGGAAGCGGTCTGCCAGGGTGAGGATGTCTTCACTGCGCTCGCGCAGCGGTGGCAGGTGCAAGGTGATGACGTTGAGGCGATACAGCAAGTCTTCCCGGAAGCGACCGTCGCGCACCATGTCTTCCAGGTTCAGGTTGGTGGCGGCCAGGATACGCACATCGGCGCGACGGGTGACCGGGTCGCCCACGCGCTCATACTCCTTGTCCTGGATAAATCGCAGCAACTTGGGTTGCAGAGTGAGGGGAAAGTCGCCGATCTCGTCGAGAAACAGCGTACCGCCGTCCGCCTGGTTGACTCGGCCCAACGTGCTCTCACTGGCACCGGTAAAGGCGCCACGGCTATGGCCGAACAGCTCGCTTTCCATCAGTTCTGCCGTCAGCGACGGACAGTTGATGGTCACGCAGGATTTCTTCGCGCGCTTGCTCCAGCCGTGAATGGCCCGGGCCAGTTCGCCTTTACCCGTGCCGGACTCGCCGAGGATCAGGATGTTGGCATCGGTACCCGCCACCTGGCGTGCGGTTTCAAGCACAACCATCATTGACGGACTGTGGGAGTCGAGGCCGTCTTTCTGCTGGCGTACGGCGCCTTCCAATACTTCCAGGCGCGCGGAAAGTTGGCGTACTTCCAGCTGTTTGGCGGTGGCCAGGCGAAGTTGGTCGGGGCTGCAAGGCTTGACCAGGTAGTCGGCGGCACCGGCCTGGATTGCGTCCACGGCGGTATCCACGGCGGAATGGGCGGTCACGATCACCACGCGCATCCACGGCGCCTGGATACGCATCTGGGCCAATACCACCAGGCCATCGTCTTCACCCAGGCGCAGGTCCAGGAAGCACAGGTCGAACACCTGGCGTTGCATCAGGGCATCGGCCTGGGCGGCGCTGTTGGCGGTCGCGACGGTGTAGCCTTCATCTTCCAGGCAATAACGGAAGGTGCGGAGGATCGCGGACTCGTCATCCACTAAAAGAATGCGGCCTTGAAGTTCCTTGGCTGATTCCATCTGTCCCGCGCTCCTTAACTATATAAATGATGGTGTTTAGTCCCGGAATAATCGGGCAAGTTGCATGGTTTATTCTGATCGATAAAAGGCGATGTCGTGCAGCTATCTGCGCGGCTTCCTGCGAAGTCCCGCCTTACAGCGTTTTCATGCTGTCTGCCCCTTCGGCACCACCCTCCGTGCTTTCTATCCCTTCATCCGACCACTGACCATCGTGCATTTCGCACGGCGTAGTAGAGGGCATCGTGCAGGATGCTGGGCGATTGACCTAGTGCATATATTTAACTTATTGATTTTATTGGTTTTTATTTTATAAAAAAGCTGGCATGCGCTCTGCAATAGCTATCCCAACGAATAATCAGAATGTGGGAGAAATGCAGCATGACTCGCCAAAGCCTCAGCCAACTGCGTGTATCGCCACTGCGCTTGCAACAAGGGCTGTTTGCCAGCCTGGCCCTGATGGTCACGCTGATTGCAGGCCAGCAGTTGCAGCAATGGCAGCAGAGTCAGCAGCACGCCCCATCGTTCGACCGTCCGGTAACGACCCAGACCCATTTCAGTTCCATTGGCACCCGTAGCGCCGATGTAACCGCCCCGCAATTGCGTGTGGCCGACCAGGATTCCACCCTGGGCGAGCTGCCGACTCAAGAGCGCTGGGTGTTTTAAGCAAGAACGTCGGTCGCTTGATGTCGAGCGCCCGTCCGGCACTACCGCTGTTACCTCTTAAAAGAAGCGTAAGGAGAATCACCATGTTGAGTTGGGCAATCACATTTCTGATCATCGCCATTGTGGCTGCAGTCCTGGGCTTCGGTGGTATCGCGGGCACCGCCACGGGTATCGCCAAGATTCTCTTTGTCGTCTTCCTGGTGATGTTCATTGCTTCGTTCTTCTTTGGTCGTCGCGGCCGAGGCTGAATATGACCACTTTGTCCCTCAAAGCCATTGCTGCCGCCCTGCTCTTGGGCGGCAGCGGCCTGGCGATGGCCGCCAATGACGGCCAATCCCGAGCCAACGAATTGCTCAGTGCGGACCCGCAATACCGCGAGACCTGGCAAGGCGTGGTGAAGAAAGAAGAGCGCCTGCCGGAATGGGTGATGAACCTTTCGGGCACGGCCGAGCAAATGAATGCCGTGGAAGAAGATGGCGACAAGTACCTGGTGGGGCCGCTCTGCGAAACTGCGGATACATGCCTCCAAAAGCGCCTGATCGTCGCCTTCAGCCTCGACAAGGAAGATGCCTACGCCATGTTGGTGGAAGTCCCGGCCGGTTTGCCGGCGGACAAGTCCCCGACGCGGCACGCCGATTACCGGTTTATCGGTAAGCCGGACGAAGGCATGCAAAAGCTCCTCATGGAGCAGCTGAAGAAAGATCCGAATTGGTACTAGGTTGCGTCTGACGCGTCTGTCGTCTGCGCAATCAGCGTCCATGGAAAGAAGCCCCGCGCTTCTTTCTGTCTGCATTGCCCGCCAAGGGTGATGCATGACCAGGGGGCCGGGTTGCTCTGATCAATCGGGATCGGCGTGACCTACGGGCACAGGGAGTGCCTGCGCAAGGGCCGGGTCAGGCGAAAAGCTGCGACGCAGGTTCACAAGCCCACGGCTTGCTGAACTTGCGGCGGGCTTGTGACTCTTATTCCCGCCTCCTATGCTGCCCATAGCCGCAAATCCTGATTTTGCTTTCGACCAACCATTTCTGGGTGTGTCGGGGCGACCATCTATCGAGAAAGTTTTGCGCGCGCCATAGGACGTTTCCGACGCTCGACGGCAGAGTTCCCGGGCATTTCTGCCAACCTCTCCAAGACCTGCAAAATCTCTGCGCGAGCCTGAATTGGCCGGTTCACGGCATATTCACCGGACAAAATGTCACATTTGAACTGACCGTTCGGACAGTTATTATGAAAAAAAGTCATGCCGATTTGGCATGGGGTAGGCGTTTACGGCATTAGACGTCGTCCCCTTGCATGGGAATAGTTGCGCCTTTTTTCGCCTGCCAGTAAGCCATTTCGGCCATGCTGCGGTGACCTTCCATGGAGGCAGATGCACACACTTTTTCGCTCTCGAGCGTTGCAGCTGGCGCATTTGCCTTAAGTTCACTTGAAGTAAGGGTAATGACATGAAGAAGGCAAAGCTAAGCCTCGCCTGGCAGATCCTCATCGGTTTGGTATTGGGGATCGCAATCGGCGCAGTGCTCAACCATTTCAGTGCTGAGAAGGCCTGGTGGATCAGCAATGTGTTGCAGCCAGCGGGCGATATCTTTATCCGCCTGATCAAGATGATCGTGATCCCGATTGTGATTTCCTCGTTGATCGTCGGCATTGCCGGTGTCGGTGACGCGAAAAAGCTCGGGCGCATCGGCGTCAAAACCATCCTTTACTTCGAAGTGGTCACCACCATCGCCATCGTGGTCGGCCTACTGCTGGCCAACCTGTTCCACCCGGGTGCAGGCATCGACATGAGTACCCTGGGTACCGTCGATATTTCCAAGTACCAGGCGACCGCCGCCGAGGTGCAGCATGAGCATGCGTTCATCCAGACCATCCTCAACCTGATCCCGTCTAACATCTTCGCCGCTGTAGCCCGTGGCGAGATGCTGCCGATCATCTTCTTCTCCGTGCTGTTCGGCCTGGGCCTGTCGAGCCTCAAGCCGGATCTGCGCGAGCCGCTGGTGACCATGTTCCAGGGCGTGTCCGAGAGCATGTTCAAAGTCACCCACATGATCATGAAGTACGCCCCCATCGGCGTATTCGCGCTGATCGCGGTGACGGTGGCGAACTTCGGCTTCGCTTCGTTGCTGCCATTGGCCAAGCTGGTGATCCTGGTTTACGTCGCCATCCTGTTCTTCGCCTTTGCGGTGCTGGGCCTGATCGCCCGCCTGTTTGGCTTCTCAATCCTGAAAGTGATGCGCATCTTCAAGGACGAGTTGGTGCTGGCCTACTCCACCGCCAGTTCCGAAACTGTGCTGCCGCGCGTGATCGAGAAGATGGAAGCCTACGGCGCGCCGAAGGCCATCTGCAGCTTCGTGGTGCCGACCGGCTACTCGTTCAATCTCGACGGTTCGACCCTGTACCAGAGCATCGCGGCGATCTTTATCGCCCAGCTGTATGGCATCGACTTGTCGATCGGGCAGCAACTGATGCTGGTATTGACCCTGATGGTCACCTCCAAAGGCATCGCCGGTGTGCCGGGCGTGTCCTTCGTAGTGCTGCTGGCCACCCTGGGCAGCGTGGGCATCCCATTGGAAGGCCTGGCGTTCATCGCCGGTGTCGACCGCATCATGGACATGGCCCGCACCGCCCTGAACGTGATCGGCAACGCCCTGGCCGTGCTGGTCATCTCCCGTTGGGAAGGCATGTACGACGACGCCAAGGGCGAGCGCTACTGGAACTCCCTGCCGCATTGGCGCACCAAGGAAGCGCTGCCGGCCGGCGAGATCACTCGCGGCTGATCGTACGATTGCGCTGACACAAACCTCGGATAATTCCGGGGTTTGTCGTTTCTGCCAGCCCCGCTATCATTCGCCCCATCTTTCGGGGGATTCAACTGATGCTCAATGGCCTGTGGCTTGGCTTCTTTGTCGTGGCAATGGTGTCAGCACTGGCGCAATGGCTGGTGGGCGGTAACGCCGGGATTTTCGCGGCGATGGTCGAAAGCATTTTCGCCATGGCCAAATTGTCGGTGGAAGTGATGGTGCTGTTGTTCGGCACCCTGACGTTATGGCTGGGCTTCTTGCGGATCGCCGAAAAAGCCGGGATTGTCGAATGGCTGGCCAAGGCCCTGGGCCCGCTGTTCCTGCGCCTGATGCCGGAAGTGCCGGCCGGTCACCCGGCCATTGGCCTGATCACCCTCAACTTTGCCGCCAACGGCTTGGGCCTGGATAACGCAGCAACACCTATCGGCCTGAAGGCCATGAAGGCGCTGCAAGAGCTCAATCCCATCCCTAACACGGCGACTAACGCGCAGATCCTGTTCCTGGTGCTCAATGCATCCTCCCTGACCCTGTTGCCGGTGACGATCTTCATGTATCGCGCCCAGCAAGGTGCGCCCGATCCGACCCTGGTATTCCTGCCGATCCTGCTGGCCACCAGCGCATCCACATTGGTGGGCCTGCTGTCGGTGGCGGTGATGCAGCGCCTGCGGCTGTGGGACCCGGTGGTGCTGGCCTACCTGGTTCCAGGCGCATTGGTACTGGGTGGGTTCATGGCCCTGCTGGCGACCCTCTCGGCCACCGCATTGGCGGGATTGTCGTCAATCCTCGGCAACCTCACGTTGTTCGGCCTGATCATGCTGTTCCTGCTGATCGGCGCGCTGCGCAAGGTGAAGGTCTACGAAGCATTTGTCGAAGGCGCCAAAGAAGGTTTCGACGTTGCCAAGAACCTGTTGCCGTACCTGGTGGCGATGCTCTGTGCGGTGGGCGTGTTGCGTGCCTCCGGCGCGCTGGACCTGGGCCTCGAAGGCATTCGCCATGTGGTGGCCTGGACGGGCATGGACACGCGCTTTGTCGACGCCTTGCCGACGGCGATGGTCAAGCCCTTCTCCGGCAGCGCGGCCCGGGCGATGTTGATCGAGACCATGCAGACCCAGGGGGTGGACAGCTTCCCGGCGTTGGTGGCGGCGACGATTCAGGGCAGTACGGAGACCACCTTTTATGTGTTGGCGGTGTACTTCGGTTCGGTCGGCATCCAGCGGGCGCGGCATGCCGTAGGGTGCGCGTTGCTGGCTGAGTTTGCTGGTGTGGTCGCAGCGATCGCGGTGTGCTACTGGTTCTTTGGCTGAAGCTTAAATAGCTATCGGGAGCAAGCCCCCTCCCATATTTGAATGTGTTCACAGATCCACATGTGGGAGGGGGCCCCCCGATGAGGCCCTCAGCGTTTCCCCGCACCATTGCCCTGCTGAACAACCCACTCCACCACCTGCCTGTTCAACTGATCTCCCGCCAACCCAAACCCGGCCACCACCGCCGGCACTTTGGTGTCAGTCACCGCCTGCTGCACTTCAAACCGCCGGCTGGCAATAATCCGCTGATCACTCCCACGCACCAGGCGTGCGTCGAGGCGGATCACCACCGCTACCGCACTGCCCCGGTACTCGCTCTGAAACGCCTGCAACTGCCCGCCCAATTCATAATCGGCCTGCAGGTTGGTGTCGTCGGTGCTCAACAGCGTCACGCGTCCATCGCGCTGGAACCCGTCCATCAGGCGATTGCGCAGCAGCACGGGCACTGGGTCGCTCCAGCGTGAGTTCGCATAGCTGCTGATCAAATCGCCATTGGGCACCACGGCGATGCGCGGGCTGTCGAGGAACTCACTGGTCTGCGGCTTTGCCAGGCGCAGCGACCAACTGACCGGCGCTCCCTGGTTGGCGGCCTGGGCCGAGGGCAGTCGGTAGACGTCCGACGGATCCGCCTTGGGCAGGATCGAGCAGGCGCTGATCAGCGCCAAGGCCACAGGGGCGATCATTTGGTAAGCACGCTTCATGGCGTGAACTCCTTGTTCTTGTCGCTGCCCAGCAGGTAGCCGCTGGGGTTGGCTTCCAGGCGGCGAGAGATGGCGCGCAGTGAACCGAGGGTTTCGCGCAGTTCGCGCACGGCCGGCGCCAGTTCGTTGAGACCCTGCATGCCGCTGTTCACCGAGTCCTTGTTGTTGGTGAGCAAGGTATTGATGGTGGCGGTGCTTTGCTCAAGGGATTTCATCGCCTGTTCGGCGCTGCCGAAGACCTGCTTGCCTTGATCACTGAGCAGGCCATTGGCGTTGCGCATCAGCGCCGTGGTCTGCTCCAGGGCGGCCCCGGCCTGCTTGCTTACCTGCATCAATTGCTGCATCACCACCTTGATATCCCCACGCTGGTCGGCAATCGCGCCGGTGGTCTGTTCCAGATGGTCCAGGGTGTTGCTGAGGCGCTCGACATTCTGCGCGGAGAACATGTCGTTGGCGTTGTGCAGCAGCAGGTTGATGCTGGTCATCAGGTCGTTGCTGTTATTGAGCAATCGCGCGATCGGCGATGGCGAGGCGATGATCTCCGGCAGGTTGCCGTCCTTGCCCTTGAGCTCCGGGCTTTGCGGCGTGCCGCCGCTGAGTTGGATGATCGAGGTGCCGGTGATGCCGGTCAGCGCGAGTTTGGCCTGGGTGTCTTCCTTGATCGGTGTCTGGCCGGCCAGGCGAATGCGCGCGAGTACGCGGCGCGGGTCCTTGGGGTCCAGGCGCAGGCTGATGACATCGCCCACCTTGATCCCGCTGTATTGCACCGAGCTGCCCTGGGACAGACCGCTGACCGCTTCGTTGAAGATCACTTCGTAATCCTGGAAGGCGCTGTCGACGCTGGATTTGGCCAGCCACAGGCCAAACAGCATCGCGCCGACCACCACGATCACGCTGAACAGACCGATCATCACATGATGGGCTCGGGTTTCCATGTCATACCTCGTTGAGCGGTTGAGCGGCATCCAATGCCGCGCGGCCTCGGGGGCCGTGGAAATATTCGTGAATCCAGGCGTCGTCCGTTTCCGAGACGATATCGATGGCATCGGCCACCAGCACCTTCTTCTGCGCCAGCACCGCCACACGGTCGGTGATGGTGTAGAGCGTGTCCAGGTCATGGGTGACCAGGAACACGCTCAGGTCCAGCGCATCACGCAGGGTCAGGATCAGTTGGTCGAATTGCGCCGCACCAATCGGGTCGAGGCCGGCGGTGGGTTCGTCGAGGAACAGGATGTCCGGGTCCAGCGCCAGGGCGCGTGCCAGGGCCGCGCGCTTGATCATGCCGCCGGACAGCGAGGCCGGGTATTTGTCGGCCGCCGACAGCGGCAGTCCGGCCAAGGCCAGCTTGACCGCCGCCAAGTGCTCGGCATCACGGCGGCTGAGCCCGGCATGTTCGATCAGCGGCAGCGCGACGTTCTCGGTCACTGTCAGCGAGGAGAACAGCGCGCCCTTCTGGAACAGTACGCCAAAGCGCCGTTCCACCAGCGAGCGTTCATGTTCCGGCAGGCTCGGCAGGTTCTTACCGAACACCCGCACTTCGCCTTCACTGGGCCGGCGCAGGCCGACGATGCTGCGCAGCAGCACCGACTTGCCGCTGCCGGAGCCGCCGACCACCGCAAGGATTTCGCCCTTGTACAGATCCAGGTCGAGATGCTCGTGTACGCGCTGGCTGCCAAAGCGATTGCACAGGCCACGCACTTCAATCACCGCCTCGGTGGGCGCACGGTGCAGACGACTCACCAGCCCATCTCCATGAAGAACAACGCGGCCACCGCATCCAGCACGATCACCACAAAGATCGATTGCACCACGCTGGAGGTGGTGTGGGCGCCGACCGATTCGGCGCTGCCGCTGACCTTGAAGCCTTCCAGGCAGCCGATGGCGGCGATCAGGAAGGCGAAGAACGGGGCTTTTACCATGCCCACCAGGAAGTGCTGCACGCCAATGTCCGATTGCAGCAGCGAGAGGAACATCGCCGGCGAGATGTCCAGGGCCACGGCGCAGACCACGCCGCCGCCGACGATCCCCGCCAGCATTGCCATGAACGTCAGCATCGGCAGTGCCACCAGCAACGCCAGCACGCGCGGCAATACCAGCAACTCCATCGGGTCCAGGCCCAGGGTGCGGATGGCGTCGATTTCTTCATTGGCCTTCATCGAGCCGATTTGCGCGGTAAAGGCGCTGGCGGTGCGACCGGCAATCAGGATGGCGGTGAGCAATACGCCGAATTCCCGTAGGAAAGAGAACGCCACCAAGTCCACGGTAAAGATCGTTGCGCCAAAGCTCTTGAGCACTGTAGCGCCGAGGAACGCCACGACGGCACCGACCAGAAAGGTCAGCAACGCGACGATGGGCGCGGCGTCGAGGCCGACCTGCTCAAGATGGGCGACCATTGGCGTCAGGCGCCAGCGCTTGGGCCGGAAAATGCCCCGGGCGAAGGTTTCGAGGATCAGGCCGATAAAGCCCAGCAGTTGCTTGCTGTCTTGCCAGACCTTGTCCACGGCCGCGCCGATACGCGCCAGCACCTGAATGCCAGTGGCTTCTTCCGGCGCTTTGTCCGGCACGCAAAAATCGTTGAGGGAGCGGTAGACGGTCTTGAGCAGCGCGCGGTCGGCGGCGGACAGGCTGCAGTCGGTCTGCTCGGCGGATTGTTCGATACGGGTGGGCCCCAGCAGCTCCACCAGCAGCGAGGCGCCGGCGGTATCCAGGGCGCCGAGACCATTGAGATCGATGCGCGCACCAGCATCGTATTGGCCGTCGAGCTTGTCCGACAGCTTCTTCAGGTTTGCGTAGTGGGCAAGCGTCCAGTCCCCTGTAATCCGCAGTAATGGGGGGGCGGTGGACGTATCGAGGTGGGCTGTGCCGGCCGTGGTGCTACTGGTCATAAGCTCCGAGCTTGTTTGCTATCCACAATTCCTACGTAATAGCACGATCCTGCCTACTTTGGGTTGTCCGTTTGTGCTGCGTCAGTCACTTTGAAGCGCAGCACACCGATGACCTGCCCGTCTTCGGTCAGCACCCTCACCTGCCAGCGGCCGACCGCATCGGGCGGGAAGTTCTGCTTGTGGGTCCAGGCGCGATAGCCTTCCTTGCGCCCGCCGTGGATATCCAACGCGATGCGGTCCACCTCTTTGCCGTTGAGTTTCCACACGTGGTAGATCCGCTCATCCAGCCCGCGCGGCGCGTTGATTGCGGTGTAGGCATAGAGCCCGCCGCTGCGCAGTTGGGCGGCGCTGACTTCCTTGAGGTCGTCACCCGGCGTGCGGTCTTGCAGTTGGGTGCTGATCGCCACTTCGGTCATCCACAAGGTGGCCGGCGGTACCCAACTGCGCAGGAACCAGCCCGCGCAACCAATGGCGGCCGTTACCCCTAGCAGCATCGCCCAGCCCTTGAGGCTGCGCAGCGGCAGGCTCACCGCCAGGCTTGGAATCGACAAGGCCATGGCGACGCCGAGGGCGAGTTTGTAACTTTCGGCGGTGGTCAGGTGCAGGATGATCGGCAGCGCAGTGAGCAGCGCGGCGAACAGGGTCAGGGTGTGCAACGCGAGGAACAACGAACGCTTGGGCGCCAGCCATTTGTAGTACAGCGGGTCGACGATCGACACCAGCGCGGCCGCGCCGAGCAGGCCGGTGAACACCGATTGGCCGCTGTTCCAGGCAGTGGTGACGAAAAAGAACGGCAGCACGAAGAACAGACTTTCCTGGTGGATCATCTGGGTCGCGTAGCGCAGCAGGGGTTCGGGTATTTCGCGCTTGAAGACTTTGGTGAACAGCTGGGTAAAGCTGTTTTCCAGCATCAGCCACAGCCAGCTCACCAGCATGATCACCGCGATCCAACTGGCCATGCCCTGCTGGCGATCTACCAGGATGAAGCTGCAGACACCCGAGATAAAACCGCCGAGTGCAATCACCCCTGGGTAGCGCTTCATCAGTTCGAGGACGCGGGTGATTAAGCGGGTCAGGTTTTGCATTCGGCGGTTCGCAGTCTTTGTAGGAAAAAATCCCAGACAGAATAACGTCTTAGGCCAGGGTTCGGTGCCTCATTACGCGATCCGTTTGCGATAACGGCGCAGGCCGATCAACGCAATGGCGATCAGCCCGAGGACGCCGGCGCCGATCCAGTTGAGCATGTCGTAGCTCAGGAGTGGTTTCTCGATGCGCCAGTAACCCGGTTGCTTGAGCAACTCGCGCATGGCCTGGCTGGTCTGCTCCAGGCTCACGGCCTTGATGCGTTTGACCGGATCGCTGAAGTGGCCGTTGTCATAATCGCCCGAGGCGCTCCAGTAATAGTCGGCCAGCGCGCTATTGCCCTGCACGGCCCAGGCCTGGCGGGCGATGGCGGCCTGTTTGAGGCGGGCAAATACCGTTGGGTCAAGGCCGTCCTTGAGCAGTTGCGCCTTGAGGTCTTGCAGCACCTGCTCGGCTTCGGGGAGGTTGTCCCGCTCGAGGTCGGCATTCAGGCTGAGGAAGCCAACGCCGCCGAGCACTTCGCGCTCGCTCCAGGGCCCGTAGGACAACCCATGCTTGAGGCGTAGTTGGCGGTACAGCGCCCAGTCCAGGTAATCCTTGAGCAGGTCGTAGGTTTCATCGTGCTGGTCGTCCAGCACCGGCTCGGGGAACAGCCAGTGCAGTTTGGCACTGTCGCCCACCCAGCCGTGGATCAGGTCGCGGTGGCTGGCGGCGGCGTGCTGGATCTGCGGCAGCGCCGGGTGCTCGCTGGGTTCGATCGGGTCGAGTTGGCCGTAGGTGCGTTCTAGGTAGGCCGGCAGCAGTTTGTCGAGGTCGCCGACGATGATCAGGGTCATGTTGTTGGGGGCGTACCAATTTTTGCGCAGCGTCTCCAGTTGGTCGCGGGTCAGGTGATCGACCTCGGCGCGCTCGGCGCATTTGAGCCCCAGCTCGATGGCCAGTTGATTGCTGGCGGTGTGGCCCAGGTCCTGGCGGTCGAGCAGGCGTTGCAGGTGGGAGTAATGACCGCCGTCTTCGCGCTCGACTACCTGTTTGGCCGCGTTGATATTGGCGTCGGTCAGCTGGGTGCGGGTGATGATCGCCAGCAGCAGGTCGAGCACCTTGCGCTGGTTTTGCGCGGGCGCCTCGATCACAAAGGTCGTATCGGCGTTGCTGGTGTAGGCGTTCCACTCGCCACCCAGGGCTTGCATGCGGTCTTCCAGCTCGCCTTCGCCGCCGCCGTCGATACCGCTGAACAGCAAGTGCTCGAGCAGGTGCGGCAGTTCCTTGTCCTCGCAGCCGAAGTCGTCCAGGCCGACGCCGACCACCAGGCGAATCGCCACATGGCCGCGCTCGGTGCCCGGTTTAAGCAGCAATTGCAGGCCGTTGGGCAAGGTGTAGCCCTCAACCTTCAAGCGGTCAAAGGCAAAGACGTGGGCAGAACCCATGAGCAGGCAAGCGAACAACAGGCGACGCATAACAAGCTTCCTGGCGAGTGAGGTCAGCTTTAACTGACTTCACGGGCCATCGTACGTTCAGGGCGAATGTGTGATGTCGGCAATATCTTCGGCGGAGAGTGCGCCGGTGTCGGACGTTTCCAAGACTACATAAGCACTGCTGCAAAACAACGAGTTCAAGCGTTTCATGTCGGCAATCAGCTCCAGGTGCAGGGAACTGGTCTCCAGGCTCTGCACGATCTTGCGCTGCAGGCGGCTGACGTGGGCGTGGGCCAGGCGGCGTTCCTGGGCGCGGAAGCGGCGCTTTTCGCGCAGCAGTTGGCGGGCGCTTTCCGGGTCGGCACTGAGGAACACCGACAAGCCCAGGCGCAGGTTGGCGATCAATTGGCTGTGCAGGCCGGTGAGTTCTTCCAGGCCCACTTCGGAAAACTGGCGGCGTTGGGAGGTTTTCTGCTGCTGGACTTTACGCAGCATGCGTTCGATCAGGTCGCCGGCCAGTTTCAGGTTG
Organism: Pseudomonas sp. NFACC25; assembly: GCF_900100935.1. NCBI lineage: Bacteria > Pseudomonadati > Pseudomonadota > Gammaproteobacteria > Pseudomonadales > Pseudomonadaceae > Pseudomonas > Pseudomonas sp. NFACC25. Next base: position 747,550 of record NZ_FMUC01000002.1, read on the forward strand.
ATCGACAGCTCGATGATTTCGGCCCAGCGCCGACTGTCTTGCTCGCTGAGGTCTTCGCGGGGCATTTGCGCCAGGTAGAGTTTGATCGCGCTGTAGAGTGCCTCGACATCATCGCTGAGGCTGCGTATTTCCTGGGTAATGGCTGTCTGTTTGCCGCGCAGCACTTCCTGCATGGCGGTAAGCATGTTGTCGATCAGATCACCCAGGCGCAGGGTTTCGCGCGCGGCGTTGGCCAGGGCCAGGCTCGGTGTGGTCAGGGCCGTGGGGTCCAGGTGGCGCGGTTGGGCCTTGCCGTTGACCTCGTCCCGCTCCGGCAGCAACCAGGCGCACAGCCTGGCCATGGGGCCGATGGTGGGCAGCAGGATCAGGCAACGGCTGACGTTGTAGAGCAGGTGGAAGGTGATGACCATGCCTTGGGCACTGTAGTCCAGCCCGTCCATCCACAGCACCAACGGGTCGAGTACCGGAATAATCAGCAGCAGGCCGATCAGTTTGTACAGCAGGCTGCCCAAGGCGACCTGGCGACCGGCGGCGTTCTGCATGCTGGTGCTGAGAAAGGCCAGCACGCCGCTGCCGATGTTGGCGCCGATTACCAGGCCGATGGCCACGTGCAAGCCGATCACCCCGGCGCCGGCCAGGGTGGCGGTCAGCAGGACAGCGGCGAGGCTGGAGTAGGAAATCATCGCGAACAGGGCGCCGACCAGGGCATCGAGCAAAATATCGCCGGTCAGCGAGGCGAACAGTACTTTCACGCCCTGGGCGTGGGTAATCGGCCCGGCGGCTTCGACGATTAACTGCAGCGCGAGGATGATCAGCCCGAGGCCGATCCCGACCCGGCCCAACTGCCCTGCCCGCGTCTGTTTGCGCGACAGGAAGAAAATCACCCCGAGAAAGATCAGCAGCGGCGACAGCCAGGACAGGTCGAAGGTCAGCACCCGCGCCATCAGCGCGGTACCGACGTCGGCGCCGAGCATGGTCGCCAGGGCGGGCACCAGCCCCATCAGGCCCTGGCCGACAAAGGAGGTCACCAGCATTGCCGTGGCGTTGCTGCTCTGCACCATGGCAGTCACCAGGATGCCGGCGACAAATGCCAGCCAGCGCTTGGACATGTTCTGCCCGATGACTTGACGCAGGTTTGAACCGTAGACCCGCAGGATGCCGGTACGGACGATGTGCGTGCCCCAGATAAGCAGGGTCACGGCGGAAAGCAGATTGAGCAAGGTCAGCATGCTCGGCCCCCCGTGTGGGTGCGCTCCAAGAGGAGCGAAGGAAAGTTGCCGCGTGCCGTTCTACGTCTTGTAGTTAAGCTGTAGTTGGCGAATGGGCTCGGCGCCAGCATCGCATAGCTAAAGTGGGGATTGAAACAAAACTGTCATGAAATCAGCTTTTTATGCATGAAAAAAAGGGGCTTATAAAAGCCCCTTTTTTGTCTGGCTCGGGTTTATTGACCCGGAATGTCCTTGCGCAGTTTCACAGGGTCCTGCTGTTTCTTCTTTTTCGCGATGGCGGTGCGCATCTTGATGTTCACCGCTTCCACCGCCAGCGAGAACGCCATGGCGAAGTAGACGTAGCCTTTTGGCACGTGCACGTCGAAGGATTCGGCGATCAGCACGGTACCGACCACCAGCAGGAACGACAGTGCCAGCATTTTCAGCGACGGGTGCTTGTCGATGAAGTCGCTGATGGTGCCGGCGGCCAGCATCATCACCAATACGGCAACAATGATCGCGGCAACCATGACCGGCACATGGGAGACCATGCCCACGGCGGTGATCACCGAGTCCAGGGAGAACACGATGTCGATGATCGCGATCTGGATGATGGTGTAGATGAACTTGCCACCGGCGCCCTTGGGTTCGTCGTGGGTTTCGTCTTCACCTTCCAGGGCGTGGTACATCTCCTGGGAGCTTTTCCACAGCAGGAACAGGCCACCGAAGAACAGGATCAGGTCGCGGCCTGAAATGCCTTGGCCGAAGACCACGAACAGGTCGTCGGTCAGGCGCATGACCCAGGTGATCGACAGCAGCAACAGGATTCGCGTGACCATGGCCAATGCCAGGCCGAAGATCCGGGTGCGTGCCTGCATATGCTTGGGCATGCGGCTGACCAGGATCGAAATCATGATGATGTTATCGATGCCCAGGACGATCTCGAGGGCCGTCAGGGTGAAGAAGGCAATCCAGATTTCCGGATTGGTCAGCCATTCCATGTGTATTCCTTTGAGCAAGTGTTAAACCGCGCAAGCTGCAGCGCCGCGCGGTGAGTGAGTCGGTACGATTATAGAGTGCTGAACAGCGGAAAAATCCCCATCAGCAATGCGGCGAACATTATGCACAGGCATACCAGTACTGCCCACTTCAGGGTGAAGCGCTGGTGATCGCCAAATTCGATACCGGCCAGGGCCACCAACAGGTAGGTCGACGGTACCAGCGGGCTGAGCAAGTGCACGGGCTGGCCAACGATCGAGGCGCGGGCCATTTCCACCGCGGTGATGCCGTAGTGGCTGGCGGCTTCGGCGAGTACCGGCAGTACGCCGTAGTAGAACGCATCGTTGGACATGAAGAAGGTGAACGGCATGCTCACCAGCGCGGTGATCACCGCCAGGTAAGGGCCCATGGCTTCCGGAATGACGGCCAGCAGGCTCTTGGACATGGCATCGACCATGCCGGTGCCCGACAGGATGCCGGTGAAGATCCCTGCGGCGAAGATCAACCCGACCACCGCCAATACGCTGCCTGCGTGGGCGGCGACGCGGTCTTTCTGCTGTTGCAGGCACGGGTAGTTGACGATCATCGCGATACTGAATGCCACCATGAACAGCACCGGCAGCGGCAACAGGCCGGCGATCAGGGTGCACATCAGGGCCAGGGTCAGGGCACCGTTGAACCAGATCAGCTTCGGACGGCGGGCGTCCGGGTATTGCGACACGCTGATCTCGCTGTGGTCGATCTCGTCGCCTTGCAGGTGCAGCTCACCCAGGCGCGCCCGTTCGCGCTTGCCGTACATGTAGGCAATCACCAGGATCGCCACCACACCGGCGGCCATCGCCGGGATCATCGGGACGAAAATATCCGAGGGGTCCACGTGCAGCGCACTGGCGGCGCGGGCGGTCGGGCCGCCCCAGGGGGTCATGTTCATCACGCCACCGGCGAGGATGATCAGGCCGGCCATGATCCGCGGGCTCATGCCGATGCGCTGGTACAGCGGCAGCATGGCGGCCACGCAGATCATGTAAGTGGTGGCGCCGTCACCGTCGAGGGACACCACCAGGGCCAACACGGCGGTGCCGACCGACACCTTCAGCGGGTCGCCCTTGACCATCTTGAGGATCTTGCGCACGGCCGGGTCGAACAGGCCGGAGTCGATCATCAGGGCAAAGTAGAGGATGGCGAACATCAGCATCACGCCGGTCGGCGCGAGCTTGGTGATGCCTTCGAGCATCATCGGGCCGATCTTCGGTGCGAAACCGCCGAACAGCGCGAACAGGATAGGCACGATGATCAGGGCGATCAGCGCGGACAGGCGCTTGGTCATGATCAGGAACATGAACGTGATGACCATGGCAAAGCCAAGGAAAGTCAGCATAGGAATACTCCAGGCGTAGCGCGGCTAGGGAATGGCGAACCGGGGTGGGGTCAGCGCAGAACGAAGGGCACGAGGCGTACGGGTGGAGTTGGAGCGAACAGGCGGGTACGGACGGACATCGGGGATCACCATTGTTGTTGTGTACAGCCGGTCTGTTGCCGGCAGTTGGGGGCGATCCTAGACGCGTTAGCTTTCAGCCAGCTTTCGTTGGCAAAACAGTTGGTGGTGGGAAGATGTACGGTCTTCAGGTGTACACATTGCAAATGTGGGAGGGGGCTCGCTCCCACATTGGAATGTGTTTATCCCGTGTACTTCAGGGCAGCTCGAGGCCGCCCGCTGCTTTGTGCAGTTTGCGCAGGTGTTCACCCACCTGCTTGAGGTTGGCTTCACACGCGGCAATTTCGGCCGCGCGGGACGGCTCCAGCAGCGCCCTCACCTCTTTATCCAGCTCGCCGGTGAGCGATTGCAGCTGCTTCTGGCGCTCGGCGCTTTCCGATTCCAGGCGCTTGGCTTCCGATGGTTGCGGCAGGCCATAGCCACCGCTGCCCAGCAGTTCTGCCGGACGGCTGAGGAAGCCACTGTTGGCGAGGATCTGCTGCAGTGTGGCGTTGGCTTTCTCCATGCCGCCGTTTTTCAGCTCGCGTGCACCGAGGTAGCGTTGCTTGACTTCGTCCTGGGCCAGCATCAGCTGTTTGCGAAAGCTCGCCTGTTCCAGCAGCAGCAGTGCGGCGCTGGTGCGCAGGTCGGCCTGGCCAAACCACTGGCGGCGCTCTTCGGCGCTGAGGGACAGCCAGTCTTCAACCTGGGTCTGTTTGATCGGCAGGTGTTTGCGCAGCACGTCGAACATGGCCTGGTAGCGTTCGCGGAAGGAGTCGAAGTGATACCCCAGGCGCATGGCCTCGCGTTTGTCGTTGAGTACGCTGGTATCCGCCAGGCCGCGGGCTTGCAGCACTTCCAGCAGGCCATTCGGTGTGATGTTGTCCAGGCCGGTCAGCTGCGGGTTGGCGCTGCCGCTGCGTAGCAGTTTCAGGCTTTCGACCGCGCAGTTGTTGGACAGGAAGTAATAGTTGCCGTCATAGCTCCAATGCATTTCAGCGGCGTGCTCGACGGTGTCGTTGATCTCCTGGCGCGACAGTTTCAGCGGCACGGACGCCAGGCCGCGCAGTTCGGTCTTGGTGTATTCGTCGATCACCTGGGCCAGCGGCAACACGAACAGCCGTGACGGGTACTTGCCCACCAGGCCGTCCCAGCTGGACAGCTGTACATCGCCGACGAAGGCGCGGTAGGACAGCACCAGGTGCTGGTCCAGGTCGAGTCGGCAGTCCGGCCCACGGGGGCGGCCCGGCGCGCAGATCACCAGGCGCAACATACTGTGGCCCCAGCGGCTGACCAGGTTCTGGTTGGCTTCGGCCAGCAGGTAGTCGATTTCGTAGACCCGCTCCGGGTCGACGTGGCCCAGGGGGGTCTTGGCGAAATCGTTGCCGGCGTTGAGGAACGCGTAGGTCTTGGCGCAGGTGTCTTGTTCCGGTGGGGCCCAGCCGAAGTGTTCCTTGTAATAGCGGAACAGCGCGGGGCGCCGGCAGGCATAGCTTGGGTCGAGGAGGAAGTACTCCATATTGACCGCTACGAATTCCAGCGGGCTGGTGGTTTCGTAGATATCCGGGCTGCGCGCGACCTGACGGTTGTGTTGTTCGCGCTCACCGCGACGGCCGACATATTGCGGCCAGCCCGCCAGGTCCAGCAGGCGCGGGTCATCGCTGAGGGTGAAGCGCCGGTCATTCTGGCCACGACATTGGTCGGGCAGGCCGATCAGGCCGGTGATGTTGTTCTGGCGGCTGCAACGCTGGATCAGCGCGCGTTCGTCCTTGGGCCACAGGCGCGCACGGTCATAGATGTGGGTCAGTTCGTGCAGGACGGTGGCGAGCATTTCCCGGCGCACGGTGCCGTGGGGGCGATTGGTTTTCTGCGTGGCGGCGCTGCCGTCGGTCAGGCTGTCGAGCAGGTTGCGGTTGAGGTCCAGCTCGGACACCAACGAAGCCTGGCCATAGGCATTTTCGGGCATCTTGTCGGTCCAGCCGACATCGATGCGCCGGTCCAACTGCTCGACGAAGCGCGGTGGCAGCGAGCGCATCGCCTCATCGAGCAATGCCTGGCTGGCCTGCTGTTCGGCCGGGCTCAAGCCATCTGTCTTGAGCCGCAGTTGCAGGCTGGCCTGGGCTGCGCTGGCACACAGCAGCACAGTCCCGGCCAGGAGCCAGGCGACAAGGCGCCTCACAGAGCGAGGATAGCTTCGGCGAGGGTCTGGTCGCTGGCATCGCGCGCTTCCGGCAGGCGGGTGCGCAGGGTGTCGAAGGCGGCTTCCAACTGTGCGCCGCGGATCTCGCCGTTGGTGGCGACGAAACTGGCCGCGTCATCGTGGGCTTCGCGCACGACTTTGGAGTCGCGGATGGAGGTGGTGGTGTCCGAAGTGAAATCAATGGTGCGGCCAGAGGCGCGAACAATGATGTTACTGGTGGCCACCAGGGTATGTGCCTGGGCAACGTCGGCCAACAACAGCAGGCCAAGGGTGGCGGCGATCAGCGGGCTACGCATGGAATGACTCCGAAATACAAAGATGATTATTGGACGAGAATTGCCTGCGCCAGTTCAAGGTCGCTGGCGTTAAGTTTTGGTTGGGTACGGCGCAGGTAATCCAGCGCGGATTCCAGCCGTGCGCCCCGCCATTGGCCGTCAGTGGCGATAAACGCAGCGGCATCATCCTGGGCCGCCACGACTACTTTCCGGTCGAAAGGCGCGGAGGTCACCTTGCTGGTGGCGTACGCGCTCGCGACGGTACCTTGGATGGTCAGGTCAAAGGCCGAAGCCAATGGCGACCAGCTGGCACACAAACACACAGGGACTATTAGCAGGCGGTATGAAAAAGCCATGGGACTCGACAACTGAAAGCGAGCGCCAAGGCTAGCGTAATGCCCGGGCGAGAGCCAGTGCGGCGGCATCGGGGAGCGACGGGCGCTCCCTTTGTGTCAACTCACTCAAATAGCCAGGATGGCTTGGGCCAGCTGTGCGTCAGTCGCGGTGTTCAGTTGCGGCGCCTGTTGGCGGATCTGGGCCAGGGCGCTTTCCAGCTTCACACCACGAATGGCGCCTTCGCTTGCGACGAAGCTGGCTGCGTCGTCACGGGCGGCGCGCACGACCTTGTTATCCCGCAGTGACGAAGTGGCATCGGAGGTGGCGTCGGAAGTAGCCTTCAGTGCGCCGACGATGGAGTCGGTGGTCACGATGAAGCTGGATGCGCTGGCGTTGGTGGCCAGGGCCAGCAGGGCAGCAGCACTCAGCAGGCGAATACGGGACATGGGGTGACTCCTGTAGGTGAACGAATAAGGTGGCGCAGGGCAGCCATTCGGGATCAGACGCCTGTTCTAAACGGTTCGCCACGTTGTGCATGGATATTAAGCCGCTGTTTATCCGTTCGGAAAGCTTCTTGACTGCCTAGTCTCGCCAGAACGGCTTGGACAGCTCGGCCATTCGGTCTCCCGGGCTGATGCCGACATCGGAGAGTTCTCGAAGATCGAGTTGCGCCAGTTGGCGGCGTTCGTAGGCGTGGCGGAGCCATTTGGCCAGCGTGGAAGCTGTCCTGTGTAACAGCCGTTTATAGAGAGAGGGTTGGGTGTCCATGGTGAGCGCCTTTCGTGAGGTCCTGGAACACCATGGTGGGCGAGTGGCTCTGACCGTTACAGATACACCAATGTTTAATTGTACTGCTTAACTGTTATATTTTTTGAACTGTACTGGTTTGGATGAATGGCTTCTGTTTGGACGGAAAGAAGGCTCTCCCGGAAAACAACAAAGCCCGCCTCTGGTTTCCCGGGGCGGGCTTTGTTTTGACAAATCAGTGCTGGCTGTGGACCCGGTGGGTCAGGGCCAGCGGGCGTCAATTAACGCCAGAACGGCTTGCTCAGCTCTTCGTAGCGTTGTGCTTCGCTGATACCGGCATCAGCCAGCAGACGCGAATCCAGACGAGCCAGTTGATGGCGGCTGGAGATGCGGCGCTGCCACAACATCAGGTTGGCGAGAACGCGCAAAGGCAGGGAAGCCTGGGTGTTTACAGCTTTTTCTTCGAAGAACAGTTCGGAACTGAGTGTACGTTCCATGATGACATCCTTCCGCTTGTGGCGGGATTAGGTAGTGGTTTAACTGATGCCAATGATCCTCCTCCGGCGCAAGACTCTCTAGATACAGTTCACCTGTATTGTGAGGGGCCAGTTAACTGTTTATAGGCGCTGTACTGTACGGAAATGGGGCAACTGTACTTGTCCGCACTGAAATAGTGCGAAATAAGCATTTTGTGACGTGAGCGTGGGAATTTTCGGTAGGAAATGACCGGTACAGCAGTACAGTTTTTTCAAGAGTCGAGGGTTGTGGCATCGAGCTGACGAAACTGTGTTTGCGTCAGCTCGAATCTGTATCAATCAAGCCTTGAGCATATGCCCGGTTTCTTCCAGGTTAATGTGCCAACTCAGTGCTTCGCGCAGGATGTGTGGCGTGTGTCCGCCGATGGCGCAGGCTGTGTTGAAGTAACTGTTCAGCGCATCGCGGTATGCCGGATGCACACAGTTGTCGATGATCACCCGGGCTCGCTCCCGTGGCGCCAGGCCCCGCAGGTCGGCGAGGCCTACTTCGGTGACCAGGATGTCGACGTCGTGCTCGGTGTGGTCCACATGGCTGACCATCGGCACCACGCTGGAAATCGCGCCGCCCTTGGCAATCGACTTGGTGACGAAGATCGCCAGATGCGCGTTGCGCGCGAAGTCGCCGGAACCGCCGATGCCGTTCATCATCCGCGTGCCGCAGATGTGGGTAGAGTTGACGTTGCCGTAGATGTCGAACTCCAGCGCCGTGTTGATGCCGATAATGCCCAGGCGCCGCACTACTTCAGGGTGATTGGAAATTTCCTGCGGGCGCAGCACCAGCTTGTCTTTGTAGTGCTCCAGGTTGCCGAACACGTCGGCATTGCGCCGCTCCGACAGGGTGATCGAGCTGCCCGAGGCAAAGCTCAGTTTGCCGGCGTCGATCAGGTCGAACGTCGAGTCCTGCAACACTTCCGAATACATGGTCAGGTCTTCGAACGGCGAATCGATCAGGCCGCACATCACTGCGTTGGCAATGTTGCCGATCCCGGCCTGCAGCGGGCCAAGCTTGTTGGTCATGCGCCCGGCGTCCACTTCCTGCTTGAGGAAGTTGATCAGGTGGTTGGCGATGCCCTGGGTATCGCTGTCGGGTGGTGTCACGGTGGAGGCTGAGTCGGCCTGATTGGTGATCACGATGGCGACGATCTTCTCCGGCGGGATCGGGATCGCGGTGCTGCCGATGCGGTCGTCGACCTTTACCAGGGGGATCGGCGTACGGGTTGGTCGGTAGGTCGGGATATAGATGTCGTGCAGCCCTTCCAGATTCGGGTTGTGTGCCAGGTTGATCTCGACGATCACTTGCTTGGCGAAAATCGCGAAGCTGGCGGAGTTACCCACGGACGTGGTGGGCACGATATGGCCTTGTTCGGTGATCGCAACGGCCTCGATGACGGCAATGTCCGGCAGCTTGAGCTGGTTGTTGCGCAGTTGCTCGACGGTTTCCGACAGGTGCTGATCGATAAACATCACTTCGCCGGCGTTGATCGCCTTGCGCAACGTGCTATCGACCTGGAACGGCATGCGTCGGGACAGCACGCCGGCTTCGGTCAATTGCTTGTCCAGGTCGTTACCCAGGCTGGCGCCGGTCATCAGGGTGATTTTCAGCGGGGACGTCTTGGCGCGTTCGGCCAGGGCGTGGGGGACGGCCTTGGCTTCACCGGCACGGGTGAAGCCGCTCATGCCGACGGTCATGCCGTCCTCGATCAGTGCGGCGGCGTCTGCCGCGCTCATGACCTTGTTCAACAACGAAGGCAAGCGGATACGATCACGGTACATGAATTGTTATCTCAGGCTACGGAAGCAAGGTGGGCAGTGTAGTGATTTCAAAAAATTTCGGCCCGCTACCATGGTCGAATGCGGGGCAGCGATTTAGAGCCTTTGGTCGGGTTTCATGGGGTAATAAAAAACCCCAGCCTACTGGAGGCCGGGGTTTGGGGTATTGCTCTGGCGCAGTGTTACTCGACGGCCTTGACCATATCTTCGATGACCTTCTTGGCATCACCGAAGACCATCATGGTCTTGTCCAGGTAGAACAGTTCGTTATCCAGCCCGGCATAACCACTGGCCATCGAGCGCTTGTTGACGATGATGGTCTTGGCCTTGAACGCTTCCAGGATCGGCATGCCGGCAATCGGCGAGTTGGGGTCGTTCTTGGCGGCCGGGTTGACCACGTCGTTCGCGCCCAGCACCAGCACCACGTCAGCCTGGCCGAATTCGGAGTTGATATCCTCCATCTCGAACACCTGGTCGTAAGGCACTTCCGCCTCGGCCAGCAGGACGTTCATATGCCCAGGCATACGGCCGGCCACCGGGTGGATCGCGTATTTCACGGTCACGCCACGGTGGGTCAGCTTCTCGGTCAATTCCTTCAGGGCATGCTGTGCCCGTGCCACTGCCAGGCCATAGCCTGGAACGATGATCACGGTGTCGGCGTTGGTCAGCAGGAAGGTGGCGTCGTCGGCCGAGCCGGATTTTACCGGGCGTGCTTCTTTAGAGCTCGCTGCAGCGCCGGCATCCGGCGCATTGCCGAAACCGCCGAGCAGTACATTAAAGAAGGAGCGGTTCATCGCCTTGCACATGATGTACGACAGGATCGCACCGCTTGAACCCACCAGCGAACCGGCAATGATCAGCATCGAGTTGTTCAACGAGAAGCCGATACCCGCCGCTGCCCAGCCGGAGTAGCTGTTGAGCATCGACACAACAACCGGCATATCGGCGCCGCCAATCGGGATGATGATCAGCACGCCGAGCACGAACGCCAATGCCAGCATCAGCGCAAAGGCGGTGAGGTTGCCGGTGAACATGAACGCCAGGCCCAGGCCCAGGGTTGCGAGGCCGAGTACCAGGTTGATCTTGTGCTGGCCGCCAAACTGTACCGGTGCGCCTTGGAACAGGCGGAACTTGTACTTGCCCGAGAGCTTGCCGAACGCGATCACCGAACCGGAGAAGGTAATTGCGCCGATGGCCGCGCCGAGGAACAGCTCCAGGCGGTTGCCCGCCGGGATTGCATCGCCCAGGTGTTTGACGATGCCCAGGGACTGTGGCTCGACCACGGCGGCAATCGCGATAAACACCGCGGCCAGGCCGATCATGCTGTGCATGAAGGCGACCAGTTCGGGCATCTTGGTCATTTCTACGCGCTTTGCCATGATCGAGCCGGCGGTGCCGCCGACCAGCAGGCCGACGATCACGTAGCCGATACCGGCGGTGGCCAGCTCAGCGCCGAGCTTATAGATGAGGCCCACGGTCGTGAGTACCGCCAGCGCCATGCCGAGCATGCCGAACAGGTTGCCGCGTCGTGACGTAGTGGGATGCGACAGGCCTTTGAGGGCCTGGATAAAGCAGATCGACGCGATCAGGTACAGCGTCGTCACCAGATTCATGCTCATTACTTCGGCGCCTCTTCTTTTACTTTCGGGGCTTTCTTCTTGAACATCTCCAGCATCCTGCGAGTTACCAGGAAACCGCCGAACACGTTCACGGCTGCGAGGGCCACAGCCAGGGTGCCCATGGTCTTGCCCAGTGGCGTAACGGTCAGCGCTGCAGCGAGCATGGCGCCGACAATCACAATCGCTGAAATGGCGTTGGTCACTGCCATCAACGGTGTGTGCAGTGCGGGCGTTACGTTCCAGACCACGTGGTAACCGACATAAATCGCCAGCACAAAGATGATCAGGTTGTAGATACCGGGGGAGATAAGCTCTTCCATCGTCTGAATCCCTGCTTAGGCGTTTTTGCGGATGACTTGGCCGTCGCGGCACATGAGGCACGCGGCGACGATGTCGTCTTCGAGGTTGATTTCAAACTGCCCTTCCTTGCTGAAGACCAGCTTCAGGAAGTCCAGCAGGTTGCGCGCATACAAGGCCGACGCATCGGCGGCGACGGCGCCGGCGAGGTTGGTCGGGCCGCAGATGATTACGCCGTTCTCCACCACCACCTGGTCGGCGACGGTCAGCGGGCAGTTACCGCCCTGGGCGGCAGCGAGGTCAATGACCACCGAGCCGGGCTTCATCTGCGCGACGGTGTCGGCGCTGAGCAGCGTCGGCGCCTTGCGGCCGGGGATCAGGGCGGTGGTGATGACAATGTCGGCCTGCTTGGCGCGTTCGTGCACGGCCAGCGCCTGGCGTTGCATCCAGCTGCTGGGCATCGGGCGCGCGTAGCCGCCGACGCCAACGGCGCATTCACGTTCTTCGTCGGTTTCGTAGGGCACGTCGACGAACTTGGCGCCAAGGGATTCGATCTGCTCTTTTACCGCAGGGCGCACGTCGGATGCTTCGATCACCGCGCCCAGGCGTTTCGCCGTGGCGATGGCTTGAAGGCCTGCAACACCGGCGCCGAGGATCAGCACGCGCGCGGCTTTGACCGTACCGGCGGCGGTCATCAGCATCGGCATGAAGCGCGGGTAATGATGGGCGGCCAGCAACACGGCTTTATAGCCGGCGATGTTGGCCTGGGAAGACAGCACGTCGAGGCTCTGGGCCCGCGAGGTACGTGGCGCAGCTTCCAGCGCAAAGGCAGTGATGCCCTGCTCGGCCAGCTTGGCAATGGTTTCGTTGCTGAACGGATTGAGCATGCCCACCAACACAGTGCCGCTTTTGATCAGCGCCAGTTCGCTGTCGCTGGGGGCGACCACCTTGAGAATCAGCTCGGCGCCAAACGCATCGCCGGCACTGCCAATGGTCGCGCCTGCCGCTTCATAGGCACTGTCGACGATGCTGGCCTTGAGGCCTGCGCCGCTTTGAACAGTGACCTTATGGCCCTGGCCGATCAGCTTCTTGATGGTTTCCGGGGTGGCAGCCACCCGCGTTTCACCGGTCTGGGTTTCGAGAGGAACACCAATGTGCACGTCAAATCTCCTGCATGATCTTTTTGCTTTTGATCTTTTTGTAAAAAGGCCAGTGCACCGCGAGTGGCGCAGCTGGGGCGGCCGATCAGCACGATCCCGCTGAAATGACAGCGGGGCGCGGCATTTTGCAGGCGAACTTTACGGCCTTCAAGGGATTATGACGGGTGACGAAAAATTAACTACAAGTCACCCTGTGACTGATTGTCGCAACACGTTGAAATAACCTCTTTAAATACAGGTGTTTAAAGGGCTGCAGCTGATTCGTGTATTTTTTTCCATCGTTGATGTGAATAGTCGGGCATTGGCTGATAGGAGTCGCTACAAGCCACGAAAATCATGGCTTTAGGCCTTGTTTCAGACTGACAGGTACAGTCTGCTTAAATGCGACATATACGTATATCTGTAGGCTTTAGATTTAGCTGACTACAAAGTCAGCATGTGAGGCTTGTCCTTTAAATGCTGGGGCTGTACTGCTGCGATTGGTCGATCAACCAGTCTCTGAACGCGTGCAGTGAAGCGGATTCGACTTTTCTGTCAGGAATCATCAGGTAATAAGCCTTCGAACTGGTCAGCGCCTGCGGGCTTGCGATCACCAGTCGATGCTCGTCCAGTTCTCGCTGGATAAGGAATGGAGGGATCAGTGCAATACCCATGTCGTGCATGGCGGCTTGAGACAGCATCGAGAATAGCTCGTAACGTGGGCCTGTCATGTCGCGGGGCACGTTCAGTTGCTGGGCGTTGAACCATTGGCGCCAGGCGTAAGGGCGGGTGGTCTGCTGCAGCAATGGCAGTTCTGCAATCTCCTGGGGGGTGAATCGCTCAAGTTCGCCCAATAGTCGCGGGCTGCACACGGGGACAGGATTTTCTCCCATGAGCCTGTGGGATTCGGTGCCGGACCAATCGGCGTCGCCGAAGTAGATTGCTGCGTCGAACTCTGTGTCGGCAAACAGAAAAGGACGCGTGCGGTTAGTCAGGTTTACCGTCACCTCTGGATGCTGTCGTTGAAAGTCCTTGAGGCGAGGGATCAACCATTGCGTACCAAACGTGGGTACTACGGCCAGTTCAATGGTGTTTGCGCCTTGCTGCCCCATGACGGACAGGGTATCGCGCTCCACGGCGTCCAGCTGGGTGGCCACGCGACGGCTGTATGAAAGTCCCGCCTCCGTCAGCTTTACCCCGCGCCGTGAGCGCCGAAACAGCTCGACACTTAAAAACTCCTCCAGGCTGGCGATCTGTCGGCAAATGGCGCCTTGGGTGATGGAAAGCTCATGCGCCGCCTTGGTAAAGCTCTCGTGGCGGGCTGCCGCTTCAAAACTGACAAGGGCGGTGGTGCTGGGAATTTTCCTGCGCATATACCTTGTCCTCACACAAAAAGTGCAGCTGAGTCGCTTATAGGCGTTACGGAGTGAGAAATTAGCACAAGCCTATGCAAAAACCTCGTTTGCTCTCCCTGCCTGCCCGGCCTAGGCTCCATGCACGACTTCTGATTTTCTTTGCGAGGACTCATTCATGGCTGGCAAGGCAAGCTTCAACTGGATCGATCCACTGCTGCTGGATCAACAGCTCACCGAAGAGGAGCGCATGGTGCGCGACAGTGCTGAGCAATTCGCCCAGGACAAGCTGGCGCCGCGTGTGCTTGAAGCTTTTCGCCATGAAAAGACCGACCCGGCGATTTTCCGTGAAATGGGTGAGACCGGTTTGCTGGGGGCAATGATTCCTGAGCAGTACGGGGGCAGTGGTTTGAACTACGTCAGCTACGGCCTGATTGCGCGTGAGGTTGAGCGCGTCGACTCCGGTTATCGCTCGATGATGAGTGTGCAGTCGTCACTGGTGATGGTGCCTATCAATGAGTTCGGCACCGAAGCGCAAAAGCAGAAGTACTTGCCGAAATTGGCCTCGGGCGAATGGATTGGCTGCTTTGGTTTGACCGAGCCTGACCACGGTTCCGATCCCGGCGCGATGGTTACTCGTGCACGCAAAGTGGATGGCGGCTACAGCCTGACGGGCGCAAAAATGTGGATCACCAATAGCCCGATTGCGGACGTGTTTGTGGTGTGGGCCAAGGACGATGCTGGGGATATTCGTGGGTTTGTCCTGGAGAAAGGCTGGAAAGGCCTGAGTGCGCCGGCGATTCACGGCAAGGTCGGCCTGCGCGCCTCCATCACCGGTGAGATCGTGATGGATAACGTGTTTGTGCCGGAAGAGAACATTTTCCCGGATGTGCGCGGCTTGAAGGGCCCTTTCACCTGCCTTAACTCGGCGCGTTATGGCATCTCCTGGGGGGCTTTGGGTGCTGCCGAGTTCTGTTGGCACACCGCACGCCAGTACACCCTGGATCGCCATCAGTTCGGCCGTCCATTGGCAGCAACTCAATTGATCCAGAAGAAGCTGGCCGATATGCAGACCGAAATCACCCTGGCGCTGCAAGGCTGCCTGCGCCTGGGGCGTATGAAGGAAGAGGGAACGGCTGCGGTTGAAATCACATCGATCATGAAGCGCAACTCATGCGGCAAGTCCTTGGACATCGCACGTATGGCGCGGGACATGTTGGGGGGCAACGGCATCTCCGATGAGTTCGGGGTGGCGCGTCATCTGGTGAACCTGGAGGTGGTTAACACCTATGAGGGCACCCATGACGTGCATGCCCTGATTCTGGGGCGCGCGCAAACCGGTCTTCAGGCGTTCTATTAATAGGGGAACGGCATGGGCGCGCTTTCGCATCTGCGGGTATTGGATTTATCGCGAGTGTTGGCAGGCCCCTGGTCCGGGCAGATCCTTGCGGACCTTGGGGCTGAGGTGATCAAGGTCGAGCGACCTGGTAGCGGTGACGATACGCGCGCCTGGGGGCCGCCCTTCCTTAAGGATGTTGATGGCGAGAACACGAGTGAGGCGGCGTACTACTTGTCGGCTAATCGCAACAAAGAGTCGGTGACGATCGACTTCACGCGGCCGGAGGGACAACGGCTGGTGCGAGATCTGGCGGCCAAGTCCGACATCTTGATCGAGAACTTCAAGGTGGGTGGCCTGGCGGCGTATGGGCTGGACTACGAGTCGCTCAAGAAGGTGAATCCCGAGTTGATCTACTGCTCGATCACTGGCTTCGGTCAGACGGGGCCGTATGCCGCTCGCGCGGGGTATGACTTCATGATCCAGGGGTTGGGTGGGCTGATGAGTCTTACTGGTCGGCCGGAAGGCGATGAGGGGGCCGGGCCGGTGAAGGTGGGGGTGGCGTTGACTGACATTCTCACTGGGCTCTACTCGACGGTGGCGATCCTTGCTGCGCTGGCGCATCGGGATCATGACGGGGGTGGGCAGCATATCGATATGGCGTTGCTTGATGTGCAGGTGGCTTGTCTGGCTAACCAGGCGATGAACTACCTGGCCACGGGAGCGGCGCCAAAACGACTGGGTAATGCTCATCCGAATATCGTGCCTTATCAGGATTTTCCTACGGCCGATGGCGATTTCATACTGACCGTGGGTAATGACGGGCAATTTCGTAAGTTCGCCGAAGTGGCTGGGCAGCCGCAGTGGGCGGATGATCCGCGGTTCTCTACTAATAAGGTGCGGGTAGCCAACCGCGCTGAGCTGATTCCATTGATTCGCCAGGTTACGGTCTTCAAGACTACGGCTGAGTGGGTGTCACAACTGGAGCGGGTTGGTGTGCCTTGTGGGCCGATCAATGACCTGGCCCAGGTGTTTGCCGATCCTCAGGTAAAGGCACGAGGGCTGGCGATACAGCTGCCGCATGCGTTGGCGGGGATGGTGCCGCTGGTGGCCAGTCCGATTCGGTTATCCAAGACGCCTGTGGAGTACCGTACTGCGCCTCCTTTGTTGGGGCAGCATACGGCTCAGGTGCTGCAGGATGTATTGGGGCTGGGCTCGGCGAATGTGAAGGCTTTAAAAGAAGCGGGAGTTATCTAGGAGCGCTCTTCTATATAGAGGGCGTTTTTGGTGGTTTTTTAATCAACTTCGGTAGATTGATAGGAAAACCAAATTAAGTGTTGACGGCAGATTCTAGAAGTCTATAATTCGCCCCACTTCCGGCGCAGTCGAAACGTAAAACTCCTTGGTAAACAAAGAGTTATGCAGAATAAGGCGGCGGATTGCTTCAGTTCATCGAAGCCCGGAAGTAGTTGGTAGAGTCGTGTTGTTTGACGCTATTAACGATTCGATCTTCTCGGTCGAAAGCAGAGAAAAAGAGGTGTTGACAGCAGCGTGTAACGCTGTAGAATTCGCCTCCCGCTGACGAGAGATCGCAAGCGCAAGTGGTTGAAGTTGTTGAAGAAATCTTCGAAAGCTTCTGAAAATAATCACTTGACAGCAAATGAGGCTGCTGTAGAATGCGCGCCTCGGTTGAGACGAAAGCTCTTAACCAACCGCTCTTTAACAACTGAATCAAGCAATTCGTGTGGGTGCTTGTGGAGTCAGACTGATAGTCAACAAGATTATCAGCATCACAAGTTAC